>JBBITB010000006.1:0-105416 GCA_037440985.1 Microcoleaceae cyanobacterium bin_387
GCTACCAGGAAGCGGAAAAGTTGTACCAAGAAGCGATCGCTATAGTTCGGCAGTCCCTACCCCCCCTCCATCCCAATCTCGCGAGTGGCCTCAATAACTTAGCCGTGCTCTATGAAACTCTGAAGTGCTACCAGGAAGCGGAAAAGTTGTACCAAGAAGCGATCGCGATAGTTCGGCAGTCCCTACCCCCCCTCCATCCCAATCTCGCGAGTGGCCTCAATAACTTAGCCGTGCTCTATGAAACTCTGAAGTGCTACCAGGAAGCGGAAAAGTTGTACCAAGAAGCGATCGCGATAGTTCGGCAGTCCCTACCCCCCCTCCATCCCAATCTCGCGAGTGGCCTCAATAACTTAGCACTGCTCTATGCTGCCACCGATCGCCCCCTTCTCGCCTTCAAACTGATGCGGCGGGCTAGTAGAATTGAAGATCGGGTGATTCGTAATATTTTTGCCTCTAGTTCCGATCGTGATCGTCTCGCCTACCTGAAAACAATCCGAGGTAAATTTGAAGCCTTCCTCTCCTTAGTTTACAGCCATTTCTCCCACTCCAAGGCCGCCAAAAAAGCAGCCCTCAACCTCACCCTCAAACGCAAAGGCTTAACCGCATCGGCCCTCGCCGCCTTCAACCAAGCGATTTACCGCGATCGCTATCCCCACCTCCGAGAAAAATTCCAACAGTGGCGGCAAAAATGCGACCAATTGCTTGAACTCAGCCACTCTCAACCCGAACCCGAAGAAAAAGACATTTACCAAGCAGCCTTAAAGAAACTGGAAGCAGACTGCAATCAATTAGAGAGGGAATTAGCGCGAGAAGTCCCAGAAATTCAATTAGAAGAACAAATCGGCGACAGACAAGCCGTTGCCTTAGAATTACCGTCAGGTTCCACCTTAATTGAATTTGTCCGCTTTAATGTCCGTAATTTCAAAGCAGTTGAGGTGGAGGGTGAAAGCAAATGGAAATCCGCGCGTTACATCGCGTTTATTTTACCTGCGGGACAGCCTTCCCAAGTGGAAATGATTGACTTAGGGGAAGCCGAACCCATCGATCGATTAATTCAGATTTACCGCGATTCCGTAGGGACACGGCAATGCCGTGTCCTTTCCCAAGTAGGGACACGGCAATGCCGTGTCCCTACAAATTTTCCCAATCTGGATATAGGGGATGTTGAAGAAGAACCGGAAACTGAGACAATTACTATCAATGAAGTAGAGGATTTTACCAAGGGAATTGAACTCCGAAAAGCCATTTTTGACCCCATCCGCGCCGCGATTGCTTCTAGTCGCGATCTGATTATTGCCCCCGATGGCAATTTAAACTCATTGCCCTTTAATATTCTCCCCAATGGTGAGGGAGAGACGCGATTAATGGATGATTTTGCTATCTCCTATTTAACAGTCGGGCGGGATATCCTGCGAGACAAAATTGAGGTGAACCAAAAACCGGAAAAACCGTTAATTATCGCCGATCCCCAGTTTGATTTAGCTGAGTCAGACTCCCCAGTTAACCAGGAGGAAGCAGGGCTAAATTTATCCCTCGAAAAAGCCATTAGCCAGCTATCAGATACCTCTTTCCCGCGTGCGAAAAGTACAGGTTATTTAGCCCAAGCGGTTGCTGACAGCTTAGGCGTGAAACCTTACTTACAAAAAGACGCGATTACCACTCATTTAACCAACGCCAAATCTCCTAAAATTCTCTTAGTTGCCACTCACGGCTTTTGGTTAGAACAGCAGGATGAATATGTTAAATTAGTGGTAGCCTTACTAAATTGTGAAAATGGGAAAGAAGCGGAAAATTTAGTAGTAAAAAATCGCCATTTACTTGATGAAAAATTGCTGAAAGAAATGCAACACGCAGTAACACAACTCGAAGAAAATGGACTAGATAATTTAGCCAAGGGGCTAAAAAATTTCGCCACTCAACTCAAAGAAGAAATTACCCAAAATCGTCCAGACAATCCCCCTGTTAATTCTCAATATTCTTCCATAAATCGCAAGGGATTATCCACCCAAGTGGAAAACCCAATGATGCGTTCCGGCCTCGCTTTTGCCGGGGCAAAAAATTGGAAGTCTGGCGAAAAACTGCCAGAAAATGCAGGCAAAGGCATTGTTTTTGCCCAAGACATTACGGGTATTGATTTATGGGGAACGGAATTGGCACTGTTAATCGCTTGTCGATCAGGATTAGGAGATGTAGAAGCAGGAGAAGGCGTTTTTGGATTGCGCCGCGCCTTCTTTATTGCTGGTGCAAAAACCTTAATTATGAGTTTGTGGTCCGTCCCAGAAAGAGCCAGTATTTTATTAATGAATCGCCTATTTGAGAACCTGAAAAAAGGGTTAGGACGCGGTGAAGCATTACAGGAAGCACAAACCTATATTCGCACCATTACTATCCGCAAATTGGAAAAATCAGAATTAGGTGTTGATGTCCTCAATGAGTTATTTCCTAACAATATTCTATCACCAGAAGTCATCGAAAGTCAAGGGGATTTGCAACCTTTAAAACACCCCTATTATTGGGGTGCATGGGTGTGTCAGGGAGACATCACAAATTTTCCCCTCTAGGGGAGAAGCCTTCTGGCGGTGAATATATGACAATAACCTATAGCATTTTTAAAGGAGATGTAAATGCAGGGCATTAGCCCGTCACAGGCAAGATGCCTGTGCCACAAGTTTTACTTCTGAAAGGTTAACACTATTTTCTCACTGCACCAAAAGCCCTGATATGTCCTTGATTATTTATGATCCATCCAGGCTTTTTCCACACTCCAATGTCGATCAGAAGATTGATAAATTTTGACATCAGTTAATCCGGCTTCTGCCAACATTTCTGTAATTTCGGCCAAACTAAAAGCCGCGTACAGAGAATCTCGAAACAACTGTTTTTGACGCTTATTACAGTCTCCCGTGTACATTTCCACTAAATGCTCTGTTGTTTCTTGATCGTGAGGGCGTAATAAATCTCTTAAAAACAAACCCCCATCAGGTTTTAACACCCGTTTAACTTCTCGGAAAAATGGTAAAGGATCAGGTAAATGATGTATAATACTATTAGAGATTACCATATCAAATTCTTGATTGTGATAGGGCATTTTTTTAGCATCGACTAATTCTAGTTTAACTTGAGATTTCACCCCGGCATTTTCGACATTCATAGCCGCCACTTTCAGCATATTTGCCGATAAATCAATACAGGTGAGATGCCATTGGGGAGAAAGTTTCGCGATCATAATCGGAATGCGAGCACTGCCAGTACCCGCGTCAAGAATTTTACCTATTTTCGGTCCTAAATTGATGGCACTTTGAGCAAAAACGGTGTTAACTTCAGTGAAATCCATTGAGTCATAATCAATAGCTTCTTCCCAAGTATCCATTACTTCCGGTTCGAGGATTCTTTCCATGATAAAATTTCCTATTACTGTATAATTTGTCGGAGCAGACTAAAATTATTCCCTGCCTTGGCTAAGAGATTGAAGACGAAGACAGATTAAGACAGGATAAACCCGGTGCAGGCTCAAAGGCAATAATCTTTTAAGTGCCTAACATTTGTAATTTATACAAACTCGCGTATAATCCTTCTTGTTGCAATAATTGATCGTGGCTTCCCGATTCTATTAACTCACCTCGTTTTAAGACAAAAATGCGATCGACGCTTCTAATGGTAGAAAGTCGGTGGGCAATAATAATCGCGGTGCGTCTCTCTAATAGCCTTTCTAAAGCTTCTTGAATTAAGGATTCTGTACCGACATCTAAATTCGCGGTAGCTTCATCTAAAACCAAAATTTTAGGATCACGAATTGCGGCTCTAGCAAAAGCTAATAATTGTTTTTGCCCACCGGAAAGATTTGTACCTCGCTCGCGTAATTGGGTATCATACCCTTGGGGCAATTGTTCAATAAATTGATTAACATTAGTGTTTCTGGCAGCCGTTTTAATCTCTTCGAGGGAGTAATTTTCCCCTAATGTAATATTACTTTTGACATCCCCGGCAAAAATAAATCCGTCTTGTAAAATCACCCCTAGATGTCGTCGTAATTCGGCTTGGGGTAAATCTCGAATATCTATACCATCAATTAATATTCGGCCTTGGGTGGGCTCATAAAGACGACATAACAGACGGATAATTGTACTTTTTCCCGCCCCAGTTGGGCCAACTAAGGCTATTTTTTCTCCGGGTTTAATTAGGAAATTTAAGTCTTTAATGACATATTCATTTTTTTTGTAAGAAAACCAGACATCTTCAAAGATAATTTCTCCACTTTTCCCCCCTGATATCTCTAGGTTAGATAAACTGCCATGAGAGGCATTTTTGTCTTGAATTTCTATATTTTCATTGAGTAAGTTGTTAATTCTTTCTACCGCGGTAAATCCCGCTTGTAATGCGGTAAATTTTTCGGCAAATTGTCGTAGGGGATCAAACAATCTTTGGGAAAATAATATAAAGGCTGATAAAGTACCAAAGTTGAGGGTTTCTTGTAATACACTTTTCCCGCCAAACCATAAAACGATCGCGATCGCGATTAACGCGATCCATTCTAAAGTTGCCGAAACCGCAGAATCATAAAAAATAGTTGCATCCACCGCGTTGATATAACGATTGTTATTAGTGCGGAATAATTCTGCATTAAATAATTCACGGCGAAAAAGTTGGACAACATTAATTCCTAAAACATTTTCTTGGAGTTGAGAATTAAGAGCGGAAAGCTCTTCTCGTGTTTTGTAATTCTCGATGCGATATTGTTGTTGAAAATAAATGATTAACGCGGTAATAGGAATCATTATCAAAATCAGAATTAACGCGAGTTGCCATTGTAAACTAAACATCGCGATCGCGATTACCACAATAGAAAATAAATCACTAATAATACCGATCGCGCCTGTGGAAAAAACATCACCTAACGCTTCGACATCACTGGTAAGACGAGTAATTAATTTACCGACGGGAGTGCGATCAAAAAAACGAACTGCCAAAGACAAAACATGATCAAATAAATCATTACGAATATCCGCGGTAATTTGTTGTCCTAATTTCGTCACTAAATACCCTTGTAACGATTGCATTGCTAAACGGATAACAATAGTTAATAGTAACAAAATACCTAAGAAATTTAACCCCTGAGAAAGAGTTAATTTTTGGAGAAATTGATAAGTAGGTTCTCCTCGAATTAAAGAAATAGCTTGTCCGATAAAAATGGGTTGAATTGCACCGGATACCGAAACCGGAATTAATAAAATTAGACAGACAATTAAAAGACGCTTACTACGCAACGCGTAGGGAATAAGACGCTGAAAAAGTCGCCAGTCAGTTTCAGCGTGATCGAGTTTTTCATCATCATTGAAAGTCGACAAATTAGCCATAAATTTTGACTTACCTCAAAGGACTGTTTCTTAATTTAGCATAAGTGTAGCAAGAAAACACAACAATTTCAGAGATAAAGGGCAAAGCCTTCGGGCAGAAAGTCTTTGACAGCAAGTCATAAATAATCTAGCCGAAGGCTTACCCCATCATGTATAATTGCTCTGAGAAATCCTAGATAGAAAAACTATGTTACCTGTAAAAGACGCGGAAAACATCATTTTAAATTTAGTGAATCCACTCCAGGGAGCCCCGAATAGAGAAACGGTAAATTTATTAACAGCATCGGGTAGAATTTTAGCCGAAACTGTCACCAGTCCCCTCGATTTTCCCCATTGGGATAATTCCGCGATGGATGGCTACGCGGTAAGATTTGCGGATGTGGAAAACTGTAGTCCCGAAAATCCTGTAATTCTCGATATTATCGAAGAAATCCCCGCGGGATATCAACCTAAATGCACCATTAAATCTGGAGAAACAGCGCGTATTTTCACTGGTGCAGTTATGCCCAAGGGTGCTGATACAATTGTCATACAAGAAGAGACTCGCCGAGAGCGCGATCGTGTGCTTATTTTCACATCACCTCAACCCAAAGCTTTCGTCAGATATCAAGGAGAATATTATCACCAAGGAAACCCATTATTAACACCCGGAATTATCCTCAATGCCCCCGAAATCGCCATTTTAGCCGCGGCAAAATGTACAGAAATTCCCGTTTATAGACGTTTGCGAGTGACGATTTTGGCAACAGGAGATGAATTAGTTTCACCCGACAAACCCTTACAACCGAGTCAAATAGTTGATTCTAATAGTTATGCCTTAGCATCAGCTTTAATATCAATGGGAATTGAGCCGATTATGTTAGGGATAATTCCCGATCAAAAAGATTTACTAAAAGAGGCAATTTCTCAGGCAATTTCTCTCGGTGATGTGGTACTTTCAACGGGAGGAGTTTCCGTAGGAGATTATGATTATATCGAAGAAATTTTGTCATCTTTAGGGGGTACAATTCATATTAAATCCGTCGCGGTAAAACCCGGTAAACCTCTGACAGTCGCGACATTCAATAATGAAAAATCTACCCTTTATTTTGGTTTACCCGGAAATCCCGTCTCCACTCTTGTTACCTTTTGGCGGTTTGTGCAACCGGCTTTAAGAAAAATGTCAGGAATGATACCAGAGCTTTGGAATCCAGTTTTTGTCAAAGCGCGATCGCGCTTTGATTTAAAATCCGATGGAAAACGGGAAAGTTATGTATGGGGTAAACTACAATTAGTCGATGGAATGTACGAATTTGATTTAGCCGGAGGTAGTCAAAGTTCGGGTAACTTAATTAATCTAGCACAAACAACAGGATTGGGGATGTTACCTATCGGTCAAAAATTGATTCCCCAAGGCGAATGGGTACAAGTATTAAAACTTTCATAAGGGAATGGGTGATAGGTAATGGGTAATCGGTAATGGGTAATAGAAATTACAGCACTTTTGTGGTAAGTGAAGCACAAAAAAAGCGGTTTCTGTAGGGGCTGTGCCCCCGTGCCAGCCCTAATTCCGGGTTTCTCGGCTGTACTTCATAAACCTGCAATCTGCTGTATCAGCAAGGGTAAAGAAACCCGGTTTCTCCATGCTAAAATATCAGTTAATCTTAATCATAAATCAATAAAATGAACACAATTAATTACCAAAAAATCGTCGATTTAAGTCATGTCATTAAACCCTCTATTCCCCTCTGGCAAGGTGATCCACCAGTAGAATTTGACACCGTTGCGAAACTCAATCAAGATGGTTATTATCTGCGAAAATTCTCGATGGGAGAGCATAGTGCGACTCATATTAATGCCCCTAATACCTTTGATAAAAACGGTATTTCTATCGATCAATATTCTCCTCAATCTCTTGTCATTCCCGCGATCGTTATTGACTTTCGTTCCCAAACCGAGAAAAATGTTGATTCAGTTTTAACCATTGCTGATATCTTAGCCTGGGAAAAAAACTATGATCAAATTCCCTCAAATTGTGCTGTTTTGCTTTACACAGGTTGGCAGGAAAAATGGGATAATCCTCAAGCCTTTCTCAATGCTGATACTCAGGGAAACTTACATTTTCCGGGGTTTAGTCAAGACGCGATCGCGTATCTTTTAAACGAGAGAAAAATTGCCGGAGTCGGGATTGATACACATGGCATTGACGGGGGTAAAGATAACTCATTTACCGCGAATAAATTAATGCTAAAATCCCCAAATATAGTCTTAGAAAATCTGACAAATCTCGATCAATTACCGCCCTATGGTATTACCTTAGTAATTGGAATTTTAAAACTACTTGAGGGATCTGGTTCCCCCGTTTCGGTACTCGCGTTTGTTGCCTAAAAAAGGGGGAAATAAAATGACTCACCCCAACTCTCTTTTCTTACCTTTGTGCCTTCGTGCCTTTGTGGTTAGATTAAAATAACGATCGCGCTTTAATCATCATCCTCCTGCCACTTAGACAATAACTCAAAGGGATTAAAACCGCGATATTGTAAATATTGAATTAACTTACCTTTAGTTTTCGGATCAAGCTTTTTAAAAGTTTCAATTTTATATTTGCGTTGAATTTTATCTTTTAATTGAGAAAAATCCTCCTCCTCTTCTTCCTCATTCTCGGTGACTTCTTTCTCCCAGACTTCGGCAAATAAATCTAAAGAAATTCCCTTTTGTAAACATTTACGCGTAATCACACTTTTCCCATATTTTCCTTGAGAAGATTTAATCACCACTTCAATTAAGCGGGTATCAGATTGATATCCGATTTCCTGTAAATGAGCGATCGCGGGGTTGATCTCTTCTTCAGGGAAGCCCTTTTCCTTCGCTTTTTTCCGCAATTCAAAAGCACTATATTCTTTTCGCCCTAAAAGGAAATAAAAATAATCTAAACATTTCATAATACTATCCTACTTCCAACCCTTTTCCGCTTGTGCTAAAACATAATGAGAAAGCTCTAAAATTTGTGATTGTGATAACCGATCTTTGTAGGATGGCATATTATTTTTGCCCTGACTGACAAAAGACGCGATCACATCAACCGAATCAAGTTTATTACGTTTTAAAGCTTTCAACTGTAAATTCTTACCCCGTCGAATAATATTACTACCATTAGGATGACATCCGGCACAATTTAACTGAAACAACTTCTCCGTATTTGCTGATGAGTCTATCCCACTGGCTAAGGCGTTACTAGGAGATAGAAACAAAAACATTCCCACCAAAGTAAGTCCCAAAAAAGCCATTGTTATTAATTTTTTCAACGATTTATCCCTCAATGTTTTTTTTAGCACTATCCCTATTCTAGCATTCTGACAATTGATTTGTCAAATCCGTGCCTCTAATATTTTTATTTCCCTGAAATCTTGTGGGAAGTTTAACAGTAAAAGTAGAACCTTTACCGAATTCACTTATAACAGTAATTTCTCCACCTAGTAGTTGAGAAAACTTTTGCGCGATCGCCAAACCTAAACCCGTTCCACCATATTGACGAGTAGTAGAAGTATCGGCCTGAGAGAACGGCTTAAAAAGCTTCTGTATTTGTTCATCAGTCATCCCAATCCCTGTATCTGTCACTTCAAAAAAGGTCAAAGATAAAAAATCAGTTTTGCCGTTGATGATGACTTTTTCCTCTTGCCAAACTTTCACAATAATGCTACCATTATGAGTGAATTTTGTGGCATTACTTAAGAGATTTAACAAAATTTGACGAAGTTTAGTCATATCACTATAAAGCGCGTCAATTTCCGAAATATAATCGACATTAATACGATTATGATTAGTCATTAAAATGGGATCTATAGTCATCATAATATCAGAGAGTAATGGTGGCACCGAAAATTCCTCTAAATCCAATGTTGTGCGCCCCGCTTCAATCTTCGATAAATCGAGAATATCGTTAATTAAACCCAGTAAATGTTGACCGGAATTATAAATTTTTTTCACATCAGGAATCAATTCGGTAATACCATAATCTCTGATATCTTCTTCAATAATTTCACTATAACCAAGAATAGCATTAAGAGGCGTTCTTAGTTCATGGCTCATATTAGCCAAAAATTGACTTTTGGCTAAATTTGCGGATTCTGCGGCTTCTTTTGCTTGATATAAATCTGCTTCAGAGTTCGCGATCGCGTCTAACATTCCATTAATACTATGCGCGAGGCTGGATAATTCATCATTACCCGCAATGGTAAGGCGTTGGGAAATATCCTGGCTAAATTTAATGCGATTAACTCCCTTATTTAACTGACTGACGCGAGCTAAAAATAGATATTCTAATAAGAAGAGAGTACAACCACAAAACCCGATACCAACGACTAAGACAGAAACGAGAAGATAGCGTAAACTGATCTGACCTTTTTCATAAATTTCTCTGGGAATATTAACACGTACAACGATCGCGGGTTGATTATAGATATCATAGACTAAAGCATAACCGGCCATTTCCTTCTCATTAAGAGGATTTACCCAAATATTTTTTTGAGCCGATAAGTGTGGCAAGACATTTTTTAACTCAGGAGTAAGTTGAATTTTATTGACATCACTAATAATCAAAGGCAGGCGAGTAATCTTCGATAAACGCTCAATTCCCTCCTGATTGAGAGTGCGACCAAAAATCACTGTTCCCCTAGTTGGTCCTCTGCTTTGACTGGTTAAAAGAGGGCGAGAAGAAATGAACATCGGACCAGTAGATAGCCGCACAATACCAGAAAGGGTGCTTTCAGGAGTGGAGTGTTTTAATAGGGGAGAATTGAGAGTCAAATGAGATTTTAATTCCTCTGGAATCGGGGTAAGTTTCTTGTTTTCTCGATCAAATCCAGTTCCAAAGACAATCTTGCCAGAGGTATCAATAAAAAGAACCAAATTAACCCTCAAATTAGCCAGGGTTTCTGGCACTAAATTCGATTTGATAAATTCGGGATTACGATTCGTGATAAATTCGTAGGAATCGTCCCAGGCTGACCAATCTGAAAAACGGTTATTAAAATCATCTGCGGTTTGGTTAATCACACTCAACACCCCATTAACCACTTGACTGGCTTCTTGTTGTTCTGCTTTTTTCAGACTTCCTAAGAGAATGGCCGATGATGTCAAATAAAGAACAGTTGTCAAACCAGTCAGGGTTAAGCCAATGGTGATGAGGGTTTTTTGACGCAGTTTCATGGGTGGGGAAGGCACAATGGGGGACAAAGGGAAATATTCCCTTTCTTTTATCAATACATATTTTGAGACTAATTTCTTGATAATTATGCCTCAATTCTGCACCTAGCCTTATCCTTGTCTTGCCTCGAAGGACTGCCCATGTTGTTAACTCGCGAGATATTCTTGTACTTGAGCACGACGACGACGCAAATGAGTTAAGGCTTGAGTTTCCAGTTGACGCACTCGTTCCCGACTTAAATGCAGTTTTTCGCCGACTTTCGCTAAAGACAAGCCTTTGCCACCGTCTAAACCAAAACGCAGAATTAAAACTTCCTTTTGTAGTTCGGTAAGTTCATCTAAAAGAAGATTAATGTCTTGTCGCAAAAATTCATTTGTTATATAATCTTCTGGACAAGAACTTTCATCTTCCAAGAGTTCCTGCAATTCGGTATCATGGTTATCGCCTACCCGTAAATCCAGAGAAACAGGTTGACGTGCTAATAATAAATATTCTCGAATTTGCGAGGGTTGTAAATTGAGTACGTTGGCAATGTCCGAAGGTGTGGGACTGCGACCTAATTGTTGGGTTAATTCTCGCTGCACTTTTTTGATTTTATTCAATTTTTCTGTGATATGAATGGGTAAACGAATCGTTCGAGATTGTTGCGCGATCGCTCTGGTAATGGCTTGTCTAATCCACCAATAAGCATAGGTGGAAAATTTATAACCGCGCATCGGATCAAATTTTTCTACACCCCGCTCTAAGCCTAATGTTCCTTCTTGAATTAAATCCAAAAATTCCATATTCCGTTTTTGATATTTCTTCGCGATCGCGACCACGAGACGTAAATTAGCTTCGATCATACGTTGCTTAGAGCGATATCCTTGGTGCATGATCCGGCTCAATTCACTTTCCGTCAATTGAACATCTGTAGCCCATTCTAGGGAAGTTGGTTCCCGTTCTAATAATGCCACTAATTTATGTTTAGCCGCCAGAAGCTGCATCATTTCCTGTACTTGCTTTCCATAGACAATTTCTTGTTCATGGGTAAGAAGGGGTACTCGACCAATCTCCTGTAGATAAGATCGCACTGTATCCGTTGAGGAGGAAGAAGTCGATAAATGTGCAGATTTGAGGGATTTGTTCTGAGGTGTTGAAATAGACATAGATAAATTTTCACTCCTGAAGCAGATACAAAAAAGACTAAGATGACTCCCTCCTCTAAAGGGGGATAAAGACACGAGACGAGATAGGTTTTCCTATCCTCTTTTTTTGGCTTTGGCAAGCCTGAATGATACTATTGAGAATCTCTCAGTTGGGTCACTTTTAAGCCTTAACTTAAGAGAGCCGGATCAAATTTTTAAGAGTTTCCTTCCTTTGACGGCTCTTGTAAGGAAATTGTCATATCGTGTTACTTTTCTCAATCTTATTCTAAAGTTTACCCTTCGTAAAGGGCTAAACCCTCATATTTCCTGAGAAAATCCTGAAACTTTCCTTAAATTTTGAGAGGGATCTTTGCGTTAAACATCCCTGGGTCCAAAGGTATGCCAAAGACATGGGACTAATTTCCCTGATGGGATTTTAATGCCAATAGGAAATGAAAAACAGAAAAGTGGAAGTTATGCCAATAGTTAGTTCTTCATTGTCTATTTGGTCTTTTCCAGTTTCGAGACCCACTTTTTTCTATGATGACCTAAAATTTTGGGAGTGCCTAGAGGGGGGCGAGGGCAATAACCGAACTCTAGCAGAGGGAAGAAAGAAGAAGGAAGAAGGAAGAAGAGAGAAGGAAGAAGGAAGAAGGAAGAAGGAAGAAGGAAGAAGGAAGAAGGAAGAAGGAAGCGATAAAATCAATGGTTTAGTCATTAAAAACCTCAACTACTGTCGAGGTTGCTATATTTGGGGAAAGGGTGGAGTTTCCCATCGCGTACCTGAAGCCGATTCAGCAACGCGATCGGACAGAAAAATAGATCCTCAGAAAAAGGGAGGCCTTTTTATCTAAATTTGGACTGACATATTGACACAATAATGGTATTGTGGATACCGATTAAGAGAGACGATCGCGCTCCCCAACATCCGCGATTTGCCTATTTTTGATCAGCAGAAGCCCACTGCTCAACCTGTTGCGGTTGCGTCTAATATCTGAGGCGATCGCGTGTGGTGTGATTGCCGAGTTTCAGATCAATTTTATTTTTTCCCCATGACCAGTTATAATAAGAATTTGGAAGTGACAAAACGAGGAAATTTATGCCTTTAACTGTTGGGACAGATGCACCCGCATTTACAGCCAAAGATACAAACGGCAACACGGTTTCTCTGTCAGATTTTGCTGGAAAAACCGTTGTTTTATACTTCTATCCCAAAGATGATACTCCGGGTTGCACCAAACAAGCTTGCAGCTTTCGAGATGCCCGTGACGACTATCAAAACAAAGATTTGGTGGTGCTGGGAGTCAGTGCCGATGATGAGGCCTCTCACCAAGCTTTTACCAGTAAGTTCAACCTGAACTTTCCACTTTTAGCGGATACCGATCACTCTTTGATCAAGGCTTATGATGTCGATGGCGGCGGTTATGCCAAGCGTGTCACCTACATTATTGGTCCTGATGGCAAGATTATTCATGTTGATGCCAGTGTTAATACCAGCACCCACGCGAGCGATATCTTAGCCACTCTAGGTCTTTAATTCAAGCACAAAGAGAATAGACTTAGAGCGAAATTAGCTCAAAGGTCCGTAATCGAAATTTTCCCCATCCCCAGTCAGGACAAATCCTGCCCAATAATAGGGATGGGGATATTCTTTTTTCAAGGATAAAAAATACCTCCTCCGAAAAAGGGAGGCATTTTGATCTAAATTTACTCAGAAATTAACCAAAGGTGTAAATTTTCGTTAATTTCCGTTATCTAACTGTTGATTAGCCATTTTTTGGACAACTTCAACATCCAAAGCAAAAACCTTGGCAATTTGTTCAACCGTCAACCCTATTGCCAACAATCCGGGTACAGATTCTAATTTCCCCTCAATTTTCCCTTCTTGGCGACCTTCTTGGCGACCTTCTTGGCGACCTTCTTGGCGACCTTCTTCTAATCCCTGTTGATAAACCTTGGTTTGTTTCAGTTCACTTAATCCAAACATAGCCTGAATTTCCTCCAATGTTTTACGAGGTAATTTATACACGATGATCGTTTCAATTAATTGGATGAAGTTCCGTTGAGTTACTTCATCAACTATCTCAGTTTGGGCTTGATTGATTAATTCCTTAGCTTGGTTGACCGCAGTTTCTTCTGGTTCAATTACCAGCTTAACTGTTTTTACTGCTAAGGATGATATTGATGAGTCTAATTCATCTAAATAGACTCGTTGCACTCGACGGTTGTTGAGTAATTCTCTATACCGTGTTGTGTCACCTGTATCCACACCTCGGCTTGGGTATATTATAACACCTTGCCAATCATTTTTCAAGTCCGTTTGATGAAGATAGAGGAAAATTTCCGCAAAAAAACGAGAGTAGAAGTCGGGATCGGTTTGAAATTGGACTTCTAAAAAGTAAATGGGTTGATTTTCCTCTGTCTTGGGTAAAAAGACTCCATCAAGTCGGAACGATGTTTGTTTGATTTCCACCGAGGCGAATTGATACAGAGAGGAGTCTTCCCTGGGACGGTTGATAATTTCAAAGAAGATCCAAGGGAAGCTTTGGAAAAGACGATAAAATAGTGAGTCGGTTTTCATTTTTGGGCATCGGTATTAACGATCGCGCTTTTTTTATTATAAACGTTGATCGTGTTTCATTTCCAGCTGAAATCACCAGAGAAGCTGATCACAAAAAATCAAATAAGGGAAAAATTATTAAGATGTATTGAGGTTAACATCAAATTAGTCTAAAATAAAAGTCGATGAGTTTAGCAAAAGTCAAAAAATAGCCTAAACTAAAAAAAATTACAGATAACATAACGCGCTCATGGAAACGACTTGGATTATTACGGCTGCTTGGGGAATGGGTTCCGTCTTATGGGCGGAACTTGTCCGAGACTTCTATCACTTTCTCGCGCATATTTGGCCACCTCTTTATCGGCTCCATGTTTGGCATCATCGTGTTTTTCGTCCTAATTTAACTCCCGTTAGCGATACGATTTATCGTCAAGCTCACTGGTATAATGATGTTCCTGAGTCTTTAGTGATGCTTTCGAGTGGTTTTTGCCTCTGGGGTGTCGCGTATTTCTTCACTCCTCAATCTCATTGGGGCGCGATCACCGGTTGTCTTTATACTCTCAGTTTTCTGATCAGCGCGATCGCGCGCGGATATGGCATCGAAGGCGCAGATACCGCGACGGATTTGACTCATCAACCGGGTCCATTTTTAACACCGCCTTCTCATTGGTTGGTGAATCGCCCCTATCATTGGCGACATCATTTTGATGATCAAAATGCCTATTTTTGCGGCACAATTTCCTTACTCGATCAAATCATGGGAACAGCACTTTCTTTAAAAGGAAAAACTGTCGCGGTAACAGGGGCATCGGGAACCCTTGGCCGTGAACTTTTGAAACAGTTACATCTCGCAGGTGCGAAAATTATTGCCTTGACTTCTAGCACCTCAGAACTAACAATTGAAGTGAATGATAAAACCGTTTCCGTTAAGACAATTACTTGGCACACGGGACAAGAAAAAGATTTGGCGAATCTCTTTGAGAAAGTGGATATTCTCATCCTCAATCATGGCATGAATGTACATGGAGAGAGAACCCCAGACGCGATCGCACAATGTTATGAAATTAATACTTTTTCCAGTTGGCGAATGTTAGAATTATTTTTAACCACGGTTCGCACTAATGAAGATATAGCCAAAAAAGAAGTTTGGGTAAATACTTCTGAAGCCGAAGTTAATCCTGCTTTTAGTCCTCTTTATGAATTAAGTAAACGCGCTTTAGGTGATTTAATTACCTTACGACGTTTAGACGCGCCCTGTGTGATTCGTAAACTAATTTTAGGACCATTCAAGAGTAATTTGAATCCCATCGGTATTATGTCCGCGTCTTGGGTGGCAAAACAAATTATTAAGCAAGCCAAGGGGGATGTCCGTAATATTATTGTGACGATTAATCCCTTAACTTTAATCGCGTTTCCCGTGAAAGAATTTTTCGTCTCTCTTTACTTTAAACTTTTTACTCGTCAAGCTGAATCAGCTTTAAAAGAAGTGACGGAGATGCGTTAAGCCTTGTCGAAGAAACCCGGTTTCTCACTCAAGGGAAACAGAAACCGGGTTCCTGGCTACAGGTAGATTTTACCTTTTCGCTCTGATACAATAATAATTACCATCAAATCTAGCTTACTTATTACCGATTCCTGTGAATACATCATTAAATACAGCAAGTCTCACCCAATCTCGTAAGGCTGATCATATTCGTATCTGTCTTGATGAAGATGTAGAATTTAATGAAACGACTAGCGGGTTTGAATCTTATCAGTTTTCTCACTGTTGTTTACCGGAATTAAATCTTTCCGATATTAATTTAAAGACTCGGTTTTTGGGTAAAGAATTAAATGCACCTTTACTGATTTCTTCGATGACAGGGGGGACGGAGTTCGCCCAATTAATTAATTATCGTTTGGCGGAAGTCGCGGAACATTATCGGATCGCGATGGGGGTGGGTTCCCAACGAGTCGCGATTGAAAATCCTGATGTTGCCCAAACTTTTGCCCTACGATCGCGTGCTCCGAATATCTTATTATTTGCCAATTTAGGCGCGGTGCAGTTAAATTATAAATATGGTGTAGAAGAATGTCAGAGAGTGATTGATATTTTAGAAGCGGATGCTCTAATTTTACATCTTAATCCCTTACAAGAGTGTATTCAAACGGAAGGGGATACTAATTTTAAAGGATTGTTAAATAAGATTAAGAATTTATGTCAAATTTTGCCGATTCCTGTGATCACGAAAGAAGTGGGAAATGGCATTTCGGCAACAATGGCAGCCCAATTAATAGATGTGGGAGTGAGCGCGATCGATGTTGCCGGAGCAGGAGGAACTTCTTGGGCTAAAATAGAAGGGGAACGGGCAAAGGATGCTAAACAACGTCGTTTAGGGGAAACTTTTGCTAATTGGGGTATCCCGACGGCCCAATGTTTGCGAGAAGTACACACGATCGCGCCCCACATACCCTTAATTGCATCAGGGGGATTAAAAAATGGATTAGATGTCGCCAAAGCGATCGCGCTGGGAGCGGATATCGCGGGACTCGCGAGACCATTTTTACAAGCAGCAGTAGAGTCCGAAATTGCCTTACAAGAATTAGTAGAAGTATTAATCGCAGAAATTACAACTGTTCTTTTTTGTACAGGAAATGCCACTTTGTCTGATCTGAAATATTCCCATGTTTTAAAACGAGTAAAATAACAGAGAGGTAATGGGTAATAGGTAATAGGTAATGGGTAATGGGTAATGGGTAATGGGTAATAGTTTCTCGGTGTTATTTTTTTCCCTTACCTCTTAATACTTACATCCTCATACTTACATCCTATTGGCTATTCTCTATTACCGATTCCCTATTACCGATTCCCTATTACCTATTACCGATTACCAATTACCCATTACCTACTATGAAAGAATTTCTCAAATATACCTTTGCCAGTGTCGTCGGAAACATCTTAAGCAGTATTCTAGTCGTGAGCCTGGGAGTGGGAGGACTGATTGCCATAACCGTTGTGACTTCATCAAAAACTCCAGAAGTCCCCATTAAAGATAAATCGGTTTTGGTATTAGATTTGTCTCTTAATATTAGAGATACACAAGGCAATCCAACCGCCAATGATATTGTCACAGATGTTTTGTCCGAAGATGAACCGGATAAAATGCCATTAAAACGAGTTTTGGATAGTTTAGAAAGGGCGAAAAATGATCCAAAAATTGTGGGAATTTATCTAAAAGGTAGTTCCGATCTGATGTCCATAGGTTTAGCGAATCAGCAAGAAATACGTTTGGCATTGCAACGCTTTAAAGAGTCGAAAAAACCCATTTTTGCTTATGATATAAATTGGTCAAAATCAGAATATTATCTCGCGTCAGTGGCTAATACGATCGCGATGAGTCCGATGGGAAATATGGAATTTAATGGTTTAAACTCAGAAATGATGTTTCTGGGGGGAGCTTTTGAGAAATTTGGTATTGGAGCACAAGTCACCCGTGTCGGGAAATATAAATCAGCAGTTGAACCTTTTTTACTGCAAAAAATGAGTCCCGAAAATCGAGAACAAATTCAGAAATTATTAGGGGATGTTTGGAATGGATATATCAACACGATCGCGTCAGCTCGTAAATTAACTCCAGCACAATTACAACAAATTGCCAATACCAAAGGGATTTTAACCTCCGAAGACGCGATCGCAGCCAAATTAGTCGATAAAATCGCCTATAGTGATCAAATAGAAGCGGAATTAAAGAAACTGACAGGGAAAAAAGAAACCGATGATTCCTTTGAGGAAATTTCCTTATATCGTTATGCCAAAATTGTCAATGCTCCCCAGAAAGAGAGCCTCAATACCAAAAATCGGATCGCGGTTATTTATGCAGAAGGAGAAATAGTCGATGGAGATGGAGGCAGAAATCAAATAGGCAGCGATCGCGTGATTAAAGAATTTCGGAAAGTGCGATTAGATAATAACATCAAAGCCGTCGTTGTACGAGTAAATAGTCCGGGGGGCAGTGCCACCGCGTCAGAATTGATTGGCCGAGAAGTAACCCTAACTAGAGAGAAAAAACCAGTGATTATTTCTATGGGTAATTTAGCCGCTTCTGGGGGCTATTGGATCGCGATGGGAGGAAATCGCATTTTTGCCGAATCAAACACCATTACGGGGTCCATAGGAGTGTTTGGGTTACTATTGAATGTGCAGAAACTTGCTAATAATAATGGGATTACTTGGGATAATGTCAAAACATCACCTTTAGCAGATTTGAATACAACAACCCGACCGAAAACCGCCCAAGAATTAGCGATAATTCAAGAAATGGTGGATCGGACTTACACTCTTTTTACAGATAAAGTCGCGCAGTTTCGTAAATTACCATTAAATAAAGTACAAGAAATCGCCCAAGGGCGAATTTGGTCAGGAATCGCGGCAAAAAACTTAGGATTAGTCGATGAAATTGGGGGGTTAAATAGTGCCATTAAAGCCGCGGCAAAGGAAGCTAAATTAGGAGATACTTGGCAAGTGGATGAGTATCCCAAAGTGCGCTCTTGGGAAGAAAAATTACTGGACAAATTATCGGGAACACCTGTTAGTAAAAATGTCACACCCGTTGATCCATTAACCGCGTCCTTCAAAAAGTTACAAGGGGAATTAACGATTCTTAAGTCCTTGAATGATCCCAGGGGCATTTACACGCGTTTACCCTTTACCTTGGAAATTCGTTAAGGTGGGCTTTACCCGCTCCTATCCAACAAGGAGAGGGTATCACATTTCGACTAAAGATGAGGTCTAATTTATTCCCTCTTTCCTTAATAGTTCCCTAAAATGACAAAACTCTGGGACCTCACCCAGGGCCGCGTCATTCTACCGTTAAATCGTTCCAAGTAAAAGCGATTGGCCCTCAACGGGTGGGAGTTCAATCCCCGTAGGGACACGGCATTGCCGTGTCCCTACCGTGTTTCATAACAGCGGGAAATGCTGTATCAAAAAACTATGTATTACATCAGCAGTTTAAGTGACTATGCCAGTTTTTTTGCTGCCAAAATACATAGAATTTTTGGGAGCATCTCTAGTTGTAAATTGGTAGTGGGAGCGTCTCGCTCCCTAGCCCGATCCCGCCGGGAGCGAGACGCTTCCACTACAGTTTTTTTTTGTCCCCACACTCGAATAGTGTCAGAAGTTGAGGGCATTTTGCCGCATTCAGAAGAAATTATTAAAAATCTTAGTAAGTTTGGCAAAAGCGTCAAATAATGATAAAATCAAGGCTTTGAGACTAGGGGGAGTCCTATGGCAAGGCAAAAAAAACCCGACCAAAAACAGATCGCGCAATATAATCACGAAAACGAACAAAGGGCAAATAACCCACCTGTGGGACTGGTTACGCCAGAAACCGATCCCGAAGAGGGTAGCCAAAAATATGCCTACGATCCTCACCTTGATCCGCAGTTAGTTTGGGCTGGTAAGGCCGAACATACTAATTTTGAAGTCCCTACAGTCTCCCTGCACGTTCACGAACGCATCGATCCTCGCAGCATTATAGAAGCAGTCCGTAAGCAAAATCAAAGTCAGGGTGTGCAGTTATCCCTGTTTGAGACACCAGAAGAAAATCCCCCCATTCGACACGCGATCGAATTTTACAAACATAAGCATAATTGGAGTAATCGTTTAGTAGCAGGCGACTCCCTATTAGTGATGAATTCCCTATTAGAAAAAGAGGGAATGGCGGGACAAGTGCAGATGATTTATTTCGATCCGCCATACGGGATTAAATATGGTTCTAATTTTCAGCCCTTTGTGAATAAGCGCGATGTCAAAGATGGCAAAGATGCGGATTTGACTCAAGAACCGGAAATGATTAAAGCATTTCGCGATACTTGGGAATTGGGGATACATTCTTATTTGACTTATTTAAGAGATAGATTGTTATTGGCGAGGGAGTTATTAACTGATACTGGTAGTGTTTTTGTGCAGATTTCGGATGAAAACTTGCATCATGTTAGGGAATTGATGGATGAGGTCTTTGGGAGTGAAAATTTTTGTTGCCTAATACCTTTTCGCAAAAAAACAATGCCTCTAGGAACTAAATTACTAGAGCAGATGCACGATTTTATTTTATGGTATGCCAAAATTAAGGTGGATAATTTGGGGAAAACAAATGTTAAATATAACAGATTATTTCTGAAACAATCAGCTAATCATGATAACGATTGGTCGTGGTATCAATTGCCTGACGAGAGTCGTCATAAAATGACCCGCGAACAAATTAAAAATCCTAACTTATTACCAGCCGATGCCAAAATTTATAGATTGAAATCACTAGAACCATCGGGAAATAATCCTAGTGGGCAATTTGAATTTGAATTTGGTGGGAAAATTTATAAACCGCCTAGGGGAGGATGGGGAAGTGATCGTAAAAGCCTTGAGTCTCTTAAAAAGGCTAAAAGATTACAACCTAAAGGGGAATTACTTAATTATGTTTTATTCTTTGAAGATTATCCCGTCACTACCCTTACATCACCTTGGATAGATACAACAGGTTCTCAAGATAAAAGATATGTTGTTCAAACGGGTAATGAAGTAATCCAACGTTGTCTCCTAATGACCACCGACCCAGGCGATTTAGTCCTAGACATCACCTGCTTGCGAAAAGGAACAAAAATCTTGACCCCCACCCCAACCCTCCCCATGAATGGGGAGGGAGCAAGAGAACTCAAAGTCCCCCCGTTCACGGGGGGAGAACTCAAAGTCCCCCCGTTCACGGGGGGATTTAGGGGGGGAAAACTCATCCCCATCGAAGAAATACAACCCGGTACTTTAGTCTACAGTCACGACAACAAACCCCACCGAGTCCTACGCACCATCCAAAAACAATACCAAGGAGAAATGATCGGTTTAACCTGTAAAAACAACAATACAACTATGTGGTTAACAGCCGATCATCGCGTACTGGCAAAACTTAGACCGCGCAGTTTAGGAGGTAATCAAGACTGGTCAGCAACCCCCTATAGTCACCTAAAACTTCGCCAAAAACTTCGTAAAGAAATGACACCTCCTGAGCAAAAATTGTGGGCAGTTTTACGAGGTAAAAAACTAGAATTTAAGTTTCGTCGTCAACATCCCATCGGTCGATACATAGCTGACTTTTATAGCCGAGATGCTCACCTAGTTGTAGAAATAGATGGAGCAACCCACTTTGAACCAGAAGCAATAGAATATGATCGACAACGGGATCGTTTTATGCGTAGTCTTGGTCTTGATGTGCTGCGCTTCACCACAAAAGAAATTTACGAAAATTTAGAAGGAGTTTGTTTAGCAATTGAATCTCAATGTCGCATCCGCACCCAATCAATTGAAGGTGCAATATGGGTACAAGCAGGTACTTTACAACCTGGAGATATTGTTTTTACTGCACTTCTGTCCCCCCCCAACCCCCCGTGGACGGGGGGAGAAAGAGAGGAAGAAAAAATTAGTCTTCAATGTGTTGAAATTGTAAAAGTAGAAAATTGCTGGTCAAATGAAACTGTTTACGATTTAGAAATTGAGGGCAGTCATTCTTTTATTACTGAAGTTTGCACAGTTCACAACTGTGGTAGCGGTACAACTGCCTATGTAGCCGAACAATGGGGACGCAGATGGATAACCTGCGATACCTCAAGAGTAGCAATAACCCTGGCCAAACAAAGGTTAATGACCGCGACCTTTGACTATTATCAACTAGCAAATTCCCAAGAAGGCGTAGGTAGTGGTTTCAAATACAAAACCGTCCCTCACATCACCCTCAAATCTATTGCCAATAATCCCGAAATTCGGGAAGGCATGAATCGCATAGAAATCGAACAAGCCATTAATAAATACGCCGATCAAGAAACACTTTACGATCAACCATTATTAGACAAATCCAAAGCCAGAGTCACCGGCCCCTTCACCGTCGAAGCCGTCCCCGCGGCCACAGTTAAACCAATTGAGGATATTATCAATCCACCCATTCCTGACAATTCGATCGCCCGTTCTGGCGAAACATTGCGCCAATCAGAATGGCGAGATGAACTGCTAAAAACGGGGATTCGCGGTAAAAACGGACAATATATTTTATTCTCCAAAGTTGAATCTTTACCCGGTACTCGTTGGCTTCATGCCGATGCCGAAACCAAACCAACCCCCCCTCAGTCCCCCCGTGAACGGGGGGAAGAAAATCTCGCTAATACAGTAAAAGAAGCTAGTGGTAGTTATGGTCAACCAATGCGAGTGGTTATTTCCTTCGGCCAAGAATACGCACCCCTAGAACAACGACAAGTTACCCAAGCGATTGAAGAAGCACAAACTTTAGTGCCAAAACCGAAATTAATTATCTTTGCCGCCTTTCAATTTGACCCCGAAGCCGCCAAAGATATCGAAGAAACTAATTGGCCAGGAGTGACCTTATTAAAAGCGCAAATGAACGCGGATTTACTAACAGAAGACCTCAAGAAAAAACGCGCTAGTAATGAGAGTTTTTGGCTAATCGGTCAACCCGATGTCGCTCTCCGTCGCATCGACAAAGGGGAAAATCAAGGTAAGTACCAAGTAGAAGTTTTTGGCTTCGATTATTATAACACAAAAACGGGAAAAATAGAATCAGGTAGTGTTGAAAAAATAGCTATTTGGATGTTAGATAGCGATTATGATGGTAGAAGTATTTTCCCCCGTCAGGTTTTCTTCCCAATGGCAGGAGAAAAGGATGCTTGGTCACGCCTAGCCCGCAATCTCAAAGCCGAAATAGACGAGGATTTAATCGAGTCTTATCAGGGGACTGTTTCGTTACCTTTTGAGATGGGAGAACATCAGCGTGTTGCGGTTAAAATTGTGGACGATCGCGGGATTGAGAGTTTGAAAATTATTCGGTTGCAACCATAATCGCTCTCTAGCATTGCCGAAATGTTGGCCTGTTCAGGTAAGCTTATTATACTAAAATCATTTTTAGTATAATAAGTTATCAATCCAGTCGTCTTATTTCACTGGAATAACATAAGATAGCAAAACCGCAACCTTTCCCCCTCAGTCACCCAATGATGCGATCTGGTCGATACGTCCAACAAATCGAAGGATACAGCGCCTTCATTCCAGCGCCACTCCCCCCCGAACCGCCCATCAAAATGGATGCAGCACTGACTCGTTTGCTCTCCGATGCGGTTCTCGCTTTAGGAAGACTCGACGGTGCCACCTCTATTTTGCCCAACCCCGATCTATTTGTAGCCATGTATGTCCGTCAGGAAGCCGTTCTTAGTTCTCAAATTGAAGGAACACAAAGCACCCTAGAAGATGTACTTCAATATGAAATTGATGTTAAAGCTCAAGAACGTTTTAAAGATGTAGAGGAAGTTGTTAATTATGTGAAGGCCATGAATTATGGTTTAAAAAGGCTTAAAGAATTACCACTTTGTCTGCGCTTGCTGCGAGAAATTCATGCAGAATTGCTCAAAGATGTGCGAGGACGCGATCGCACACCCGGAGAATTTCGGAAAAGTCAAAATTGGATTGGCCCTCAAGGTTGTAACCTGACGACTGCGGCTTTCGTACCTCCAACAGTTGCAGAAATGCACCAATCTCTCGACAACCTAGAGAAATTTTTCCACGATAGTAATTCTTTACCTGTACTGATTCATTGTGGATTAGCTCACGCTCAATTTGAGACAATACATCCTTTTTTAGATGGAAACGGACGGATTGGACGATTGCTAATTACGTTTTTACTGTGTCAGCAAGGCATTCTGCAAAAGCCTTTACTATACCTCAGTCATTATCTAAAATTTCATCGAATAGAGTATTACGATCGCCTAATGGCAATTCGCACTGATGGTGATTGGGAAGGATGGTTAAAGTTTTTTCTGCAAGGTATTTTTGAAGTCAGTCAATCAGCAACAGCCACAGCCCGTTCTATTCTGGAAATGCGCGAAAAACACCGTGAAATAATCGGTCAAGCAATTTCTAGTAGTAGTTATGGGTTGCGCTTGCTAGATTTACTTTTCCAGCGTCCGATCGTGAACATTCGTTTGGTAGAAAATGAACTACAATGTACTTACGCAACCGCCAGTAAAATCGTAGACCAATTTGTCAAACTTGGCTTGCTATGCGAACTCACAGGTTGGCAACGTAACAGACTTTATCGTTACGAACCCTATCTCGATCTTTTTGAAAGCAGCTACTTACCAATCAATCCTGACAATTCTGATTCTCAATAATTTCAGCAAAGTTGAGGTTCTTCCATGACTCAAACAATATCCAAGTTAATAACTTTTGATGAATTTCTGGAATGGAAACCAGAAAACGGACACTATGAACTACATCGAGGATCTATTGTAGAAAAGCAGACTACAGGAAAACATGAAGAGGTTGTTGAATTTTTGCAGACAGAGCTAACCTTAGAAACTCGCAGGCTGCAACTTCCTTATCGCTTTCCTAGGAATGCCCTGGTTAAATCTCCGAGTGAAGAAACGGGTTATTTACCTGATATTTTGGTAGTCAAACGTGATGCTTTAGCCCTAGAACCTTTGTGGCAAAAATCCTCAACAATTACTCAAGGATCGTCTATTCCTTTAATCGTTGAATTTGTCAGCACAAATTGGCGGGATGATTATGCACACAAAATGATTGATTATGAAGCATTAGGCATTCCCGAATATTGGATTGTTGATTATTTAGGTTTAGGTGGTAGCCGTTATATCGGTTCTCCAAAACAGCCAACTTTATCAGTTTATCAGCTAGTAGATGGGGAGTATAAAATTCAGCTATTTAGAGGAGATGAAAGAATAAATTCGGCAGTATTTCCAGAGTTACATTTGACCGCAAATACAATTTTTAATGGTGCGTAAATAAACCGGTTTTCTCTACTTAAAAAATCAGCTTAATGTTTTAACTGTCATCAGAAACCCGGTTTCTGACTGTACCTGAAGACTAAATCAAAACAGGATAATATGTCATCCCAAAATATCAACCAACTTATCATCAATTCTCCCTACGAGGAACCGAAACAATATTGGCACTACGATCGCGCCTCTGGGCTGTTCAACCTAGCAGAAGGAAGACGGCCAGCCGGCTATTTGATCGCGTCGGAAAACTCCAAAACTTTCGACGATCCGGGTAAATTCGTAGAAATTCCTTTAGTCAATCAAATTCGCCCCCGCGTCAAAGCTTGGCGCGAAAAAGGGTATCCGGGCGTTACAGGTGTTACCACGCGTCTGTTAGAGCATTGGCATAACTCTAAAGAACGCGATTTTCCCTTCTTTTTCTGTCAGTTAGAAGCCATAGAAACCTTAATCTGGGTAACAGAATCCCCCGCGTCGGAAAAAGTAGGGATTGATATTCCTTCCGATGGGGGAAACTTCAAACGCCTCTGTTCCAAAATGGCAACAGGTTCGGGTAAAACTATCGTGATCGCGATGTTAATTGCATGGCAAATACTCAATAAAGTTACCTATCCTCAAGATACCCGTTTTTCTAAAGCTATTTTTGTGGTTGCCCCCGGATTGACGGTAAAAAATCGCCTACAAGTTCTGATGCCATCGGTCGAAAATAACTACTACGAAACTTTCAATATAATTCCTCTCAGTTTATTTGACAAACTCCGACAAGGCAAAGTTCTAATTCACAACTGGCACGCCCTTAACTGGGAAACAGAGGCGCAAATTAAAAAGAAGAAAGGCGTTGATAAACGGGGCGCAAAAAGTAACGAAGCCTATGCACGGCAAGTGCTAGGAGAAATCGCCAATTCTCATAATATTGTCGTCATCAACGATGAAGCACATCACGCCTGGAGAATTTCAGCAGAATCCCAAGTTAAAGGTGTTAGTAAAGACGATTTAGATGAGGCAACTAAATGGATAGGTGGACTCGATAGGCTCCACCAAGCCAGAAAAATTTTAACCTGTTTTGACTTCTCCGCGACACCCTTTGCCCCCTCTGGCAAGACAAGTTCAAAAGAAGCTTTATTTGGCTGGATTGTTAGTGATTTTGGCTTAAACGATGCCATCGAATCCGGTTTAGTAAAAACTCCCCGCGTCGTGATTCGCGACGATGGCAAATTAACAAAAGACTATAAATCTCGCCTTTATCATCTCTATCGAGATCCCGAAGTAACCGATGATGTGAATCGCAAAGCAAAGCCGAATGAATCATTACCAGATTTGCTCAATAATGGCTACTACTTACTGGGAAAAGACTGGCTAGAAACGGCTAAAGCATGGAAAGAATTTGGTCATAAAGTTCCCCCTGTGATGATTTCTATTGCTAACCGTACCGAAACCGCAGCCCGAATCAAATACGCCTTTGATCATAATAAAATTCATATTGAAGAACTCGGTAACTCAGAACGGACATTACACATTGATTCTAACGTTTTGAAAATGGCAGAATCCCAAGAAGAAAATGCCCTGATACAAGACACAACCCCAGAGACTCGCGAAGATGATACCACAGATGATGAACCTATTCGCAAACTGTCAAAGAAAGAACAGGCAGAACTTTTACGAAAAATAGTTGATACAGTCGGTCAAATTGGGAAGCCTGGGGAACAAATCCAAAATGTTATTTCCGTGGGGATGCTATCTGAAGGCTGGGATGCTAAAACTGTTACTCATATCATGGGGATTAGGGCATTTACCAGCCAACTTCTTTGCGAACAAGTAGTAGGTAGAGGTTTACGGAGAACCGCCTACGACATCAACCCAGAAACCAATTTACTTGAAGCCGAATATGTCAATATTTTTGGCGTTCCTTTTACCTTTCTTCCCCACGAATCCGATGAAGGAACTCCACCACCTCCCCCTAATCCTAAAACTGAAATTCAACCCGATCCTAACAAGCAGCAGTTTGAAATTCGTTTTCCCAATATTGTCCGCATTGATTACATTTATAAACCCGAACTAAAACTCGATTTGAGTCTGGTTGAGCCTTTAAAGTTAGAGGCTTTTGACAATAGCACATTGGCAGAACTCGCTCCCATTGTAGAGGGCAAAGCCGATGTGACTAAAATTAAGGCAATTGACTTAGAAAATTTAGGGCGACAATTTAGAAGGCAAAAAATTACCTTTGAAGTAGCTAGAGAGATTTTTGATCAGATGCAACCCGGTTGGCCAGGTAATCGAGAATATTTACTGGCCAAACTGATTAAATTAGTGGAACAATTCATCGACTCAGAGTTTATCGAAATTAATCCACCCTCATTTAGTTTGGACGAAATTAGACGGCGGATTCTGATTACTCTAAATATGAAGAAAATTGTGCAACATATTTGGAACGCGATTTATTTAGAGAATACGGAAAAACTTGAACCCGTATTCGATACTGAACATCCCATCCGCTCTACGGGTGATATGCGCCCTTGGTATACGGGTAAACCTTGCGAATATACCCAAAAATCCCATATTAATTGTTGCATTTTTGATAGTACATGGGAAGCCAGCGAAGCTTTTGAACTGGAGCGAAATGACACTGTTTCGGCTTGGGTAAAAAACGACCACTTGGGTTTTGAAATTCTTTACATATTTGCTGGAATTGTTCGGAAATATCGCCCTGATTTCATTATTCGCTTGAAAAACGGAAATTTTTTGATCTTAGAAACTAAAGGACAAGGGACTCACAAAGATGAGGCTAAACGGGCTTTTTTGGAACAGTGGATTAAAGCTGTTAATCAGCATGGTGGCTTTGGTTATTGGCAACATGAAGTGTCAAGAAATCCCGCGGACATTAGAAACATTTTGGACAGAGCGACAAGGGCGACATCTTTGTGAAGATACAGCAGTTCCCGCGGTTATGAAACACGCGAGGGACAGGGCATTGCCCATTAGTGTCAACTGAAGCCGAAAGCAGCCCGCCCGCCAGGGGTTAAAACCCCTGTCTAATAGCTAAAGTCCTCTGAAGAGGACTAAGAAAAAAATTGTTAACTTTTGGCGAAATAAGCTGAAACGCTTATAATATCGTTCACGATGAATCAGGGTTTGAATGAATTTCGCTCATATACAGCAGTTCCGGGGGTTATGAAACACGGTAGGGACACGGCATTGCCGTGTCCCTACGGGGATTGAACGATAAGTTGGTGTACCTCATAAGCGTGGTTTCCGCTGTATCTATTTAGTCCTCTTTAGAGGACTTTAGCTTTTAGGCAGGGGTTTTAACCCCTGACAGACTCAGGGTTTGACGTTAAGTTGACACAGTAGGGCATTACCGTGTCCCTAGGAGGATTGAACTTGGGAATGGGGAGCATCTCCTAATTGTAAATTGGTAGTGGGAGCGTCTCGCTCCCGGCGGGATCGGGCTAGGGATCTCTCCGCTCCCACTACAGTTTTTTTTGGCTTCTTTGAGATGCTCCCATTTTTCATTCCTTAAATGGGTGAAAGTATGGCTCCGGCAAAGGGGGGCAGACTCAGTTTTGCGGTTGCAGTATTCCAAAGGGTGGTTGTATCCGTCGCGATCGTCAATTGGGAATGCTCCCAACCGGGTAATGAAAGAGTGATTTCCTTGCCATGATTATTGAGCACGATCGCGTACTCTCCACAGACATATCCATATACTCGGTTGCTATCATCAATAATCAACCTTTGATGCTGATGCCAAGAGTGAGGACTATGACGACGTAATCTAATTAATTGCTGATAAAACGTCAGCAAATCTTGATCTTGGTGTTCATCCCAAATCATCGGTAGGCGAGATTCTTCCAGTCGTCCAACCGCTTCTAACTGACTCAGCCCCACTTCTGTACCGTAGTAAATAATCGGTGGACTCGCTAAAGTAAATTGACACAATGCAGCCAACTTCAGTCGTCGTGTATCTCCATTGACTGCCCACAAAAAGCGATTCATATCATGGTTATCTAAGAAACTCGGTAAGACTAAACTCTCTCCAAAGTACGCGAAATGCTGCCCTAGGGCTTTATCAAATTGGCTAACGCGGAGGCCTTCAAATACGAAAAAACCACGGAAAAGTTCTAGTAATTTGAAATCGAGACACCCATCCATTCTGCCAGCAAAAGATCGCACCACCGATGGCGGTTGGGTAATTTCCCCAAAAGTGACACTATCGGCTTTAATTTCCCTGGTTGCGGCTCGAAACTGAGACCAAAAATCATGACTAACCCCGTGCGCGTAATCTAAACGGAAGCCATCACAGCCTTCTCGCAACCACTGACAGGCATGGGAAATGAAATAATCACGCACCCCAGGATGATCGGAATTTACCTCTGGTTGATCGGGAACATCAAAAAAACAATCGTATTCAAGGGGATGGTTGCGAAAGCGAAACCACTCAACGGCGGGATGATCACTATCCGCGATCGCGGATTGAAAGGCAGTATGTTCACGAGAAATATGATTCGCGACATAATCTAAAATAATCCGAATCCCTCGCTCATGGGCTTCGGCAACCAGGATTTGCCAATCGGAACGCGTTCCCATGCGAGGATTGATGGCACTGTAATCTATGGGATCATAACCATGATGGGATGGACTGGGAAAAATGGGTGTTAACCATAGACAGTTCACTCCCAGATGATTTAAGTAATCGAGTTTTGAGATAATTCCCTTTAATGTGCCGCCATAAATTCCACTGCGATCGTCTGGTTGTTTAAAGTCTGTACCCGGATCGGGAGCAAAGCGATCGACGAAAATCTGATAAATGACTGCATCTCGCAACCATTGTGGAATGGGTTGGTTATCGACAACGAATCCATAAACCTGTGGCTGAGTGCGATCGCGTTTTTCTAAATTCTTAAAGTCAAAGTCTTTGGCATCGGGGAATTGTTTCAATAAATCTACGTCAACGTAGGGACAATAGATGGTTTGCTCCGTTGTTGTTATTGCCGCGATCGTATAATGCACATGAGTTCCCTTGGCCTGTGGTGGAATGCTCGCGCTCCACTGTTCCAGATAACACCATTGCAAGGTATCCCACTTGATCGCGGATCGTTGCATTGCTAAAGACACAAGGGTTGGATGTTCTAAATCAAGGGGGGGCTTGAGTACGGAATCATCTGTGGTGTAGTAGAGCGTCATGGCTTTGATCGCGATTTCTGCGCCCACTCTAACCGTAATCAGAATCGGTTCATTTTCTTTGGGAATTTGCGGAGTCAGGGTTGAGTCATGAAATAACCCGACTCTCGCGATGCGGGCTTCCTTCAGTCGTCCTTGTGTGGTTGAGAGATCACCAAAGATAAATTCCGGCAGGTTGGATGATTCGTCAGTCATGGATTTTTTACAAAGGGAACGGGGAACGGGGAACGGGGAACGGGGAACAGGGAACGGGGAACAGGGAACGGGGAACGGGGAACAGTAGTGAAAGCTTTTTAGTACATGGATTTTTTCATCAATGGTAAAACTGATAAACCTGAAATACGCGGTATGTTAAATCTCGCGATTGCTCGCGACATAATTCCCTATTTCCTATTTCCTATTCCCTGTTCCCTATTCCCTATTCCCTATATTGATCACGAAACATCTCTTTTCACAGGGGGTTTTTTCCCTTTTGTCACGCGTTGCGCGAGGATATACCCAACGGAGCCAGGGAGCACGAGTAAGGTAATCAAAATGGTGGTGGTGGTACTAAGTCTGCTGGAAAGTGTTCTGGCTGATTCGATGCCATGTAGAATGAAGCTAGTGGTAACGAGTACCGCAAACATCCCTACGGTGAGGCCACTGACACTGGAGAGAAAGTCTTTGAGTGTTGGGATCTCGGGTTTATCGACTTTTCTGCCCAACAGCACCCCTGAGATCAACCCCGCGATGCTCTGAAAACCGACGAAGGTAAGCCGAACCTCAAAAGGGAACCCGGCTTTAGACTTAGTTAAATCTGTGCCAAAGATGACATCAATGCCGATGATGATACCCACGATCGCGCCTACCCCCATCCACCAAAGCATGGGGTTTGAGACATAAGCGCAGAAGACGATTAAACTGGCAAGGAGGATCGCACTAATCAGGAACCCCTGAACTGTAGGCAGGTTTGTAATCAGGAACAGAGTGATAGCCCCACTGATGATACTGCCCAGGAACAGGAACTGCTTGTCTTTTCGTCTTAGGGTTTTTGGGATCTCTTCCATTGTCGATCTATACACTCGTTCAAAAATGGGTAGTCATACTCAAATAGTTGACTTACTGTTGACTAAAAACATGATATTGCACAGTTATCCGTTGTGACTGGCAGCCCGCTTTTGACTGCCAATTCTGAATGGGTTTATTACACCTGTGCGATCGCGGGGGGCGCCCATCGACCATCAAGGGCCTGTGCTTTCGGCGCGTACAGACGCATAGTCAGGCCTAATACACCCTGGGCGGGGGAGGGTAGCCAATTGGATTCCTTGTCCTCACCGGGGAACTCGTGCTGGATGTAAATATCGAGTGAGCCATCCGCGTTGTATTTCAGAGTGTCGCGATCGCCGATCGCGAAGCGCTCAAGGGTATTCGCCACTTGGAAGCCTTCAGCATCATACATGGTTACAGACCAGAAAGCATCCACTGGGGGTAATTCTGCTTGCTCAAAGTGTAGCACATATTTATTCCGGCCATCCATCGGTTTTCCCTCAGCATCGACCATATTTAACGGATAGATCGCGTCTTGGGGTTGATTCGCGCCGAGTCCCACCAAAGCCACGATCGCACGTTTGAGATAGTAATTGCCATATACCCCCATTGTATCAGTATTCATCTGCCAACCGTTGACAACTCGTGCCAATGTTGGTATTTTGTCCTTCATCACCTGAAGTCCGTCCTCAACAGCACGCTCTAAAGCCGTCTTAACGGTAGGAGAAGCATTGTCAAAATCGAAACTTTTACCCGATTCAATGCCAATGCGTTTTAGTCGTGCGATCGTTGACCAATCAGTGATGTGGGGGGGGTTAAGCTTCATCAATTCCGCACCATAGCTGAAATATTTCGCGGCAGGCATAGTGTTAATCTGCACCACAGGTGGTGTTTCCATATCCACAGTAGGATCAATCACAGCCTTCACGGGTTCAGAATTTTCACCCCACTGGGAAAGTCGCGTGATCCGATAACCATCTTGCACTTTGTGGACAGCCTCGTAGTCTTTTGGTCCGTTGGTTTGGGTACGCCCGATAATCCAAACGTATGACGTAGGCGACTCGATGCGCTCCACACCTTCGGGAAGTGTGCCATTCCATCCTTTCGGTACAACCGCGAAGTGTGCCACCTTTGTGCCAGTGGTGCGTTTCCCAGGTACAGCAAAGACATCGGACCACATATCCAACATCGGTAACAAATAGTAGCGATCGCGTGTATCGGGTGCAGAAACGATCAGGGGTTCGGTGCTGAGATCGAGCCACGCGACAGAGTAAAGGGTATCGAAGTTCGGACGCACTACCTCACGGAAGTCACTGGGAGGAAAAGCGCGCAAGTGGTGGAACGTGTTCATCGGACCCATACCGGGTTTTGTACCGGGCGCATAATTAGTCAAAATGCGCCGTGTCACATCCATTGTGATCAGAGGGTACAGGTAATGGTAAGCCTCAATCCCAATCTCGTATGCTTCCTGTTCACTGATGATTTCGTTTGTCATTTTCTTCAAATATTAATTTATTAAGGAAAAAAAACCTTCCTAGTCTTATTTTATTCTAACATATGCTGCTATTCCATCCTCATATTTAAACAATAACCGTGTATATTATTATGAAAACTTCGGAATAGCGCGATCGTACAGTTGCCTATTTTTTCATTGAAGACATCTCCAACAACTATTGTCGCCCAGGCATCTTGCCTGCAATTGACAGGATTTTCACCAGATGTCTAAATGGTAATTGCTATCTAATGATCGACACGAAACCCAGGAGCTTTGTAATCGTCGGGCAAATAGTTATCGGGGATGGTGTTATGATTACCATCTCGGATCGCGCGATAGTGGGGGGAACAAATTTCGATACCAACTTCATTACATTTATCTTGAATATTTTGATGTAGGGCCGAGTAAATTTCGAGAATATTCTCTGGATTTTGGGTAAAGGCTTTGAGCTGGTAACTGATATAAAAATCATTGAGAGCGGTTTGTAAGACAAAGGGAGCCGGATCGGAGATAATATCAGGTGTTGCCAGGGCTGCGGTAATAAAAGTTTCATGAACTTTACGCCAGGGAATATCGTATCCTAGTGTCACAGTGGTGTGTACAATCAGGGGTACTTGATTATCCCGTAATAAGGCTCTGTAGTTAATGATATTGGTGTTAAGTAATAATGAGTTTGGTAAGGTGACTAACTCATTGTCTAAGGTGCGGATGCGGGTAACTAGCAGTAACTTTTCTTCTACAATGCCCATAATATCACCTATTTTGATCAGATCATGGCTCTGAAAAGCTCTGGTATAAACGAGAACAAAACCTGCCACAATATTACTTACTGCTGCTGTTGATCCCAGAGATACTAATGCTCCTAGAAAGATAGAAACTCCCTGAAAAGCAGGTGAACTAGATCCGGGTAGGTAAGGAAAGATAATGGCGGCTGACAGGAAAAACACGAGATAGATACAGAGTTGATAGGTAGGCTCTGCCCATTCTGGATAAAATCCGGGTATGGAAAACACTTTTTTGCTGATGGCAGAAAAAATAAGTTTGAGAAATTTTAAACAAACATACGCGATCGTGATAACTAAGGCAATTGCTACTAAATTTGGCAAATAATCTAAGAATGCGGTGAAAGTTTTATTGATGGCATTGCTTAAGTAGCCTGACATCTTTTGGCTAAATACACGAGTTTCTGGAAACAGACTCAAGACAAACCCTAAATAAATAAATAAAAGGGTTAGATTCAGCAGTGCTCGCGCAATACGGATTAAACTTAAAAGTAGATAGGAGAGTTGAGCTGAGGAAATCAACTCAAGATTCTGAATATGTAAATTAGGAATGTACTTTTGTCGTTGTCGATCAAGCCAGGGGTAGATCCGAGGTCCAAGATTGTTTAAAATCAGCCAACTCATAATTAGCGCAATTGTAGTAAGAATGAGCAGAATAATTGATCTTATTCTGTCGGCGAAACTGCGCTCTTGACGATATTGCCCAACCACACGCTGGATGGTTTGAAGATATTCAGTCGCGAGAGTGTGACGCTCTTTACCCACGAGTTTCCCGTCTTTTTCCGAAATTGTTACCACGGCAATGTCTTCACTATGGATAATAGTTACATTTTCCAGATCAGTCGCTTGTAGTGTATCTAATTCAATTGAGTTATTGTTAGCCAGATTAATTAGGGATTGGCTCATGTTGGCTGCACGTTTTTCGATAGATTCTGATAAAAACTTATCTTGAACCACGAATACGGTTTGACCATCTATAATAATAGGAATACCGGATTGTTCGCCTGGGGGAGATTGAGCGATTCCCTGGGGGACGAGAAGCCCCGAAAACAGTAGCACAAGGAAAGTCATTACAATAGCCATTAGCCATTGTCGAAGCCATCGAGAAATAGTAGTACCGAAAAAACAGACAACAAATCGAGAATTAATCCGATCGCGTATCACACTAAACATTTGGCAATCTCCCCGGCATACAAGCTGATATTTTACTGTAGTTTAGAGCAAAGAAAAAGTGAAAAAGAAAAAAGAGGCTCTTCTTATTGTAACTTAAGGAAGAATTTAAAACACCCTTTCTTTAGGGAAAAAAGATGGCGCATCGGTACTTATACTAGGAGCATCTCCTAATTGTAAATTGGTAGTGGGAGCGTCTCGCTCCCTATGAGATCCCGCGATAGCAAGACGCTCTGATGCTCCGCACAGGCTATGCCAACCCAATACAGTTTTTTTCCTTCTTTGAGATGCTCCCCTATAGTGTTTCTATTTGAGAGGAGAAACAGGTGGCACAGGCATCTTGCCTGTGACAGGCATTCCCTTCGGCAGTTTTCACTGTTACGGCTCATGTTTTTGAGTCGAATCATGCGCCGAAATTGATTAAGAAAGAGAGATGATGATAGGCAGTAAGAAGGGGTTGACATTAATCCGTGATTGGCAGTAATATTGTGTCATAATCAATATAACTGCACAATTTAATAATAATTATTTCCTCATTAAGAAGGTAAATTATGTCTACAAAACAAGAACACTGGAATAAGATATTTAATACTAAATCAGATCACGAATTGGGATGGTATGAACAGGATGCTCATCAAACATTATCATTTTTAGAAATTGAGAATTTACCTAATTTAGAGACAATATTTATCCCAGGAGCAGGGACATCCACATTGATTAATGCGCTTTTAAGATATGCCAAAAATCTCATATTAAACGACATTAGTAATAGTGCCATTGAAAAACTAAAAAAACGAATTGGGAATCAGAAAACTAATTTAATTTGGTTGCATCTATTTCCCAAGCATTGCCACAGGGACTTCCTAATTCCGATTTGTGGATAGATAGGGCTGTATTGCATTTTCTTCTGAATGAATCAGAAATTGATATGTATTTTATGAATTTAAAGAGAAATTTAAAACCAGGAGGTCATGTGTTATTGGCGGAATTTTCCCGAACTGGGGCAAAAAAATGCGCGGGGCTTGAATTACATAGATATTCCCTTGATGAATTTAATCAAAGATTAGGCAGAGAATTTAACTTGATTAAGCATGAGGAATATACATTTATTAATCCCTTTGGTGATTCGAGACCATACATTTATGCCTTATACCAAAAGATCGCGGGCTAACAACGCGATACACAGAGCCGACATGACAGTTTTTCCATTGAATTAGATTTTCTAGTAGCCGTCCGGGTAATCTTTGACCAAAGAGCGCGATCGCGCTCTAAATACCCAATCAAATTTGCTCAGACTATAGTGTTTCTATTTGAGAGGTGAAACTGGTGGCACAGGCATCTTGCCTGTCACGGGAAAGATGCCCGTTCGTTCCACATGGTTTTCAGTGTTATGACTCATGTTTTTGAGTCGAATCGTGCAATTTGATTAAGAAAGAGAGATGATGATAGGCAGTAAGAAGGGGTTGACATCAATCCGTGATTGGCGGTAATATTGTGTCAGAAACGATATTATACCGCATCTGTGGTACAATTATAAGTTTAGACCCCAAGGTATTTTGGGTATTTTTTCATGACCAAATATTTATGGTACGGGCAAGTGATGTTATGCAAAAGTGCTTCCAAGTATTTGAGTGAGTGTGGCTCTGACTACAGCATTGAATGTAGTTAGTAATGCAGCCGAAATTCCCTGGGAGGTTGAGTAAATTTTATGGTTTGGGATAGACAACAGGTCTTGCCGCACGCGGAGTTCAGTGATTACCTAACATAATTGCAGTCTAACAAAATTTGCCATGCCGACAACTATTCAAGAAATTTATCTCCAAATAACACATACTTTTTCGCCAGCAGAAAGGCTACGATTAGCAACACTCATCCTCAATGATTTAGTACAGAATGATGCTGATCCTGTTGACCAAAGTGATAGCTGGACAGAGGAAGATCAACTTGACTTAGCTGTTTTTGCTTTACAGAATGCTGCAACTGTTGACTCAATAGAGGAAGGAGATCGTGACAGTGACTTTTAATGCTGGTGATGTTGTGACAGTTGATTTTCCTGGTGTCACAGGTATTAAACGCCGTCCTGCTGTAGTGTTGTCATCAGCAACCTATCATACAAATCGTCCTGATGTGATAGTGGGATTGATTACAACTCAGACAACTGTATTAGGTATCACAGATTACGTCCTTCAGGATTGGCAAGCCGCGGGTTTAAGGGTTGCGTCTGTTTTTCGGAGTTTTATTGTCACATTACCTCCTTCTGCCAACTTAATTCGTATTGGGCAGTTATCTGAGGTTGATTGGCAAGGTGTTAGAGCTTGTATCAAGGTATCCTTTGCCAAATTGGACGATTTAGAATATTGATCTGAGTCGGAATCGTAATATGTACTTAAGTGCACTCTCAATGGGGTCCGGCCCGATCGCGTGTTAAGTCATATCATGTGAGTAGCGCGATCTGTATCTTTAGAGTTTAGACTTTCTGGTTAGTTATAATGATAAAGAAAGTCCCCATCAAGGAGAAATGACAATCATGGCACTTCGTCAACCTCGTGATAGCAAAGAAGAATTTGCCCAACGCGGCGATCTGATTTATCAAACTCAAATACGCGGACAAGTCGAATTGGGTAATCAAGGTAAAATTGTCGCGATCGACCTTGAAACTAAAGATTTTGAGGTTGATGCGAGTGAAATAGCGGCTTGCGAGCGCCTGGAAACTCGTCACCCAGATGCTCAGATATGGATTGTCCGTATTGGTTCTCGTTATGTTCGTCGATTCGGCGGACGCACCAAGAGAACTGTATGATCACAGGAATCGTCAACGGGGATTTTGAGGCGATGCTCTCGCTCTCAATATGTGACTCTGATGGCAACGTTTACACACAATATGCGATCATAGACACAGGCTTTAATGGTTGGCTTTCATTGTCTCCAGATTTGATTGATCAGTTAAATCTGAAATGGAAAAGACGGGGACGCGCTATTCTCGGTGATGGTAGTGAATGCGTTTTTAATATCTACGAAGCCGTTGTACTTTGGGATGGGGTTTATCTGACGATCCCAATTGATGAAGCTGATTCAGAACCTCTTGTCGGAATGTCATTGATGGAAGGCTATCAACTCATGGTTCAAGTCTTTGAAGGAGGCAATGTAGAACTGTGCAAAGTAAACACGCTCTAATTTAGAATTAGAGCGCGATCGCGTGTTAAGTCATATCATCTTAGTAGCGCGAGCGTATCGGAGTGACGACGCGGTTGAAAGACTTGCTAGACTTGCGGTTTGAGTCGAAGGACCTGAAAAAAAATAGGAGCAGGTGAACGCAGATTTTGGGAATCCAAGCACGCAGAAAGAGGCTTCTCGGGCGCTTACCCCCCTCACAAATGTCAATAAGCCTGTCAACCAGGGGCAATCTTTTTCTCGGTTCAGAAGTCCTAACCCTTGACACATAAGACTTCTAGCTAGGTCGTCCCCCCGTGAGTTCAAGCGGTCATGATTCTTGTCTGAGCCTGAGATTCCGGTATGAGCTTAGGAATAACTCGAATTTCTACATCACTGCCAAGAGCATTCAAGAATCTAAACAGGCGACCAGTTGAAAACCCAGAGAGTTTTCCGTTTAAGAGAGCAGAAACTTTAGGTTGGTCGATCCCAAGAATCTTTGCGGCTTCAGTTTGAGTTAATCTTCTGGAGTCAATCAAGTTACTGATTTGTCGGACAAGTTCGGCTTTAATCAGTAATTCATCAGAATTTTCCAGCCCTAAATCGGCAAAAACATTACCACTGCTAGATTGCACCTTAATTTCCTCGCTCATCCCTATTCTCCTCCAAACGCGGCTTATAGTAATGGTCATAATGCTCTTTTGCACGCTTTAGGCGTGTCTCAATCAGTTCGATATCTTGCTTGGGGGTCGCCATTCCATGCTTAGACTTTTTCTGAAAAACATGTAGAACATACACAACTTCGTCAAATTTGACAGTGTAAACTGCTCGATAGGTGTCCCCGTCAAAATCCTGAACAACCTCCAGAACCGATGCTCCTTTAAAACCTTTAAGCGGCTTTACACTTGAATGTTTTTCGCCACATTGTGCCCGATAGAGTGCATATCCCACAGCTTGTTGAACATCTTCAGGGAAGTCCTTCAAGTCATCAAGGGAACTGGCAATCCATTCGACTGGCTTGGGAATTGAGTTCATAATTCCCATTATGCTAGTTTTGGCATGATCTGTCAAGTTAGAGATACCAGACCGGACACTGTATCACAATCCCGTTGCACCAGACCGTCTCAAGTTGGTTGGTTGAGTCCGAGAGGTTGCTGGCGGCGGGTGAACGGGGTATTTAGAGCGCGATCGCGCTCTAAATACCCAATCAAATTTGCTCAGACTATAGTGTTTCTATTTGAGAGGTGAAACTGGTGGCACAGGCATCTTGCCTGTCACGGGAAAGATGCCCGTTCGTTCCACATGGTTTTCAGTGTTATGACTCATGTTTTTGAGTCGAATCGTACAACTTGATTAAGAAAGGGAGATATTGAGCTATGTATCTGTGCCAGTGATAAAGTTAGGTATCTGCAATACTAACAACCTTTTGGTTCCGAATGCCATTATCGCGACTACCTCAAATTGTTATTGATACTAATGTCATTGTTGCTGGATTACGGTCTAGACGTGGCAGTGCATTCCAGTTACTCACTCTCATTGGCACAGAACAATTTGATATACACTTGTCAGTACCTCTTGTGCTAGAATATACAGAGGTTTTGCTGCGGGAGCTACCAAATCTCTACTTAAACCGTAATGAAGTAGATGATCTCATTGATTTCTATTGTGCAGTGGGGGTACAGGATGAAATTTTCTTCCTTTGGCGACCGTTCTTGCGCGATCCCAAGGATGACATGGTATTGGAACTTGCCGTCAAAGCAGAATGTGAGAGTATAATTACATATAACACCCGCGATTTTGCTGGTGTGGAGCAGTTTGGTCTAAATCGGCTTGAGCCTTCAGAGTTTTTACGATTGATAGGAAAGTTGCCATGAGTATTGTTCAAGTTCAAATTCCTGAATCTTTACATCAAAGTTTGTATGATCTCGCAAGTCGTGATGGAGTTTCTATCGATCAATTTATATCTACTGCGATCGCGGAAAAAATTTCAGCTTTGATGACAGAGAATTACCTCAAAGAACGAGCCAAAAGAGGTAGTCGGTTAAAATATGAGTCAATTTTGGCAAAAGTTCCTGATGTAGAGCCAGAAGAATATGACAGGATACCGATTGTCTAACATAACACGACACTAACACGCGATCGCGCTCTAAATACCCAATCAAATTTGATCAGACTATAGTGGTTTCTATTTGAGAGGAGAAACTGGTAGCACAGGCATCTTGCCTGTGAAAGACCTTCCCTTCGGCTGTTTTTACTGTTACGGCTCATGTTTTTGAGTTGAATCGTGCGCCAAAATTGATTAAGAAAGAGAGATTATGATAGGCAGTAAAAAGGGGTTGACATCAATCCGCCATTGGCGGTAATATCGTGTCAGAAGAAAAATTGCACCGCACATAGTTGCAATTTTTCAGTTAGACTGGAGCCAACCCTACCGCTCACTTAACTGAGTGGTAATTGCCAATCTAGGAGAAGCCATGTTAGATACAGCAACTCTTGAACAACGCTTAATAACTCTGGAAAAAATAGTTTTTGACCTCCAAGATAAATTTGACAGTAAGCCTAGCTCGGAAAACTGGCTGGATAAACTTATCGGTTCCATCTCTGATGATGCAGCTTTTCTGGAAGCACTAGAATATGGACGTGCCTTTCGGCAGTCTGACAAGCCTATTGATGAAACGGGTAAATAATAGTGAAATATTTGCTCGATACAGACCACATTAGTTTCCTACCGCGTCGTTCCAGTTCAGAGTTTAGTCGATTAACTTTTCGGATGGCTCAACATCCGAGATCGGACTTTGCTTTATTGGTTATTAGTTTCCATGAGGCAGAAGTTAGTTGTTAATTGTCGAAATAGAACAAGTGAACTATAATCTTGGCAATTACTTAAATGCTTGTGAGGTTTTGAATGAATTCTGGATATGTCTACATTCTACAGAACGGGTCGTTTGGTAGCCACCTCATAAAAATCGGTATGACAGCACGAGAACCAGATGTTCGTGCAAAGGAGATTTATCGTGGTGCATCAGGAGTTCCTGAACCATTTGATATTGTCTTTGCTTGTCAAGTTGCTGACTGTCGAGCAGCAGAGAAGAAAATTCACGGGAGATTGAGGGCATATAGAAGTAATAAAGATAGAGAATTCTTCATTATTCCTGTCAAAGTTGCAGAAAGGATCGTTCTTAATGTTTGCAAGGCAATTAATAATATTCTTAGATTCGCCGACGAAGGCTCCAGTGATTATTAAGAAACAGGCAACTGATTGTTTAGAAGATTGTGCTGACGACAGACCTGAAGTTGTAAAACTTAGAATAGATAATATAATTTATTCTCCTGTGGGTACAAGTTCTTTAATTGATGAACAAAAAGCAAGAGTAGAAATCATTGCAGAAATTTTCACAAATGTTTTTCCTCAAACTTGCGAAGAATGGAATAGAGGCTTTTCGCGTGATCAGAATCCTGAGAGAGAGATTATTATCTGGGAATGTATTGCCAAAGCTTTTCTAAAAATAGACCAAGTAAAATTCCTTAGTGAAGAGCAAAAGAAGGAAGCATTTGATCTTTTGTTAACGCGATCAATGAAATCAGCGGGTAAAGTCCTTAAAGAGTTTAAGCTGAAGGTGTTTTCTAGAAGAGCAGCAGAGGAAATTTTGAGGGGATACGAAGCACCCCCAATTCCTATAGTAGTTGAGCGACGGGCGAATTAAAATATATGGTGTTGACAGCAATCTTTAGAAACTATCTCGTTTAAAGAGCGCATTAGGTGGAAACTGAAAGCGCAGGCTAAGACTTTATGGCAGCAGACGCTCGAAAGCAGCTTGTGAAGTTGCCAAAGTTGTCTACCGCCGCGGCATTTTGCCGTTACAGCACGATCGCGCTTCATCAATCCCCACGATCGCGCTTCATCAATCCCCACGATCGCGCCTTCTCCTCAAAGCGATGTGGGGCAGGCAAGATGCCTGCCTACTTTATTACTGTCGAGCCATCACAATCCGCATTTCCGCTTCAGAATCCTGAATCAGATCACCACTGACATCAATCGTGACACTATAAATCTTACCCGTAAACGAATAGGGAGGCAGATATTCATCAGTCACAGGCGCACCCGGATCAGCACCGATCGCGATACCACTAGCCAACCCTAACGCGATCGGATTGGTAATCGGCATCTCCACCTGACCAACCAATGTACCATCAACATAAAGTTGCCCAATACCCGCAGCCCCCTTACCTTTGAGGATGTCAGGTTCCCCCGTCTTCTCAAACTCATAGCGCAACTGGTGACGACCCTCTGGTATTGACATATGGGACTCAATATGATAAAAATTGCGTGCCACATAGCTATAGGTATAGCGCAGCTTACCATCCTTGATAAAGAAAGTGTAACCACCGTCAATACCGCCCTGGGAAATCAATACACCCTCATCCCCTGATTTGAAATCAACATCCGCGCTGATACTGTGAGGACGGTTCAGGATAACCACACCTGCATTTACAGGTACTTCCTGAGTCCCCGGATAGTAAGTATAACTCGTGCGAGGAAGCCCGATCTGCGGACGTTCATCGGCAAACCGTTGTTGTCCCCGTCCATCCACTGGTAGCACGTTATATTTACCTGCTTCCACATACCACTGCGCGATCATTTCAATCAGCCGCGATCGGTTTTCCGCGGCAACATTATGATTTTCGGCAAAATCCTCCGCCACATGATATAACTCCCATTTGGTAGCATCTAACTCCGTTAACTTCTCCGCGGAAATCGGCATCCCAAAACCCTGGCCCGCTTCCGAAAAAGAAGTGCCCGGCCAAGGACAAACCGCCCGCCAACCCTTGTGATAGATCGAGCGATGCCCCATCATCTCAAAATACTGGGTAACGTGCTGACTAGGTGCATTAACGTTTTCAAAAGTATGGGCAAAACTAACACCCTCAATGGGAGATTGCGCGACACCCTTGACGCTTTCTGGGGGTTCTAGTCCCAAAGCCTCCAACACCGTTGGCACCATATCGATCGCGTGAGCATACTGAGTACGAATTTCCCCTTTTGCCTCAATACCCTTAGGCCAATGGACAATAAAGGGATCACTAATACCACCACGATAAGTCTCACGTTTCCAACGGCGGAAAGGCGTATTCCCGGCCCAAGTCCAACCCCAAGGATAGTGATTAAAATATTTCGGCCCCCCTAACTCTTCCATTGCCGCGAGATTTTCCTCTAGCGACTCAGGCACAAAGTTAAAAAACAGGTTTTCATTAACCGAACCCGTCGGTCCCCCTTCAGAACTAGCCCCGTTATCAGAAAGCACCATAATCAAGGTATTCTCGAACTCACCGATCGTTTTCAAGAAGTCCAACAAGCGACCAATATGGTAATCCGTATGACTCAAGAAACCCGCAAAAACCTCCATCATACGGGCATAGAGTTTCTTTTCCTCCGTCGAACACTGATCCCAAGGCTTCACATCAGGATCATGGCGTGACAGTTCCGCATCCGGTGGCACAATACCCATTTCCTTCTGACGAGCAAAGGTGTATTCACGGTAAGCCTCCCAACCCTGATCAAACTTGCCTTTATAGCGATCAGCCCATTCTTTAGGAACATGGTGCGGTGCGTGCATTGCTCCCGTAGCAAAATACATGAAAAAGGGCTTATTGGGAGCAACTTGCTTAGAATCGGCAATAAAGCTAATCGCCTTATCTGTTAAATCTTCAGTTAAGTGATAGCCTTCTTCTGGAGTTTTAGGCGGTTCAACCCGGTGATTATCGTAGGTTAAATCGGGGTAATATTGGTGCGTGTCGCCGCCCAAGAAGCCATAATAACGCTCAAAACCACGTCCCAAGGGCCAGCGATCGTAGGGACCCGCCGCCGAAATTTGGTCAGCCGGAGTCAAGTGCCATTTACCGATCGCGTAGGTGTTATATCCTTGTTGTAACAGCATCTCTGACAGGAAGCCATTCTCAAAAGGGATATAGCCGTTACCGCCAGGAAAACCTGTTGAGCCTTCGGTAATACAAGACATACCATTAGAGTGATGGTTACGCCCAGTCAAGATACAGGTTCGGGTGGGCGAACACAACGCGGTAGTGTGCATATTGTTGTAGCGTAACCCATTGGCTGCTAGACTGTCCAAAACAGGCGTTTCTATGGGACTACCGTAGCAACCGAGTTGTCCGAAGCCAGTATCATCCAGAATGATGAATAGGACGTTGGGGGCGCCTTCTTTTGCTCGCAATGGTTTGGGCCATGCCGGACTGGATTGATCTACGGTGCGCCCAATTACGCCATTAAAGGCGGTTCCGGGTTTGTATTCTCGAAGTGTCATAGTTTAAACCAACTAAATAAAGTAATGAGAATGTTTGTCTTAGGTTTCTATTAGTTTTTTGTTGACAAGGAAAAAATTACAGCGGAAACCGCGGTTATGAGGTACACCTACTTATCGTTCAATCCTCGTAGGGACACGGCAATGCCGTGTCCCTACCGTGTTTCATAACCGCGGGAACTGCTGTCGCTTCCCGTCTTGCTTCATACTAACGAAATTAAAGACAAAAAAATTGTAAAAAGGGATGAAAGCATTTTTTCCTTCCTAGAGATTTTACCTCAAAAACAGTTAAATTATTATTGATATAGCTATGGGTTTGAGGGGGAGCATCTCATTTTTGTCAATTGGTAGTGGGAGCGTCTCGCTCCCTAGCTCATTTTTGTCAATTGGTAGTGGGAGCGTCTCGCTCCCTAGCCCTATCCCGCCTTCGCGAGACATCCGATGCTCCGCACAGGCTACACCCACTACAGTTTTTTTTGGCTTCTTTGAGAGGCTCCTGGTTTGAGGTCATTTTATCCCCTTTGCTCTACTTTCTTTGCCTAATATCTCTTTAGACATTTCCCCCTGATCACAGGCAGGATGCCTACCCTACAGTAGTTTTTGGAGATATCTTATGTCGATTTATGCGTCTTAATCGATCGCGCAAATCCCTGAGCCTTTGTTTTTTTCCTACGCTCCTGCTTGGCTAACATATCCATGACTTCATCGGCATAGCGCCCCTGACGCAGTAAATCTGCCATCATCCTCATCGGTTTATCAATGTGGGTAAAAAACGCTTTGTATCCAGCACATAAGTAATTTAAACCCGTTTCTCCATCCGGTGTTTCAATGAAGCGGTTTTTCGGACAACCACCATTGCAGGCAAAGCGCACCTCACAATTGCGACAATATTGAGGTAAAGTATCAAACTTCGCGTACCCAAATTGGCGTTGTCGCTCAGACGCGATCAACTCAATCATCGGTGTCTCCTGAATGTTACCCAGTTTGTAGTCAGGTTCGACAAAATGATCGCAGGAGTAAAGATCGCCATTATGTTCTAGTGCTAAAGCGTTTCCACAAGTTTTCGAGAAGATGCACACTCCGGGTTGTACGCCTACCCAATTCGCTAATGCCGCATCAAAGTGTTGAATGAAAACTTTACCCACATCTCGCCGCACCCACTCATCAAACACACTGTTTAAAAACTGTCCAAACTGTTCTGGCTTCACCGATCGCGCTGTCACCTGATTTCCCGATTGTACTAAAGTGGAGCCATCTTCATTAACCCGTTCAATAATAGGAATAAACTGAATAAAATCCGCACCCAATTCATCCCGAAAAAAGCGATATACCTCTAAGGGATAGTTACCATTGGCAGCATTTACAGTACAGAGAATATTAAAGTCAACCTTGTGTTTTTTCAGAGTTTTCCATCCCTCCATCACCTGCTCAAAACTTCCTCTGCCCCGTTTATCAACGCGATAGATATCATGCCAATGTTGGGGACCATCAACGCTTAAACCAACCAAAAAATTATGCTGTTTAAAAAAACGTCCCCAGTCATCATTTAAACGAGTACCATTAGTTTGGATAGTATGACTTACTTTTTGACCAGGTTTCTTGTGTTTTTCTACCAATTTGATAGAAGACTCAAAAAATTCTAATCCCATTAGTGTTGGTTCCCCACCCTGCCACGCGATGGTTACTTCGGGAGTCTGATGGGATGCTAAAATTTGTTGAATATACGTCTGTAGCACATCATCGGTCATGCGAAACTTACTATCAGGATATAACTGTTCTTTTGCCAGAAAAAAGCAGTATTGACAGTCAAGATTGCAGATAGCTCCCGTTGGTTTTGCCAGGAGATGAAAGGCGAGAGGAGCATTTTTCGGTAGTGTTAACATGGTAAGTCCTTCGTAGATTGCAATCCGGCAGGGGTTTCAACCCGGCCTCATAGATCCAGCCCTCTGAGGAGGACTAAGAAGAAAACTTTTCAACTTAATTAGACGCGAGCAAAGAAATCATTTTTTTCAGTCTTCATTGAGGGTTAGAAAGAACTATTTTGGTGAAAAAAACCGCTGAGAGCGTAATGTTATTGAGTCCTCTTCAGAGGACTTTAGCTATTAGACAGGGGTTTTAACCCCTGGTGGACTATTGTGGCGCAGGCAGAGAGCCTGGGATGGGATGTCTAATGAGTAAGTATCCCTTGATCTCCATCTAATTCTGCCATAACTCCTACGGGTAACGCGGCATTAACGCCATCATGGCCAAAGGGAAGATCCGACACAATGGGAATATTTAAGTCAGAGAGACGATCGCGCAATACTTCGGCAACGGTAAAACTATGAATATGAGGGGGAGGATCACAATTACTAAATCGCCCTAACGCGATCGCGCTCACACCTTCAAAAACCCCCATCATGCGCCATTGAGTTAACATTCGATCAATACGATAGGGAGCTTCTCCCACATCTTCCAAGGCCAGAATAATATTCTGAAAAGGCGGTTGCCAAGGTGTGCCTAAAAGATGAGTCGCGACAGTTAAATTGGCAGGAAATAACACTCCTTTAGCCTTACCATTTCCCCATCCATTACCCTTTAAAGGTGCTAAAGAGCGACCCTCCACTAAATCAAATAATCGTATTTTTGACCATTCCGGTTCCCCGTCTATAGTCGTTAATAAAGGTCCATGTACCCCCTGAATTTGTAATCGTTGATGATTCCATAATAAACCCGTAACATCCGAAAATCCGATTAACCATTTCGGGGTGGTTGTTTGTGATAGTAAGCCTCTTTTTTCTAATAATCTCGTGCTACCATAACCCCCTCTAGCACAGAGAATCCCTTTGCAGTTAGGATCATTTAAAGCTTCCGTTAATTGAGTTAAACGAGCATCATCTTTCCCCGCGAGATATCCCCAACGGGAATCATAACCCGGAGATAATTCCACTTGATAACCCCGCGATCGCCAAATTTCTACCCCTTTTTCAAAAGCTTCAAATTCGCGTAAACAACCACTCGAAGCAATTACCCGCAATAAATCACCCGGTTTTAAAGGCTCTGGGAAAATGTTCACTATTTGCCCTCCCAAATTAAGTCTAAACGAGCTTGAGATTCTTTTAAAGATTGTTCCACAGGTTTCCCCAGCATAGAAGCTTCGATCGCGCGACCTAAATTTTCCGAAAGGCGATTATATCCCGCGATCAGAGGTCGTTCTCTGCCAACAGACATTTGATCAGCAAAAACTTTCAGCGCGGGTTTTTCTTGGAGAAATTTCTGATAAGCTTTACTTTGGGTAGATTTCATATTAACCGGTAAATTTCCGCTCCCAATACACCATGGAGTTTGAAATTCTTCACTCAAAACATACTCTAAAAATTTCCGTGCCGCGTTTTCTCTTGATGGAGTAGTTTTCATTAAAAATAAAGTCCCAGTTCCCGCGACTGTTGCAGGGCGAACATCCATAGGTATAGGCAAAACCCCATAATCAACATTACTTTTCATAATATAAGTCCAAGGACCGGTAATTTGCATCGCGACACGGCCGGCAATAAAATCTCCCTCTTCATAACCTCTTTCAGGAAGTGATAAAACCGCGGAACCATCCTTTAATAAATCTTGCCAAAATTGTATCGCCCGTATCGCACCCTCATTCATTAAATTAGGGCGATTATTTTGGACGATTTCACCATTCGCACTTAACAAAAAGGGAAACCAAGTTAAAATAGTCCATTCGCTTTTACCGAAAGGAATTAATATTCCATATTGTTCAGGTTTTCCATCTCCATCGCGATCGATCGTCAGTTTTTTTGCCACTTCCCTTAATTCTTTCCAAGTTTTAGGTAATTGAGTAATTCCCGCGTCTTGAAACAATTTAGGACGGTAAAAAATGGCGATATTATTGAAGTGGATAGGGATAGACCAAATATGACCATTTAATTTTTGTTGAGCAAAAACCGAGGAGTATAAATCTGACTTCATGGGGAAATTTTCTAACAAATCTTCCACAGGAACGATCGCGTCTAAGTTGACAAATTCCCCCGTCATTATGGGATCAAAATAAAGGAGATCCGGTGGGGAATCCGCCATCACAGAGGTGAGTATTTTTGGCAATTGTTGATCAAATTGACCCGCAAAAATTGAGTCCACCTGGATATCATCATGTGTCTGATTAAATTTGGCTACTAATTTTTGAAAAACTTCTCGATTCGGTGGGGGATTAATTCCCTGCCATAGAGTTAAGTGAATGACTTTATCATTTTTGTCAATGCCACTTTGACATCCGGTAAAAATCAATAAACATACACTGAGGATAATCGTGATTAAGCCACTTATTTTCCGTAACCCGTCATTTTTATCATAAAGCTTTAACCTATTAAGCCATTGTATTTTCATAATCTATCAAGAAAAATTTAAGAATAACATCGCGCATCCCTAATGAAAACTAACAATCGTTACTCCGATCATATTTGCCCATTAGGTTGAGTTGAGTAAGAAAAGAGCAATGATTGTGCAATATTTTTGTCTCAACCCAACCTATTAAGGATTAATTTTTAGCGCGTAAAATGTCTTGAAACCATTGTTGAAAACGATCGCCTAACGCGTCCAAAGAAAACTCTTTTTCCGCTTGGCGACGACAAGCATGACGATCAATTTTATCTAAACGTCGAATGGCATTCACTAACCCAAAGACATCATCGGGTTCCACTAAATAACCGGTTTCATGATCGCGGACAATTTCCGTCATATCTCCGCGTCGATAGGCGACAATAGGAACCCCACAAGCCATCGCTTCGATCGCGACATTTCCCAAAGAATCATCACTATGGGGAGTCACTAACAAAGCTTGACATTGGCCTAACTCTTTTTGTAAAGTTTCCGTTTGCCAAGATCCCTGATATTCCATCACATACCAAGGAAACTCACTCTGAACTTTTTGCCAATAACTTTCATGTTGAATCATACCATAAACTTTCAAACGCATTCCGGTTTTATAAGCAGCAGCTACGGCATCTTCTAATCCTTTTTCCGGGGAAATTCTACCCACCCAGGCTAATTTTTTAATGGGTTCATTATTAAATTCATAAAGGGATAAATCAAGACTATTAGAAAGACAGCGACAGCGTTCGCTAAAATTATAAGTTTCCGCTTGGGCAAAAGAATGTACACCAATAGTCCCCGGAAACGCGATCGCGACTTTTTCAATCACACGATCCATCGTTTCCGAAGCCGAAGCCATACTGAGTAAATGGGCAATAGGTTTCTGAAACAATGGTGTCAAGTAAAAAGGCAACCAATCATAAGCAAAATTCACAATAATATCGTAATCACCTTGGTGATTCCAGGCATATTCCCACATATTGCCTAAGACAGAATTAGGCGGCATAATAACAGGATTATGACGTTCGTGAATGGGGGGATTTGTGTGTAAATCACCATCAATTTCTCTCACGGATATTCCCGTCACAGCAGAGCCTTTTGGCGCGACAATATCAATGGTATAACCTCGTTGAGAAAGGGCTTTGGCAATATTTCGCAACGTCAATTCTACCCCACCGCCTAACCCAGAACCCAGGGGGCCTACCGCGGTGGAGAGAAATAATAATTTTAAAGGGGGATGACTCATAGGTGCAAGGGGACTCTGATTCTGAAAAAATCAGACTCATTGTAGGGTAAAAACGTAAATATTGCCACTTTTTGAGAGAAAAAGCTGCTTTGGCTGGTATTTTAGCACGTTTGAGGTGTTTTCCATTGACGAGTAAGTTCCTCACCAGCGATGGTAGGTAATTCTCTAGGGGGACTTACTGCTATCGGCATTTTGAGTCATTTTTGCTCCTCATTTTCCACGGAAACTATTATGGTAATGTCTTTAACTATTTTGGGTATTTGTTGGTTAAGACTTTATCATCGACATAATTATGATACAGGGAGCATCTGGGTTGGGAAAATACTATTGGTGAGGGCGAAGCATTCGGGTTATAAATTATCGGTTTTGACAGATAGATTCTCTGCCCGAATGCTTCTGCCCTAGAAAAACGGGAGGCTCCCGATAACAAACGATCGCGATCATTATCGCCCAATGAAATCCAAATACTCTGCTCTTAATTCCCAAATTTTGACGACAAAATTGATCCCACCGAGGTGCTATCTGGCAAAAATGACAAGAGCAGGGTAAGATAATTAAGTCGTTATTTTTTACCTGTTATAATGAAGACTTTAATCACTCGTATGCAGGCTGTACAATCTCCTATTATTCCTGTAGTGGGACAACTTATTTCCCAAAATCCGGGTACAATTTCCCTAGGGCAAGGTGTGGTTTATTATGCACCACCCCCAGAAACATTCGATCGCGTTCCTGAATTTTTAGCCAACCCTGATAATCATAAATATAAAGCAGTGGAAGGAATACCCCCTTTACTGGAAACCCTGAAAATAAAGCTGAAAACCGATAATAACATAGAAATTAATAATGATAATTGTCTTCTCGTCACTGCGGGGGGAAATATGGCTTTTTTAAATGCCATTTTAGCCATTACTTCCCCAGGGGATGAAATTATTTTACCAACCCCTTATTACTTTAATCACGAAATGGCGATCGCGATCTCTAGTTGTCAAGCTGTCTTAGTTCCCACGGATGAAAATTATCAACTAAATATTGAAGCTCTCAAAGCAGCAATCACCGATAAAACAAGGGCAATTGTCACCGTTTCTCCCAATAATCCCACCGGGGTTGTCTATCCCCAAGAGACATTATTAGAGGTGAATCAACTTTGTCGAGAAAAAAGAATTTATCATATTAGCGATGAAGCTTATGAATATTTTACCTATAACGGAGTAAAACACATTTCCCCCGCGTCCTTTGCCGATAGTAGTCAACATACAATCTCATTATTTAGCTTATCAAAAGCCTATGGTTTTGCTTCCTGGCGCATCGGTTATATGATTATCCCTCAACATTTACGCGTATCGGTGATGAAAATTCAAGATACTAATTTAATTTGTCCCCCTGTGATTTCTCAATATGCGGCTTTAGGCGCGTTACAAGTGGGGAAAAATTATTGTTTACAACATATTAACAATATCGAATCTGTGCGAACATCAGTCTTAGAAAAACTTGACATAATTGCCGATTTATGCACAGTTCCCCAAGCAGAAGGAGCCTTTTATTTTCTCTTAAAAGTTCAGACAGAAATGAGTGCAATGACATTAGTAGAAAGACTGATTACAGAAGATAAAATCGCGGTGATTCCGGGGACAACCTTTGGCATGGAAAATGGTTGTTATTTACGGGTAGCTTATGGGGCTTTACAAAAAGAAACAGTATCCGAAGGAATGGGGCGTTTAGTCAAGGGTTTGCAAAGAATTTTAAAGAATTAAGACAAATGCCGACACGCGATCCTGCCCCGGATTTACAATAAAAACAAGATTATTATAATTAGAGGGTTAAACTATCATGGAAAATCGAAAAACATCGACATTAGAGTTGGCAAAACAATTTCGCGAGCTTCAGACTCAATTACGCGATCGCTGGCGGGGAGTAGATGCTTTTGATGGGGGTGATAATGATATTGTCGTCATCCCTTCCCTTACCTTAGATCAAGAGGAATTAAAGAGTGTCGCCGGAGTAAATCACTATGAAGAAAGACATTTATTCTCCTTAATTAGATTACGCAATCCGCGGACTCGTTTAATTTATATTACTTCCGAACCCTTGCATCCTATGGTAATAGATTATTATTTACAATTATTACCGGGCATTCCCTTTTCCCATGCTCGCGATCGGCTAATTTTATTTTCCACCTATGATGCTTCTGCCAAATCCTTAACCGAAAAAATTTTAGAACGTCCTCGTTTAATAGAGAGAATTAGACAGGTATTAAGAACCAATAAATCCTATATAGTGTGTTTTAATGGAACTCCCTTTGAACGGGAATTATCAGTGAAATTAGGGATTCCTTTATATGCCACAGATCCCGATTTATTTTACTGGGGAACCAAAAGCGGAAGTCGAGAAATTTTCGCCGATGCCGGGGTTTCTTTTCCTGATGGTTCCCCCTTAGTTTGGACTGTAGAAAACTTAGCCCTAGAAGGGGCTAAATTATGGCAACGTCAACCCCATTTAAAACAAATAGTCATTAAACTCAATGAAGGATTTTCCGGTAAAGGAAATGCTCTATTAGATTTAACACCTATTCAAAATGTTGAATCTTCCCAACGGGCAAACGCGATCGCGGCTCAATTTTCCTCTTTACGCTTTCAAGCCAGTGGCGAAACTTGGGGACATTTTAGCCATCGCATTCCCCAATTAGGGGCGATTGCAGAGGCATTTATTGAAGGAGAAGAAAAGCGATCGCCCAGTGTGCAGGGAAGAATAGTCCCCAGTGGAGAGGTAGAAATTTTATCGACACACGATCAAATTTTAGGCGGCCCCGATGGACAAGTTTTTTTAGGGTGTACCTTTCCCGCGGATACCGCGTACCGTTTACCCTTACAAGAAATTGGCTTAAAAATTGGCAAAATTTTAGCCAAAAAGGGAGCATTAGAACGATTTGGGGTAGATTGTATCGCGGTACATAAAGGGAATAATCAATGGGCAATCGACGCGATCGAAATCAATCTGAGAAAAGGTGGAACCACTCACCCATTTATGGCATTAAAACTCTTAACAAAAGGCACATATAAATACGAAGATGGCTTATTTTATAGTCAACAGGGAACACCCAAATATTACGTCGCGTCCGACAACTTACAAAAAGAAAATTATCGTGGATTATTGCCTAATGATTTAATGGATATTATCGCGGATAACCAATTACATTTTGATACCAGTACCGAAACGGGGACAATTTTTCATTTAATGGGATGTCTTTCCGAATTTGGCAAAGTAGGATTAACCAGTATTGGCAATTCTCCCCAACAAGCACAAGATATTTATGATAAAGTTGTCAATACCTTAGATCAAGAATGCGATCGCGCCCTTATTCACTATCTTGATTGATAGGAACAAATGGAAAAATTAATAATGTGACTCAGGCAAAAAAAGATCATTAAATCACTCCATAACATCTGCGCTGGGATCATATCCCTAGTTTCACCGTGGGGGGAAATGTGACGGGGATCACAGGAAAATTATAGATTTATCACAGCCCATTCAGGTTTCAATCACAGAGAAGAACTGCGTTAGAGAGCAGAATAGGATTACTCAATTATATGATTGATGTTTAGTCCTTATCCTTCTTAACAATGCGACTTAAAATCTATGAAACCGACAATCAACACACAATTTATCGACTTTTTACGGGGTGAGTTAGCCCTTCCCCCCAGCGCGATCGCGGTAGCCTGCCGCCAAGGTGGAGACGACGAAACCCGATTACCCATGATTCTCTGGCAATATGGTTTAGTCACCTTAGATCAACTTAACCGAATTTTTGACTGGTTATCAATGGCTGGAAGTTGTTAATATCCTTTCCTATATGAACACTAAAAATAGTTTCTTATTAGGCAAGAATGGCTAATTGTTGATGTGCAATTAGCCATTCTTTTCAGTGACTAATTCTGGTTTTAAGGAAGAAGGAAGAAGGAAGAAGGAAGAAGGAAGAAGGGAGAAGGAAGAAGGAAGAAGGAAGAAGTAGGTAGGTTGGGTTGGTTGGTAGTGAAACCCAACTTTTATGAATGATGGGAAGTTCCAACTTTAATAGGAATTACTATAACGAAGAAGGAAGAAGAAAGAAGGAACATTCACAAAAAGCGGGATTCTGAGAAACCAGTTTTCTTTAGTGAGGGATTCTAATAAATGCTATACCAGCCATGAGAAACCCGGTTTCTTTCCTTTGTGTCCTCTGTGCCTTTGTGGTTAAAAAAAGAGGTAATTCAAAAAAAAAGAGCAGGTATTTCACCCGCTCTCTTCCCATAAATTGTAGACCTAAAACCAGAATCTAAAACCAGAAAAACCTAGCTGCGATCACTCGCCACAACAGGTTCAAAACTAGGCACAACTAACTCATCATTTTGCTTAGTCAGTTGATTATACAGCCTTTCCGTATTGGGGAAATTAGCCGCGGGTAACGTCGGGAAACGACGATAAGGAACAGTATCCTCACCAAAGAACTCCGCGTACTCCACACTATTAAGCATGGCAGTAATAAAGGCCTTAATACCTTGAGTCGCGAGAATTTGGTTATAGACGCGAATTTCCGCTTGATTACGAGGAGCGCGGCCTAAGAAATGCTTAGTACCTAACTCAATTACCTTTGTATTGGGGAAAGGCGCGTAAAATTCCTTAACGTATAACGAGGAATTTCCTAAGCCCTCAATGAACTCCTTAACATTGATTTCATTGTTACTGAGTTTACTTTCCAACGCGGTAAACTCATTTTGGACGATGTAAGGATTCAAATCGCGCTCGAAAATCTGACGATAAGCCGCTTGAATCAAAGTCTTCACCGCGACTTTATCATCATTGCTCGTCAGCTTAAACACCTTCGTTTGTGTCCGACGCTTGCTGACACCTTGGGCAACGCGATTATCAACCTCAATATCACCGCGCTCCATCGAAACCGTACCCAGTTCAATAAAGCGGGGAGTAACAACTTCCTCAACCTTGAGATTCTTATCACCGAGATTGCCCACACGAGTTGTCCGTAAAGACAAACCAGCAGGAGTCAAATAACGCTCATAGGGAACCGTATCTTCCCCAAAGGCTTCCTCATATTCCTTACTGTCGATAATGGCATCTACCAAGGCGTAGAAACCCTTCTTAGAACAAAGATCGAAGTAAGCATTCATTTCCTGACGGCCGTAGGTAGGACGACCTAACAAACGTCGATGGATATACTCGATCGCCTTACAAACATAAAGCGAAGTCCAGTACATCTTACGGAAAACATCAGATTTCGCCAAAACGCGGATAAACTCGCGCATGGTAATCTCGCCATTTTCCAGCTTAATTTCGCCTACCTTCTGACGTTGGCCTTCATAGACATCTCGGCCAAAGACTTGCAGATAAGCCGCGCGAATTACCGCTTGGGTAGAACTTTCCGTGAACTTGATACTGGTAAAACTGCTCTCAGTGTTACCCACACGGACAATCTTACGAGGCGCGACATAACCGCCCGGTAACTGTTCGAGCTTAAAGACTTTCGGTCCTAAAGAGCCCGGACCCTTACCGCGAGCGCCAGGATTGCTTAATTGGTTATCAATGCCAGGACCATTGTGAATCAAGATACGGCGAGTATCTTTACCAAAGGGAGCCGGACGATTCTTGGGATTACGAGTTTCTTTGGGGAAGATCGCGCCAAACTGGATTTCCAGAGCATCATTACCCACACCGTAAACGTGCTGATCGGGTAAAGGTTGGGTATAATCCGCGAATAAGGTAATAAACTGAGGAACCTTACGGAAAGGAGCACTGTAATTAAACAGGTCAATTTGGGGGCCCCAGTTGCGACATTCTTGGGCTTCTTCACCCAAACCACGCAAATAAGGTACGGTTTCCTCACCAAAGTAGTCAGAATACTCCTGAGAATCAACCAGGGCATCCACTAACGCTCCTAAACCGCCCTTGGTGACGATCGCGAAATATTTGCTAAACTCTTCACGGGAACTCAAACCACGTCCCAAGAAGTGACGAGTCGCCAATTCCACCACCCGGCTATTAACATAGCGATCGTAGAAATTCTTACGATAAAGAGGGGACTTACCAAGGCGGCGAATAAACTCCTTCATGGAGATTTCGCCATTCTTTACCTTAGATTCCAAATCAGAAATCGCCAAACTGTAAGCGCGGGTAATATCCCGTTCAAACACTTGGCGATAGGCAGCTTTGACCACATCTTGCTTTTCACTCGAAGACAAGCCCGGTTTCATCGCAAACCGTGGGCGATGTTCCGAAGAAATAAAGTAAATTTGGGGTAAAGCCAGACCTTGTTGATCGGAACTTTCACGGCGACGCACCTTATTAGAAGGGGTAGGTGCTTTAAACTCAGTAATCGCGACATCGAAATACTGTTCAACGATGCTGACAGCTTCGGGATCTTGCTTCACATAGGAAACAGCAGAAGCCTTCATTTCCAACATCGCGACCAAAGTCGCGGTGCTCGAACAGGCATTTTCAATGATTTCGCGCAAACCACGGACGTTAACCGAGATAATATTCGGGTCCCCCGCGACGATCGCGTAAGTGATATAGCGCAGGAACCAACTTAAATCCCGTAAGGATTTAGTCATATTACCCGGACCATAACGCGAGACGTTAATAGGTTGGAAACCCGGAGGTAAAGCCCCCGTATAACCACTACCCGTCAACAGAGAGCGTAAACCACTGAAAAGACCACCGCCACTTTCTACATAGGTAACAGTCCCCAGGGTCATCCCTTGAGAAACCGCGGTACCAGCACTAACTGTCGCCAATTCCTGTGTGGGTTCCGCGGGTTTTTCCAAGAACGCCAAAGGCGAACCACCGACAAAAATGCGGTTCGCGGCACGGGAAACAATCAATTCTGATGCTTTCGTCAAAGTTTCCGCGATGGAAAGACGCTTCGCCCCAGAACTAAAATAAATTTGTAGTTCATTAAGTTCCCCCATGCCTAAAAAGCGGTCTTGCTGTTCGGCTTGGGAAATGGTTGCGACGGGTAAAGTTTGATAGAGTTGGGGACGAGCTAAAGAGCTTCCACCACTTGCCGTTACAGTCATTTGATTTTTTTTCCCTTAGACTGAATCTTTACAGAGTTTGCCCAGAGCCTAAAAGTGTATGAGCCACTTCCGGTCTCTTTGGAATATCAAAGGCCACAGGATAGTTAATATTTCTGTATCCCTTGAAATTCCGGTAGGTTGTAGCCCCTTTGAATGGTTAAGACTATCATCTAGTATTTCACCAATGTAGTCATCGCTTAAAAAAGCCTTCTATTAAGCAGAAGGTAGCGGCCATTCTCGGTGTCCATTGGGTGCATCCGCCCACTCATGCTCCAAGACATACAGCCCGGAGTGGTAGATTAGGAGTTGCCAAAGGATTGAACCAATGGCCTCCCCATCCTTAATATGCCAAAATTTCGCCCACCATTTAGACTTAACTCACACCCAATGAGGAGTTAGAGCCTTGGCGAGTCTCCTCAAGTTTTCAGATTAAAATATTTTGGGCTACTCACCATATTTTTTTGAGTGAAGTATGATCGGGAACCCCCCGAACATTTCCCATGACGCAGATGCCGCCTAGACTTGTGTCTATGAGGACTTCCTCCGCGTCCAAAGACTTACACCCACCTTCCCCAGACTTAATTCTGTCAAGCTACCATCTCTAAAAAGACGATAAGCTCCAACAGAGTGATAAAAAACTGTGACGACCTCTTATTGTATAGACTTGAGAGAAGTTATCTGAGAAAAAAGAATAAGTTTTGTTAAGTTATAGTACCCCAATGAAAACACAATCGGATATCAGCACAGCCGTCGGACGGCTTTATGATACTTTCCCCTTTCCCCCTGATCCCCTCTCGGACGAGCCGCCCCCTGGCTATAATTGGCGTTGGTGTTGGCCGATCGCGTATCAATTTTGTACTGGGCAAAAGCCTTCTGTCCAAAATATCCGCATTTTAGACGCGGGTTGTGGCACGGGTTCTAGTACCGATTATCTCATTTATCTTAACCCCGATGCCTCCGTTGTCGCGATCGATTTAAGTAGTCGCGCTTTGGAAATTGCCCAACAAAGGTGTCTACGCTCTGGTGTGATTCAACCGGGTTCACCCCGCGCTCAATTTCATAATATCAGTCTCTATGATGTGCATAAATTAGAGGGTGAGTTTAATTTAATTAATTGTGTCGGAGTTTTGCATCATTTACCCGATCCGAAGAGGGGGATTCAATCTCTCGCGTTAAAATTGGCTCCGGGGGGCATTATGCACATTTTCGTCTATGCTGAATTGGGGCGCCGGGAAATTCAGTTAATGCAAAACGCGATCGCGATTTTGCAAGGGGATCAACGGGATGATTATGCCGATGGAGTCAAAATCGGACGGAAATTATTTGCATCATTACCCGAAAATAATCCTCTTGTCAAGTACGAGAAAGAACATTGGGCCTTAGAAAATCAACGGGATGAATGTTTTGCCGATATGTATGTCCATCCCCAAGAGATTGATTACAATATCGAAACTTTGTTTGAATTAATAGAAGCATCAGGATTAGAGTTTTTAGGGTTTTCTAATCCTGATTATTGGCAATTAGAGCGTCTCTTGGGCAAAGATGAGGAATTATGGGAACGAGCCAAAAACTTGAACGATCGCGAGCGTTATCGTCTCATTGAATTATTAGATCCCCAAATTACCCATTATGAATTTTTCTTAGGGCGGCCTCCCCGTTTGAAAAATAATTGGTCCGATGATCAGGTATTATTACAAGCCCAACCGGAATTAAGTCCTTGTATCTATGGATGGCCGAGTCAGCAAATCATGGGTTATAATTACCAAATGGTCAATTTATCCCCAGAAGAATTTGCCTTTTTGCAAGCCGCGGAAACAGGTAATAAGACAGTGGGAGAAATATTACATGAGGTCAAATTAGGATTAGACGGAGTGCGCTCTCTCCATCATCAACAACTAATTCTCCTCACACCCAATTCGTAGAGTATTAAGCTGTTACGCTTTTATCACCAGGGCTGTTTCATTCTCTCAAAGCCTTAGTATGATAGGTATTGAAACCGAGGCATAAGACCCAAATTCCTCCCATATCGGACTAGAAATGACTCTTTGAGTCGTCTTCAGACGACTTCAGCTATGAGACTCTGACTTAAGTCAGAGGCGGATTTCATGGAGAATGAAACAGCTCTATTTTTATCGCGCTCACCAAGGTAGTTAAGACATAAAATCTGGTAGGGGCAATAGGGAGACGCGGGCACTCCTATTACTAACATTAAATCTGTGACAACTAATGGGGGATTGCTATATTACCACTAAGGCACTAAGACAGTAAGAAAATATGATATAGCAATAGGCTACACACCAAACCACTCCTATTACTAACATTAAATCTGTGACAACTAATGGGGGATTGCTATATGTTTCTCGGTGATTTTTCCCAAGATAGGTCATCATGGTATCAGGAAGAGTTATATAGGCTAATCAATAAGTCTTTACATGAAAATTCTGCTAGTAGAAGATGATAAATTACTTAGTGCCTCACTGGTACAGGAGTTGGGGACATATCACTACGACATCGATCTGGCACAGGATGGACAAAGGGGCCTAGACTGCGCGATCGCGCTTGAGTATGACATGATTTTACTAGACACGCAGGTTCCCAAACTCGGTGGAATTAGTCTCTGTCGGCTACTACGATCGCGAGGCTACCGCCAACCGATTCTATTACTAACAACCCAAGATTCAGATGCGGAAGTGGTGGCTGGATTCAATGCGGGAGCCGATGACTACATCTGCAAGCCCTTTGCGACGGAAGAATTACTCGCGAGAATGCGAACATTATTACGACGCAGTAAAGCAATTTCGCCAGGCACTTCTACTGAGGATTCATCTCGCCATACCTTGACTTGGGGAAATCTTTGTTTAGATATGGATTCAGCTAGAGTCAGGTTTGGCACACAAGAAATTTCACTCACCGCGACAGAATATAATCTACTGGAATTATTCCTGAGAAATCCTGATCGGATCTTTAGTCGCGACGTGATTCTGGATCGTCTCTGGGGATTTGATGATGCACCCACCGATCGCGCTATTATTACTCATATTAAGGAACTCCGAAAGAAACTGAAAGCAGGTGGCTTAACGGAAGATATTATCGAAACAATTTATGGCATGGGTTATAGACTGAAACCTTTTGTGCCATCTGGGGAGTCTCATTCCAAAAATCCTGACACCGATAGCACCGGAAAACCTAAGTCTGGAGTCGGAGATAAGTCGGCCATCGACAAAGTATTAGAGCGGTTTCGAGGAGTATTTTACCAACAAATTGCCCTATTGGAACAGGCAAAAACGGCATTATTAGAAGGCAATTTAGAAACAGAATTACAGCAAAAAGCCAAGAATGAAGCCCATAAATTGGCAGGCTCTATGGGCTCTTTTGGTTATCCCGAAGGATCTAAATTATCGCGATCTGCCGAGCATTTACTAATGAAAGAAAGTCCTTTTTCCACGGTCGAAATCAGTCGTTTTTCGGAAATTGTGACAGGATTACAACAGGAATTAGCCAAACCTCCAGTTACTTTAACGACTTCACCAGTGCCTACCCTTTTATCTCATCGGGTGCTAGTCGTTGACGATGATGCTGCCTTGACAGAGCGATTACAAGCCGAATCCGAAGCTTGGGCATTGCGAATTAAAATTGCTCCCAATCCTACCGTGGCGCGATCGCGTCTTGCCTTGTCGATGCCCGATGTGATCTTACTAGATTTAAGCTTTCCAGAGACAGAGGAAGATGGATTGACGCTGCTGGGAGAACTAACCGAGCACTCGCCTAACCTTCCTGTGATTGTCTTTACCGGACGAGATAGCCTTGCTGATCGCTTGGCAGTATCGCGCTTAGGGGCGAAACAATATTTGCACAAACCGGCTACCACTGAGCAAATTTTTCACGCGATCGCCCGTGTCTTACCCGATCCCAAAACTTCAGAAGCCAAAATCTTAATGGTAGATGATGACTCTCTGATGCTGGCTAGATTATCCGCGTTGCTGACACCTTGGGGACTGGAGGTGACAACTCTCGCCGAGCCACAACGATTTTGGGAAGTGTTAATTAGCACTATGCCCGATTTAGTGGTACTGGATCTAGAAATGCCCATCGTCAGTGGTTTAGAATTATGTCAGGTAGTACGACAGGATGTTCAGTGGGGAGATTTACCGATTTTGGTGGTGACAGCCCATACCGATCCCGAATCCCTACAACAAGCCTTTGCCGCGGGAGCCGATGATTTTATTACTAAACCCGTGTTGGGGCCTGAACTGGTGACGCGGGTTCTCAGCAGAATTAACCGCACTCTTCCTTTCTTTAAGCATGGGAATACTTCAAAATATGATTCCCCTGAATGACCTTTTTCATGAAATAATTACCATAAAAATTTGTCAATTAGAACCAATTTATATTCCTCATGCTATTTAAAACAATGGCGTTTTCTTCCTCTTTAACAAAAAAAATTGACATAATTCTCTATGAGAATACTTGATCTCCGCTCTAATCTTGGATTCAAAAAAAACATCAATAATCAGAAAGTATAAAAACTCGATAACCAGTATTTCGCTGAAAAATTGGATGAGGGAAATCCTCCCAATTTTCATTGATTAAATCGCCCAAGCTCAACCCCCTTTGTTTATGAAATTATCCATCACTCACCCCATCATCTATTAGACATGACCAAAATGGGGAAAAGATAAAGAGATGTTATCATGAAATTTCACCCAAAGTTATATATGAGCAAGCTCAAAAAGTCCCTGGAAAAAAATCCCCAACAAAGCCAAAGATCCTTGGGGATAGAATATCAACAACTAACGGCAACAAAGACCAAGTTTTCCGAGTTAATATTATAGTTGAAACCTTTGGTAGGTAAGGAAAATAGGTCAAAGGGGTAAGTAGTATGGACGATCGCGACAAAACTAAAGATCAACTGATTGCCGAATTAGAGTTATTACGCGAAGAAGTCGCGGCTCTGAAACAGATAGGGCAAACTCACTTACCACCGACAATACCCGCCGCGGAAAATTTGACGATTCGGCCCTCTCTCCATTTAACCGATCCCGTTGAGGGGAGAGGAAAATACACCATTTTGTTAATAGAGGATTCAGCAATCGCTCGCAGTACCTACCGACGATTTTTGATGGAGGATCGCGATCGAACTTACGAGATTATCGAATTTGATAACGGCACAGATGCTTTGCAATGGTGTCAGAAAAATATCCCAGATATTTTTCTACTCGATTACTTTTTACCCGATATGGAAGGGTTAGAGCTGTTGCACCAACTTCAGCAACAAACAGGGCGAGATACCCTTCCGGTGATTATGCTCACAGGTCGAGGAAATATCCAAATAGCCGTTAATTTACTCAAAAGTGGCGCTCAGGATTATTTAGACAAAAGCCAGATTACCCCTGAAATTTTGCATCGAGCTATTAGCTATATCCTGCAACATAACCAACTGATTCGAGAACGGGAATGGCAACAACAGCAACAGCAACTCCTTGCCAAAACAGCACTTTCTATCCGCGAATCCCTCAAACTAGAGGATATTCTCAACACTACGGTAAGAGAAGTCAGAAACATTCTGCAATGCGATCGCGTGATGATTTTTCAATTTTCTCCTGAGTGGGGGGGGACAGTTCTGGTGGAGTCCGTTGCTGATGGCTCTATGGCTATTTTACCGCTCCACATTTATGATCCTTGTATTGGGGAAGAGTACCTTAAACCCTTCAAACAAGGTTTAATTACGGCAAAATCCGATATCTATAATTCTGATATTAGTCCCTGTCACATCGAATTTCTTGCAAGTTTACAAGTCAGGGCAAATTTAGTAGTTCCTATTATCAAAGGAGATGAATTGTGGGGGTTACTGGCAGCTCATCACTGTACCGCACCCCGTGAGTGGCAATCTTCAGAAATTGAATTTTTGCGGCAGTTGTCTGCACAAGTTAGTATTGCCATCCAACAAGCTGATTTATTTGAGCAAGTACAAAAAGAAGCTCTCCGTATCCAGACACTTTTTAAGACATCCTTCGATGGCATCATTATTTTGGACGAGGAAGGAAAGGTGTTAGATGTGAATCCTCGATTTGCCCAGATGCAGGGTTACACACCAGAAGAAACAGCAAACTTTAACCTTTTTGACTGGGATGCTCATTTCACTTATGAAGAACTGCGCGATTACATCACCTCAGAAAATGGAGTGTTGGAAACTCGCCACCGACGAAAAGATGGCTCGATCTACGACGTAGAAATCAGCATTAGCGTCGTGGAATGGCAAGGGGAGATTCTGCGATTCTGCGTTTGTCGAGATATTACAGAGCGCAAACAGGCACAACTGGCCTTAAAAAAACTTAATACAGAACTAGAACAACGGGTGAGAGAAAGAACAGTAAAACTAACCAAAGTAAACGAGCACCTCTTAGTTGTTTTACGAGAAAAAGAACACGCCTATCAATTAGTAAAGGAACAAGCACAACTGCTAGATTTAGCCCACGATAGTATTATTACCTGGGATTTAAACTCGGTTATTACCTTTTGGAATCAGGGAGCCGAGTCTATGTATGGTTGGACAAAAGCCGAAGCCTTGGGACAAGAAGTACACAATTTATTGAAAACTCAGTTTCCTCAACCTTTAGCAGAGATTAAAGCAAAACTGTTAGAAAAAGGTTACTGGGAAGGAGAACTTATTCATTACACTTGGGACGATTACGCGATTACTGTATCTAGCCGTTGGGTAGTTCAAAAAGATGAGGGGGGAAGACTGATTAAGATCCTAGAAATTAACAATGATATTACCGATAGAAAACAATCTGAATTAGCCTTACAGCAATATATCAATGAAGTTGAAGACCTCTACAATAATGCTCCCTGTGGCTATCACTCCCTAGACGCAGAGGGGACGATTGTACGGATCAATGATACGGAACTGAACTGGTTAGGCTATACCCGCAATGAACTCCTATACAAAAAGAAATTTTGGGATCTGATGCCACCGGAAAATCAACAGTTTTTTTCCGAGAAATTTCTCCAGTTTAAAGAACAAGGCTGGCTCAAGAATCTAGAGTTGAAAGTGTTGAATAAAGACGGCTCAACCCGATGGTTAAACTTGAATGCAATAGTAATCAAAGATGACGCGGGTAATTTTATGATGAGCCGCTCCTCCGTGTTTGATATTAGCGATCGCAAGGAACTCGAAAGGGAGCAAAAAAAAGCTGAATTAGCACTACAAGAGAGCGAAGAACAACGCCGATTAGCCCTAGATTTGACCCACATCGGCTTTTCGGATACAGATTTATTAACAGGAAAGATGATTGTCAATGATAATTATTTCACCTTACTGGGTTTAGTTCCTGGGGCGAGTGAGCCAATTTACCAACTCTGGCGATCGCGAGTCCATCCTGAAGACATCGAGGGAGTCGAAGGGCTATATTTCGATTCTCTAGAAGCTCGGATCGATTATGAAGCCGAATATCGAGTCCTGCATCCTGATGGCTCCCTTCATTGGTTAATGGGGCGTGGCAAAGCTATTTACGATGAATCGGGACAACCCATGAGATCCCTCGGTGTGCTACTCGATATCAGCGATCGCAAACAAGCCGAGGAATCTTTGCGGCAGAGCGAATCGACTCTGCGGAGTTTCTTCAATAGTGCCTCGATGATGATGGGGATCGTCGAAATTTACCCAAATGACATCTTCCACCTTTCCAGTAATATCAGCACTACTCAGTTTTTCGGCACTACACCCGATGCTATGCAAAATCGTTTTGCCAGCGAGATAGGTATCCCGCAAGTCCTTATCGAAATGTGGCTCGATTACTATCGGCAAACGGAACACACTGGCGCTCCCCTGAAATTTGAATACAAACATCAGATTGCCAACATACCAAAATGGCTATCTGTTACGACTTGTTTCATTGACAACAGTCCCCGTGGCAGACCCAGATTTTCCTTTATTATTGAGGATATCACTGATCGTAAACAAGCAGAACAAAAGCTGGAACTTCAGGCAGCGATCGCGCGCAACATGGCAGAAGGGATTTGCCTAGTGAGAGCCGATAATGGCATCATTGTCCACGCGAATCCTAAATTTGAACAGATGTTTGGCTATGACTGTGGCGAACTCAACAATCAGGACTTTTCGATTCTCAATTATGCCACTGATTCGGTAACGGCCGAAGACGTAACTCAAGCCATTGTGTCTGCGGTTTTACACAGTGGGGAAGCTACATATCAAGTCAATAATGTCAAGAAAGATGGAACTCCATTTTGGTGCTATGTAACTTGCTCTGTATTCAAGCATCCTGACTACGGGGAGGTTCTCCTTGCCGTTCAACAAGATATCACTGATCGCAAACAGGCGGAAGCCGTTTTACAACAGAAATCCAGACAGGAACATTTGCTCTGGAGCATTACTCAAGCGATTCGCCAATCTTTAGCTCTCAATGCCATTCTGAATACTGCTGTTACTGAAGTCAGGCAAACATTACAAACCGATCGCGTTGCGGTTTACCATTTTAATCCTGATTGGAGTGGCGATTTTGTGGTGGAGTCCGTGGGTGAGGATTGGGTAAAATTAGTAGAATCAGGTGTTTGCAAAGTTTGGGAAGATACCTATCTGCAAGAGACGAAAGGAGGTCGTTTCCGACATAACAAAAGCTTTGTTGTTAATGATATTTACCGGGCTGGCCTTCAAACCTGTCATATCGAATTAATGAAACAATTTCAAGCCAAAAGTTATGCAATTTTCCCGATTTTTTCGGGAGAATCTCTTTGGGGTTTATTAGCCATTTACGAAAATGTTAAACCTCGTCAATGGCAATCCTGGGAAATCGAATTGCTCGAACAGATTGCTAGTCAATTGTCGATCGCGATCCAGCAATCGGAACTCTATGAAAAACTTCAGCTCGAATTACAAGAACGCAAGCAAGCGGAAGCCGTGTTAAGAGAAGCTGAACGACGCTGGCGATTTCTCCTCGACAATGTACAATTAATTGTGGTTGGGTGTGACAAAAACGCTGCTGTTAATTATGTGAATCCTTGTTTCTTGAAGCTGACGGGGTACACAGAATCCGAGGTGTTGGGTAAGAACTTGTTTGAAAACTTTATTCTTCCTTCCGCGAGGGAAGAAATGAGAAAAATTTTCTCCGCGATATTAACAGCTAATGCTCATCCTTACTATCAAAATGAGATAGTGACAAAATCGGGAGAAGAACGATTTATTGCTTGGAATAATACCCTATTACAAGATTCAGAGGGAAACATTATTGGCACTATCAGCATTGGTGAAGATATCACCGAACGACAAAAAATCGAACAAATTAAGGATGAATTTATTGGTGTTGTTAGCCATGAACTTCGCACCCCTTTAACAGCTATTTCTATGTCACTAGGACTGATAAAAACTGGGATTTATGATAAAAAACCAGAAAAATCCCGACGCATGATTGAAATTGCCCTACTCGATACTAATCGTTTGGTTCACCTGGTTAATGATATTTTAGATTTGGAGCGCCTAGAGTCGGGGCGAGCTGTTTTGGAGAAAACTGTTTGCAAAGCCGCGGATTTGATTGAGCAAGCAATTGAGCGGATACAGGCGATCGCGACTCAACAGCAGATATCCCTAACGTTTACCCCCACCGATGCCAAAGTCTGGGCTGCACCAGATACTATTATCCAAACCTTGACAAATTTGTTAAGTAATGCTATCAAATTCTCCCCTCCTCAGTCCACAATCCATGTCAGCACGGAAATCCAGACAGACTTCGTGTTATTCCAAGTGCGCGATCAGGGACGGGGCATACCCGCTGATAAGTTAGAACTCATTTTTGCGCGATTTCAGCAAGTCGATGCTTCCGATTCCCGTGAAAAAGGAGGCACGGGGTTAGGTTTGCCAATCTGTCGCAGTATTATTGAGCGACATGGTGGTAAAATTTGGGCGCAAAGCCGCTTAGGTATAGGCAGCACATTTTTCTTTACCCTACCCTTACCCTTGGAAAATTCCTTATGATAGGTTGGCAGATTCTCGTCGTCGATGATGTCAACTGTCAACTGTCAACTGTCAACTGTCAACTTCCTTCTTTAAAATAATTATGATTTCTCTTGATTACATTTTCGATGAACCGATTACCTTGACAAATTGCGACTTAGAACCAATTCATATTCCTAATGCAATTCAACCTCATGGTGTTTTGTTGATTTTTCATGAAGAAAATTGGCAAATTTTACAAGTGAGCGATAATACGGAATCCTTCCTGGGATATGCTCCCGATGACTTATTAACTAAAAGTCTCAATGATATTTTTGATGCGGAATCTCAAGACGCGATCGTGTCTTGTTTGGCAGAAGATTTTGACGCGGTAAATCCTCTCAATTTGAAATTATTAAATCCCCAAAAGGAAACCTTATTTTTTTATGGAATTGTCCATCGCACACCCGATAATCTCTTAATTTTGGAACTGGAAACCGCCACGGGATATCGCGATACACCAGGAGATAGGGACACGGCAGGAGATAGGGACACGGCAGGAGATAGGGACACGGCAGTGCCGTGTCCCTACGATTTCTTTCAATTTTATCAATTAACTCGTCAGACTCTCACTAAAATAGAAAATATATCCGATCTGAGGAGTTTATGTCAATTAATTGCCGAAGAAATTAGAAAAATTATCGGATTTGATCGCGTGATGGTTTATCGCTTTGCTCGCGATGGATCGGGAGAAGTTATTGCGGAGAATAAACGCTCAGATTTAATAACGTCATATTTAGGTTTGCGTTTTCCTGATACCGATATTCCCAAACAAGCAAAAGAACTTTATCGTTTGAATAAATTACGATTAATTCCTAATATCAATTATGAGAGCGCGGCTTTAATTCCCACTCATTGTCCCCTCACTAATGCTTCTCCTGATTTGAGTTTTTCCGTTTTGAGGAGTGTTTCTCCCATTCATATTGAATATTTACAAAATATGAAATTGGGCGCGTCTATGTCTATTTCTTTGCTGAAAAATAATCAATTATGGGGATTAATTGCTTGTCATCATAACACACCTAAATATCTTCCTTATCAGAGTCGAACTCTCTGTGAATTTATGGGAAAAATTATGTCCCTTGAATTAAGTAATAAACAAGACAATGAAAATTTAGATGACAAAATTCGCTTAAAAAACCTGCAATCTGATTTTGTGGAAAGTCTTTACCACGCGGATGATTTCGTTGACGCGGTAGGACGAGAACCAGAACGTTTGTTAAGCTTAGTTAATGCCACAGGCGCTGCCATAATTTCTAATGATTTAGTCATGCTCTTTGGAAAAACTCCGGGCGAAAATGAGATTAATCAATTAATAGATTGGGTGGTTCCTCTTCTGCAAAATCATCTTTATTATACGGATAGTTTGCCTCAAGTTTATCCCCCAGCAGTAGAGTTTAAAGACTTAGCTTGTGGTTTAATAGTTGTCTCTATCACTAAAATACAACGCAATTTCATTGTATGGTTTCGTCCTGAAGTAATTCAGACTGTCAATTGGGGAGGGAATCCTCGTAAACAAGAAACAATGGATGAAGAGGGAAATATAAGACTGTCTCCCCGTAAATCCTTTGAAAAGTGGCAGGAGGTTGTTCAATTAAAAAGCTTACCTTGGCAACCTAATGAAATTGAGGGAATAGTTGAATTACGCAGCAGTATTGTCGGCATAATTCTGAAAAAAGCCGATGAGTTAGCCTCTCTGAATGAACAGTTGCAACGCAGTAATAATGAATTGGATGCTTTTGCTTACATTGCTTCTCACGATTTAAAAGAACCCTTAAGGGGTATTCATAATTATGCCAGTTTTTTGTTAGCTGATTATGAGGATAAATTAGATGAAGATGGGGTAAATAAATTAAATACCTTAATGGAATTAACTACGAGAATGGAAAATCTTATTAATGCTTTACTGCATTTTTCTCGCTTATCTCGTACTGATTTAAACCGAAATAATCTTGATCTAAATAAGTTAGTTAACAATGTTCTTGAGGTGATAAAAATAAGTCAATTTGATTTTGAAATAGATATCAAAATACCAGAAAATATGCCAATTATTAAAGGCGATCGCGTCTTAAGCGAAGAAATTTTCCTGAATTTAATTAGTAACGCGATCAAGTACAATGATCGACCAGAAAAACGCATAGAAATTGGTTTACTAATAGAGAAACCCGATTGGGCATTAATCGAGCATCCTGGTTTTCACCAAAACCTCCCCGTTTTTTATGTAAAAGATAATGGAATTGGGATCAGAGAAAAACATTTAGATACCATTTTTCGCATTTTTAAACGCTTGCACGCGCCAAATAAATATGGAGGTGGAACCGGGGCAGGCTTAACAATTGTTAAAAAAATTGTGGAGCGACATGGAGGACAAATTTGGGTAGAATCAAAATATCAGGAAGGAACGACTTTTTATTTTACTCTTGCAGCCCCCAATGAAAAGTGAGGATAAACCGATAAGTATATTAGTGATTGAAGATAGTGATGAAGACTATGAAGCCTTCATACGGGTTATCAAAACCCTCCCGCGTACATTCTCGATTTATCGCTGTGAGGATGGCGATACCGCGTTGGACTTTCTGTTGGCAGACGAACATTATCGCGATCGTGCGATCGCTCCTCGTCCTCGTTTAATTCTCTTGGATTTAAACTTACCGGGAACCGATGGAAGAGAGGTATTAGCAACCATCAGAAGTAACAAGGAATTAAACTTAATGCCTGTAGTTGTCTTTACCACATCTTTTAATCAAAAGGATGTGAATTTTTGCTATGGACAAGGGGTAAATGGTTATATATTAAAACCTATGGGAATATCTGCTTTAACGGATACATTACACACTTTATTTCGCTATTGGTTTGATTTTTCTATTTTACCGGAATTATCCTAGGGGTAGCGTGCCTACCCCGATCTGAGAGAGGGCAACCACTTCTGGATTGCCCCTACAAGATTTCATAATTCATCAGACAAAACAATTTATTTTTACGACTATAACGAAGTAGAAAAGAGAAGGGGGGAGTATGGCCGATCGCGACAAAACGAAAGATCAACTGATTGCCGAATTAGAGTTATTGCGGGCGGAAGTCGCGGCTCTGAAACAGATGGAGCCAACTCACTTCGCACCGACAACACCCCCGGTGGAAAATTGGCCGATCGCGCCCTTTTTCAGGGGGGCGGATGATATTGAAGTGACAGGAAAATACACCATTCTCTTAATAGATGATTCCGAAGTTGATCGCGTTACCTACCGACGATTTTTGAGGGAGGATCGCGATCGGACATACCAGATTGTCGAATTTGATAACGGCGAAGAGGCACTAGAATGGTGTCAGCAAAATCTCCCAGATATTTTTCTCATTGATTACTTATTACCCGATATGGACGGGTTAGAGTTATTGCAGCAACTCCAACAACAAACAGGCCGCAATACCCTTCCCGTAATTATGTTTACAGGCCAAGGAAATCTCCAAATAGCCGTTGATTTACTCAAAACTGGCGCTCAGGATTATTTAGAAAAAAGCCAGATTACCCCTCAAAGTTTACATCGAGCCATTAGCTATATCCTGCGACATAACCAACTGATTCGAGAACGGGAATGGCAACAACAACAACAGCAAATCCTGGCAAAAACAGCACTTTCTATTCGTGAATCCCTCAAACTAGATGATATTCTCAACTCCACCGTAAGGGAAGTCAGAAATATTCTACAATGCGATCGCGTCATAATTTTTAAATTTTTGCCTGACTGGGGTGGGATAGTCCTGGTGGAGTCCGTTGCCGATGAAAGTAAGGCTATTTTACCGCTCCACATTTATGATCCTTGTATTGGAAAAGACTACGTTGAACCTTTCAAAAAAGGTTTAATTACGGCAAAATCCGATATCTATAATTCTGATCTTAGTCCCTGTCACATCGAATTTCTTGAAAGTTTACAAGTGAGGGCAAATTTAGTAGTTCCCATTATCAGAGGAGATGAATTGTGGGGGTTACTCGTTGCTCATCACTGTAGCGGGCCGCGTCAGTGGCAATCTTCAGAAATTGAACTCTTACGACAAGTAGTAATTCAAGCAGGAATAGCCATTCAACAAGCTGATTTAGTTGAGCAGCTACAAAGGGAACTAAGGGAGCGCGAACAGGTACAAAAGGCATTGCAGGAAAATGAACAAAAACTGCAATTATTCATCAAATATGCTCCGGCTAGTATTGTCATGTTCGATCAGCAGATGCGCTACATTGCCGCGAGCCAGCGATGGGTTGATGACTTTCATCTCGATTCCATAGACGCGATCGTTGGGCGATCACACTACGAAATTTTCCCCAATATATCAGAGGAGTGGAAGCATTTCCATCAAAGAGGTTTGGCGGGTTTCATTGAAAAATGTGATGAAGATTTTTTTGTGAACTCAGAGGGATCGTGGCAATGGTTACGCTGGGAGATTCATCCCTGGTATCGTGCTAATGAGGATATCGGTGGCATCATTCTGTTCACTGAAGATATTACCGAGCGTAAACAGGCACAAATTACATTACAACAACTTAATTCCGAACTAGAACAACGGGTAAGAGAAAGAACAACAGAATTAACGGAACTAAACGATCACCTGTTAGTTACCTTACTAGAAAAAGAACACGCCTATCAATTAGTAAATGAACAAGCACAACTGCTAGATTTAGCTCATGATAGTATTATTACCTGGGATTTAAACTCGGTTCTTACCTTTTGGAATCACGGAGCCGAGTCTATGTATGGTTTGACAAAAACCGAGGCCTTGGGACAACACGCGCACACTTTTTTAAGAACGCAGTTTCCTCAACCTTTAGCAGAGATTAAAGCACAATTATTAGAAAAAGGTTACTGGGAAGGAGAACTGATTCATTACACTTGGGACGATTCCCCGATTACTGTATCTAGCCGTTGGGTGGTTCAAAAAGATGATGGGGGTAAAGCAATTAAGATCCTCCAAATTAACAATGATATTACTGAGCGAAAAAAAGCTGAATCTGCATTGCAGGAATATATTTATCAAGTTGAAGACCTCTACAATAATGCTCCCTGTGGCTATCACTCCCTAGACGCAGAGGGGATAATTGTGCGGATCAATGATACGGAACTGAAGTGGTTAGGATATACCCGCGATGAAGTCCTGAACAAAAAGAAATTTATCGATCTAATTTCACCGGAAAGCCAAGAGATTTTTTACCGGAATTTTCCCCTGTTTAAAAAACAAGGCTGCATTGATAATTTAGAGTTTCAGATTTTGAACAAAGACGGCTCAACCCGATGGCTTAACCTGAATGCTACAGCAATCAAAGATGAATCTGGTAACTTTATAAGGAGTCGCTCCTCCATGTTTGATATTAGTGATCGCAAGGAACTCGAAAGGGAGCAAAAAAAAGCGGAATTAGCCCTACAAGAAAGCGAAGAACAACGGCGATTAGCTCTGGATTTAACCCATATCGGCTTTTGGAATTTAGAAATTTCCACAGGAAAGCTTATTTGGAATGACAATCACTTCACTTTACTGGGTTTAGTTCCTGGTGCCCTTGAGCCAAACTACCAAATCTGGGGAGAGCGATTGCATCCTGAAGATAGAGATTGGGTGGAAAGAAAGTTTGTCGATTGTATTGAGCTTCACCTTGATTATGAAGCTGAATATCGAGTGGTGCATCCCGATGGCTCTCTTCATTGGTTAATGGGGCGTGCTCAAGCTATTTATGATGAATTGGGGCAACCTACGCGATCGCTTGGTGTATTGCTCGATATCAGCGATCGTAAACGTACTGAAGAAGCCCTGCGAAAATATGAGCGCATCATATCCAATACCACAGATGCGATCGCGCTGCTCAATCGCGACTATATTTATCAAATAGCTAATCAAGCTTATTTAACTTGGTGCAACAAATCCGAAGAGGAAGTTATCGGAAATTCAGTTAGGAATATCCTGGGGACTGACTTGTTTGATAACTTCATCCAACCTCGCCTAGATCAATGTTTGGCTGGAGAGACAATTCAGTATGAAAAATGGTTTGATTATCCCAATTTAGTACCACAATTTTTGAGTGTTACCTATACGCCTTTGCGCGATGCAGGGGAAAACATTTCAGGCGTTATCGTTAGTCTGCGCGATCTGACTCGACTCAAACAAGCAGAACAAATGCTTGAACTTCAGGCCGCGATCGCGGGCAACATGGCAGAAGGGATTTGCTTAGTGAGAGCCGATAATGGCATCATTATCCACGCGAATCCTAAATTTGAACAGATGTTTGGCTATGACTGTGGCGAACTCAATAATCAGCACGTTTCGATTCTCAACTATGCCACGGATTCGGTAAGTGCTGACGAGGTAACTCAAGCCATTGTGTCTAAGGTTTTCCAAAGTGGTGAAGCCACATATCAAGTCCATAATGTCAAGAAAGATGGAACTCAATTTTGGTGTAGTGCAACGACTTCTGTCTTCAAGCATCCTGAATACGGCGATATTCTGCTTGCCGTTTACCAAGATATCACCCCTCGCAAACAGGCGGAAGAAACCTTACTACAGAAATCCAGACAGGAAAAGTTGCTCTGGGGTATTAGTCAAGCGATTCGCCAATCTTTAGATATCAATGCCATTCTCGATACTGCTGTTACTCAAGTCAGGGAGACATTACAAACCGATCGCGCTGCGGTTTACCGTTTTAATCCTGATTGGAGTGGCGATTTTGTGGTGGAGTCCGTTGGAGAGAATTGGGTAAAATTGGTAGGAGACAATATTAAAAAAGTTTGGGAAGATACCTATCTGCAAGAGACGAAAGGAGGTCGTTTCCGAAATAATGAAAGCTTTATTGTTAATGATATTTACGGGGGGGGACTGCAAAGTTGTCATATTGAACTATTAGAACAATTTGAAGCCAAAAGTTATGCAATTTTTCCGATTTTTTCGGGCGAAATTCTTTGGGGTTTATTCGCAATTTACCACAATGCCAAACCTCGCGACTGGCAATCATGGGAAGTAGAATTACTCGAACAGATTGCCAGCCAATTGTCCCTCGCTATTCAGCAATCGGAACTCTACGAACAACTTCAACTCGAATTGCAAGAACGTAAGCAAGTCGAAGCCACAATCCGAGAAGCGGAAAGACGTTGGCGATCGCTCTTGGATAACGTGCAGTTAATTGTTGTCGGACTCGATCACAGGGGAAATGTTAACTATATCAATCCCTTTTTATTAAGCATCACCGGTTATACTAACGACGAAATTCTAGGGAAAAATTGGTTTGAAAACTTCATCCCTATCTCTGAGCAAAAATCAACTAAATCTGATTTTTTGCAAGTATTGAATCACAACGCTCGTTCTTATTATCGAAATCCGATCTTGACGAAATCAGGCGAGGACAAATTTATTGCTTGGAATAATACCAGACTGCAAGATTCCCAGGGAAACATTATTGGCACTATCAGCATTGGCGAAGATATCACCGAACGACAAAAAATCGAACAAATTAAGGATGAATTTATTGGTGTTGTTAGCCATGAACTTCGCACCCCTTTAACAGCTATTTCTATGTCACTAGGACTGATAAAAACTGGGATTTATGATAAAAAACCAGAAAAATCCCGACGCATGATTGAAATTGCCCTACTCGATACTAATCGTTTGGTGAACCTGGTTAATGATATGTTAGATTTGGAGCGACTAGAGTCGGGGCGGGCAGTTTTGGAGAAAACTGTTTGCAAAGTCGCCGATTTGATCGAGCAAGCTATTCAGGGGATATACGCGATCGCGACTCAACAGCAGATATTTCTAAGCTTTACTCCCACCGATGCCGAAGTTTGGGCCGCACGAGATACTATTATCCAAACCTTGACAAATTTGTTAAGTAATGCTATGAAGTTCTCCCCTCCCCACTCCACAATCCATGTCAGCACGGAAATCCAGACAGACTTCGTGTTATTCCAAGTGCGCGATCAGGGACGGGGGATTCCGGCCGATAAGCTAGAACTCATTTTTGGGCGATTTCAGCAGGTTGATGCCTCCGATTCCCGTGAAAAAGGAGGCACTGGGTTAGGGTTGGCAATCTGTCGCAGTATTATTGAGCGACATGGTGGTAAAATCTGGGCGGAAAGCAGCCTAGGTATAGGCAGCACTTTTTTCTTTACCTTACCCTTACCCTTGGAAGACTTGTTATGATAGGCCGGCAGATTCTCGTCGTCGATGATGAAGAACACCTTCGGGAACTGGTACAAGCGTGCCTCGAAGACCTCGCGGGATGGGAAACCCTCGTGGCGGGATCGGGAAAAGAATGTTTAGAAATCCTACAAACAGAAAAACCTAACGCGATTTTGCTCGATGTCTCCATGCCCGGAATGGATGGGATCGCGGTGTATGAGTCCCTTCAGTCTAATTCTATTACCCGATCAATTCCGGTGATTCTACTAACGGCAAGGGTGTTACCCCGCGATCGAGCTAAATTTGCCGAAATGGGCGTTGCCGGGGTAATTACTAAACCCATTGAACCCACTACCCTCACCCAAGAAGTAGCAGAGATTTTGGGATGGTGACTGTCAACTTCCCTCTTCCCTCTTTGTGAATTTTTGTAACAAATATTGAATCTTTACCAATTCCTTACCGTTGTTATTTAGTCTCCGGGTATGCAGTTAAAAATTCTTTGGATATGAGGAGACGAGAATGAATACTTTTGCGCGATCGAAAAAAGTCAGCCAGAAGAGTCAGCAAAAATCAGGTTCAACCTCGCCGGACACTTGTCGGGAATCGACGCTTTGGATTTGTCATACAGAAGAAACACCGATCACCGCAATTACCATTCACGAAATGGAAAGCAAATTTGTCCTTAAAGTTGGCATTTCTGATATTCATCTTCTGAAAAATTTGAGTCTCCAAATCACACCGGAAACGGTTTTAATTGAAGGTGAACCGACGGAGGCGATGGTAGTGGCGGGTTATTTCCATCCTAGTGGATTTGAAAGTCTGATTCCGTTGCCCCACCCCGTACAACCAGAAACCTGTTTAGCCCAAATAGAGCCAGATTTTTTGACAATTCAGATTGCTAAAGAGTTAAGGGTTGAGCCATCCCCAGTTTGGATTCAACTGCCAACTGCAAATTTGAACGATCACTCCAAAATGTACATAGAAGAGTGTTCGATCCGCTGAGGTGATCCGACAGCATACCACGATCGCGTTCCTTGCCGCCCCTAGGGGGATCAAACACAAAATTGTCAGCCCCAAAAATTGATTTTTGATCAATCCAAATAAAATGAACGCTTTGCAAGTAGATAATCGTTATCGCAGTCTCCTGCACGAAAAGAAGATGATACGCAAAAAAATTCTCATCGTTGATGATGAAGAACACCTCCGCGAACTGGTAAAACTATGTATGGAAGACCTCGCGGGATGGGATACCCTGGTGGCCGGATCAGGAAAAGAGTGTTTAGAAATCCTAAAAACAGAAAAACCTAACGCGATTTTGCTTGATGTCTCCATGCCCGGAATGGATGGATTACTTGTCTATGAGTGCCTTCAGTCTAATCCCGTCACCCGAGCAATTCCCGTGATTCTGCTAACCGCCAGGGTGTTGCCCCGCGATCGCGCTAAATTTGCACAGATGGGCCTTGCTGGGGTAATTTCCAAACCATTTCAACCCACAAGTCTAACAGAAGAAGTGGCGAGTATTTTAGGATGGAATTCATAAATTTAATACTATTGATTTATTTTTGTCACGAATACTAAATCTTGTGCAATTTTTTACAGTTGTTTGGATATGAGGAGATTAAATAGACATCTGCAAAAACTATTGTGGGGTAGGTATCCTGGGAGCCTTTTAGGGTGTATTTCCTCTGGGCAAATTTAGCCGCGAAGAGGGAAGAGGACTCTTCGACTCCCTTCTGTAAATACTCCGAATCACCTATTGCCGACACCCTACCCATACTGTATCCCCCTGGGGGTCGCCCCTAGCGCGATCGAACCAATTGGCTACGGAAAAATTTATATTTGATCAACATGAATGAAATCAAGGTTTTGCTAGTTTAAAATGACCGCAAAAACAATTTTACTAATTCACAAAGACCCCAATCTGCGGGAAATTATATTTGAATGTTTGACTGATTTGGGGGGGTGGAATATACAAGTAGCAGATTCTACTTTAGAAGGGTTACAAAAGATACAAGTGTATCAGATCGATGCTATTATTTTCGAGTTTTCCCTCAGTGAAATCAGTGAATTACTGTTTCTTAAACAACTGAGATCACAACCGGCCACCCAGAGAATTCCAGTTGTGTTACTGAGCCTCACACATAAATGGTTTGATTTAGATTTTCTCCAACAATATCAAGCCGTAACCGTAACATTTAATCCCCTCGATTTAGCTACACTTCCCCTTCGGATTGCCCATGTGTTGGGCTGGGATTTATAGCACTCTCCTGCTGTAATGATAATCGTAATTACACTAGGGAGATCAAATTGAGAATTGCAAGTGTAATAATAACCGTAATTACAGAATGAGGAAGCGGGTGGGGAATCGGGAGAAGTCAACCTGAAATCGAAAAAAGATATTTATGAAACTGAAATCTTAAATTTTTTTTAAGTCTTGTCACCCCCTCATGGTATATTCAGGGGTGGAGTGGACGAGTGGTAACACTCGTAACAGTTCCCCCACAAGATGGCTTCAATCGAAGAACTGGAGTGGGAGTCCAAACAACCAACGACTGTCCGAGAGAAGGAACCTTGTCAGAGCAGACTCAGGAACCCGCCGCGTTGACGGAGGGGGACATACAAACGGAAACCGCGAAAGAGCAAGCCCCAAGCGCGATGAACGATTACTACAATCTCCGAAACGAGTTGTTGATCATTACCCTCGCGCTGACGGGAGTGATTTTCATCACCGTCTGGATTTTTTACTCCCTCAACATCGCGCTCAATTACATACTTGGGGCGAGCACAGGTGTGGTTTACTTGAGAATGTTAGCGAAAGACGTAGAACAAGTAGGGATAGAGGGCAAGCGTCTGAACAAGACCCGCTTGGCACTCTTCATTGGGTTGATTATAGTAGCAACTCAATGGAAACAGCTACATCTGATGCCCATTTTTTTGGGTTTTCTGACGTATAAAGGTGCCCTAATGCTCTATATCTTGCGAACAGTGGTCACACCTGATTCTCGATAAGTCAGGTTTATTCAATAGACTCCACACATTGATGTGTATGGGGAAGCGTTTTCAATGGAAATGTTAAATGTTCTAAACAGCTTAAATAGTTTCCCCCTTGCTGAATTAGAAGTGGGTAAGCACTTCTACTGGCACATAGGTAATCTGAAACTACATGGGCAGGTATTTTTAACCTCCTGGTTTGTCATTGCCGCCTTAGTGGTGGTCTCGATTTTAGCAACGAAAAAAGTCGAGCGAATTCCTAATGGGTTCCAAAACTTAATGGAGTACGCGTTGGAATTTATCCGCGACTTGGCGAAAAACCAGATTGGGGAAAAAGAATATCGCCCTTGGGTACCGTTTGTTGGTACTTTATTTCTGTTCATCTTTTTGTCAAACTGGTCTGGGGCTTTAATTCCTTGGAAGTTAATTCACCTTCCTGAAGGGGAATTGGGCGCACCAACGGCTGACATTAATACAACAGTGGCATTAGCCTTATTGACATCTCTGGCGTATTTTTACGGGGGACTCAGTAAGAGCGGCTTAGGGTATTTTGCCCACTATGTGGAACCTGTACCCTTTATGTTGCCCTTCAAAATTATTGAAGATTTCACCAAGCCACTATCTCTAAGCTTCCGTTTATTTGGTAATATCCTTGCCGATGAATTGGTGGTGGGAGTGCTGGTGTTGTTAGTGCCACTGTTCATCCCCCTGCCAGTGATGGTTTTGGGCTTATTCACAAGTGCTATTCAGGCGTTGATTTTCGCTACTTTAGCCTCTGCCTATATTGGTGAAGCGTTAGAGGGTGGTCACGGCGAAGAACACCATGATTAATTTGAGCCTTGAGATTTGAGCTTTGAGATTTTAGAGAGAAATCTAGGGTCGAAAAATCAAGTCTTCAATCTTAATTAGTCATCCACAAGTATTTTTTCTGTTGTCAATTTTTGTTGTAGTTTAAGTAAGGAAAATCAAGATGAATCCATTAGTTGCTGCCGCTTCAGTTATCGCCGCTGCTCTAGCTGTAGGTTTAGCCGCGATCGGTCCTGGTATTGGTCAAGGTAATGCGGCAGGTCAGGCTGTAGAAGGGATTGCTCGTCAGCCTGAAGCAGAAGGAAAAATTCGTGGAACACTGCTGTTAAGTTTGGCGTTCATGGAAGCTCTGACAATTTACGGTTTGGTGGTGGCATTGGTTCTTCTGTTCGCGAACCCCTTCGCCTAAGCATTTTCTATTTTGGATTTTAGATTTGAGAAGGGAAACCCTTAAATAACCTTTAGGTAAAGCCGTCATCTTGATGGCAAGAAAATCAGCAGTTAAGATGGCGGTTTTATATGTCTAATAGTGGGAATCACCATCCTCAATCTAAAATCTGAAATAAGGAATTGTGAAATCCGTATTATGGGAGCCATCAAAGATGATAATGCCGACAATTTTACTGGCTGTTGAAGAGGCTGCCAAAGAGGGTGGATTATTTGATTTAGATGCCACTCTGCCATTAATGGCTGTGCAGTTTCTCATCCTCATGGCAGTTTTGAATGTCTTGTTTTACAAACCCCTTGGTAAGGCAATTGACGAGCGGGCTGATTATGTTCGTAATACTCAATTAGGTGCAAAGGAACGCTTGGCGAAGGCGGAAAAACTGGCGAAGGAGTATGAGGATAAATTAGCAGATTCCCGTCGTCAATCTCAAGCCATTATTGCCCACGCTCAGGCCGATGCTCAAAAGATCGCGGCGCAACAAGTTGCCGAAGCTCAACGAGAAGCTCAAGTGCAACGGGAGAATGCCGCGAAGGAAATAGGGCAGCAAAAACAAGAGGCGATGAGCCAGCTAGAAAAAGAGGTGGACGCTCTTAGTCGCCAGATTCTAGAGAAACTATTAGGCCAAGAATTGGTCCGGTAGGGACACGACACGTCGTGTCCCTACCCAAACAGCAGTGCAATTAGGTCAGAGTATTATGGGGACTGTTTTATTGTTGGCTACGGAAACGAGCCATCATCAGGCGGGTTTCGGAATTAACACTAATATTTTAGAAACCAACCTGATTAACCTGGTCATTATTATTGGATTGCTTGTTTATTTTGGTCGCGGCTTTTTAGGAAAAATCCTGAGTGAGAGACGCGAGTCCATTGAACAAGCAATTAAGGAAGCTGAACAACGTCAAAAGGATGCTCAGGCCGCGTTATCTGTGCAACAGCAACAGTTAACACAGGCGCAAACTGAAGCTGATCGCATTCGGGCTCAGGCTGAGGAAACTGCAAAATCCGCGAAGGCCACTATTTTGGCACAGGCAGAGCAAGACGTGGCTCGCATGAAAGCCGAAGCCGGAAGAGAGTTAGAAACAGAACGGCAAAAGGTCATTGCACAACTGAGAGCGATCGTGGCTTCTCAAGCGTTAGAAAAGGTTGAAACTCAACTGAAATCTGGCTTGAGTGAAGAGGCCCAACACAAGCTAATTGACCGGGCTATCGGTCTAATAGGAGGCTGATTATGGTCATAAACAATGAAGTTGTTGAACCCTATGCTGCGGCATTAATGTCGGTAGCTCAGTCCAACGGTCTGACTGATCAGTTCGGCTCGGATGTGCGCTCTTTACTTGGTATTTTAGATAGTTCTGAGGAATTGCGTCAATTTTTGGGAAATCCTCTGATCAAACCAGCCACTAAAAAAGGAGTGCTTCTGCAAGTAGTGGGTGATCAAGTTAACCCCTATATGCAGAACTTTTTAAAGCTTTTGGTGGATAAAGGTCGGATTGCTTTTCTGGAAGGAATTGGCAAACAATACCTGGGGAAATTACGGGAACTCAATCAAACCGTATTAGCTGAAGTCACGTCGGCGGTTTATCTCTCCGATGCTCAACAAGATATGGTGCGGCAAAAAGTCCAATCCATGACGGGCGCACGGGATGTTGAACTGGAAACGAAGATTGACCCGGATTTACTGGGCGGCGTGATTATTAAAGTAGGTTCTCAGGTGATTGATTCTAGTCTCCGAGGCCAACTTCGCCGCATTGGGATTCGTTTAGCTGGCTAATTGAATAAGTAAGGAAGAAGGAAGAAGGAAGAAGGAAGAAGGAAGAAGGAAGAAGGTTAACAATTGACAATTGACAATTGACAATTGGCAATTCATCCTTACCGATTATCCATTATCCATTACGCAATCCTCAATCCCCAATCCCTTATCCATAATTATCAATTAGCAATTACTTAACGAATTGAAAATTACCGATTAACCAAATCTGACAACGGATAATTAATAACAGACATGGTAGCAATCAGACCTGACGAAATTAGTAGCATTATTCGCCAGCAAATTGAACAGTATGACCAAGAGGTGAAAGTCTCTAATGTGGGTACTGTTCTGCAAGTCGGTGATGGCATCGCGCGTATCTATGGCTTGGATAAGGCTATGGCGGGCGAATTGTTGGATTTTGCCGATGGCACTGTTGGCATCGCCCTGAACCTGGAAGAGGATAACGTGGGCGCGGTGTTGATGGGTGAAGGCTTGGAAATTCAAGAAGGTTCTGCTGTAACCGCGACGGGCAGAATCGCGCAGATCCCTGTGGGTGACGCGATGATTGGACGGGTTGTCGATGCTTTGGCTCGTCCTATTGATGGTAAAGGGGAAATTCAGACGACTGAATCTCGTCTGATTGAGTCTCCTGCTCCTGGGATTGTTTCTCGTCGTTCTGTGTATGAACCGATGCAAACGGGGATTACCGCGATCGACTCGATGATTCCCATTGGCCGTGGTCAACGGGAGTTAATCATTGGAGACCGTCAAACCGGTAAGACTTCGATCGCGGTTGATACCATCATCAACCAAAAGGGCGAAAACGTGATTTGCGTTTATGTCGCGATCGGTCAAAAAGCTTCTACGGTTGCCAATGTGGTAAACACATTGCAAGAAAAGGGCGCGATGGATTACACCATAGTGGTTGCAGCTAACGCGTCTGACTCCGCGACTCTGCAATATTTAGCCCCTTACACAGGTGCGACTTTAGCTGAATACTTCATGTATAAGGGTAAGCACACACTGGTTATCTATGATGACTTGTCGAAGCAAGCCCAAGCTTATCGTCAAATGTCCCTGTTACTGCGTCGTCCTCCGGGTCGTGAAGCGTATCCTGGGGATGTATTCTATTTACACTCTCGTCTGTTAGAACGCGCCGCGAAACTCAGTAATGAATTAGGTGAAGGCAGTATGACTGCTCTGCCGATTATTGAAACTCAAGCGGGTGACGTTTCTGCGTACATTCCGACTAACGTGATTTCGATTACGGATGGTCAAATCTTCTTGTCTTCTGACTTGTTTAACTCTGGTTTACGTCCCGCGGTTAACCCTGGTATTTCCGTATCACGGGTGGGTTCTGCCGCGCAAACGAAGGCCATGAAAAAGGTCGCGGGTAAGGTGAAACTGGAACTGGCACAGTTTGAAGAATTGGCGGCATTCTCTCAGTTTGCTTCCGATTTGGATAAAGCGACTCAAAATCAGTTGGCTCGTGGTCAACGCTTACGCGAATTGCTGAAACAGCCTCAAAATTCGCCTCTGCGTTTGAATGAACAAGTCGCGATCATTTACGCGGGTATTAATGGTTATCTTGATGAGATTCCCGTTGATAGTATCGTCAAGTTCTCTGTTGGTTTACGCGAGTATCTGCGGACAAGTAAGCCGAAATATGTGGAAATTGTCCAAGAGCAAAAACAGCTTACTGATGAAGCTGAATCTCTGTTAAAAGAGGCGATCGTTGAATACAAGAAGACTTTTTTAGTCTCTGCCTAATTGGTAATGGCTAATGGGTAATAGGGAATAGGTAATGGGTAATAGAAATTAAGGTAATTTTCTCCTATTATCTATTCCCTATTCTCAAATGGGGATTGGGGATTGGAGATTGGGGATTGGAGATTGGAGATTGGGTAATTGGGGATTGGGTAATTGGGGATGATGAATTTTTGGTTGTCCTCAGTCCCCAGTCTCCAGTCCCCAGTCCGCTCCCCTACCATAGGGGATAAGCGAGAAGGGATAGGCGATGATAAATTGTTGGTTGTCTCCCAGTCCTCAGTCCCCAGTCCCCATTCGCCATTCCCCATTCCCCTACCAGTTCTCTTAAAATGGTGTGAAAAGTCATGGCAAATTTAAAGGCAATTCGTGACCGAATTAAGTCGGTAAAAAACACTAAAAAAATTACTGAGGCGATGCGTCTAGTGGCCGCGGCAAAGGTGCGTCGCGCTCAAGAACAGGTGACGGCTAGTCGTCCTTTTGCTGATCGCTTGGCTCAGGTTCTTTATAGTTTACAAGCGCGTTTACGTTTTGAAGAGGCTGATTTACCTCTGTTAAAAAACCGGGCTGTTAAGTCTGTGGGGTTGTTAGTCATTTCGGGCGATCGCGGTTTGTGTGGTGGTTACAATGGTAATATCATCAAACGGGCAGAAGCACGGGCGAAGGAATTAAAAGCGGAAGGGGTAGATTATAAGTTTATCTTGGTAGGACGGAAGGCGATTCAATATTTCCAACGTCGTAATGCTCCCATTGATGCAACTTATTCTAATTTAGAGCAAGTTCCCACCGCGGAAGAAGCGGGTCAAATTGCTGATGAATTACTGTCGTTATTCCTATCGGGAACAGTGGATCGGATTGAGTTAATTTATACGAAGTTTGTCTCGTTAATTAGCTCTCGTCCGGTGATTCAAACATTGTTACCATTAGATCGGCAAGGGTTAGAACCCCATGATGATGAAATTTTCCGTTTAACGACTAAGGGCGGACAGTTTCAAGTGGAACGGGAGAAGGTGACATCGACTTTGAAGGCGTTACCGAGAGATATGATTTTTGAACAAGATCCTGTTCAAATTCTCAACGCGTTGTTACCGCTTTATTTGAATAATCAATTATTGCGCGCGTTACAGGAGTCTGCCGCGAGTGAATTGGCGGCACGGATGACTGCGATGAATAATGCGAGTGAGAACGCGAGTCAGTTAATTGGTACGTTAACGCTGTCTTATAATAAGGCCCGTCAAGCGGCTATTACTCAGGAAATTCTGGAAGTTTGCGGCGGCGCGGAAGCTTTGAAGTAAACGGTTAAGGTTTTTTCTGAGCCAAACCCGGTTTCATCGTGAAGCCGGGTTTTTTTGTTTGGTATTACGTTTTGACAGATTTTCCCCAGGATGAATATCTCGGAGATGACACGACTGGGGGAAGAAGAGAAAGCGCGAAGTCACAGGCGCGGCGACGGCAGGAGCCGTTCGAGACTATTGGGGGCTGAGGTTGCGGAATAACTCAAAGCTTAGAAACCCAGATTCCGCAGGTTGGCAGTTAGAGTCTGAGGTATTTTGATCGCCCTCAACAAAAGTAATCTCTTACCTCTCCTTTTCGTCTTATATCTAATGTGACACAGTGAAATCCCCCTCCTAACGCCCTTGCATGTCTCAGGCGTAGTGGAATGACATCAATCTGGTACTTTTCTAGCAATCGAATCAAAGGGAGTTGATGCTGATCAACGATCGCAAGGTTGGGATTGACCATTAGCAGATTCATGCCAATCCACTCAGTGGTTGAGGTATAGGGTTTGGTCAAGCCAATGTCAACCATTTCAGGTGAGGCTATAATTTCCCACTGCTGAAGGAGTTTGGGTAAATTGTCCACTCCCACTCGAGTGGGATTGACCAGAACTAACCCGGGTCGTAGTAAACACAGCGTTGAATCAATGTGAACATAATCGTAAAGGTTATAGCAGGGATGAATTCGGTAGGCATCGCCAAGGGTTTGCTGAAGCCACTGGTAGCCCAATTCATTACCGGAACTAGAGACCAGATAAAACAAATCTTTGCCAGCCCGTAGTAGATTAGCGGCATCAAAAGCTGGTTCACAGTTGCGAAGGGGTTTCCTTGGATTGAGAAAGTCGTACATCTCATCCAAGAGTCTCGGTTTTGGTGCTGAAATCCAGCGTGCGCCACTTTTGAGATAGTCAATCAAAATTGTTTTGTACGCAAATGGCTCAAAAAAGCGCGCGCGCAGTACCATCGGACACTCAATGATGGTGTCCCCAATTGCTAAGAACAAGTCACGCGGACAATAGCTGTGTATAAATCCATCCGACTTCCAATCGGGAGTTACAAAGTAATCAAAACTGTTCATAATTACTTCTGGACGCTTCACCGCGACTCCCAACTTAAGGAATACAGAAATCAGTTCGTGCAAATCTTCTTCGGTTTCCTCGATCACGCGCTGACAGCAGGGACCGCGGGCAATTTGGTCAATACTATCCACCATTGATGCAAACTCAATTGCATACAGACTAGAATCTGGTATGGGAATCTGTGCACCTACCGCAGTCCCGACAATCACTTCTTCCAGTGGGTCCCACTCGTTATAAACTCTCACTAAACTCATTACACTCTCCATGGATGGTATACATACATACTGTTGATTTCAAAACAGACCGACAGTGACCGAGTACCTACGGGGAGCATCCCATTTTGGCAAATCTGTAGTGCCAGCCTCTTGCTGGCTAGAAATACACACCCAAGCCAGCAAGATGTTTGTGCTTTGCACACGCTTGCTGCTCAGAAACCGGGTTTCTTCTGGCGCTTTGTGTTAGGAAAATTTCCTCTCAAGAAACCCGGTTTCTCATAATGTTTTCCACAAAATCGGGATGTTCGCGCACCGACATAGATTGCTCAGTGACGACACTCGCTGTTTTCAATAGGGCAAATTGACTGACTCGACACAGTTTTATGGTTCATCGACTAACTCATAAGCTGTATCTGCGTGAAAAATCGCCAGACTAGAGCACCTGCCGCAATCGCGAGTCCAACTGCTAACCCGCACCACAGTCCCATTCCTTCCCAGCGAAGCCATACCCCCATCAAATATCCACTCAACAAGCCAAAGCCCCAGTAGGCGACGATCCCAATCCACATAGGTATAACGGCATCTTGTAAGCCTCGCAATAGACCAGTCGCAATAATCTGGGTACCGTCAAATAACTGGAACACAGCCGCGATCTGAAGTAACTGAACCGCGTAGTGCACAACCTCCTGATTCATAGGATCGTGTATATCCAGATACCACGAAACAATCGATTTAGGGTTCATCCAAAAGAGCAGCGTCATCCCCGCCATAAAACTTGCACCCAGTCCAAGTCCGACGCTTCCTGTCAACTGCATCTGACGGAAGGCCGCTACTCCTTTTAACTGCCCGATCCGAACAGTCATAACATGGGAAATTCCGAGGGGTACCATAACAGTCATGGCGATCGTTTGCAGGACAATTTGGTGAGCCGCGAGTGCCATTGTTCCAAACTGCCCCATCAGAATAGTCATCACCGTAAACAGTCCATCTTCTGCGACTGAAAACAGAGCGAACGCACCCCCAAGGTAAATCAACTGCCACAATGTTTGGAATTCCAAATGCCAAACCCAATCAAAGATTTTGTATTTACGCAATTGTCGCTGGGTGAAAATGTAGATTGCAAGTCCGAGGAACATCAGCCACGATGCGAGTGTGCTAGCCCATCCAATGCCTGTTAGTCCTAATGCAGGTAATCCGAACTTACCGTACATCAAAACATCATTGGCAAAGACATTGCACCCCAATCCAGTGAATGCCGCAACAAACACAACTTGCGGGTGATTAACAACCGTTGCAAAGCTTCTGAGTATTCCAAAGGCGAATGCTGGAAACACTCCCCAAGCCAGAGCTTTCAGATAGGCTTGCGTCAAAGGTACGAGTTCTTCGGGTTGTCCTACTGCCCGCAACCAAGAGTTAGCAGACCAGAGCAAGACCATAGAGGGAATTGATATCGCGATGGATAACCATAGCCCTTGAGCCACCACAACACGAACGCGATCTATGTCTCCCGTTACATAAGCCTCGGCAACTAATGAACTGACCGATAAGAGAATGTGAGTCCCAATCAGCAGTAGAGTGATAAATAGCGTTGCCCCAAATCCCCCGGCTGCCAGGGCTTGGCGGCCTAATTGTCCCATCATTACGGTGTCAATCCATCCCATGCCTGCTTGTGCGAGTTGTGCACTCACCAGCGGACTTGCAAGCAGGATACAAACTTTTACTTCCGAGAACAGCTTAGATAGAGGAAGTATGCAATTGCCCAAAAAAGTGACTCCTTTGAATGAATCAATGGTCGGTTGAGTGGCAGGCAGTTGCTATAGGCCAGAAACGATAAAAGTAATGACTCAACCCAAGCAACGCTTGACGAGCAGATAATGTGGACACTCACGCTTACCTTACCAGTCAGGAGAAAATAGAGTATCATCAGCAATGAGTCAACATTTCCTCACCTACTAGCTAAAGGCAGTGAGTGTCTTTATAAAGCATCAAACAACAGTCGTGGGATGACAAACAGCAGTTGACTGTTGCTTGGCAAAGAGCATCTGATTCAGGTCTGCAAACAATCGACCGTAGGATTCCATAAATGTAAAAGCCCCGCAGGGCACTTGATCCACAAGTTTAGGTTGCCCTTGAGTGTACAGCTCAACCATTTCCAATCCCATTTCCCGATGCGATGTTTCCACATCAATATGAATGAACAAGAAATTCAAAATTGGGTCGTTCTTTAGTTGTAGTTTGTACTGTCGTGCAAACTTTTTGAACCCTTTTAGATATAGCCCAAACTCTAGCGTTGATGTCGTTTCAACAGCTAAATGAAAGCCTAAGCCTTGCAAAATGTCTTGTTCTCGGTAATACTGTGCAACTTGATGTCCGAAGACTTTAGCGGAAGGGAGTGTGTAGGCAGCATTGACGAGATCATCCGCGGTGATTTCCCAATGGGCTGCCATATCGACGTAGAGTTGATGATGCGTTGGCAATAACCCACGCTCCATATCGTTTAATCCATATTCATCTACAGCCGCGAAGAGAATGCGCGCACCAGAAGCTAAGGCTGCAAAAGGTGATTTTTTCAGACATTCGTCGGTAATCCGACTAGCCAATGCGAGAATGCCAGGGGGAATTTCGAGAATAAAGGCACCAACTGAAGCAAAGAAGATCCGAAGTTCCTCTATCTCTAGCGGACGGGACTGCAAATTTTGACCAAAAGCTTTGAGTTCCCCAATAGCAGTATGCTTGAAAATATCGGATTTCAAACCTTCTACTATTAGGCTAGGGGAGAAACTGCTAGGCTGCGATGATTCGTTTAGCCTCATTGAAGACTGAACCATTCTGTTTCCAGGAATAAAACGGTGATCGTTCATTTGCTTTCCTTTCATACAATACAAATCCTGAATGAACTCTGAACTCGGTGGTTAAGCCAAAACTATTCCCTTGGTTGGGATTAAACACTTGCTACGCTCAAACCCACACCCAGATTATGGGAAACTGGTTTGATCAACAAGAACCACTTTCGGCAAAGATCGTAATACCACTTAAGAACTGCAACAATGGAGTTTGTTATCACCCTCGATCGCAACGGCAAGGGTTCGCTGCAACGACAAATCTGCGAACAACTGCGTCATGCCATTTTGATTGGTCGGCTTCTTCCAGGGCAACGCCTCCCTTCAACTCGCTTACTGGCTCAGACTTTGGGTGTGTCTCGGACTACAGTGCTTCAGAGCTATGACCAGCTTTTGAGTGAAGGCTACTTTCACTCAAGTCAGGGTTCTGGGACGTTCGTTTGTCAACAACTGCCAGAAGAACTGCACAACCCCATAGGCCGAAACTGGGAAATTCATAAACATGAATCCCCAGCACCCCAATTTCAGCTTTCTGAATTTGGTATCAGTCTCACCGATGCCCAACCGTTTGAGCCGTCGGTGCCACCCGTATCCGTTCGCTTTCGTTTTGGACAACCAGATCTGGATCGAATTCCCCTCAAACAATGGCGGAAACTCTGGTCTCGCCATTGCCAGTTGAACCATCTTGAGGTGTTCGACTATGCTCCCGATTCACTCGGCTATCGTCCGTTGCGGGAAGCGATTGCACAATACCTCGCTCGCGCTCGTGCAGTCCACTGCGATGCAGACCAAGTGATTATTGTCAGCGATCCATTGCAAGCGATCGACTTACTCACTCGCGTTTTAATTAATCGTGGCGATCAGGTGGCTTTAGAAAATCCTAGTTTTGTGGATATTCGCCGGATTTTCTTAGCCTATGGTGCTCAGTTGTGTCCAATTCCTGTCGATGAGTCGGGGATGCAGGTAAAGCAATTACATGAACTGCCTGAAGGTAACACGAAACTCGTCTACGTCACCCCATCCCATCAATTTCCCATTGGGGTGACATTATCACTGTCTCGCAGACTGGAACTTTTAGCTTGGGCAAAGTCTTCTGGTGCAATGATTTTGGAAGAAGACTATGACAGCGAATTTCGCTACACTGGTTGTCCGATTCCATCGCTCCAAGGACTAGATCCCAGTGCTCCTGTCATTTACATTGGCAGCTTTTTAGAAGCACTATTTCCAGCACTGCGGGTGGGGTATCTTGTTGCTCCTCATCACTTGATTCATGTCTTGGCACGCGCGAAGTGGATGGCCGCACGTCAGGCTCCACTCCTAGAACAGTATATTTTGACTGATTTTATTAATGAAGGACATTTAGAACGTCATATTCGTCGTATGCGACTGCTTTACGGCAAACGCCGTCAAGTGATTGAACAAGCATTAATCTCTGCCTTCGGGCAACAGGTTACCATTTTGGGGGAAAAAGCGGGAACTCATCTGACTATTCGATTGCAATCTAGCCTTAGCGACACATCGGTTTTGAACCGTGCGATGCAAGTTGGAGTGGGCTTGATGAGTACGCGATCGTTTTACTTAAATAATTACCAGTTATCCGAATATTTGCTAGGATATGCCGATCTAAGCGAACAAAAAATTCAAACCGGAATTAACAACTTATCCCAAGCAATAAAAAGTAACTAAACGTGAGTTCGACGAAGGCAAATAGAATCCATTAAAAGGTTTAATTTTGTCATCAACGCCATACATAGATGGTTTTTGATGTTGGTATGTATAAGCCATAAGAATCGCTGCGAAATTGACCATAAAGTTCTCATTATCCGATGTCGATGATATTCAATTTTTCTATGTTTTCATATAATTAACACATGGAATTCACTCCCATTGACGAAGGTGCATTTGATCGTAGAACAACATCAGTTTATTTTTCCTATTCTTTTTGAGCCTAGTTATTAATTCTAATTTTAATGGCCAAAGGGGATGAGTCAAACTCCATAAACGATCTCTCCTGAACAGCACAGCAACTCAAAGTGCTTTTCTGTCCTGCTTTCCCGTCTATCACAGGTGCATCAAACTCACGTTAAAATAGAGGGAAATAAAATGAACCACAAGGGCATCGAAGGATCGCTTTGGGGTAATTTTCCATAGAGATGTACTGATTTTGCTATTATTAATAATACCAATAATTAAAACCCATCCATTAATTACCCCAGAGCTGCCACAGTGGTCAAAACATCTGTGTTTCTCTGCGTTAATCGGCTCACGGGGTGACGATGGAGCTAGAATATAGACAGGATATACTGTTGAGCCTTCAAACCCCGTTGATAAAATCGACGTTTATTGGGATTAATTTGCTCAAGTTTTTGAGCCCACTTTTCCATTTCTATCCCTCCTTGAGCCCAGGAGTCCCCATAGAGTCCCACCCAAAAATTGCTATTTTTTGTCGGTTTTTTCTTGATATTTCGCCGTCTTTCTACATAAAATCTGTGAGGACTTCCTTTAATTCCCTCCCCTTTTTCTACCGCCATTGTGTAAGCTATTGCTATTACTATTAGCATTTTTTCTAGTCGCTCTTCCTTCATTTTTCCCTCTTCTATCTTATATCCTCCTGTCTTATAATCTTTGAACATTCCCTCTATTCCCCAACGTCTTTTGTACCGCTTTACTACTTCATTTGCATCACATAAATCCGTCAATAAATACCACACTTTTTTTTCCTTTCTCTCTCCATATTTTCTTTGAGAATATATCACCATATTGTAGTTACTTGGACTTTAAGGTGTCACTTCTACATCCTTTATTATCGTCTTTTCCCCGAAATTATTGCTCTGGCTTCTAGGGAGTAATATTTCCCCTTTGTTTCCCGAATATTGGTGTTCTTTTTCTGTCTTAAAATAAAGGATACTTTCTGCTTTTTCAGCCATTCTCCTAGTTTCGCACTGTGAAATTCTCGGTCTCCTATTACTATTATTTGATATTCTTTAAGTAAGGCAAACACTGGAGTCAGTAATTCTTTCTGTGACCACAGATTACTCGCTCCCTTTTTCTTTAATATAGTCCAGCTAACCGGTAAACTTCTCTTCCCTTTTCTCACCGATACCATAAAAATATTTCTGGACCCCCATTGGGTTCTATCTATGATTAGTTCTAGTCGGGTTTTTTCCGACCAATTTCTTTTAATTATTTCTTTAATAATCGGATACCAAATCCCGCTTACCGTTAAGACTTTACAGCTTAAAAATCTCTGGATATGCCGGCGACGACTTTCATATTTAATGCGGATGAATAAATTTTCTGCTAATTTCTCAATTTGAATAGTTTTGTAAGTTTGTACCAGCATTACTAACATTTGTAATGTTAGATATTGGGCCGCAGTTAGTTGAGGAGCTAAAATATCGTGATAGAATTGAGGAAACATTTTTGCTGGGTCTGTTGAATACATTTTCAGACCCTTTTCTTTTTACCACATTCTGGCTACACTCCTCAATCTGTCTGGCTTTCAACCTCGTCGTCACCCCGTGAGGTTAATCGGGGTAAAAAAAATGATCTAAACCAGGCAAAAAATACTCCCGTGATCTCGGTTAAAATTTAAATTAATTCTCCCGATTTGATCAATGATTCCTTTTTTGGGGGGGCTGCCCGATCGCGCTATTGAGGAAATTTCTCACTCAAACTTTGATCAAAATAATACTGACACCAAAATTCTGTTATTTCTAACAACTAAACAGAGCCATTATCCTCTAAAAACATCTGTGTTTATCTGCGTTTATCTGCGGTTTCAAAAAATTAAGTCTCTGATTCCAAGCCGATACCTAAATAACCGGATCGGGTTGTGCAGGAGTTTTTGGCAATTTTGAGTCAAGAGTAGGTATCAAAGCGCGATCGCGCTATTGAGGAAATTTCTCACTCAAACTTTGATCAAAATAATACTGACACCAAAATTCAGCTATTTCTAACAACATGGGTACAGATTGATCAATTATCCCTGTACCAGACTCCGGGGTATAACGTTCCACATATTCTGCCGCGAGTTTATAAGCCCAATAGGGAAAATCGGCCTTTAGGAAACAACACAATCCATTCTGTAGTTTAAGTAAATCTCCACTGCGAACAAAACGCACTGTTGTCCACCTAAAATGACGGTAGTCATCTCCTTGCAAACCATCAATTTCTTTCGATAACATCCTCAGAGATTCCTTGATTTCGTCCCTAGGATTTTCTATGTAACTTTCCATCAGCGTGATCGTCTCATCAACGAACTCTTTTTGCTGTTGCCATTCTTCATTAGTGAAATGTTCGGGACAAGTAGCCTGATTCATTTGCTCTTGTACCCGTTGGGCAATAAAGAGCGCAAACTTTTGTGCTGCCACTTCATCCACGCACAAACTTTTGATACTTGTCAGTCTGGTTATAGATAGAGAAAATCGAGTTTTTTCAACCTCTTTGATCATTTGAATAATTTTTTTGATTTTATTGGCAATAGCAGTTTTGGGGTTATTTTTTTTCATTGTTAATTACCTGAGGCAGAATTTTTATCGCCTATGGTGAACCAATACCAAAAAACTATCGAAAAAAGGAATGAAAGTCTTTTCTTGTCATGGTTTAATCTCGAAAACCGTTACATCCTTGATAGCTATGGGTTTGATTCATTATACCTCTTTGACTTATTTTCTTTGCCGAAACTTTGATTTGAACCATATTAACAGGAAAACTCGTCTAAAAACATCTGTGTTTAGGAGCGTTTATCAGCGGTTTCAAAAAATCAAGTCTCTGATTCTACGCCGATACCTAAATAACCGGATCGCGTTGTGCAGGAGTTTTGGACAATTTTGAGTCAGCAGTAGGCATCACAGCAGCCTATTATAGCTTTTTAGAGCAAGTCCCGTTGATTAATGATAATATTGAGGAATGCGGGTTTACTGGCTCTCTTGGTTCTCCTTAAGATATTCATGAACCTGCCCCTAGCTTTATTCGGTTTATTTCACCGGACTTGATATTACTCAAAACCGATTTTCTGATCGGTACTCTCAAATCCCAAATCCCAAATCCCAAATCCCATGAGTCGAGTTATTATTGTTGGTTGTGGTATTGTTGGGGCTGCGATCGCCTACGAATTAAGTAAGGACCCTTCCTTAAAAATTACAGTTTTAGATAAACAAGAACCCGCCCTAGGTGCTACGGGTGCAGCCTTGGGGGTTTTAATGGGAATTATTAGTCAAAAAGTGAAGGGGAAAGCATGGGAATTACGTCAAAGTAGTATGACACGTTATGAAACTTTAATCCCTGAATTAGAAGAGAAAACTGGCCATAAAATACCTTTTAATCGTCAAGGGATTTTAATGCTTTGTTTCGCGAGTGAAAGTGTCGATAATTGGTCCCATTTGGTCGCGACTCGTCATCAACAGGGTTATGATTTGGAAATTTGGGATCAAGCCAAAATACGCGATCGCTGTCCCCATTTGAAGGTAGAAAACACGATCGCGGGTATTTATTCCCCCCAAGATCGACAATTAGATCCGACTCTTTTAACTTTAGCCTTAGTCGAAGCAGCGAAACAAAATGGAGTCGAATTTCAATTTAATGTCAATGTTTTAGATACAACTCCTAAGAGCCTTTCTACAGGAGATTATGTGATCAAAACAACGATCGGAAATTTAAAATGTGATTGGGTAGTTGTGGCTGCGGGCTTAGGTTCCACTCCCTTAACTTCTTCTTTAAACGAGTCGATTGATATTCGTCCCGTCTTAGGACAAGCCTTACATTTACGTTTAGAAAAAACCCTAGGAAATCCCGATTTTCAACCCGTAATTACAGGCAATGATGTACATATTGTTCCCTATCTTAATCCGTCATCTCCGATCCTAGAATATTGGGTTGGTGCCACAGTAGAATTTCCCCAAAATGGAATAGAAATGCTGGCTCAACAGGAGAGACTAGAGGAAGTTTTAAAGGACGCGATCGCGTTTTGTCCGGCCCTATCAGAAGCCAAAATTCTGAAAAAATGGTCGGGGTTGCGTCCCCGTCCCGAAGGACGACCCGCGCCTGTCATTGGTCAACTTCCTGGCCATGAAAATATCTTAATTGCGACAGGTCATTATCGCAATGGTATCTTATTAGCCCCCGCGACGGCCCAAGCAATTTGTGACGCGATCTTGTAGGTTTTGTCGTGGGAAAATTGTCATTTTTCAGGGGAAGAAAATAATGAACCACAAAGGCACAGAGAACACAAAGAGGGGTAATTTTCTATTACTTTGAGCTGATGAGAATCAACAGAAGAAGTCCTAGGGGCGGGTTTATCTGTATCTTTAAAACATAACCTAAATGGGGCTCACCGAAAAAGTCAGAGGATGGGAATAGGCAATAGGCAATAGGCAATAGTTTTAGACATTCACTCTGGTATCATCGTGTGAGCAATTACCCAAAATATCAGGAGTTGAGAAGTAACCTAGACAAAACCGGGCCTTTTGTTCGACGAAAAACACCTGAAATCCTGATCCGTTAAGCCTTATGCTTTTATTCAGTAAACCCTAAATCGCGGTGAAAGAGTCCCTAGGGTTATTAAATTTATAGCAGTTTCCTCTGCTATGCAGTACATCTCGATCCCCCTAAATCCCCCTTGGGAAGGGGGACTTTCTTTGTCCCCCCCTTGGGAAGGGGGGCTAGGGGGGATCTAACGTACCTCATAATATCGAATTTTCACTTCATCTTAATTGTACCTCATAATATCGGTAAGTGCTGTATTTAACCGGATTGATATCAGAGGAATATTTTCAGTTGAGAAAGGCGGTTTCTGCGAAAATAAAGGGACATAGTTTTACCATGTCCCGCTCAGATTATTCACTCTTCTTCTTACTAGCCGTCGTCTTCTTAGTCGTAGAAGTGGTTGTTTTCTTAGTCGTAGAAGTCGCCTTTTTCGTAGTAGTTTTCTTCTTCTCTTCCGTAGCCGATTCCGTTGTTTTAGCCGTCTTAGCAGTTTTCTTCTTACTACTTGATTTAGTAGTACCCGAATTCTCCTTAGCCGCTAACAAACTCAACGCCATTTCTAGGGTAAACTCTTCTACCTCTTCTCCTTTAGGTAAAGAAGCATTAATTTCCCCATGTTTCACATAGGGGCCATAACGTCCCTTATAAATATTTACTGGTTCCCCATCTTGAGGATGTGCTCCTAATTCCTTTAAAGCCGCTGCCGCACCACGACTACCACGACTACTCTTCGGTTGTGCTAATAATTCTAAAGCACGCTCTAAGGTAATAGTAAGTAAGTCATCCCCGGCTTTCAAAGAGCGAAAGTCTTGATTTCCCTTCCCTTGATCGTGAACTACATAGGGTCCAAATCGTCCTAAATTTGACATTACCTTACATTTTGTTTCAGGATGTAACCCTAACAAACGCGGTAAAGATAATAAATCAATCGCCATTTTCAAGGTGAGATTTTCTGGTGTCACGCCCTTGGGTAAAGACACTCGTTTAGGTTTCTTATTTTTCTCGGAAATTTCCCCTAACTGTAGATAGGGCCCATAGGTTCCCACTAATAATAAAATAGGTTCTCCCGTTTCTGGATAAAGGCCTAAAGTATCAGGTCCTGCGGTTTTTTGTCGCAATATAGATTCTACGGTTTCCGGTATTAAATCCGCGGGGGTTAAATCTTGGGGAATCGAAGCCGTAATTACCTCATTATCTACTTCCGCTTCAATATAAGCACCAAAACGACCAATGCAAACTTTCACAGGTAAATTTTCTAATACCACTGTGCGCGCCACTTTCGCCTCGATTTCACTTTCTCCCACTTTAACTTGAGTTTCCAGTCCCTTTTCTCCTAAATAAAATTCCTGAAGATAGGGCAACCATTCCGCGTCTCCCGATGCAATTTCATCTAAAGTTCCCTCCATTTTGGAAGTAAAACTGATATCCACTAAGTCAGGAAAATGTTTTTCTAATAAGCTTGTGACGGCAAAGGCTGTAAATGAGGGAATTAAGGCATTTGACACTAATTTGGCATAACCGCGATCGATGATTGTACCAATAATACTCGCGTAGGTACTGGGACGACCGACTCCTTCACTTTCTAATGTTTTCACCAAAGATGCTTCGGTGTAACGGGCGGGCGGTTGGGTTTCGTGACCGATCGCGTCGATATCAACACAATTAGGATGATCACCGACTTTCAGATTCGGTAAAATCACTTCTTGATCTTCCAATGCCGCATCAGGATCATCATTTCCTTCCACATAAGCGCGTAAAAACCCCGGAAAATCAATCCGTTTACCACCAGAACGAAATCCCGCATTTTCTACTTGTGAAAGCACCGTGATATGAGTTTGACGTGCATCTGCCATTTGAGACGCGATCGTGCGTTTCCAAATTAAATCATAAACATGAAATTCTTGACCATCCAAACCCGTTTCTTGAGGAGTGCGGAAAGTATTTCCCGCCGGACGAATCGCCTCGTGAGCTTCTTGTGCTCCCTTACTTTTCGTGCTGTATTGACGTGGTTTTGGACTCAAATACTCCTTACCATAACGTTGTTCCACACAAGCACGAGCCGCCTCGATCGCGTCTGTGGAGAGATGCACGGAGTCCGTCCGCATATAAGTAATAAACCCGCGTTCATAAAGACTTTGGGCAATACGCATCGTTTCGCGAGCCCCTAAACGCAATTTACGATTAGCTTCCTGTTGTAAAGTCGAAGTCGTAAAAGGAGGAGAAGGCTTACGAGTAACCGGACGTTCCTCAATATTAGTCACAGTCCAAGGCTTTTCCAAAACGCGATCGAGTAAATCATAAGCCTGTTGTTCATTTAATAACAAAACATTACGACCAGCCGCAATTTGCCCCGTACTTTCATCAAAATCACTTCCCGTGGCAACTTTAACATTACCCAGCGTCACTAACTTAGCCTCAAAGGGTCCCCCAGTCGTACCCTTGGGAGGAGTTAACAAAGCCTTGAGATCCCAATAACTCCCTTGTCGGAAAGCGCGACGTTGACGCTCACGGAGAACCAACAACCGCACCGCGACAGACTGCACCCGTCCCGCGGAAAGTCCCCAAGCAATTTTCTTCCATAACAGGGGAGAAAGAGTATAACCCACCAAACGATCTAAAATGCGACGAGTTTCCTGGGCACGCACCACCGCGTCATCAATATCACGACAATTTTTCAGAGCCTTTTGTATCGCGTCACGCGTAATTTCATGGAACACCATGCGCTTAATCGGCACTTTCGGGTTCAGCACTTGAAGTAAATGCCATGAAATACTTTCCCCCTCCCGATCTTCATCCGTCGCCAGAATCAGTTCAGAAGCCTCTTTAAGAGCATTTTTCAGCTCTTTAACCACTTTTTGTTTTTCTTTAGGGATAACGTAGATCGGTTCAAAATTCCCTTCCACATTAACGCCGAATTGAGCCCATTTTTCCCCTTTATACTTCTCAGGGACTTCATCGGCAGAAGAAGGAAGGTCACGGACATGACCCATTGATGCCTCTACCCGATAGGTAGAAGGAAGGAAGTTACGGATAGTACGCGCTTTCGTGGGAGATTCAACGATAACTAAAGTTGACATAGCATCTTGATAATGGGATAACAGCCAAGCTGTATATTTTAGAGAGTGTGGAAAGATTTTCTGACAATTGTCAAGAGTTCAGGAAAAACTTTTTCCCTTGCAGATTGCCTTGGCCTCTTGTTTCAAGCTATCTTACTTTTTCCGTTCTGACTATATAAAAATTTGTTACAAAATCTTGCCAAGCCCCATCACCCTTGTGACGACTATCTTTTCCCTTTCTCTCTGTGTCTTCTCTCTGTGTCCTCTGTGCCTTTGTAGTTCATTTTTCTTAATATAAACCCCAAAAGTAGGGGAAGGGAACCCGAAGGCGCACACAGATAAACACAGATAGATCACAGCCCTTCTCTGATTTCTTCCTCTGTGTCCTCTGTGCCTTTGTGGTTCATTTTTCTTAATATAAACCCCAGATGAAGACAGATAAACACAGCTTTACACGACTTCTTGCACTAAAACAAAGGGTTGTACTATTAACGCGTGAAACTGTTTTTCAGGTGTTTCATTCCACGATACCAGTTGTTCTTCTATGGGTTTATAAATCATTTTTTCATTTAACCAACGCGACACTAATTGGGTATTATCCAACGCGATCGCCTCTCCCACATCTAACAAATCTAATTCATTCATCACCACTACTACACTTTGATAATTAAGCAGAGGTTTTAATGACTCCCACGCGGCAGCTCCCAAATTCTCTGTTAGTTCGGCCCTTAAATCTTCCATAAGTTTGTCCTTTTTTCGGTAAAAAAAACAGGAACAACTAATCTCTGCACTTGATCCAGATTAAAAAATACCGTTTTTTTACAGGTGTATTTTTTGATTTTGGGAAAAAATGTTATTAGCGTCCTAAGTCGTGCATTCCATTAATAATTTCAGCACATTTTTGAGTCAAAGCTTCTAATTCTTCGCGATCGCTTGTTGGAGGTGGTGGAATAACTTGACCAATTCGCACCGTCAGAGGCACAGGATTAGGAATCAGAGAACCTTTTTTGACAATACGCTCCGTCCCCCATAAACTCACAGGAATTAAAGGTGCTCTGGCTTTGGCTGCAATTAACGCGGCTCCTAATTTTGGTTCTGTAATTCTACCATCGGGTGTGCGAGTTCCGTCTAAAAAAATACCCGCAGCCCAGCCGTTTTCCAGTGAAGAAAGGGCGGAACGAATCGCGGCGCGATCGCCTGCTCCTCGTTTCACTGGATAGGCTCCGTAAAGTGAAATAGCCTGCTTTAATACTGGAACCTGAAATAATTCTTCCTTGGCCATATAAGCCACAGGTCGTCTCATGCAAACTGATAAAATAGGAGGATCATAGTCACTCGCGTGGTTACTGACAACGATCAGCGGCCCCTGTTGGGGTACATTTTCTGCTCCATAGATACGAACTCGAAAGTAGGTATGTAACATGGGAGCTATCACGGACCATTTTAATAAGTGGTATAGTATCCAACTTTCTAGGGGTTCGCGTGTTTTTGTGTAAGCAGACAAGGTTTTTTCCCTCCTACAACTTTCTGGATTTATCATACCCTCGATCGCGCTCCTTCTCACAATTTCATCACGATTGGGGATGGATTTTATTCGATTGTTAGGGTTTGATAAGTTTTAAAACCCCCTGTGATATTTTTGGCATTAAAGCCATTTAAACGTAAAATTCTCGTCGCGTAATAGGCCCTTTGCCCCACTTGACAATAAACCCAAATTTCTCGATCTTTGGGTAATTCATCCACGCGATCGCGTAATTTTGGCAAAGGAATATTAACCGCGCCTGCCACATGACCCCCCTCAAATTCACTCACTTCACGCACATCTAAAATAACCGCGTCTTCCGTCGGTAAATATTCCCATTGTGTTAAAGGTGCATCCCCTCTTAACGCGTTTCCCGCGATCATCCCCGCGAAATTAACCGGATCTTTTGCTGCACCAAATTGAGGGGCGTAACATAATTCTGCCTGTTCTAAATCAAAAATTGTCGCACGAGTTTGAATCGCCATTGCTATGACATCAATACGTTTTTCTACACCCGCTTCTCCGATGGCTTGAGCCCCTAGAATTTTACCATCTTTAGGGGAAAATAATAATTTTAAATCAATGGGTTTTGCCCCCGGATAATAACCCACATGGTGCGCGGGATGTAAATAGACTTTTTCATAGTCTATACCTAAACGTTTCAGGGTTTTCTCACTCGCACCCGTTGACGCGATAATTAAATCAAAAATACCACAAACCGAGGTTCCTTGAGTGCCTCTAAATTGGGAAGTTCTACCAAAAATAGCATCCGCGGCAATTCTCCCTTGACGATTAGCCGGCCCGGCCAAAGGAATTAAAGTCCATTCTTTTGTGACAAAATCTTGCACTTCTACCGCGTCACCCACCGCCCAAATTTTCTTATCATTGGTACGCATTTTTTTATTAACACGAATCCCCCCTCTTTCCCCAATTTCTAAGTCTGCGCTTTTGGCTAATTGAATATCAGGACGGACTCCCAGGGCAAGAATTACTAAATCTGTTGTATATTTTTTTCCTGATTGGGTTGAGACAATTAACCCATTATTATTAGTTTCATTATTAGTTTCAAAACCAGTGACTCCATCTCCTAAAAATAATTCTACCCCTTTTTCGCGTAAATATTCATGGACAGGTTCCACCATTTCTATATCTAAGGGGGGCATCACTTGAGGTAACATTTCTAAAAGAGTGACTTTAATACCTCGATGCACTAAATTTTCGGTCATTTCTAAGCCAATAAAACCGCCCCCAACAATAACGGCATTTTTCACATTTTGTTTAACAATCCATTCACGAATAAGGCGACTATCGGGAATTGTTCTGAGGGAGAAAATACCGGGGAGATCGATACCGGGTAAAGGGGGACGGATGGGAGATGCTCCGGGTGATAATACTAAAGCATCATAATGTTCCCGATAAATTTGATTGGTTTTGAGATTTTTTACGACTATTTCTGATTTGGGGCGGTCAATTTCTAAGACTTCATTTTCTAAACGGACTTCGATATTAAAACGATTTTTAAAGAGTTCTACATTGGCAACAAGTAATTTTTTTTCATCCGTGATCACATCCCCGATATAATAGGGTAAACCACAATTCGCGAAAGAGACAAAACCACCGCGATCGAACATAATAATTTCTGCGGTTTCCGACAGACGACGAGCCCTCGCAGCGCAAGAAGCACCACCCGCAACACCACCAATAATTAAAATCCGTTTCTTTTTCTTAGTCATAGGGCAATACTATTAGGTTGAAATTGGCAAGGATTATGGGTTAATTTATGATCATCTCGATTGCTTCCTGTTTTCACTAGAAATGACGAGAGAATTGATCCCGTTTATCCCTTAAGATGATTATAAGTGATCGACGCATTTAAAGCAGATAAAGTAGGACAAGCATCCTGCTTGTCACCCTTAAGCCCTAATCATAGGACTTTTAAAAGCTTAAGAGCTTACTACTGGGGAAAAGTTCTCAGACAAAACACGATCGCGATCGTGGGCGTGTAGGGAATCATTGACCTGTATTCTGGTTATATTTGGAAGTGTCCCCTTTTGGGTTTCACCTGTAGCAGAACTTTTTGCCAATGGTATAGCCATCTCAAAGGAGAGGACATTCTTAAAGGCTCAAACCCTTCTTCCCTAATTTTTTTGTCAAAATGCTATAACCACAAAGACACAAAAGCACTGAAAAAGAGTAGGGGATCTTTAACCCCTATTTAGATTATGTTTTCCCGAACCCCATGAAGGGAGCCTTACCATTGAAAACACAAAATCATCACAAATTACTCAAAGACATCTTTGTGTCTTTGTGGTTCATGTAATTTCACCTAGTTATTACACAAATGCCGACAATTTTGCTCCGACAAAAAAAGGACATCTTTGTGCCTTTGTGTCTTTGTGGTTCATTTGATTTAGCCTAGTTATTACACAAAATAAGGACAATTTCCCTCCGACAAAAAAGGGGTTTCCTTAACAATACCCTCTGGATATCACCCTTACAAGGAAGCAATTTCAGAAACTACCCCCATTAAACCCTCTCCGCGTTTTTCCGCGGGATTTTTAATGAGTTACCCCAGGGTAATCCACCCTCAATAGTGAGATTTTAGCGAAGGTATTGTCTAGGGAAATTTGTTATTGAGACGAAATGTTGTGCAAACGGAACCAGATTTTTGCATCATTCTCCAAACCACAAACTTTAGGGATTAGGAACTTCCGCGGCACTACTGACATTTTCCAAGGTTAAATTAGGACAACTGCGCTTGATCAGGCCTGTCAACACTTTACCCGGTCCAATTTCCACAACTTTCTCAATACCTTGTAAGGGTAATTCCAAACAAATTTCGCGCCAACGCACTCCCCGTACCATTTGTTGCATGAGACGATTTTTTAAGATTTGTCCATCAGTAGTAGGAGTGGGTTCCACATTCGACATGACTAAACATTTAGCATCAGAAAAGCGGATAGTTCTCAATAATTTTTCAAACTCCGACGCGACAGGTTGCATTAAAGGAGAGTGAAAAGCGCCCGAAACATTTAACTTAACCGCCCGTTTCACTTTCACCTTTGATAAAAGGTCTTCCACAACTTCAGGTTTTCCCGAAATGACAACTTGAGAATCACTATTGTCATTAGCTAGGACAACATTCGACGTATATTGTATTTGTAATTCTAATTGTTGGCGGTCAAAACCAATGAGCGCGACCATTTGACCCCCCGAAGCCGTATCCATCAATTCCGAACGACGTTTAACTAACTTTAAACCCGTTTCAAAGTCAAAAACACCCGCGGCATAAAGAGCCACATATTCACCTAAACTATGACCTGCGACTAAATTAGGAAGAAAACCCTTGGCTTTCATTAAATCGACTAAAATGCTTTCCACTACAAAAAGACAAGGTTGAGTGTAAAGGGTGCGAGAAAGTTTAGTTTCATTACTTTGACAAACTTCGGGAACCGACCACCCTAAGATTTTTTCCGCGTGTTCAAATCTCGTTTTCGCCTTGGGTATATTTAATAAATCAATACCCATGCCGAGAGCTTGAGAACCTTGTCCTGGGAAAACCCATGCTGTGTGAATCATATTGCCTATGTTTTTCGGTGTTGAGAGTTGTCAGTTGTTAAGTAAGTTGAGAAATGCTTAGTAAGTATAACTTAGTCAACTTACAGAAGCTTCTTTTTGTCTAAAAAGACTCCAAAATAGAGATGATACAATCATCCCCTTGTCAGAGCATTGATATTTAAAGAATTGTTGTCAACATTGAGAGAGTCGTCCTTGATAAATAACTTAATATTTTCATCCTGATATTCAAAATCAACATCCTCGTTTTTTTCTGCACTCAAATTGTGGATGAGGGTATGAAAGGGCGCAAAATATAGTAACGCCCTTATTACTCGTTGCCGATGCTCGCGTGCTATCCCTTATGTATCACCTCTTTGATCCGATTGTGTATTTTATTGATCAAACTTTTATCAATAGAATCTTGAGATTAACGACCCCATTGAAAAACTGCCGCGCCCCAGGTTAAACCGGCGCCAAATCCAGCCGTTACAATCGTATCACCTGGTTGAATTTTCGCAGCCCGTACCACTTCATCTAACGCGAGGGGGATAGAGGCAGCGGATGTATTGCCATAGGTACTCAAATTACTAATCACTTTTTCAGGAGAAATTTTCAGTCGTTGTGCTACGGCATCAAGAATGCGTTGGTTAGCTTGGTGTAATAATAACCAGTCCACATCAGCAACCGTTAAAGAAGCCCGACACAAAGCTTTTTCGATCACTTCTGGCACTTTATTGACAGCAAAACGATATATTTCTTTCCCTGTCATCGTAATAGGGTGAAATGTACCTTGACCGATTGTAACACCCTCTAGCAGTTCTTTCGGTTGGGGACGATAGGCGAGATTCAGACAACCATTTTGAGTTCCATCACTGCGAATTTCAAACCCCAAAAGCTGATCGCGCCCATTAGCCTGCATCACAATAGCACCCGCGCCATCACCAAACAAGACACAAGTATTACGATCGCCCCAATCCACCCAACGTGAAAGAATATCTCCACCGATCAATAAGACATTGTGATACACCCCAGTGCGAATAAATTGGGCCGCCGTCACCATCCCAAAGACAAAACCAGAACACGCGGCCGTCAAGTCAAAGGCCACCGCGGAAGTCGCGCCAATTTTAGCTTGAATTTGATTCGCGGTACCAAAGAGGTCATCTGGGGTAGAAGTGGCTAAAATAATCAGATCGATGTCTGTAGGCTTAATTTGCGCCATTTCTATCGCGTTTAACGATGCCTGGGACGCGATCGTGCATAAAGAGACATCAACCCCAGCTAACCGTCGCGAACCAATACCTGTGCGAGAGGAGATCCACTCATCAGAAGTATCGACTACTTGACTTAACCCCTTATTATCCAAGGAAGTTGCCGGAGCACAAGAACCAGTCCCCGTGATGGCAACGCCGACCCCTAAATCCTGCAACATTACTCTCCCGTGATTTACCTATAGCCAAACTTCTCTAGCTTTTTGCTTCTTGTTGCTGACCTTTTTTCTGGAACTGCGTGTGTAAACGATCAATCACTTGATGATCTACGGCTTGTTGGGCTAAACGCACCGCACTACAAATAGATGCGGCTTCGGAGGAACCATGACTAATCACACAAATTCCATCAACACCCAACAATAACGCGCCTCCATGTTCCACATGATCCACGCGATCGCGGAACCGTCTGAGACTCGGTTTGAGCAAGACTGTCGCGAGCTTACTCTGAATATCTGATGATAATTCTTCCTTAAGAATTTTCAGCACGATATCACCTATCCCTTCAGCAAATTTTAATAAAACATTGCCGACAAAACCATCACAAACGATGACGTCAAAACGTCCTGTCAATATATCTCGCCCCTCCGCGTTTCCCTCAAAGAAAATTTGCGGGTTATTCGCCAGCAATTCATGGGTACGCAGGGCTAAATCATTACCCTTAGAGGGTTCTTCCCCAATATTTAGCAAACCAATTTTGGGGTCCTTCACGCCTAAGACATCTTGGCTATAAATTGACCCCAACACAGCAAATTGCTCTAAATATTTAGGCCGACAGTCAACATTTGCACCGACATCTAAAATTAATACCCGTTTATCGGGGTTTAATGTCGGGAATAGGGCACCGATCGCGGGGCGATCAATACCGGGCAAACGACCTAAACGTAGTAAGGCCCCTGCCATCGCGGCCCCTGAATGACCCGCAGAAATCACCGCGTCAGCACGTTTCTGTTTCACTAAGTCCATTGCCACATTAATAGAAGCTTTGGGCTTACGTTTCAGCGCACTTAGGGGTTCTTCGTGCATTTCCACCGTCCCTTCGGAGGGGACGATTTCTGGCATAGGTAGATCGTGATGTTTAATCGATGCTTCGATTTGTTGTGGATCGCCGACTAGGAGAATGTCAACCCCTAATTCTTTCTGTGCTTTCAGCGCTCCAGCAACTATTTCGGAAGGGGCATGATCCCCTCCCATAGCGTCTATTGCAATTCTTGCGCGAGATGATCCCATTGACCAATGTTTGAGAAACCGTAAAAATTCTATCAGGAAGTGGCATATCAATGTCGATCTCTGACAAGAATAGTGATTGGGGATTTGTGACTGGGGATTGGGGATTGGGGATTTGTGACTGGGGACTGGGGACTGGGAACTGG
>JBBITB010000007.1:0-104362 GCA_037440985.1 Microcoleaceae cyanobacterium bin_387
AAGTTATTTTTCATTGTATCACATTTTTGTTCGCACTTTCGCAAGAGGTCTATTAATGAACCACAAAGGCACAGAGGACACAGAGAAAAAACTAAGATATTATCACAGAATAAACATCTGTGTTTATCTGCGTTCATCTGCGGTTAAAAATCTTTTTATCGCGGTTATCACACCTATATCTTCGCCTAAAAAAAACCACGATCGCGAGTTTATCCGTGACAAAAATCAAAATTCTAAGCCATCATCGACCTCTTCTGCTATTGATTGTAATTGAGGGGGTGTGGAGGGGATCGCGGCTAAAATAGCTTCACTGACTTTACTCACAGGAATAATTTGCATCCCTAAATCCGGTGTAGCTTGTCCATTGGGAATAATTGCCCGTTTAAATCCTAGTTTTGCCGCTTCTCTTAGTCTTAATTCCAATTGGGAAACGGGACGCACTTGCCCTCCTAAACCGACTTCTCCTAATAATACTGTCCTGGCATCTACCATTCGATCGCGGAAACTCGCGACGATGGATATAGCTACTCCTAAATCCGCCGCGGGTTCTTCTACTTTTAATCCCCCCACGGAGGCGACAATCGTATCAAGTTTGGAGAGCGGAATACCGACTCGTTTCTCTAAAACCGCGAGAATTTGTTGTAATCTGGCATTATCTACTCCCGTAGTGGCTCGACGAGGGGAACCAAAACTCGCGGGACTTACTAAGGCTTGAATTTCTACTAAAATTGGTCGTGTTCCTTCACAGGCGACGGTGGTGGAAGTTCCGGGGGTGATTTCATCTCGATTTCCTAAGAATAATTCGGAAGGGTTATCGACTTCTCTTAATCCATTGGCTATCATCTCAAAAACTCCGATTTCATGAGTCGCGCCAAAACGATTTTTCATGGATCTTAATAACCGATGGGAGGCAAAACGATCGCCTTCAAAGTATAAGACGGTATCGACTAAATGTTCTAAAACTCTTGGTCCAGCTAAAGCTCCATCTTTGGTAACATGACCAACAATAAATAATGTAATATTTTCTCGTTTAGCTACTTGCATTAATGCGGAAGTACATTCTCTAACCTGGGCGACGGAACCGGGTGCAGATGTTAAACTCGCGAAATAAATTGTTTGAATACTATCTATGACAGCTAGTTGGGGTTTGAGTGATTCTAATTCCCGTAAAATTACTTCTAAATCTGTCTCCGGTAGTAGGTAAAAATTCTCAGCACTATGATCTTCTGGTGTTTCTTCCTCATCATTGGGGGTTTTGGCATTTTCGGAGGATTTTTCAGCCTCATTGGCGGCTAATTCTGCTAAGGCAACCCCTAAACGTTGGGAGCGTAATTTTACCTGTTGTCCCGACTCCTCTGCACTGACATAAAGGACGCGATCGTGTTGGGCTAATTGATTCGCGACTTGTAATAATAGGGTGGATTTGCCAATACCGGGTTCGCCTCCAATTAGTACCAGGGAACCCGGAACGATCCCTCCTCCTAATACCCGATCTAACTCCCCATAACCTGAAGACCAACGAGATAAACTTTGATCCGCGACCTGCGATAATAAGTAAGAGACCCTGGGTTGACCGGCTCCTCTTTCCTTTGATGGGTTAATATTCCCGTTACTGTGACTGACTCCCGTTAACCCTCCATTGCGTTGAAAGGGGGAACCGGAAGCACCTTCCGCTAATTCGTCGAAAGAATCCCAGGTTTGACAATTGGAACATCTACCAAAGTATTGTGGGGACTCATAACCGCATTCCCGACAAACATATTGAATACGAGATTTTGCCATTGTTTAAAAGTGTCGAAAAGACCTTTAATATTTTATAGAGTTGGGAACTGTCATCAGACTCAGGCGTTTGATTTCTGAGCCAGAATGTCAACAATCTCTCTGTTACAGATAGAATTAAAAAAAATTAACAATTGAAAATCTAACCTCAAGGAGTGGTGGGTACATTGGAAAATCATAAGGAAAAAATCCTCGTTGTTGATGATGAAGCCAGCATCCGTCGGATTCTGGAAACGCGTCTGTCTATGATTGGCTATGATGTCGTTACCGCGGCCGATGGCGAAGAAGCCCTGGAAATATTCCGTAACACGGAGCCGGATTTGGTGGTATTGGATGTGATGATGCCAAAGTTAGACGGATATGGCGTTTGTCAGGAATTACGCAAGGAATCCGATGTGCCTATTATTATGTTAACCGCGTTAGGGGATGTTGCTGATCGGATTACGGGTTTAGAATTGGGCGCGGATGATTATGTGGTGAAGCCTTTTTCTCCCAAGGAATTAGAGGCGAGAATTCGTTCGGTTTTGCGAAGGGTTGATAAAAATGGCGCGACGGGTATTCCTAGTTCGGGCGTGATCCATATTGCTAATATTCGTATTGATACCAATAAGCGACAGGTTTATAAGGGCGATGAGCGTATCCGTCTCACGGGGATGGAGTTTAGTCTTTTGGAGTTATTGGTGAGTCGATCAGGTGAGCCTTTTTCGCGATCAGAAATTTTGCAGGAAGTTTGGGGTTATACGCCGGAGCGTCATGTCGATACGCGGGTAGTTGATGTCCATATTTCTCGTTTGAGGGCTAAATTGGAGGATGATCCGAGTAATCCTGAATTGATTTTAACTGCCCGCGGGACTGGTTATCTTTTCCAACGGATTATCGAACCGGGTGAATTAGGGTAATTTTTTTTGATTTCTTTTTTTATTGGGGATGGGGTTTGAAACAAATCTATTGATCCACCAGATCCACCAGGGGTTAAAACCCCTGGCTCATAGGGAAAGTCCTCTAAAGAGGACTGAGGAAATGGGCAATCATTAACGATTAACAATCTCTCCTCTCTTACATCCCTCGCGAATCTTCTTCTCTCTTGCTTCTTTCTTCTTCCTCTGTGCCTCTGTGCCTTTGTGGTTCATTATTTCTTCCCTCTTCCCTCTTCCTTCTTCTTTCTTCCCTCTTCCTTCTTCCTTCTGTTATGGCAAAAGATCAAAATCAAGGGTTACGATTATTGCCTATTGTGGTAGGCGGTTTCGCGGGTACTTTGTTAATGATTAATCGCGTTTTGACACCCGAAATTACCGAGTCTCAAGCGCGATCGGATGCTTTAGGTGTTATTGCTTGTGCGATTCTGATTTTGACGGGGTTATTATGGCAACAAATTCAACCGCGATCGCCTGATGTTGTTCAACTTATTGGCGAAGAGGGGTTTGAATTAGATCCCCTTTTGTCAGACACGATGAAAATGGAGTTAGCCTGGGCTTCTCATTTGTTATTGACGAATACCGTCACGCGCGCGATCGTGGTTTATTATCAAGGAAAAGTTTTATTAAGACGGGGTATTTTTGGCAAAAACCCAGAAGTTAAACCGGGTACAATTTTAAACCGAGTCTTAGAGAAACAAAAACCTATTTATTTAGTAAATCTTAATCTTTATCCAGGGAAAATAGAATTTGATTATTTACCGGAAAACACCCAAGGGTTAATTTGTCAACCCATTGGTAAAGATGGGGTCTTAATTTTAGGGGCAAATGTTCCTCGCAGTTATACTAAACAAGATGAAATTTGGATCGAAGGCATCGCGGAAAAATTAGACGCGACCTTACAAACAATGGGGAATGGGGAATGGGGAATGGGGAATGGGGAATGGGGAATGGGGAATGGGGAATAGGTAATGGGTGATTGTAATTATAGCACTTTTACTAAGTAATGTCAAGGGAATATCGGGTTGATATTATATCATCTGACGGTGCGATTGTAGCCAGTTTTTTGGAAATTTTTCTAACCACAAAGGCACAGAGTACACAGAGGAAAGAACAGAAAGAGAAAGTCAATAAGTCAAACACGATCGTGTTCATTTTTATGGGGCGTTTTCACCCTTATTCAATTTATGTTTTGAAGAGATCATAGAAAGAGCCTCAACAGCACGATCGCGCCTCTTCTGCTCTCTTCATTGTTTAACCTCAAAGTAATGGAAAATTCCCCCTTTGTGTCCTCTGGGCCTTTGTGGTTCATTTGATTTATTTCTTCATAGTCAACAAGTTTTTCTCAATAGTATTAGTAATGGAAAATTGATGAAAAAAATGACAGAGAAAGTTAATAAATCAAACATGATCGTGTTCATTTTTATGGGGCGTTTTCACCCTTATTCAATTTATGTTTTGAAGAGATCATAGAAAGAGCCTCAACAGCACGATCGCGCCTCTTCTGCTCTCTTCATTGTTTAACCTCAAAGTAATGGAAAATTCCCCCTTTGTGTCCTCTGGGCCTTTGTGGTTCATTTGATTTATTTCTTCATAGTCAACAAGTTTTTCCCAATAGTATTAGTAAAGGGGAATGGCTGTTAGTTTTTACCGAAAATCTCAAACCTCAAACCCCAAACCTACCACCTAACACCTAAGTGGTGAGACAAAATGACCGATTGTGATTTATAATGAATTTAACCAGTAAGATGCCCTCACATCTGCTACACTTACCCATTCTCCTACCGTTCCCTATTGTGAGCTACAGCCAAGGACTCGATATTAATACCCTATTCCCCTTTGCACTCGATAATTTCCAGAAAGACGCGATCCGGGCTTTGGATGCTGGAAAGTCGGTTGTAGTATGTGCCCCGACAGGTTCGGGGAAGACTCTTATTGGCGAATATTCTATCCATCAGGCTTTAGCCAGAGGCGGGCGAGTCTTTTACACCACTCCCCTCAAAGCCCTTTCTAATCAAAAATTACGGGATTTTCGGGCACAATTTGGCACGGATCAGGTGGGACTTTTGACGGGGGATATTTCTATTAATCGCGATGCTCCTATCCTGGTAATGACGACGGAAATTTTCCGTAATATGCTCTATGGGACTCCCATCGGTGAAGTGGGAACTTCTTTGGTAGGGGTGGAAACAGTGGTACTGGATGAGTGTCATTATATGAATGACAGACAACGCGGTACGGTTTGGGAAGAGTCTATTATTTATTGTCCGAGGGAAATTCAATTAGTCGCGCTCTCCGCAACGGTGGCTAATAGTGAACAATTAACGGACTGGATTAATCGGGTTCATGGTCCGACTGAGTTAATTTATTCTGATTTTCGTCCGGTTCCTCTTCAGTTTCATTTTGGTAATGATAAGGGCATTTTTCCTCTTTTAGATGATACTAAAAAACGCATTAATCCTCGTCTTGTTGCTAAGAGAAAATCGAAGGAACAACGGGGAAATATTCCGATTCCTTCTTTGACTTATATACTTTCTCTTTTGGCTCAACGTGATATGCTTCCCGCGATTTATTTTATTTTTAGTCGCCGAGGATGCGATCGCGCTGTGGCAGAAATTGGCAGTTTATCTCTGGTTACTCCCCAGGAAGAGGCTCTATTAAGAGGTTTAGTAATGGATTTTTTAGCCCGGAACCCGGAAGCGGGGCGATCGGGTCAAGTTGAGGCTCTTTGTAAAGGAGTTGCCGCCCATCACGCGGGCATTTTACCCGCGTGGAAAGGTTTAGTAGAAGAGTTATTTACTAAGGGGTTAATTAAGGTTGTTTTTGCTACGGAAACTTTGGCTGCGGGTATTAATATGCCTGCCCGTACTACGGTTATTTCTACTTTATCAAAACGCACGGATCGAGGTCATCGTCTCTTAAATCCGTCGGAATTTCTGCAAATGGCAGGACGGGCAGGCCGTCGTGGCATGGATGAATTAGGTTATGTTGTTACGGTTCAAACTCCCTTTGAAGGTGCGAAGGAAGCTTCTTATTTGGCTACCTCAAAACCCGATGCTTTATCGAGTCAATTTACTCCGAGTTATGGTATGGTTTTGAATTTATTACAAACTCATACGATTGAGCAAGCTAAGGAGTTAGTTGAGCGCAGTTTTGGACAATATATTTCGACGCTTTATTTGGAACCTCAACAGGAGGCTCTCGATCAGTTAAAGAGGGAAATGCAAGTTTTAACGGAAGAACTCGCGGTTTATGGTAATGGTAATATTAATTCTTTAGAGAAGTTATTGGGGAATTATGAGAAATTGCGCGATCGTCTTAAGCAAGAAAAACGTCTCTTAAAAACCCTTCAACATCAAGCGGAAGAGGCTCTGGCAAAGGATATGGCGATCGCGGTTTCTTTTGCGTCTGTCGGCACAATTCTCAGTTTAAAGGGGAAACACGTTCCCACGGCAAAACGGCCAGATTCTCATCCCATTCCGGGGGTATTAGTGGAAAAAATACCCGGTTCCGGTCAATCCCAAAATTTAGTATGTTTAGGAAAAGATAATCGCTGGTATGTTGTCACCAGTAGCGATATTGTCGGGTTACATGGGGATATTCCGCGATTAGCTATTGTGGAACATTTGGTAACACCCCCAGAAATGGTTTTAAAATTAGGTCAATGTCGTAAAGGGGATGAAACAACAGCCGCGATCGGTCAACAAATACCCCATCGCGATATATCACCATCATCCCCCGAAGTTTATGAGCAACAAAAACGCACCGAAGCCGTCGAAATCCAATTAAATAATCATCCCATTCATCAATGGGGAAACCCAGGTAAAATTTTAAAACGATTTAATCGTTTAGAGTCCCTAGAAAAAGAAGTGCATTGGCGGCAAATAGAATTAGATAGACAGCGATCGCACTATTGGGAGGAATTTCTCAATTTAATCGCGATTTTACAAACCTTTGGCGGATTAGATGAATTAACACCAACGATTTTAGGACAAGCCTGTGCCGCGATTCGTGGGGATAATGAATTATGGTTAGGATTATGCTTTATGTCAGGGGAATTAGAGCCACTCGATCCCCATCATTTAGCCGCGACTTGTGCTGCCTTAGTGACAGAAGTATCGCGTCCTGATACCTGGACTCATTACAGTTTATCACCGGAAGTCGAGCAAGTTTTAGATACTGTACAAAAGAGTATTCGGCGTAAGTTATTCCAAGTACAATATCGCCATGATACCGTTATTCCCATTTGGTTAGAGCGAGAATTAGTAAGTTTAGTTGAACAATGGGCATTAGGGGTTCAGTGGATAGAATTGATCGAAAATACCAGTTTAGATGAAGGGGATGTGGTGAGGATGTTAAGACGCACTTTAGATTTATTATCACAGATTCCCCATGTGCCCCATATATCGGAATCTTTGCGGATGAACGCGTATCGGGCTATGCAATTAATTGATCGTTTTCCTGTTAATGAAGCCGTGGATTAATTGGGAGTTTGGCGTTTTTGTCGGAAACTACATAAAAACGCGATCAATGACTTTTGATTGATTCAAAATCTAATATATAGCCGAATTAATTTCACCGGGCGGTTAAAACAGCGGCTACACAGACGTTTGCGCTGCGCGCAAGCTGCGCTAACGCGTAGCGCGAAACCCGCCTGCGCGGGTTGAATTTCTTCAGTCTCGGCAGGCGGACTTTGTTTGTGTAGCCCGGGTTTCAATCGCCCAATCAATCTAATCATAAAATATACAATTAATTTTGTGTAGGTACTTATAAACGTGATTGAAAAATCAAACATATTGAATTATTTTCAACAATGCTTGGGCTAAATGGTAAATAACGGGAAGAGAAACTGCATTACCAAATTGATGTTTTGCTGTATTTTCATTATCTGCAATTTGGAAATTTTCTGGAAATCCTTGTAATCTTGCATAATCTTTTGCCGTTAAAGGTTTAAATAGCTTTTTTTGATAAATTTCTTTGATAAATGTCTGCTTATATGCTTCAGGCTCTTCACATTCTATAGATATCGTAGCGACACAATCTCTGATTCCAGTTGCAGTTAAAGTTCCAATGGCATCAGCATGAGGTAAAAATATTTTAGAAATACCGTTAATTCCTGAAGAAATTTTAGAATTGACAAACTCATAGCCTTTACCTTCCACAACACGCAGAATTTCTTTGTCTACTAAAGTATTGATTTCTTCAATCTGTAAACTAGGAATTAAAGACTTTAACACTTCAAATCCTAAAGGATTACCATCTTTTTCTCCATAAATTTTCTTTCTTCTATTTCTTAAAATAGTTTGACATATTAGCTTTTCTCTAGGAGTTGTTTCTATTAATTCCCAAGAATGAATTGTCGTATGTCCATCTCTAATATCAGCAAAAGTAAAAAAATCGTTTAATTCGTCTATTTTTTGAAATCGTCCTCTCGCCGCCGGAATTTTACCATCAGGAAATAAAATTTCGGGAGGAAATTTTCTCTTTAAAAAATGACTTTTTTCAATCCCAGGAATGACATCATAAAGCTTTAGTCGTTTATTTAATGCTTCGGGAAAGGTAAAACCCCAACAGTTTTCAATATCGTTTCTAATACCAACAATAAATATCCTATCTCTATCTTGAGGTAAACCAAAATCGTAGGAATTTAGCACCTGATATTTAACTACATAGCCTGACGAGGTTAAATTACTAAGTATATATTCTAAACTTTCTCTGTTTCTTGGCTCAGTTAAACCCTTGACGTTTTCAAAGATAAATGCTTGAGGTTTATTAACTTTGACTATTCTAAAAACATCAAGCCATAGTTTACCTCTGGGGTCATCTAAGCCTTGCATTTTACCCGCGATCGACCAAGGTTGACAAGGAACGCCCCCAACTATTATATCTATGTCAAAAGGCAGCTTGTTTAAATTAGTAATATCTCCTAAATAAGCTTCTTCATTGATATCACGAATAAAATTCTTTTTATAAACTTTAATAGCTTCTTTGTCAATTTCTGAATATCCTAAACAAATTCCTCCTAATTCTTCCAGAGGAATTCTAAATCCACCGATACCCGCAAATAGATCTACAAAGGTAAATTTAGATGTGCAAGTTATGGTTTTTATCGGTTGGAATAATTCAAATAATTCTAGTTGTTGAGCATAAGTGCTGCTTTCCATCGCGTCTATCATTAAAATTTAAGATATATTCTCAACTTCTATAATGCCATTACCCCGGCGCGATCGTGTCTTTGTCAAAAACTTGAGTGAAAAAAGAATTCAGTAATCGCGTGAAGTCAAAAAAAGGCTAACAAGACGTTGACACCTTTTTTTCAATTTATTCTCACACCCCCCAAAAACAACCCAAAGGCAACCCAAACCCATATAAAAAGACTCATCAGACTTAAATCACTAAAAAGATTAGGATTCAAGCCTGATGAGGATTTTGGGATGCCAGGAACGAGACTTGAACTCGTGACACGAGGATTTTCAGTCCTCTGCTCTACCAACTGAGCTATCCCGGCGTTTTTTTTTCCACCTTAGTTATAATAACAGGGTTGATTGAGTTTGGCAAGTAGTTTGGCAAAATTTTTTTGAGAAATTTTTTTGGGGCTTGAGACGAGGTGTGTCGGGGTGAGTATGATATAAATCAATCAGCTTCACAATACCTTCGCCATTTCTTGTAGGTTGGGTTGAGGCCTACGTCGCGTGCGCGTAGGGCAAAACCCAACATCTTCGTTGGATTTCGTGGCTCAATCCCTTAAAGATGTTGGATTTCGTGGCTCAATCCCTTAAAGATGTTGGGTTTCGTGGCTCAATCCCTTAAAGATGTTGGGTTTCGTGCCTCAACCCAACCTACGAATCAAGGTATTGCTTCAGAAACCAGGTTTCGTGAGGGACACCCCCTTGACTCTGGCATAATGAAGCCCTCTAACCCTGTTTCTCCGTCGTCTCTATTCTTTATCCTATAACTATTGTGAACCAACAAAACGATCGCGCCCGATACTATCCCTTCCTGATCTTAACCGGACTTTGGTTATTCGGTGTCGTGTGCGATCGCGTATGGTTTATGGTAGATCAGAGTGTCCCCGCGTGGGATCAAGCCCAATATTTAACCGATAGTCTGATTTTTCAGCACGCGTTACAACAGCCCCAATGGTTTTCGGGGCAATGGTGGAATCACTTCTGGCAATTATCCCCAAAGTTTGCACCCTTAACGTTTATTCTCACAGTACCCTTTCTCAATATTTTTGGCACAGGAGAGGAGCAAGCCACCCTCATCCACTCTTTTTTTAGTGCCATTCTCCTCGTTTCTGTATATGGATTAGGCTCCAAACTCTTTAACCGTCAAGTAGGGTTATGGGCAGCCGTGTTTTGTTTATTTTTACCCGGGCTCTATCGTCTCCGTCTTCAATATTTATTAGATTTTCCCCTCACCGCGGCTGTCACTTTCAGTTTCTATTGTTTGACAATGTGGAAACTCAGCGTCGAAGAAGGAATAAGGAAGAAGGAAAAAGGAAATAATCCCCAATCACCAATCCCCAATCACCAATCCCCAATCCCCCCTTCTTGGTTATGGACGATCGCGTTTGGAGTATCTTTTGGCGCAGCACTTCTGATTAAACAAACAGCATTATTATTCCTATTTACCCCCCTTTTCTGGTTAGGCGTAACCGCGCTTTTCCAAAAAGCTTGGGGAAAATTAACTCAATTAATCATTAGTTTAATTATCACTTTTACCATAATTTTTCCCTGGTTCAAAACCAATTGGTTAATCATCTTTACCTCCGCCAAACGAGCCACCATAGATTCCGCGATCGCGGAGGGAGATCCCGGCCTTAATACCCTAAACGCGTGGACATTTTATTGGCAACAACTCCCCCAACAAATTTCCTGGCCCCTTTTACTCATTCCCATTATTGGTTTAATTCTTTTTTGGCTCAAAAACATAAAATTACTCAAACTCAAATTATTTTTCCGTTATTTTTTGTTACTGATTCCCTCTTCCTTTAATTGGTTAGCCCTTTTCTGGGTAGGTGCTTATTTCATCAATTCCCTTAATCTGAATAAAGACGATCGCTATGTCACACCCTATTTACCCGTCTTCGCGATTTTATTAGCCTATTGTTTCACCCTTTTTCCCCCTCGTTGGGGCCGACAAATTCGTTGGGGTACTTTTACCCTCGTTATTTTATTAACCTTTTTAAACGCGTTCCCTGTGGGAGGCGCGATCGGTAATAAAATTAGAGAAACTTTTACCCCTGGTAATTCCATCCGTCCTTATATTGGCAAAGAATGGCCTCATCGAGATGTTATTACGGAAGTGATTAACTCGGAACCCTTTTTGCAAAATACCTTAGTTGTTGTCCCTTCTACCCCAGAAATTAATCAACATAATTTTAACTTCTATGGAGCCTTAGAGAACTTTCAAATTTATGGACGCGAAGTAGGAGGAAATCTCAAAAGCATTCCTCAAGATGTGCGATCGCTTTCTTGGTTTGTCACGAAAAATCAGCGACAAGGAGAAATCGGCTCCGATGATTCTCAACAAGCTATTTTAAGAGAATTGGCAAATACTCAGGAATTTCAACTGAAAAAACGCTGGTTATTACCGGATTTTTCCTTATTAGAATTATATCGTCGCAATGTTCCGTTAATGTCTGTTTTTCCTTTAAAAGAAGCCAAAACAAAAATAGAATTAGATAACATTTTGTTACCGGAAAAAACACCCCCAGGAGTGCCATTACCCGTTAATTATGAATGGTCCGGGCCTTGGCAAGATTTACAAGCAGGCATTTTCTTAATTACTTTTCGTAATATAGATAATACTTCTAATCCCACGGCTCCGACTTCCTTTATTCACGATCATGGTGTCGCGATGGGGATGTTAAATTCAGGGAAATTAAAAGGCGATCATTATCAAGTTGGATTTAAAGTCATGGAGCGCATGGCAATATTTACCCCTGCCAATCTTCAACCCGGAAAATATACCTTAGAAGCCACCTATCTTAATCGTAAAACAGGGGAAACTTATCCTATTAAAGTACCTCCTGTTACGATTACTATAGATCCAACCGCACCGCGATCGCCCGCCCCAGAATTAGATTTAGTTACCCAATTAAGACTCAGCGCGAGTCAATTACCATTAGGCATAAAAGGCTTAGAATCAGTATTTGAACAAGTCGGCAGAATTAATCAATATGATCCCAATCAAGATTATACCATTCAAGCAGAAAAAGCCTTAGAATATCGTTTAAGACAAGATCCCAATAATGTCGAAGATGCTTATGCTTTAGCTTTCGCACGCGTATTGAAGAAAGACGTAAAAGGCGCGATCGCGTCCTTAGAGAAAGTCACCCAATTAGATGTTAATAACCCCTACGCATCGGGTTATTTAGCCTTTGTTTATTTATATGATTGGCAACCCCAAAAAGCCAAAAAAGTCTTAAAACAAGCCTTAAGTCATAACCCCAATATACCGGAATTAAAAGCCTTAAATGGTGTCGCGTCACTCATGCAAGGAAATATCATCCAAGCGTGGCAAGATTTACAAGTCATTAAAGAATTAAAACTTTAAGGGGGTGTTAATAGCTGCAACCATTGATTTCATAGTTTCTTCCTTCTGCGATAAAACGCAGAAGAGTCAGTCGAGCGTCAATTATAAAATAACCCGTTATAATTGTCATTAGTTACGGAAAAGACTGAAAAAATCTGTACAAGTAACTAAGGAATTAAAAATTAATAAAGTAGTGCAGGCATCTTGCCTGCTTTCTGGCACATACAGGCATCTTGCCTGCTTTCGAGTACATACAGGCATCTTGCCTGCTTTCGAGCACATATAGGCATCTTGCCTGCTTTCGAGTACATATAGGCATCTTGCCTGCTTTCGAGCACATATAGGAGAAACTACCAACCAATAGTCAAGTTATTAAATTTCCATTCCTAAGATTAAGAGGAAAGAAGATCATGGATGAGTGGCTCATCAAAGCATGGAAAGCTTTCAAGCAATTTGTCTATCAGCGCATTATCCTAGCTTTAACAATTTTATTCTGTATTGGTGTGGGTATCGCTATGCAGAATATGTCTCATTTGTCCGACAAAATGATTGAAACCCAAGCTCTTCAAAACGCGTCTCTTTATGGCCAAGCTATTAAAGAAGCGCGGACATTTTATAGCTCTGATATTGTCACTCGAATCAAAGATTTAGATCAAATTACTGTCACCCATGATTACTCGATGAAATCGGGTGGGATTCCTTTACCTGCTACCTTTTTAATTGAATTAGGCCAACGAATTAGTGAGAGTCATCCTAATTTATCAGTACGTCTTTATAGTGATTATCCTTTTCCTTGGCGTCGTCAAGAAGGGGGGGCGAAAGATGAGTTTGAAAGGGAAGCACTCCGCTATTTAAAAGAAAATCGCCAAGGGCAATTTTATCGAAAAGAAACACGGGGGGAAACAACCACTTTCCGCTATGCGGAAGCTGATTTAATGAAACCTAGTTGTGTGAGTTGTCATAATACGCACCCGGATAGTCCGAAAACTGATTGGAAAATAGGAGATGTGCGGGGGATTTTAGAAATTAGTCAACCTTTGAATAAAATTACAGAAACTACTCGTTTTGGTTTGGAAAAACTTTTCTTTTTATTAGTCGTAATCGCGGTGACTGGACTCCTGGGTTTAACTTTAGCCATTGGTGGTTTACGTCGTAATGCTCGCCATTTAGAGATGCGTGTAAAAGCTCGGACTTCTCAATTACAAGAAAGTAATGAAGCATTACAAAAAGCTCAAGAAAAAAGTGATCGCCTTTTATTAAATATTCTCCCCGAACCCATTGCCCAAAAATTAAAGGATGGACAAAAAAATATTGCGGATGGTTTTGCTGAAGTGACGATTCTTTTTGCGGATATTGTCGGGTTTACCGAAATGTCAGCTCTAATTACACCTGAAGATTTAGTCAAATTTCTTAATGAAATTTTCTCAGCTTTTGATGAACTTACCGAACGTTATGGATTAGAAAAAATTAAAACTATTGGAGATGCTTATATGGTAGTGGGAGGGTTGCCTATTCCTAATAAAGATCATGCCGAATCTATCGCGGAAATTGCTTTGGAAATGCAAGAGCAAGTTGCCAATTTTAATGCTCGCCATAGTACCGCAATTAGTATTAGAATTGGTATTAATACTGGACCGGTGATCGCGGGTGTAATTGGGACAAAAAAATTCATTTATGACTTGTGGGGTGATGCCGTTAACACCGCGAGTCGTATGGAATCTCACGGCATTCCGGGTGCTATTCAAGTGACAAAATCTACCTACGAACGTTTAAAGGATAAATATACTTTTTCAGAACGTGGCAACATTCATATCAAAGGTAAAGGAGAAATGTTCACTTATTTACTTACGGGAAGAATTGCATCTCTATTGATTGTTTAATTTCCCAGGAATAATTATGAAACGTAAAAAATTAACCATACTGTTAGACGCATTTCAAGCACGCTTATCAAGGCAAATTACCATCTGGGTATTTATTAGTTTGCTTGTCATAGAAGGAGTGATTCTCATTCCTTCTTATTTTCGTCGGGAACAAGAATTATTATTACAATTGGAACAGATATCAAGTTTTACCCTTGACTCCCTAGTGATTTTGACTCAGCAAGAAATGTCTAATCATCAAGTATTTCAAAAGCGCATTCAAAATATTATTAAAGATTCACCTATTGTTTTAGGGATTGCGATTTATCAATCTAATGGTAAACTGATGGAAACCTTCGGAGAAATGCCAGAAATAGCCTTTGATTATCTCCAAAATGAGAAAATTTTTCATCAACGCAGTCATGATGGAAGACGCTATGATGTAGCTTGGACCAATAAACATTTAGGTGGTGATTTTATTTTAATTGTGCGCCATGATGCTTCTTCCGTTCAACCGGAATTATATGCCTATATTAAACGCATTGGTATTCTGGTTTTAATTATCTCAGCTTTTGTCACTTTTGTGACAATTATTGTTTTAGGTACTGTGGTGATTTCTCCTATTTTAAGATTCAGGGATGACTTGATTTCTGCCGCGGATGCTTTAAGTAAAGATGAAACTAAATCTGATTTTTATTCCTTTTCCATTCAACGTAATGATGAGTTAGGAGAAGTGATGAATGCTTTTAATTTTATGTTTCATCGGGTATATCAAGAAATTTCCCAACGCAAACAAGCAGAAGCTATTTTACGCAGTGAGCAGGAAACATCGGAACGGTTATTATTAAATATTTTACCGGAGGCGATCGCGCTGCGTTTAAAACAAGGTGAAAATCCCATCGCGGATAGTTTTTCCGATGTGACAATTTTATTCGCGGATCTGGTAGGATTTACGGAATTATCCTCTCGCACGACACCCCAAGAATTAGTGAAATTACTCAATTGTATTTTTAGTGATTTTGATCAGTTAACGGAAAAATATCATTTAGAAAAAATCAAAACTATTGGGGATAATTATATGGTGGCGAGTGGTTTACCAATACCCCGTGTAGATCACGCGATCACGATCGCGGATATGGCATTAGAAATGCAGGAAATAATGATAAAATTTAATGAAAAAAAAGGTGAGTTTTTACGTTTGCGTATAGGGATTAATAGTGGCTCTGTAGTGGCGGGAGTGATGGGGACAAAAAAATTTATTTATGACTTATGGGGAGATGCAGTCAATACCGCGAGTCGTATGGAATCTCAAGGTATTCCAGGGAAAATACAGGTGACAGAATCCACTTATCAATTATTATGTGAACAGTACATTTTTGAGACAAGAGGTTCCATTTATGTTAAAGGTAAAGGGAATATGATAACCTATTTTCTCCAGGGAAAAAAATAGGAGATTTGGTGGGAAAAAGTGAAATCAAACTAAGGATGGTTATCTGGATTTTTCACTTTATATTTTATATCCAGGGGAACCAGCTCCTACAGCAATTAGCGCGATCGCGTAGCAATACGGATATAAAAAAACAGACACTTAAGTATAATTACTGAAGTGATTGTTATGGGTTTGGAAAAACTTGATCAATCTTTCGGAAGGGAGCATCTCCTAAACGTAAATTGGCACAGGGAGCGTCTCGCTTCCTATTAGATTCCTAGGGAGCGAGACGTCCGATGCTCCGCACAGGCTTCGCCAACCCACTACAGTTTTTTTTGCTTCTTTGAGATGCTCCCCTTTCGGAATTTGGCAGATTATGGTATCATTGACTAAATTGTCATGGAAAGTGAGTATATGGTGAGTACATGGACTCTAATGAATTGAAATTCCTCCTCAAATTGCTGGGTTGTCCCGACTATCGTTCCCTTCTTTCAGCTAAGGCGTTTAACAGCATCAAAAACAAAAACAAAATTTGTCAAGATTTGCGCGATCGCGACTTGGTAAACTACTCCCGCGAAATTGCCAGCATTAAGATTTTACCACCAGGCCGGGCACTGATCAAAATGGATGTAACTCACTTGCCGATCGCGCCGAATGAATTGAATGTTTTAAAGGCACTAGGTGAGGTTTCTGGAAAAATTGCCCCCAGCAAAATGTCGGTAAAATCACTGAAGTCCGCAGAGCGAGATAGGATATTGGAAACTTTGGGAGATCGTGGGTTAATAGAAGTTGAACTCAAAATCAAAAGGCAAAAAGCTGAAGTCTGGCTAACCCCGCGAGGGCAAGAATTTTTACGAGATGATTACAACCCGAAAGGATTAGTAACAATTAATCTCGATTTACTGGGCAACTATCTCCACTTTTTACGAAAATCTCTATCAGCAGAAACTTTATCTGTAACTCCTCCACAACTGGAGCAAATTTTAACTCCCCAACCTCAGCTATCCCCTCCCAAATTTAGTGGCGAGCTCAATGACGATCAAATTTTGCAAACAATTATAGATTTAGATCGGGAACTTAATACAGATAATTATTTACCAATTTTTTACCTACGAGAAAAGTTGAAACACCTATCGAAGGAGCAATTTGATCAAGCAATTTATCGTTTACAACGACAAGATAAAATAGAGTTAAGTTCATTACAAGAAGGGATGAGCTACACCCTAGAGCAAATTGAAGCCAGCATTCATCAAGAGTTGGGCAGACCGCTCTTTTTCATTATAGTAAATTAAATAGAAATTAGTCATGGAAATATTCTTTGATAATGAGAAAAAAAGCAAACTAAAATTTTTATTTAGATATGAAAACTCCTAAATCATATTAAAGCATTGTATCTAGTTTTTTAGCAGTTTCAAGTCACTTTATCAGGAAAAATAGGTTGAAGTATGGCATCTATTGAGGAGATTATTAAACGAGACGTTAACCCCTTCGATCCGGTAACTTTTTGTACGGGTAACTTTTGGCAAGAACAACAAAACTCCGAACTTATGGTTGAGTCGATTCACCAAGACGCGATCAACACAATCATTAAAGCTCTCAATATAGTATCAAAAGATCATAAAACTCGTACCTTATTACTATGTGGTGATGGTGGTTCCGGCAAAAGTTATCTATTAGCACGTCTCAAAAAGCAACTCAACTCCAGAGCCTTTTTTGCCTACATTGGTCCCTGGGCGGAAAGTGACCATATTTATCGTCACATTTTGCGCCAAACTGTTGATAGTCTCATGCACATTCCTGAAGGTGAAACAGAATCTCAATTACTCCTCTGGCTCAAAAGCCGATGTGCGTTTAAGGATCGCAGTTTAATGAAGCGAGTATTAGGTGAACGCCACATTTTTATCCGCAATTTTAAGGCAACTTATCCAGCAGGCATTTTTAACCCCGATAAATTTTTTCGAGTGTTGTATTCCCTGACACAGCCTGAATTATATAACAGTGCTTGTCAGTGGTTACGCGGCGACGATTTAGACGAAGAAAATCTGAAAAATTTAGGTTTAAATAAATCAATCGAAACCGAAACAGATGCCCATAATATTCTCGCAAACTTGGGAATAATTTCTCACGAAACACAGCCCATTGTACTTTGTTTTGACCAGATTGACAAAAAAGCTCTGCCCCCAAATGGATATCGCGAACTTCAATCACTATTTAGCGTCAATACTACAATTCATACTCAAAATCTGAAAAATTTTTTAATCATTATTAGCCTCGTGACACAGACATGGAGACAAAATGAAAAGCAAATTCTCGAATCAGACAAAGATCGCTTAGTAGCTAAAATATTCCTGAAAAATATCACTTTAGAGCAAGGAGAAAGCCTCTGGCAAAAACATCTTCTTCCACTCCACCAACAAGCACATCCTAAACCCCAATCACCCATTGAACCCTTATCTCGGTCAGCCCTAGAAAAAAAATTCCCCGGAGGCAAAACGACTCCCCGCTATACCCTACAGTTAGGACAGTGGTTGATTCAGGAGTACAAAAAAGTTGAAATACCTCCTCGCGATCGCATAGAAAAAACCGAAAAAATTGAACCCTTATCTCCCCCAGGAGGAGAAAAAAATCTCACCGGAGGTAAAACGACTCCCCGCGATACTCTACAAATACAACCCCGGTTAATTCAGCAAGACAAAACAGAGCAACCTCCTATCGGAGAAGCCATTGCAGCATTCAAACTGGTTTGGCTTCACGAATTAAACAAAACTCAGAAAAAATATTCTCAAATTATCCAAATTTCCCATATTGACTTAATTGAAATGTTGCGAGAAACTTTAACAGCCTTGGCAGCCAAAGAAATCCAAACAAAGGTATTACCTAGCCCAACTTTTGCCAGTTATTCCCTTAGCTATCAAGCCCCAAATCAGGACAAAAAAGTAGGATTAGTCTGGGGAGAATTTGCCGATAAGACAATGTTTTTCTATCTCATGAAAGCTTGTCAAAAAGCTATTCAGGAGAATTTGTGCCCAAGTCTGCATTTAATTCGAGCCGCAGAAGTGGGTAAACCAACCAACAAGGGTTATCAAATTTATGCTCAAATTTTTACGGATTCTTCCCACCGCCATATCAAACCCAACCTAGATTCTGTGTGGTATCTGGCAACTTATCACAGTTTAGTTAATGCCGCTTGTGCTGGAGAATTAGTAGTAGGCTACCAGACTCCTAATTTACGCGAATTAGAAGCTTTGATCCGTGAATCTAAGGTTTTGGATGATTGTCAATTATTGCAAGATTTAGGAATTGTTCAAACAACCCCTATCGTCACGTCACCAGAAAAGCCTAATTTCCAACCAGTTAAAGGCTTTTTGTTGAATTTAGTAATAACACACCAAATGCTCGGGCGACTGACTTTAATTCAAAATGCTTGCAGTCAGTTTCCTCAAGTGAATCAATCCCAAATACATCAACTAATTGATGAGCTTTGTCATGACAAAAAAATTTTAATTCACGATCCCAAGGCAAAACTAGATGAACAATTAATTTGTCTAGTACCTAGCTCATTATAAAAAATCTCTATTTTCGCGAATGTTTTACCTAACTAATGCCAACGATATCCAAGGGGCAATTACTAAAATTGTCGCGGCTAAAACTCTCTGGGTTGATACAGAAGTAGCTGACTGGCAAACACCGAACCCCAGATTATCTCTGATTCAAGTCTTGGCTAATCCTAATGATTTAACGGGTGATTTTGCCTATATCCTAGATGTGTTGGATCAACCAGAATTAGTGCAATATTTTGTTAATCTAATTATGGTAAATCCCACCATAGAGAAAGTTTTTCATAATGCCGGTTACGATCTAAAATACTTAGGAAAAAAGGAAGCGAAAAACGTTACTTGTACTTGGAAAATATCACAAAAATTATCCCTAGAAATTCTGCAATCCCCTAACCGTAAACTCAAAACTTTAGCCGCGGGACTCTGCCAATTTTCTAATATAAACCAAGAGGAACAGACAAGCGATTGGGGGCAAAGGCCTCTCACCCAAAAGCAGTTAGACTATGCCAAAATGGATACAGTTTATCTCGCGGGTGTACACCGCCGCTTACTCGAACTAACTAACCAAAATCATTTTATTGTAAAGGCCAATACCTCAATGCCGCCAGCTAGAAAATCTGCAATTTCATCCTTTAGTGTTACCAAAGTTAGAGTAGCCTTTGAATGTCCCCGGCTATTTTATTTAGGGCATCACTTTGGCGGTATGACGATGTTTTTGCCACAGAACAATCCTCATAAACTTGGCAATAAATTTCATTATTTAGCTGATCTTTGTGCTTTTCTTGCCAAGCAAGATCCTCGGTTTCAAGCTTTATTTGAACCTGAAGTAGAGCAATTAAAAGTAGAGGAAATTGCGGCTCAAATGCAACAGCTATTTTATGAGTTAGCTTTTTTTCCTCATCTACAAACAACGATCAAAACAGCCCCAGAAAAAGCCCAGGGACTATATCTCATGTGGCAGGGATTGAAAGGGTTGATTCACCGTTGGGCTGAATTGCTAACAACGAATCGCCACCATTGTAATGCTAAAGAAGTCATTGGCAAAACTCTGTTAGATTTGAGTCCTAGTGTCAAGCATTATTTCCAGTTGCCTAACGGTACGCAACAGTTAGTACAGGGGAGATTTGACAGTTTAGTTTATGATTTTGAACAGCATCGCCTCTGCGTTGTGGAATATAAAACTTATCAGTCGCCGGATAAATCTGGACAGTTAGCTCAAGTGGCTCTCTATTGCTATATGCTGCGAGAAAAGATGGGAGTAGCGATCAATTCTGCGGTGTATAGTACACTTCCAGATTGGCATGAATTGACTTTTACTTGGGACGAGTTAGAAAATACGGTTAATCAGCTAATCCCTCATAAATTAGAACAAATGCGGGAGTGGATTGCTTGGGAACCAACACAATTGAATCCGCCACCACCGACTACTCAGCCTGACTTATTGTGTCCTATTTGTCCACAGCAGAAAAAGTGTCAAAACTTTTTTGAAGTTAGTAGTAATAAATCTATATTAACGCGCGCTCTGACAATTCCTGAAGTGGGCAATCAAGCGGTTCAAGTTGACAATATGAAAGAGCGAATACAGGTGGTTAATCCTGAGAAACCTGTCACTAAAAAGCCTGTTAAACACACAAATTCTGACGGGGACGCGATCGGTAAGCAGTTAGTAACTACCTTGCAATCTTTTGGCATTGGTGTGGATTATTTAGGTGCAGCCGTTGGCCCTGCTTTCATCCGGGTAAAACTTAAACCTCATCTTGGGATAAAAGTTGTTTCTCTGTTAAATAGATCGGCTGATTTACAGGTACAAATGGGGATATCGGCTCTCCCTTTAATTGCTCCTCAACCCGGATATGTCAGCGTTGATTTGCCTCGATCAGATAGACAAATTGCCCGTTTTGATGATTACATTCAAAAACAGATAATGCCTGTTGATTCCCCGCTGCGAATTGGGATTGGGATAGATTTAGATGGTAAGTTAGTTGAGGCGAATTTATCTGATCCAAATACTTGTCACTTTTTAGTTGGGGGGACTACTGGTAGTGGTAAGAGTGAGTTTTTGCGATCGCTCCTCCTCAGTCTCCTCTACCGCAACTCTCCTAAACACCTTAAAATTGCTCTCGTTGATCCGAAGCGTGTCACTTTTACACAATTTGAGCAGATACCTTGGCTTTATTCGCCCATTGTTAAAGATCACGATCGCGCCATCGAATTAATGACGAATTTAGTGACAGAAATGGAATCTCGTTATCGACAATTTGAATTAGCTAATTGTGTCGATATTATATCATATAATCAAAAATCTGTCAAATTATTACCCCGAATTATTTGTATCTTTGACGAATACGCGGATTTCATGGCAGAAAAAGAAACTCGCAACGAACTTGAATTGAGCATCAAACGTTTAGGAGCAATGGCAAGAGCCGCGGGGATTCATTTAATCATTGCGACTCAACGCCCAGAAGCCAAAGTTGTCACGCCTTTAATTCGTTCTAATTTACCCGGAAGAGTTGCTCTTCGCACGGCAACCGAAGCTGATTCTATGATTATTTTGGGTAACAGTCAAAAATCCGCCGCGTATTTGTTAGGTAAAGGCGATTTGTTTTACCAAGTCGGTTCGGATTTGCATCGGTTACAGAGTTTATTTGCAGAAAGTATCGCGAAACCCAGTTTGTGAGAAAACTTTTCGCTCTCCACAGAGATTTGGGATCGGAAACAGGGTTTCTGATGCCACGAAACATAGTTATTTTAGACAAGATAACACCGCAAAAATCAAGTTTATTAAGCGGATAAATTCTGAACTTTTTTCCATTCCTGCACCACATTAGGCGAAATCGTTAAAGAAATATTTGCCGCATTTTTAAGAGGCAAATACAGGATAATCGAATCATTATTCTGTATTTTACTCAGAGGCAAATTAATCTCATATTGACCAACATTAGGAGATGGAGATTCGCCCGAAAATAAATCTTTAACCTCAAACAATTCTCCAGAAGTTATCATCATCTTTAAATTACTTGGATGCACAAACTCCCCCACACCCGGAAACCCAACTAAACGTAAATTGAACACAGGAGATTTACCAGATTTTACCCGTTTAAAGAATACCACTTGCCAAGGATTCCCACCACTATCTCCTAAAGATTGTCGAGACTGATAAAGCCTTGTCATGCTATCTTCTTTCTGACTACTTATTACCGCGTATGCCGGTGCAATCACCCCACTTCCTAAACTCATACATAAAACTAAAATTCCCAGAATAAATAAACGCCCTAATCTTTGTATCATTGAAAATTCCATAAATTCTCCTATTCTATTCTTCTGATCCTAAATCAATGTAGAAAAGGCTTTTAGTCTGTTTTCCTTTTTACTATTTTTTCAATTTTGACCTATCATACTACTGGGAAAAAAGTCTGATGCCAGGGCAATAAAATGAACCGCAAGGGCATCGTAACACACTTTAACTGTTAAATTCCCATCACTCTCTTTGCTCTCAATCGCGTCCTTTGTGCTTTTGTGCCTTTGTGGTTATATATACTATAAAAAAGCGATGTTGTCGCTAGTTTTGGCAAAATAGTATGAGTGGCTCTTAAAAAAAAAACCGGGTTTCTGGAGGAACCATCCCGCGTTACAAAAACCCGGTTTCTTTATACATCATGGGATCGCTCCTTTACTCATTATATCACTTTATAGGAATATAACTAATAATAAAATCATCAAAAAAATAAAAATTAGGTACTATTTTGACAGTAAACAGTCAAGGGTATTCTATGGTAAAGAAGAAGAATAGTAAGCCATCGGTAAAAAATATGGAAATTGAGGAACTTCTCCGACGATATGCCGCGGGGGAACGAGATTTTTCCCGGCTTGATCTCTCTAGGGTAAGTCTGCGCGAAGCGAATTTACTTAATATTAATCTCACCCACGCGAATCTCAGTGATAGTGATTTACGCGAAGCTAGATTGGGACACGCGAAATTAGCCTACGCGACGCTTATTGGTACTAATTTAAGAGAGACAATTCTCTGGGGTTCGGATTTTAGTTACGCGAATTTATCTCAATCTTTATTGTGCGAAGCTGACTTAACGGGTGCTAAATTAATTCAAACTCAACTCTCTGACGCGAAACTGCTCAAAGTCTGTTTTTCGGGTGCAAATTTGACGGGGGCTAATCTCTCGCGATCGATTTTATTTGAAGCCGATTTTCGCCCTAGTTCTGATCAACAAACTGATTTAGGATATACTGATTTTAGTGGAGCCGATTTGAGTTATGCACATCTCAGTGGTGCCCTTTTGTGTGGTGCTAATTTAGAAGGTGTAATTCTCTATCGAGCTATTTTGGAATTTCGCAGTGATCTTTCTTATGAAACTAATCTAACTAATGCGAATTTACAGGGTGCAGATTTGAGTTATGCTAATTTAAAAGGTGTCAATTTAGCTAATGCTAATTTACGCGGTGCTGACTTGACTCGTACCATTTTAAAAGATGCTAATCTACAAGGTGCTATTATGCCCGATGGTACTATTCACGATTAGTTTGGGTAATGGGGACTGGTGAATGGGGACTGGGGAATGGGGACTGGTGAATGGGGACTGGGGACTGGGGATTAGGGATTGGGGACTGGGGATTGGGTAATGGATAATGGCTAATCAATAATCAATAATTGATAACTGTCAACTGTCAACTGTCAACTGTCAACTGTCACCTATCACCTATCCCCTATTTACCTATTCCCTATTACCCATTACCCATTACCCATTACCTATTTGATTTAATGCACTTCGGATCGTGAAATTTCTGCATCAATGGGTTTGATCAGATACAGACGCGTAAATTCTAAGAAAATACCCGCAATTAACGGTAATTTCTGAATCTTTTTCAACCAAGAGGGGCGATCACTATTCTCAATTTCTGTTAGTTTCTGATTCATCTCCGCACACTTTTTCAAACCAGGAAAAAAGTCGGGATGCTCCGTATCTAACATTACCGGAAAGGCTCGCGCTGAGGTTTCATTCGTTTTTCGCACAACGCGATCGTTATATTCTCCCGCGTCCAAACCAAGGGTTTCATAAAAATCCGCCCGCTCATACACTGTTAACGCGTGAGTTACAAACACACTTAATAAGAAGAAACGAGCCCATAATCTTCCTTGCCATGTTTGCCACATTTGCGGCTGCGCTCGCAATAAAACCTTGAAAAAATCCCCGTGACGATTTTCGTCTTGACACCAGCTTTCAAAATAACGGAAAAGGGGATAATATTGATATTCGGGATGGTTTTCAATATGCCGAAAAACCGTAATATAACGCCAATAACCAATTTTTTCTGAGAGATAAACCGCGTAAATAATCCACTCTGGCTTAAAGAAAGTATAAGTACGATTTTTGGTTAAAAAACCTAAATCTAGGGATAAATTAAAATCCGCCATTGATTTATTCAAAAAACCAGCATGGCGCGCTTCGTCTCTCGCTAATAACTGAAAAGCTTCTGATAATAAAGGTTGACGAGTTTTCAATTGACGTGATAATTCTTTAAACAGAAGAAAACCGGAAAACTCCGACGTGCAAGAGCGCTCTAAAAAATCAACGAAAGCCTGACGAGTTTCTTCGGGAATTTCTGCCCAACTTTTCTCAAATTGTTCATCGCGGACAAAATGATGACGGTTATAGTCTGATCGTAACTCCTCGATCACCGCCTCAATCTCTTTCTGTTGAGAAGATAGATCCAAATTCGCCATTGCTTCAAAATCTGTGGTGTAAAAGCGAGGCGTTAACAATGTTTCTTTCACTGGCGCCTTGATTCCGGGGCGCAGCACTTCGGGTTGAGGGGCTTTGAGCGATGTTACCATGACTAACCTATCGTTTTATAACTAAATGGCTATGTATAACTATATAACACAGTGAAAAATATTTAGCAACCCCGTATTTATACTTATTTTTCACTCTGTGGTGTGTGAGGGACCCCCCAAAAAGCCCTAAGAAGCCCCAGTAAAGGGGCTTAGAGCCTGACTGAGCTCCTCTTTCCCCCGGACTAATGTAAATTTATGTTAAGCAGTATATAACCAGATAGCTATATATGGTTATATAGAGTTCAGAGTGTTTTACTCCGATAGGTTACGCACCGAAAGAGGGAAGAGGGCATAAGGAAGAAGGAAGAAGGTTGACAGTTGACAGTTGACAGTTGACAGTTGACAGTTACCCATTACCCAATCCGCAATCCCTAATCCCCAGTCCCCAGTCCCCAGTCCCCAATCCCCAGTCCCCAATCACCAATCCCCAATCTAAAATCAAAATCCCAAAATAATTATGACAACAGACTTAGCAAGCAAACTGAGAAGCGGCACGCAACAGGCTCATAGTAACGCCGAGCACACCAAATTTATGGGCAGATTTCTCAAAGGCGCCATTGATGAAAATCTCTTAGGTAAATTACTGGGAAATTTGTACTACATTTATAGTCAATTAGAAGCGGAATTAGAGTGTAATCAATCTCATGCTATTGTAGGTTGTATGTATTTTCCAGAGCTTAATCGCCGAGCTAATATCGAGAAAGATTTGGCATTTTTATACGGTGAGAATTGGCAGGAAAAAGTATTCCCTACCGCTAACGCGCAAGTTTATTTATCACGGATTCGGGAAGTGTCCGCGGCACAACCTGAATTATTAATTGCCCATGCTTATACCCGTTATATGGGTGATTTGTCTGGGGGCCAAAGTCTGAAGAGAATTGCCCAAGCGGCCCTAGGTTTAAGGGAAGATCAAAGCATCAATTTTTATGAATTTAGTCAAATTTCTGATTTGAATGAATTTAAGGGAAAATATCGGGATGCTTTAAATAATTTAAGCATTGATGAAGTCTTAATTAATCAGATGGTTGAAGAAGCGAATCTTGCTTTTACTTTGAATATCAAAATGATGGCAGATTTAGAAGAAATAAATGCTCCTGCTCTTGTCTAAGCTTTTCTTGAGGTTAGGTTGAGGGGATGCCCAACCCAACCTCCTAAGTCACAATCGGACTAATTATTGACACATTTGAGGATAAATTAATGGTATTTTCTGCACAAGCATTAAACTTTGATTTTGATCTGATTCAAAAATACGATAATCCGGTTCCTCGTTATACCAGTTATCCCCCCGCGACGCAGTTTCGTGATGATTTGAGTGAAACTGAGTATCGCTGGGCGATCGCGGCATCTAACGAAAGACAAACGCCGCTTTCCTTATATTTTCATATTCCCTTTTGCCAAACAGCTTGTTATTTTTGCGGTTGTAATGTCATCGTGACAAATAACAAGAATATGCCGGAAACTTATTTAGAGTATTTGCTCCGAGATATTGATCATAAAGCCCGTTTAATCGATCGCGATCGTCCGGTGTTACAATTGCATTGGGGTGGCGGTACACCCAATTATTTAAACTTGGAGCAAACGGAGAAACTGTGGGAAAAAATCAATCAACACTTTAAATTTGATGATAACGCGGAAATCTCCATCGAAGTTAATCCCCGATTTTTGACACGCGAGTATGTTTTCTTCTTAAAATCTTTAGGATTCAATCGGATTAGTTTTGGGATTCAAGACTTTAACCCAGAAGTGCAACAGGCGATTAATCGAGTGCAACCCGAAGCCATGTTATTTCAGGCAATGGATTGGATTAAAACCGCGGGTTTTGAGAGTGTCAATGTTGATTTAATTTATGGTTTACCTTATCAAACTCTGCATACTTTTAAGGAAACTATCGAGAAGACAATTGAATTAGATCCCGATCGTATTGCTGTCTTTAATTTTGCCTATGTACCCTGGATGAAACCAGTCCAGAAAAAAATTAATGTCAATGTATTACCTAATACCCATGAAAAATTAGAAATCTTGCAAATGACGATCGATCAGTTAATTAATAAGGGTGGGTATTTATTTATTGGTATGGATCACTTTGCCAAACCTGAAGATGAATTGTCTATTGCCCAACGCGATCGGACTTTGAAGCGTAACTTCCAAGGATATACTACCAAACCAGATACCGAATTATTTAGTTTTGGTGTCACATCAATTAGTATGTTACAAGACATCTACGTTCAAAATCACAAAGGCTTAAAAGACTATTATCAAGCCATTGATCAAGGACTTTTACCAGTCAATCTCGGAGTAAAATTAAACCATGATGATATTATTCGACGGGATATTATCATGCAAATTATGTCTAATTTTATCCTACATAAATCGGACATAGAAGAGAAGTATCATATCAATTTTGACCGTTATTTTGCCTTAGAATTAGGGATGATGAAACCCCTAGAAACTGATGGATTAATTCGGTTAACACCAGACTGGATAGAAGTCACACCCATCGGACGCTTATTAGTGCGAAATATCGCGGTCAAGTTTGATACTTATGCGGCCTCAAGATGCAATGAAAGACTGTCTAAAGCTATCTAATTGTAGCTCAAAATATTGTCGGGCAGTAGAGAAAATCGCCCCTTGTTTGCCTCCAAACAATACCATATCGGTTTTTGTCTCCTAACCAAATGGACAAAATTAGGGTTTTATTGCCCTGAAAAAACACTGCACTTTTACCTAAAATTCTCATGGATTCACAAGCACTAGAAACACCGAAACAAGAGCATCCAAAATCTCCCTTAAGTCCGACAAATGTTGCGTTTTTTACCGCAATTCACGCCTTAGCATTATTAACACCTTGGTTTTTTTCTTGGTCCGCTTTAGGAGTTACAATTTTTCTTCATTGGTTATTTGGCAGTATTGGCATTTGTTTGGGTTATCATCGCCTCCTCAGTCATCGTAGTTTAGAAGTACCTAAATGGTTAGAATATATCATTGCAACCCTTGGTGCATTAGCTCTACAAGGGGGACCGATTTTCTGGGCATCTGGCCATCGTTTACATCATGCTTTTACAGAGGATGAAGAGAAAGATCCCTATTCGGCTAAACGAGGTTTTTGGTGGAGTCATTTTCTCTGGTTAATTTATCCGAGCAAAGACTTTTTTCAAAACACTACTTATCAAAAATTTGCTCCTGATTTAAGCCGCGATCGTTATTATCAGTGGTTAGATCGTTATCACCTATTACTGCAAATTCCCCTGGGAATTTTACTCTATTTTCTCGGAGGTTGGTCCTGGGTAGTTTGTGGAATGTTCTTACGCGCCGTATTATTGTGGCATAGTACCTGGTTGATTAATTCCGTTACCCATATGTACGGATATCGACGGTTTGAAACTAAGGATAATTCCCGTAATCTGTGGTGGGCTGCGATATTTACCTATGGCGAAGGATGGCATAATAATCATCATGCTTATCCTCAAGTTGCTAAAGCTGGATGGTATTGGTGGGAATTAGATATGACATGGTGGGCGATTCAATTTCTAAGGGTATTAGGATTAGCTCAAAAAGTGATTTTACCCCCAGCTAAAGCCCTCAATTAAGAAGCTTAATGATAACAGATAAACCCGGTTTCTGCCAGGCAAATTCTTGGAATATCAAGAGTTTGTGACAAAGAAACCGGGTTTCTTTTACGATTATTGACATCTTGGGCTCACAGAAAAACCCCGTTTCTGGTAGGATTATTAGCAGTTTGGGCTATCCCATGAGTGAGAAACCGGGTTTCTTGATGACAAAGAAACCCGGTTTCTTGTAGAATGATTGACGAAACGCCCGGTTTCTGGAGGGTGAAAATCAATTAATCTCTGGGAACTCTGTGCCTCTGTGGTTTATTAAAGGTGACATATCATGGCCTATTTTTGGTTTAAATCCTTTCATTTTGTTGGTATTGTCGTTTGGTTTGCTGGGTTATTTTATTTAGTCAGATTATTTGTTTATCACGCGGAAGCTGAAGAGCAACCCGAACCCGCGAAAACGATTCTTAAAGAACAATATCAAATTATGGAGAAACGTCTTTATAATTTGATTACTACCCCAGGAATGTTTGTCACGGTGATTATGGCGATCGCGCTGGTATCGACTGAGCCCCATGTATTACAAGACACTTGGTTACAAATCAAACTAACATTAGTGAGTTTGTTAATAGGTTATCATTTTTATTGCGGTTGGCTGATTAAAAAATTAGAAAAAAATGAATCCGGGTGGAGTGGACAACAATTTCGAGCTTTAAATGAAGTGCCAACGGTATTGTTAGTAATGATCGTATTATTAGCAGTATTCAAACAAACTTTACCTGTTTCTTCTAGTGTGTTTGGCATTATTGCCATGATTGTCGTAATGGCTTTAACTATTCATCTTTACGCGAAAAAACGCCTCAATGATAAACGGAAAAATCTCGCGTCTATTCCTCAACAATAAGCCGAATTAAGTCCAACTGATTCCCCATCTCCGTCCCAGGAGAGGGGGTTAGGCGGTGGAGGAGGAAAAATCAAAGAACACTTAAAAGGGCTTCTTTAAATTCCTGGGCACTTTTAAAAGTAATTTGAGGATTATCAACCAACGCCAAATCAATCACCTCAGCTAATTTCGCAGGAATATCTGAATTACGACGACGAATAGGAATCGCGGGGGTTTGTAAAACCACTAAAAAAGGATCTTTATTGGTGAAATCACGAGGATAACAACCCGTTAACATAAAATATAAACAAGCCGCGGTTGTCCAAACATCTAAATCTGGTTTACCATATTTAAAATTAAGTACCTGTTGTCGCGGAATAAAACCCGGAGTCCCTGCCTTATTACCACTCATCGTTTGTCCACTAAAGCCCGCGAGATCAAACGCCTTGGATAAACCATAATCCGCAATTTTAGCCACCAATTTTTTATCCGAATAAGTCAATAAAATATTATGGGGTTTAATATCACGATGAATCAAACCTCGTCCCTTGCCAAAAGTGCCATCGGATAATCTACTATAGGGAATTTCCGCATGATGGGCATAATCTAAACCATCTAAAACTTGCATAGTGATGGTGATCGCCTCATCAATGGACAAACGACTATTCCGTTTCCGCATTAAATCCATAATATTACCATCTTTACAATATTCTAAAGCACAAAAGAAAGTTCCTTTGCCATAACCATAATCACGAAGTTGGACAATATTAGGATGGTGTAAAGCCTTCGTATTTTCTACTTGACGTAAAAACCAATCCCTCGCACGACGGTTAATCGCGACTTGAGGTAACATTAATTTAATAGCAACAAGATCACGAGTTTGTTTATGACGGGCGACATAAATTGTACTGCATCCCGCCCGCCCTAATTCTGTTAAAATCGTGTAGCCTTCAATATTTTTAAAAGTAGATAATTCACCATTTATATTGGCTACGGTTTCATCACTAGGAAAACGAGTAAATTCCACCTCATCCGCGGCTTCCGCCTGGATGCGAAAAACTGTATTTCCTAGTTTAATCAGATCGCCATTTTTTAAATCATATTCGGGAAATTTTAACTTCGCACCTTCTTCGGGTGTTTGATTAACTTGTCGTTGTCCAATCTTTTTGCCATTGACATAAGTACCATTTAAACTGCCAAAATCTCGCACCCGGATATCTGGGGGATTAATATCAAGGAGACAATGATAACGGGAAATCGTGCGATGATGTTCGTCATCAGGAATTTGAGGATGACAATCTTTGGCACGTCCCATAATACAAGTGGTGCGTGAGTCGATCACAAACTCTTGACCCTTCAGACTTCCCTCTATAATAGTGAGTATAACTTTGGCAGGCATTTTTATTAATTGGCGGGTGCGTCTCACAATTCAAGTGGCTTTTAAAGAGTTTTGGGAAAACAATATCAAAACGACAGAGAAAAATCATCTTCGGACGAAGTTGATTCCTTTGGAAATGATGATAAACGCGATCGAAACAGACTATTTTTCTTTCCCCCATTGGTGATTGCGAAAAATTATTATTGTTAAATATAACAAGACTTCATCTGAAACAATGGGAGTGAGACTGTCTGAATCATAATAGATGCTAGATAACTGCACATTAGCATAAACCTGAAAAAATTGGCTTCACCGTCTTGACTCAATACCCACCCTCAAGAGAAAATATAGGGAGTCAGATGACCCTCTTCGATGCTCTCTGTGGCAACACAATGGCGCGATATGCTTCTCTGTAACAAACTTCACCCAAAAAAATCAGATTCCGAAACGAGTAATGCCAATATATAGAAGTATGGATGCTTTCGCGAAAACCCGACTGAGAAGGATGTACCACTATTTGCCCCCCGCGATCCCTTCAACTGGGGGAATCTTTGGACTCAGACAGTTAAGTTTTTGAAGTTACCCCTTGCTTTGGCAATGATTCTATGATATATTATCATTTATATGTCAATGGACACGTAGCTCAGTGGATAGAGCATCAGATTCCGGTTCTGAGGGTCGGGGGTTCAAGTCCCTCCGTGTTCGTTATTACTATCCTGTAAAAGCCCTGTTTTTCTAAGACTTATCCAATCTTAATTCCACAGGAAATGGGAGTCCCCCATTTCCTCATATCATTTCTGTAAAGCTATACTACCACATCTGGAAACCATGCCATTATTTACAGATATTTGTTTTCCAGATGTTATAGCTAATTAAATCTTGCCATCATCATCACTTTTGACACCTTCAACAATCCGCGATAAAGTATCCCGTTCATTAAAGGAAATGCGCGTGGGCGAACCACTAATAACTCGCTCATAACTACGGAAAGAATCTTTAATTTCCGGTCCTCTTTCCGTAATCGTATATTCTCTAATCCCTTTATCATGCCAGGAACCACGCATTTTAAATACGTTAATTGCCCGCGACATTTCTCCACGAATTTCTACATACTGGAGCATAATAATGGTATCAGTAATGGTAGAAATATGGGAATCCGTAATCGAATGGGAACCCATAAATTGATCAGTGGTATTCGTAAAGAAACCCGTAATTTCTTCCTGTTTGGCAAACCCCGTCACACCAATGACAAATTGGCGGAAGGCATTATTACTCACACCCCTGGCTAGGGCCGATAAAGAATCGATCGCGATGCGAGAAGGTTTAAATTCCGCGATCTCTGATTTAATGGTTTGTAAGTGGTCTTCCAAACCCGCGGATTCGGGATAAGTACACAAAAGACGCAAAAGGCCCTTATGTTCCAATTCTTCAAAATCAATGCCCCAGGAATAGGCATTTCGGAATAACTGAGCACGGGATTCCTCATAGGCAAATAACATGGCGCGCTCGCCATTATAACAGGCATTTTGTAAGAACTTACTCACTAATAAAGTCTTACCAGTACCCGTAGCCCCAGTAGCTAAAATAATGGAATCCTTGAAGAAACCGCCCCCACACATTCCATCGAGGGTTTGATCGCCCGAAGAAACGCGAATATTAGAAGAGCGTTGAGTTAATCGCATCGCTCCCAAGGGGAAGATATTAATCCCATCACTGGTAATAGTAAAAGGATACTCGCCTTTCATGTGAGTCGTACCCCGCAGTTTCAAAATTTCCATTGTGCGTCGTCTTCTTTCACCCTCTAAGACGTTACGAACAATAACCACATTATCGGAAACAAATTCCTCCACACCAAAACGAGCCACGGGGCCATATTCCTCCACCCGTTCCGTCGTCATAATCGTCGTCGCGCCCACCTGTTTGAGACGCGCCACTAAACGGAAGATTTCTCTTCTCACCACCGAAGCCGCGTCATATTGTTGAAAAACCGCGGTAACAGAGTCAATAGAAACTCGTTTGGCTTTATATTTACGAATAGCATATTGAATACGCTCAATCAGGGCAGATAAATCAAAATTTCCTACCACTTCTTGACCTTCTGGATCGGGAGAAGCATCAAGAATAAATAGTTTGCCATCATCAATTAAATGTTGGAGATCCCAACCAAAACTATAAGCATTTTTAATGATATCTGTAGGAGATTCTTCAAAGGTAACAAATATACCCGGCTCATCAAAAAATTTAATTCCATTGTAAAGAAACTGCACACCAAATAAAGTCTTACCCGTTCCCGAAGTTCCACTGACAAGAGTAGTTCTTCCCACGGGCATTCCACCATGACTAATATCATCGAAGCCTTCAATCATGGTGCGAATTTTTTGAACTCCCACTCCTTTTTCATCTTTTTTATTTGTAGTTTTAGGCTCATTCATAGTTTTTTCTGTCTGGTTGAATTTATTATTTTTTTTGTCTGTACCTTTTGAGAATTACTGCTGAGTCATTACTGGCAAAATTGGCTATTAACTACATAATGATGTCTCACCCCATTGCCTGCGATCAAACGACCCGAATATCTATTATTATAGATTTAATTCATCTTCGCGTAGTTCTTCATAGAGTAAATCCAATCCGATCAAAACCTTTTCGCGATCGGAGAGATCGCCAATGATTTTGCGAACCGGAGGCGGTAATATTTTCGCCAGAGTGGGAGTCGCTAAAATTTTATCTTCTTCTGCCAGTTGGGGGTTTTTGAGTACATCAATTACTTTGAGAGCATAGACACCTTGAAATTCTTGCTCAAGGATATCTTTGAGAGTTTTCAAAGCTCGTACCGAGTTAGGAGTATTCCCAGCAACATAGAGCTTGAGAACATAGGTTTTTTTTAGAGAACTCATAAATGTCATCAGGTTTTAGTTGCTACTTACGAAGGGCTAATGGTTACGGGTGACTTTCTCTTGGCAATTGTTGTTGTGGATGGCTAATAGTTTTGAACACTTAGCTTTGTGTTGGTTTGCTCTTCCATAATCTATCTGACTGTGGGGAGTCATTCAAGAATCTTTGGGAATGGAGCGGCGATACATTTCGCATAGATGTGCAATGGTATCAATCAGGGTCAAGCGATAGTCTAAGAGGACTTCTTCGCTACACCCTTCGAGTTTGAGCTGTTTGGAAAAATCATCCATCAATTCCATGTGTATTTCGACGATTTGGGTAACGGGCACATCGGCAAAAAAAGCCAAGTTGACAAACTCATCTATTTTATTATTGAGAGTCGGATCTTTAGAAAAGTAATTCAGAACAATCTGACGATAACTTAATTTGAGTTGCTCCAATATCTTCTGCCGCTCTGCCGGGGGCAGATTCCGCAGGAAAATCTGGGGGTTCCTTTTATAGTACACACCTAGGTATCCTAATCGCTCCCTTAATTTTTCAGCTAATCGGCGCTGCTGCCTGTAGAGTAAACTTTGATTAGTTAGCTCTGTCGTCGGATCAGGCATCGTGTCTTGGTTAGTTAGACGCGCTGTGGTTGTGAGATTCAGAAATTGGGTAATTGCCTGATCTATATAATCACTTATGTGAGTGATTTGGGCGACGGGTAGTTGAACTTCCGCGACGTGGTAAAGAAAAGCAGTGGGACTCTCTTGTATGTCCGCATCCGTTGAGATGACGGCCGATGGAGACGGAATATTTATTTGATCAATTGTTTGTGTTAACTCGGCTTCTAAGATCACCGTGGGGAGGAAAATCCCTCGCGTTTTGAGAATATGAGTCAGGGATGGTAAATCTCGATAAGCACTGAGAACTAGACAATCGGGATGATTATTCCGTTCCAGAAACGTCAACAACGCTTCAGCCGACTTGACTTGGGTCACAACATAACGATCGCTCCCTAATCGCGACAGGAGGGGGGCGACCAACTCTTCTGGAGGCATCAAAATGCAGATAGAGAGTTGAGGTCGCCACGCGATCGAGGATGAGGGAGCCATATTGCCGGTGGGCGCTAGATCGGTCAGGGCAGATATCTCCTTATTTACTAAAGATAGATAATTATACCAAATATTTATACACGAATTGTAACCAATCTTAACTGAAAAACCTGTTAGATTATTGATCAAGGAGATTCTAGGGAAAAAAATCTGAGGGGGTTAAATTAGGTTGGCAAAGTGGTTGTACAGTCGGAAAAACGATTAGAGGTAGGAATCGGGAAGTTGAGAATCAGCGGCACACTGCACAAATCGATCAAATTGCATTAACTCCACGGGTATCAATATGCCTGAATTGACTCCGTTTCACTGCCATAACTGCTCATCTAGTGATAGGGAACAATTATAGATTTGTCATGGTAAGCTCCACCCCTATTCTGGAAAATTTTATCGAGTCAGTGCCTACCTGTGGAGCGACGGACTCGTTGGCAGTTGTTTGGTCAATTTTTCGTTTCTGTGGTCGCGATCGCGTTGTGATTATCAATGAAGAACAAAATCCCCTAGGTTTTCTCTCCTTGCGTGGTTTATTGTCAGTATCGGGTGATTTCCCAGAGGGTTCTGGGCATTGGCAAAAAGGACTTTGGGAGTGGGAAAAGCAACTGGTGGAACCGCTATTACAATTACCCGGTCATTGGACGCTGAGGGATTTTTGTTCCTATTTAGAGAATGAAGAACAACAACAAATCAATGTTTCATCTCTTCCCCCCCCTGAAAAACCGATCGCGCTAGTCAATAACCAAGGTCAATTTCTGGGATTATTAGATAGTCTGCGAGTCTTTAAGTTTCTAGCACTTCATCCCCAGATCGCATTACCCTCCCCCCCATCTCCCCCTTGGTTAGAACAATTAAAAAAACTCTTAGAAGTCTTACCTCTCCCGGTACAATTACAAACCACCACAGGGGAAATCCTCTGTCAAAATCACGCGTGGAGTTCCCAAATAGGTAGTCTTTCCCTATCCTCTCAAACCTCTTTACCCAAAGAATCCACGGTGAAGGAATCCCCCATTTCAGTGTCTCCCCAGGGTGCGAGACTGGAAGAATCTCCTAAAAACAGGGGGGTATGGGAAAAACAGCAGATGGATTCATATCAGTCATCCCCAGAATACTCCCCCATCATTGCCCATCCCAGTGAGTGTAGACCAGGGGGCAAACCAGATACTTATATTTGTATCAATCCTAGTCAAACGGGAACGGAGCGGGTTTGGCAATTCCTTAAGCAACCTTTGGGGGAACAAGGAGATATCTTTCCTTTGATGGGGGATACTCATGCTTTAGATAATTGGCAAAGTCATTCTTTTTTCTCTAGCAATTTCCCATCCTTTCTGCCGCCTCATTTATGGTTGATACTTGCTCAGGATCTCACGGAACAGGAGGCTGTAGCGCGGGAACTCGTCGCGAAAAATGCTGATTTAATTCAACTTAACCGTCTCAAGGATGAATTTTTAGCCTGTATTACCCACGAACTGAAAACTCCCTTAACCGCGATTTTAGGTCTTTCTACTTTATTACAAGATAAAGTCTTTGGTACTTTGAGTGTTCGTCAAGCCCGTTATGCCCATCTCATCCATCAAAGTGGCCGTCATCTCATGATGGTGGTGAATGACATTTTGGATCTGACTCGGATTGAAACGGGACAAATGGAGTTAATGTTAGAACCGGTAGATATTGCAGATTTGTGCGAAACCGCAAAACGACTCGCGTTGGCAGAAAATCAGTCCTCGGAGTCTGCCTCCCCCGATGACTCCGGGGATTCTCCTACCCCTATCCCATTTACCCTTGACATTGAACCCAGTCTGACAACGATTGTCGCGGATCAGGTCCGTCTACGTCAGATTTTAGTCAATCTTCTCTCCAATGCTCTGAAATTTACGGAGGTGGGGGGGGCTCTTGGTTTGAAAGTGAGTCGTTGGGAAAGTTGGATTGCTTTCACTGTCTGGGATACTGGTATTGGTATTCCTTTGGAACAGCAACATCTCCTCTTTCAAAAATTCCAACAGTTAGAAAGTCCCCTCAACCGTCGTTTTCAGGGGACGGGTTTGGGTTTGGTTTTAACCCAACGTCTGGCTCGTCTCCACGGTGGTGATGTCTTTTTTATGTCTAAGGAGGGGGAGGGAAGTAGTTTCACCGTCCTTTTACCCCCTTGTCCCCCCACGGTGAGTAAGGATGAATTAAGTCGCATGATCGATGAATGGGGGGACACGGTGATTGTCGCGGCGAAGTCCCCTCCAGTGGGACTCGGTGAAAGTCGTTTGGTTTTAATTGTGGAGGTTGTACCCAAGGCGATCGAATCTTGGAATGAACAACTTTCGGGTTTAGGCTATCGCGTCCTCATTGCGCGATCGGGTACGGAAGCTCTTGACAAAGCACGTCGTTTTCGTCCCGCGTTGATTTTTCTCAACCCTCTTTTACCTTTACTCTCCGGTTGGGATGTGTTGACGGTGATCAAAACTGATCGAGATATTGATCAGATCCCAGTAATTGTTACGGCTAGTCGCGGTGAAAAAGAAAAAGCATTATTATATCGAGCTGATGGTTTTTTAACTGTTCCTATCCAATTAGAGGCACTCCAAGAATTACTCAATGACTTGATGAGTAATACACAACTCTCGATGAAGAAAACTGAACGTCTCTTAACGCTTTTATGGTTAAGTCCTTTTTTGGATAACAGTCAGAAAATCTTAGAGGAATCCGGCAAACTAGATGATTCTCCAGAATCAGAAATCCGTATGAATCGCTCTTGGGATTATGATACCAGTGAGGAGTTATCGTTGATTCAACATCTCTATCAGTGTCGGGTTTTGGAAGCCCAAGATTTAGATCAAGCAGAACTTTTAGCGAAAATTTGGAAGCCCGATGTTTTGTTATTAAATAGTCAACGATCTGTCATTGAACCTGTTACTTTGCTCAGGCAACTTTGTCAGTGTCAGAGTTTAGCGAGTTTACCTTTGGTGACTTTAGATCCTATCACAACTCACGCGGCTAATCAAATTCCGAGTCTTTCGGTTTTTCCTTATTTAAGGAAGGGACGGGGGGATGTTGACGCGATCGCGGCATCTTTATTACAAGTCATAGAATTGGCCGCGGGAGTGAGTTTACAACCGACTGTATTAGTGGTGGATCTCTCAAATTTGCTAGATCCACCAAAACCCATCGAAAAATCTTTAGGCCATCGTCCCTTATCTCCTATGATTCAATATTTAGAACGGGGTGGACTTCGGGGTTTGATCGGTCGCTCTTGGGCAGAAGTTTTACAACAATTACAATGTCAAAGTGTCGATGTCTTGATCCTTTATATCAATGAGGAAACACTGCCGAATGACTCAGAAAATGGTGAATCAGAAAGTAATTCACCAGTCGGACAGATGTTTTCTAGTTTGTCTTCTATCACCCCGAAACCACCCATATTAATTTTGAATGGAAGGTTAACACCACCAGGAGAAAAATTGAAAAAATTAGGAAAACAACTGGGCGGGAAAATATTACCATTATCCCTGTCAATGGCAGAATTATTAGATGAAATCAAACGAGTACATTATTCATGAATTTCACCATTAGGCATCACCGCACCCTGCATTTTTGCCCCGATTAAATTCGAGGTACTTAATTCAACACGACAGAGATTGCTCTGTTCTAAATTCGCCCCCCGCAAATCCGTTTTGGCTAAATAAGCATCCGTTAAATCGGCTCTTGTTAAATTCGCTTGACTTAAATTAGCTCGACTTAAATCAGCTCTGACTAAATTACAACCCGTTAAATCCGCTCGACTTAAATTGGCTTTACCTAATTTAATATCCGGCATTAAAGCACCGCGTAAATCAATTCCCTCTAACTCGGCATCCATTAACGCGGCGCGTTCCATCTTCGCGTTTCTGAGGAGGGCACCTGCTAAATTGACTTCGGTTAAATTGGCTTCGGTTAAAAAAGCTTCTTCTAAAATGGCATCACTTAAGTCTGCATTACTAAGTTTAGCACCGCGTAAAACAGCCTCTCGTAAATTAGCACAGCGCAAATCAGCCCGTGTTAAATCAGCATTTGATAAATTCACCCCCCGCAAATCAGCATTTTGTAAGTTAGCACCTCGCAAATTAACTCCTTCATAAACCCGTCGCTCATAACGCATATTTGCACCGCGTAAACAAACTCCGCGTAAATCTGCACCTTGAAGAGTGGCTCCTCGTAAATCGGCATCGGTAAGATTTGCATCCATTAATAATGCTAAGGCCATATTTGTATGACGTAAATCAGCTCCCTGAAGAGTAGCTCCGTGTAAATCCGCGTCACTGAGATTCGCACTACTAAGATTGGCTTGATTCAGATTTGCTCCACAGAGTTTGGCATTCATTAAATTGGCTCGATTAAAGTTGACTCGATTGAGATAGGCAAAAATAAAATTAGAACCTTGGAGATCGGCACTACTAAAATTAACTCCAATTAAGTCGGCTCCGGTTAGGTAAATCCCCCGGAGATTCAGGGTTTGAAAATCGGTTTTTCCTTGGGCATAACGTCGAAGAATTTCGCCTGGATTCATAGTTTTATTTTCAATATGGATAAATTTTTCCTGATGTGCATTGACTTTTTGAACTCAATTAGCTAAGGTAATCTGTTGAGTCCAAGTTACTGATTTTTGTCCTGTAAGACGACCATGCACTTTGACCAATTTTAGAGAAGTTAATGACAATTGTAATAACTTTTTCTCGATAAATTTTGAGGCATCCTGTTGAGGCGGAATTTGCACCGAGTCTAATACAATATGCAAACAATCCTCTTTAATCATTGCTAATACGGTAATTCCTTTGGGTTGTAGTACCTGATTGAACCATGCCGCGATCGCTTTGGGATTTCCCTGTTTTGCCATTTCCATCACTTTATTGGTTGGGGGTTTTTCTGGGGGGGGCTTTGGGGTTTCAATTTTACGCAAATGAGGTGGAAGTTGTTGCATTTCCGTTGATTCAAATTCGCTGATAACTTCCATAAATTGCGATGTCATTTCCTGCACATTACCAATAAATTCTCTCAGGGCTTTATATTTATGAATGAGTCGCTGATCAGGACTTTGATGGATTAAACGTTGTTTCAGATCATTTTCTAAGGATTTTAATGTTTCTTCCATTGTTTCAATGACTTGATCAACACTGGTAGAGACTAATCCTTTTATCTGTTCTTCTAAGCTAAGTTTTTGTTTAATCGACTGACTGATTTTGATGGAGGATAAAGAAAATTGAGAATCTTCAGAAGGAACAGTTACTTCGGAAGCTGGATAGGAAACAACAGGGGGATTGCTTAAATCTGAGGTGGTATCATCATTATTTTTATCATTACTTTCATCCTTGGTTCTTTGACTATAAATACTGGAACTTTCTGCGGGCAAAGACTGAAAAGTTTGATGACGATTTTCGGGAATTTCCGCTTCAGTTCGATCAGCCATCATCGTTAGTTCTCCCAGTTGAATATAACTGGGCTCTTCTTTTACAAATGAGTCCGTCGCCGATTGAGAAGAAAGGAGTTCTGATGATGCGCGAAGGGGGGATTGTTTTTCATAACAAGGTGTTAAGGCTTGGATAATAATACTGCTGGCTTGTCCCGCTCCCTCTAATGTATTGACGGTATTGCCAATGTTTTCTAAAGTGGATTCTAGTTCGGAAATGGTTGGACAAACTTGAAAAATCTGTCTAAGAAGGGCATCTAAATCTTTAGTCTTCAGGGCTGACCAATCCCGATCATTGAAGGTAAAATCTGCATCTAAGGCTGAGTGAAGGACTATTTTGGCTTTTAAAGGATTAGCTCGTTGGAGAATTTTTTGACGGACATCAAATAAGTCCCCTGGATCACGAGAGGGTTTCAATGACACCGGTGCAGAAAACCCGTCTCCGGTCATTTGTGTCCCATATAAATAGGTTTGTTCCGGGGAAAAAACCGTACCACCAGGCAGAATTTCGGTGGAGTCTTCTGGTTCAGCATAAAGTCGCCCAATTTGCTCGATTATTTGTTGGGCTATTTCCGTATATTCTGATTTTTTATTGACTTTTGAAACCAGTCGATTTAAGGCGATTTCTATATCTTCCAGTTTCAGGCTTTTTACCCATAAATCTTTAATTAATTCGGTCAAATCGAGACTCGCTAATTTATTGAGATCATTCTCCCAAGTTTGCGTGCAGACATATAAAATAAGTCTTTTAATGCGTATAACATTAGGATTTTGTTCTAGCTCGCGAGCAACTTCATCTAAAATAGATAAGGCTTTCATCTTGGCTCCAAAGAAAATGCCCGATAACTTAATATACTTTAATTATACAGGGAGATCACTCGTTTAAGGGGATAGTCTTGACTCTCATGGGAGTTTCTATCGTCACATTTAACTCGATCGCGCCTCTACTTAGGTTGGTGGCTTGCCCACCCGGACTCCTGGGTAGCGCGTAGCAAAGATTTCCGGGTATTAGGCGTTGAGATCCCCTTACCCCACCAATTTTCGGGGGGCTAGGGGGATCTGATCGCATTGCTCTTTTGGGTTAATCAAGATCGAATGGCTCAAACTCCCAGTGAAACAGAGATTCCCTCGCCCAAATCTCAAATCCCAAATTAGTATTAACCACCCGCCGCGAAAGTTGCCATAATAGCAATAGATATGGCTAAACCTGGGAATAATAACACACCTAACATTAAGAGTTCATGGGATGTCATAAGGCTTTCTCCTCTCTGTTACTATGGTCCAGTTATTATAACATATTTTTCACTTCTTTTCAAGTTTTTCTCGACGGGAAAATGGGACGCGACTCACCGGATTTCTGAGTAAGTTTTTTTCATGGAGAGGAAAAAGACGCGATCGTGAAAAATATTGTAAACTATGATTAACCCATTGGGGGATAATAATTGATCCTAGGAGTCAATAATGGCGATCGATCTTGATTTAATTTTCAATGGTGCTAACTTATTTGTCTTACCTTTTTGGGCGTTAATGATTTTATTACCGAATTGGGATGTTACCCGAAAAGTAATGAGTTCATTTATTCCCTTTGTGGCATTAGCCTCCGTTTATGTATTTTTACTGAGTACCAGTATCACCTCCGAAAGTGCTCAAGCCTTAGCGAATCCCACATTAGCAGATATAGCGCGATTTTTTGCCGAAGAAAAAGCGGCCGCAACGGGATGGGTTCATTTTTTAGTAATGGATTTATTTGTGGGACGTTGGATTTATTTAGAAGGACAAAAAACGGGGATTTGGACGGTGCATTCTTTAGCACTTTGTTTGTTTGCTGGTCCTTTAGGGTTACTTTCCCATATTGTTACTTCTTGGGGAAGTAACACTTTCTTGAAGAAGGGGGAAGATGTAATTATTCCGTCGAGTGAAGGTTAATTAAGACTTATGCACAAACCCAGTTTCTGGGAGAAACTGGGTTGGGAATTTTCCCTCAAAATTATTGGCTCAGAGTTCATCAGAAAAGCCTCTCAAGTCAATTTTTCGCGATTATTTTGGGTAACTACAGATGTATCAATGTCAACTAAATTCATCATAAAATCCTGAACAAGAGAACTATGAGACTGTTATTTTTTAATGATAAATTTCTGATTATATCCTATTCAGGAATCGAAATTTAATAAAGGAGATTCGTAGTTGGGTTTTGTGCCTCAACCCAACCTACAAAAAATCTGACGGGCGGATTGATTCCCCCTACAATCGACCTTAACCGCCACTAACGGGAGGAATTAAGACAACTTCATCACCATCTTTTAAACACGTTTCCGGTGAGTTAAATTCCAAGTTAATCCCAAAACGAGTTAACTCTTGCCATTGTTCTAATTTAGGGTGTTCTTTGATGATAATTTCTAATACTTGAGACACTGTATTTTCAGCGGGTAATTGTAAAGTTATTTCGGGAACTCCATAGACTTCTTGATAGATCGCGAAAAGTTTGACCGTAATTTTTATGGATGGAGAAATAGAATTAGACATAAGGTACGCGTTTAGATCATATATTTAATATATTATATCGGGTACAATTATTACTTGTACAATGAAGGTAGGGGCAATCCCCCTGTGGTTGCCCCGATGGATCAGGGTAGATTAGGTGTAGGCACTACCCCTACAAATCTGTCTGAATGATTTAGGATTGCTATATATTATAATTATCGTTGCTAGTTAAGCTAATAAATCAGGTTGATTGCGATAGTTACCTGACGAAGCTCGCACTCTATTTTTACCGAGAAACCTAATTTCTCATGGGTTACTAATCACGAGGTACTTACCTGAGCCTACCATAAAAATATCTCACCAATTAACATCCTACTTTTATGAAAAACAAACTCAAATTTTTGCCGTTAATGATAACATTTTCTTTAATGTTTTTTCTAACGGGAATGGACAAAAAGGGAGAGAATGCCCGATTGTTATTTTGTGCCGATCGCGATGATAGTGATAATTTACGAGCCTGGGAAATTCACTTGAAAAATTATCAGAGAACAGCCCAAGGTATTGAAGCAAAAGGAAATGATATTGGTAATTTCAGGCTCGACTTAGGATTTGGACATCAATTAGGGTTAGATTGGGATTATGATGGAGATTGGAGCGTTTCCGAAGATTCTCAAGTCTTGGTAACACCAGAGGGAAATGGGACTTTAAATATTAAATATACTTACCGAAAAGCCGGTAAATTTCTCCATGATATCACTTTAAATTGTCAAACCAAAGAACCTTATTATGGGGGTGGAATTTATTGTGATTTTCGTGATGATGGAGTCAATCAGGGAGAAACAATTTATGTCAATGGACTCTGGAGTTTAAATCGCACACCTGCTCCATCAAATTCTCGTTTTTCTCCTAATTGTAAATAAAGATTTCCTCACTCAATAAAGATATTATCGCGGTTATGACAAAGATGAAGTATGCAAAAAAACCCTGTTGTCAAGCTTTTTCAGTACCCGTCAACTAGATTCTGAAGTGTTAATCATTGAAACAGTAGTAAGAGTTTCCTTTGATGGAAAGACAGTAACCGTTGATTATAATAGTCCGATTTGATCGCGCTAATCATTTTTAACGCTCAAATTTTATATAAACTTGACTTGGTGGGAAGGGGAGCATCTCAGTTTTAAGTGAAGTGCGATCGCGTTGTGTCGGATGAGATATCTCGTTAGAGAAAATAACTTTTTAGTGAGAATAAACCGGATCACGATGCCAGTTTCGCGGGCAGCAGCAGCAGCAGGAGCGCGATCGTGCTGGTTTATTTCTCTATTAAACATCTGCAACAACCATTGTGGCGCAAGCAGAGAGCCTGGGATTGACATGATTTTTACCCGATGTCTATTCTATCAGGGGACGATACGCGATCGAGATGATGATGAATATGCCCAATTACTCCTAATAATGATGTGATCTTATTTCGGCATCATTTTTGATATTTAGTATATCCAAAAAAACTCGCAAAAACCCGGTTTCTTTAAGAAACCGGGTTTCTCCGGGTTTCTCTAAAATTAATGAATCAACTCGATCGCGCGCTTAGTCAAAGTTTCAGCAGTGAGGCCATTAAACGCCATTAACTCACCCGCAGAAGCCGTCGTTTCACCACGTTTCCATGCGAAAGTATCACGCGTACAATTACTGCGTAACATAATGGGTTCTAACATCGCAGAAGGACCACCCGTCACCCCAATTAACGCGTCACCATCAAATAATTCCGCAAATTTAGCATCACTCAAAAAGTTGCCATCAGGTTGCGAACAAGTATCCCATGCCACATCAGAAGGACGATATAAACGACGAGGATTAATAACAGAAATAATCCGCACCCCAATCCCCTCAGTTTCCAAAAATGCCGCGGCTTCAAACACAGGTATTAATGTCATATCGCCAATGACAGCAAACACCACTTTCTTACTCCCCCCTTGATTAAGGGGGGTTTGGGGGGGATCGACTTCATGCAAAATTACAGCCCCTTCCTCTAAACCTTGACGAGTTTGGGCAAAAGTAGTACGAATTGGTAAAGGTGATTTACTCGCGGTAATCACCACTCCTTTATTCTTAGTTGTTAATGCCCAATCATAACAAACTTGAATACTATTCGCATCCGGTGGAAATACAGGAAACACATTTCCATTACGCATCATCGCGGCAAAATAAGCCTCAATTTCTGGCCGTTGATGTGTCCATCCATTACGACCTTGTTCGAGGGCTCCCGCGGTATATAATGTAATCGTTGAAGGGGTAGGACGACGTAATTCTGCCATCGCTTGGGTAACAGTTTGCCATATTGGTAAACCGTTAATGGCAAAAGATTCATAGGAACACCATAAAGTCCGTGCTCCCATTAATGATAAACCTACCGCTAAACCAGCACAAGCATCCTCATTTAAGGGCTCATAAACTTGTCCCGTTGGACCTTGATTATATAAATCATCCTGTGTGGGGTGAATGATTTTTAAGGCTTGGTTAATGTTGGCTATTCCTGATGCTTCATTACCATCGGCATTGGTGACTAAAAAGGCGCGATCGCGTTCTCCGACAACTCCCACTAACCGCCCCATTGCAGTGGTAGAAACCTTCGGCTCGCCACCAACGGGATATTCTTCTAAGGGCAATTCTCCTAAATCTGCTAAGGGTAATTGAAACTCAGTGACAACAGTTTTCGCCGCGGGACCACCGCCAGCCCGTTCACAATTCTCTCGGACTAATTGCCAAGCTTCAACGGGTAAAGCACGCGTTTCTAATGTCTTGACAATATGAGGACTATCAAGGGTATCTTTCGGATAAAGATTATGGGATTTCGCGCCCCGTGCGTGAACCCCTGCACCTTTTAATTGTTTGATAATAAAGACGGTTAATTTACCACCTAATGCCGACTTTGCGGCTTTATCCATTGCTACTAAAACGGCTTTAGTAAAGGCCATCCGTTGTTCAAAGGAAAACGCGGTACTATCAACATAATCACCCGGTTGATTTTGATCGTCAAATTCCTTAGCATCAATTAATACGACTTCGGCAAAACCATTTCCACGCCAATAATTAATCATTTCCGCGTTGGATTTAGTCGAAACCATGCTATGATGTTCTTGACTATAACCATTCCAAACTAAGATGGGTAAAAAATTCGTTACGGTAGGATAAGCTGTGTTAAAATGTGCCATACTGCTCATGGGATAAGGTTCACCCATTCCCCCATCTCCCATCGTAAATGGGAATAATTTATCACGGTGTAATAACGCGGCGGCCATCGCGAAATGTTGACCTTGCCCAAGGGGACCGGCAGGTGCTAAAATCCCTGGAATATAACCGGAAAGGTGGCCTAAAAGACCATGTTTTTCGCGGAAGCGATCGCGTAATTGTTGCACATTATTAATGCCCATATCCTCTAAAGAACGATCGAGAAACATGGCACAATAAAAGCCGGGGGCATGGTGTCCGACTTCTGTCATTATATTTTTATAACCAAGCATAACCAACGCGGCATAGGCTTCCGCTTGACTGGCAAAACCGCCCGGATGCCCTGATGCTTTGCTTCCTGTCATTTGAATCGTGAGATAGCGTAAGGCATCCGCGAATAATATCGTTTGATAGACGGCATTCGGATCACTGGGATCGGAAATGCTCCCGTTTCCTTGCGCGATCGCGGGAGTTTTGCCGTAAGTCTCAAAACCGGGGAGCGCGTTTCCCAAATATTGTATCCCCTCACAAAAGGCAGGAGTGGCGGAGGATGGTTTCACACTTGTCGCGGTCATGTTTGATACCTTAATGGATGTTATTTTTACGATTAAGGGTGATTTTACACTATTTTGACAACATTTTTGTTGTTAAAGTCAATTACTTTTTCTTCATATAGTGATAAACAGAAGTGATGAGAAACCCGGTGTTTCTACAGATTCGTCCGTTGGGTTTTGTGCCTCAACCCAACCTACAAAAAATCTGTTTAATTCTTACCTGAAAAAGCATCCTTGGTGATCGCACTGTAGGGGCGGGTTCACCCGAATTTATTCCCCCCACAGATAAGCTTGATAAACCCGCCCCCAGCCCACTTTGAAGGGAGTTTTTCTGATGGTAATATGTTTTTTTGGGAACCGCTCCTAAACGCAGATAAACACAGATATGTTGGTGATTAAAGGAGCGCGATCACGTTAAATTTTGTAGGAGCGGGTTCAGCGATATCTTTGATAGCTACCAACAAATGATAAAAACCCGCCCCATCCCCATCGAGAAATTAATCATTGAGTAGAGACAATGCTGTGCCGTTTCCCGACAAAATTTTTCCGGCAGAAAGGGGAATAAACGATTAAAGTTTATAACCGATCATCCTTAAAAATTGATGACGAGCTTCGGCATCCGATGAAGTTTCTACCCCTTTGGGAGAAAAGCCATCTATCACTCCTAAAATACCACACCCTTGTGAAGTTTGTGCGATAATCACTTCCACAGGATTCGCGGTAGCACAGTAAATGGTACAAACTTCTGGACATTGCTTAATCCCATTCAAAAAGTTAATCGGAAAGGCATCTTTTAAGAGAATAATGAAACTATGGCCAGACGCGATCTCGTTGGCATTTTTCGTCGCGACTTCCTGAAGATGGACATCATTTCCCGTCACACGAATCAAACAAGGGCCAGAGGCTTCACAGAAAGCAATACCAAATTTAACTTGAGACGAAATTCCCACCATAATTTCGTGTAAATCTTCCACAGTTTTGATAAAATGGGAATGACCTAAGATCAGATTACAGCCTTCGGGAGTTTCCAGAGCTACTGTTTTAAGTTCCATTGTTTCACCTCTTAATTAATAGTCAATTGATTGTACTTGTTCTCTCCAAGATTATTTTATACCATTTCCTAGGGAGACGGCATAGAATTTTAGCTACGGCATTTCCCAGTCCTAAAAATATGAATTTCGTTTACTCCCAATCTCAATCTTTGCGGTAAATCGCCCAGATTTTCTGCAATTTAGGAAAACTATAAGAAGCTTAAAAACTCTCTAATAGTATGGAAGTTGACGTGCCAATTAAATACTTAATACTCTTGGTAAAAGATATCGCGAATCAGAGCAAAAAGAAAAGTTTGACGAGATGAAACAGCAAATTTTACAAAAAGCCCAATATTTATCTTTTTGAGCAATAAATGATCTTGACTTAGGAGACTATCCCCATAGTAGCCCAAGAAAAAGTCAACATCCCGTTATTGTCCAACGATCGCGCTATTTCTCTATAATACCCAAATGCTCGCGGACATCAATATAAGGAAGAGTACCACTTTCATTAAGAGAAGGAAGATCACTTCTGGCATTTAACCAAGCAAAAAAACGATATAAAGTAGGAATGGGATCTTGATCTCTTCTTAAAGTATAAATCAACCCCTCACAGGGGCCATTGACGCGACTGGTAGTACAAATAGCCTTTTCCTGATTCACTAAACCCACCGTCACATAATTAAGCTGTCTATTGCGTCGATAACGCTCTAAACGCTGCGTTACCTGTTGACAACGAGTAAGAGGATCATAACCAGAAATGGCAAAAAAATCAGAAGTCCAACGAATCCAAGGTTCCCGTATCCCCTGGGAATTTTGAAACACCGTTATCGGCATACCTGTGGAAGTATCACAAAAAAAGCCTTCCTGAGTCAAAAAAGGTTGATTTGAACTGACAGTAGGATTCACAGAAAGATTACTGAGAATATCAGAATTACCCGCCCTTCGCTTTGATAATAAAAGATTGAAAGTATTAATGGGAATGGCGGAATTTAACCCCGTTTTTAACTCTTCAATTTGTCCCGTTAGCGGACTGGTAATAGTTCCAACGGTATCCCCTTGGCCATGAATTCCGACTAACATTCCCTCCCCATCAAAAACCGGACCTCCACTCATGCCCCGTCGCGTTACCGCTTGATAACGAAGGGTATATCCCAAGGGCGCGTATTGGAGGCGAGAAGAAATAATTCCCGAAGTAAATTCCAATTTCCGATCCATACCCATAACAATAGGAAGAGGATAACCGGATACAAAAATACTCGAGCCAATCATCGCGCTATTAGAATCACCAAGAGGCGCAACTGCATAGACATCCGTACTGAGAAATTGTACTAAAGCCAAGTCAATATCTGGATATTGTTTAGTTAATCGCTGAATTTTGATAATGGGATAACTTTTACCCAAATAGGTGCGGATCGAGTATTCTAAGGCTTCACTGATCACCACATGATTAGCCGTCAGTACGGTGTAACGATTGCCCCTTTTGGCAATAATGACCCCCGATCCACTGACGGCCGATACATCTAAATTATTATTAATCTCCACCGTTGTTTGTACAGCTAACTGGGCAATTTCTTGGGCAGATTTCGCAAAAACGGGGACTGGTTGCGCGATCGTCGCGACAACTGCTGTCCCCATCAAAATACCAGTGAACGAGTCAAACCGTGAACCCGATAAACTCATAACTTACCTAATTGAGACGAAGCAAACTGCAAGTATTTACCAATGGGAATGCCCCAACTAGATTTAACCATGCGTGCTAATAATGCTGGTGAGGGTTCACTCCCATCTTCAAAAGTGTAAACCCCAAAATCAGCATCTCGCTCTTTGCTTCTGCCATTAATGCCAACTATCTCACGATGACAATTGAAAATGGGGCCGCCACTCATACCAATTTCGACATCATTAGTATAGCCCAAATTATAGCCTTCTGGCATTGATTTCGGCAATAGTAGAGAAACGACACCCTGTGTTATCTTCAGTGTCTTCACCCCTTCCTCAAAAGTGGTGTTAAGAGTACGATCGCGATAGACTGGAAACCCCACACTCCATACCCTTTCCCCGACAGTGGGAGAAACCTGACTCAGGGATGCAACTGCAATGGTTTGATGACTGCGAAATTGCAAAACCCCCAGATCCGTATTCCCTAAACGTCGTCGCGGTGCAGAGGCCTGATAAATCTGACCATCAGGAGTCATAATCTGATATTGATTGCTAAACGCGATAACGTGCCAACTGGTAAGAATGGTATAAATATCTCCTTGTTTTTGGACGATCACGCCCGAACCTGATGATTTGGGAGTAAAGATCCGCACCGTAGTTTGACGCGCCAAAGCTTCTATTTCCCCATCGAGTTTTACAGAAGAAAATGTCTGACATTTTCCCTCTCCTTCAAGGAGAAGGTTGGGTGAGGTTCCAGAAGCATTGGCACTGAGGTTTTTCCGCTCTACAAACCCGGAGACTTTGGGGAAAAAGGGGAACCGTTTCCCCCATTTGCCGGCTCATTTTCCAGTTTTCCCCTGACATCAATATAAGGAATTTCACCACTTTCATTAGTGGAAGGCATTCCTACTTGTCCGGCACGCCAAGCTAACAAATTATAGAGAGCTTTAATGGGGTCTTGATCAGGTCTGAGGGTATAAACTAATCCCTCGCAAGCCCCGTGAACTTGATTCGCAACGCAGATAACATTTTGACCATTCATTCGACCCGCGGTTATATATTTTAACTGCCCATTGCGTCGATAGGTTTCTAAACGTTGACTCACAACTTGGCAGCGAGTCAGCGCGTCGTAACCTGATGAAGAAAAGTGATCGGAAGACCATTCAATCCAAGGTTCAAGTCCCCCCCGGCTATTTTGATAAACCGTGATGGGAATACCCATTGATGTATTACACCAAAATCCTTTTTCTCCTGGTGCTGGTTGACTATAACTCGGTTTTGGGGCTATAGCCTGAAAGCTTAACGCGATCGTGATTGCCGTACAAACTTTTGCCAATAATTGCTGTTTCATAACCATCTCACTCCCCTTAATCAGGAGTTACAAGAAAAAATAAAAAGGTAAAGAAAGTTGCTTTCCTGAGTATTTCCTCTTCTGAACTGACTCACCCTCTGATGGAGAGAAGCCTTGACGAAAAATCCCCCTAATGAGGGGTAAAACCCCTCGTCAAGTATCATACACTGCGCCGATGCAGAAGTTACAAAAAAATAAAAAAGATGTTGCTTTCCCGATTCTTTCCCCTTCTGAACCGACTTACTCTCTGATTGAGGGAAGTCTTGACAAAATTGAGGCACAATGAGGGGTAAAACCCCTCATTAAGTAAGGTGTCACTCCCCTCAAAGCTCCGTCAAAAAAAAGAAAAAGGATCTTACTTTCCTGAGTCTTTCCCCCCCATAAACAGACTCTCCCTTTGATTGAGGGAAGCCTTGAAGAATAACACCCACAATGAGGGGTTAAACCCATCATCAAACGTGGTATCACTCCCCCCAGAGGGAAGTTGGAAGAAAAAAATAAAAAGGAAGTTGTGTTCCTGAGTATTTCCCCTTCAGAGCCGACTCACCCCCCCCTCAAGGGAAGCCTTGACGAAAAAAATATGGGGTGAGGGGTGTCACCCCTCAGTATACATGTTATCATACAATCAAAGATTAAAGATCGACCCAATGGTTTATCGTATTCATCACAGTAGAGTACAAAAATGAAGAGTTCTTTCAATGGGACTTACACAGATTGTCTGAATTACCAGCATCTGTACGGGCAGGGTAACTGTGTCCTTTATGTATAGGGAATGTATAAGTCCTATAAAATCAGGCGTGGCAGCAGATTACATCGGGTTTCTACCAAACAAATTTTTCTCTCAATCTGATCCATAATTCGAGTATTTATTTTTATGAAAGGTCACTATCAACCCCTACTATTTTTGGCAATAGGGTTTCTTCTCAGTCGTATCAGCACTTCTTGTGATTCAAGCACCTACTCCGTCAACCCTCAAAACCAGGGGGTCACTAATATTGATTCCCAACAAGTTGGGCAAAAACCAAGGACTATACAGGATCAAGCCCATAACGCGGTGCAACGCTTCAATCCAGTCGCCCCTGTTTTAGCACGTTCAATTCCTGGGGAAGAGACTGTCAATTTAACGATTTATAAGACTGATAATATTTGTAAAAGTTTGACTCCAGAAGCCGCGATGGTTCCGGTGAGTCAATCCGTCGATGCCGGCATCGCGCAGGTATTAGATCAGAAGGTTCTCAGTAATTTAGGTTTGGGGGGTTATCGAGTCAAAATTGACCCCGAAAAGGGGATGGCAACGGTGGATCTGCGAGTCTCTCCCAATTCGCCACGCCATCTCAAATCCCTGTCAAGTTGTGAAATGTTGGCGCTTTTTGGGGGATTACGTCAAACATTAACCAATTATGCCCCCTGGCAAATCAAAGCCGTTCGTTTTACAGACCTTGGTGAGGATATTTTCACTACTTTACAGGAGTGATGAGCCTTTGGGACTGGGGACTTGTGAGCGGGGACTGGGGATTGAGGATTAGGGATTGGGGATTGAGGGAAAAATCAAGATGGTAATTATTGTTCTTTCTTCCCTCATTCTTCATCCTTCTTCCCTCTTCCTTTATGCCCAATCCACTTTTTGTTAGGTAGTGTCACAATAAGTGAAGACAGTTATAGATTCTAGGGGAAAACATGAAACTACCTGACGGCCCGAAAGCATCTAATTTCATACAGTTGATTCAATGGATCTCCGATCCCTTGCGCTATATGGATGAATCTAGTAAACAATATGGCGACATGGTGACAGTGAATTGGGGAGGTTATGATCCTATGGTGATGGTAAATCATCCTCAAGCCATGCAAGAACTCTTTACGAATGATCAATTTGAAGCCCCCGGAAAAATTAATGGTATCTTCAAACCCTTAGTCGGGGAACAATCCATGTTTTTAATGGAGCGCGATCGCCACAAACGCCAACGTCAGTTATTAATGCCATCCTTTCATGGGGAACGCATGAAGACTTATGGAGATCAAATTTGTGCGATTTCCCATGATGTCATCAATCAATTATCGATCGCGCAACCCTTTATTGCCCGTTCTATTATGCAAAAAATTACCCTACGGGTGATTATGCACGCGGTTTTTGGTTTGGATCAAGGTGATCGTTTTGAAGCATTACAGCCAATGTTATCCTCTCTACTGGGGATGGTAGATTCACCCCTGCGAGCGAGTATTCTCTTTTTCCCATCATTACAAAGAGATTTAGGTCCCTGGAGTCCTTGGGGACGCTTCCAACAAAAAAGACAAAAAATTGATCAATTAATTTTTGCTGAAATCGCGGATCGTCGAGCAAAACCCGATGAAAAACGCACGGATATCCTTTCTTTAATGATGGCAGCCCGTGATGAAAATGGGGAAAGCATGACTGATATAGAATTGCATGATGAATTATTAACCCTATTATTTGCAGGCCATGAAACCACTGCCACCGCGTTAGCTTGGGCTTTTTATTGGATACACAAATATCCATCAGTGCGAGAAAAATTACTGCAAGAATTAGATCATTTAGGGGAAAATCCAGACCCCATGACAATTTTCCGTCTTCCCTATTTAAGTGCAGTTTGTCAAGAAACTCTACGAATTTATCCGGTGGGGATGTTAACTTTTCCCAGAGTGACAAAATCGGCTATTAATTTAATGGGACATGAATTGCCTCCTGGTACAACTGTCATCGGTTCCATTTATTTAACCCATCGTCGAGAAGAGTTATATCCTAATCCCCTTGAATTTCGCCCAGAACGATTTTTAGATCGGCAATTTTCCCCTTATGAATATGTCCCCTTTGGGGGGGGCCTCCGTCGTTGTTTAGGGTTAGCATTAGCTCAATTTGAAATGAAATTAGTTTTAGCTATCCTTCTGCAAAATTATCAATTTGAGTTAGGAGAATCGCAAGTTAAACCTAAACGACGTGGTTTGACTTTAGGGCCTTCTGGTGGTGTGAAAATGCTCATGAAAGGACGACGTACTCCACAACAAATACCGGAAAAAGTCGCGAGTCTTGTCTCATGATTTCATGAAACCCGGTTTCTTTGACAAAGAAGCATTGCTTTTTTGTAAATTGGTAGTGGGAACGTCTCCCTATGAGATCCCTAGGGAGCGAGACGCTCCCACTACAGTTTTTTTGGCAAATTTGAAATGCTCCCTTTTGATAATACCTTTTCCCGTTTTTTCTTATTGATACCCAGTGGATCTAACCCTTACAGATTATCGGGTTGAGAAACTACCCCTATAAAATCCTAGAATCTCTCAATAAGAAAAGTAACCTAGTTTTTTCCTCCATCATAAACGATGATGAAGGGTAAAATTGTTTCACGATCGCGCCTCTTTTTGCCTCTCTTCTTACTACAAGTGGCCAGTTAAGCAGAGAAACCCGGTGTCTGAATAATTTCGATAAAATATAGACATTGTTCAATTATAATAAAAAACGCACATACCATCTGGAGAAACATTAGTGTTAGATATAAAACTGCTTCGGGAAAATCCACAATTTGTCCAACAACGTCTTGATCGCCGAGGTACAGGTTACGATATCCAACCAATCCTCGACTTAGATCAAAAACAACGAGAATTAGAACATCAGCGATCACAACTGGAAGCACGTCGCAATCAAATAGGCGATTTAGTCGGCCAAAAAATCAAATCAGGAACCCCCCCCAATAGTCCAGAAATTCAATCCCTCAAAGAGGAAGGAAACCAAATTAAAGCCCAATTAGAACAATTATCTCCCCAAGAAAAAGACTTAAAAGCACAAATAGAATCTTTACTTCTGGCACTTCCCAACTTACCAGGCGAGACAACCCCCATCGGCAAAAATGAAGAAGAAAACGTCGAAATTCGACGTTGGGGTGATGATTATATCCCCACAAATACTAAGATAATTCCTCACTGGGAAATCGCTGAAAAACTCGGAATAATTAACTTTGAAAGAGGCGTAAAAATTGCCCAAGCCCGCTTTATTACCCTCATCGGTGCAGGGGCAGCCCTAGAAAGAGCCTTAATTCAATTCATGCTTGATCGCCATACAAAAGCCGGTTATGTCGAAATCATACCCCCCCTATTAGTTAATAGTGACACCCTCAGAGGAACCGGACAACTCCCTAAATTTGCCGAAGAAAGTTTTAAATGTGAATCAGATGATCTATGGTTAATTCCTACCGCAGAAGTACCCGTCGTTAACCTCTATCGTGGAGACATCCTTTCCAGTGAACAATTACCCATTTATCACTGTGCTTTTACACCCTGTTTTCGTCGTGAAGCCGGAAGTTATGGCAAAGATACACGCGGTTTAATTCGCTTACATCAATTCCATAAAGTTGAATTAGTCAAACTCGTTCATCCCAGTACCTCCGAAGCCGAACATCAAAAATTAGTTCAGGATGCCGAAGGTATTTTACAAGCCTTAAAATTACCCTATCGTGTGATCGAACTCTGTACCGGAGACATGGGTTTTGCCGCGTCCAAAACCTATGATTTAGAAGTTTGGCTACCTTCTTCGGGTAAATATCGTGAAATTTCTAGTTGTTCAAATGTGCAAGATTTTCAAGCGAGACGTGCCAATATTCGCTTTAAAGAAACCGGCAAAAAAGGGACACAATTTGTTCACGCGCTCAACGGTTCGGGGTTAGCCGTCGGACGCACTATGGCCGCGATTTTAGAGAATTATCAACAAGCTGATGGCACTATACGCGTCCCTGAAGTGTTACAACCTTATTTACGACGAGACGTTTTGTAAGTTAGGAAATAAGAAACCTGGTTTCTTGAAGTCATCTCTTGCCAAAAATGATGAGGTGAAGAAACCCGGTTTCTTACAGTCTTAGATCGCGGGCGGCTACTGTTTTTTGTGAAATTTAAAGGTGGTAAAGACTACCTGGATCAGGAGATTTTTCAGAGAGAAATTATTAATAATGATTAATTTAGTTAATATTTATACATCTGTAGTTGGGCAAGAGCATCGCGCAAAATTCTGCCAGTTTTTTACTAATAGAGAAGTGGCGGACTTCATGGTAAAATGGGTGCTCTCAGGGAACGATCGCGCCTTGTATGATCCGGCATTTGGCCTGGGTATATTTTATTATGCTGCCCTAGCTAATAATTTTGAGGGAAAATTCCAAGGTACAGAAATAGATTCGCAAATCTTATCCTTCTTTTTTCAACAAGAAAACTCCGGCGCTATTGATGTGAAAAGTGCCGACTATTTATCTATCTGGGGAGAGCAATACTCAGGTATAATCTGTAACCCTCCCTATATGCGCTTTCAGAAATTTCACGGACGAAAACAGGTTTTTTCGGCATTTGAAAAGCACCTTAATATTAAACTTTCTGGCTACACCAACATCGCATCTGCCTTCCTTGTTAAGTCAATTAATGAGTTATCACAGGGCGGGCGATTAGCCTACATTATGCCTCTGGAGTTTCTCAATACCGGATACGGAACAATTATTAAGCGTCAACTTATTACAGAGGGCAATTTACACGCGATCGTTAAAATCGAGTGCGAAAAAGATGTATTTCCAGATGTGACAACCTCCGTAGGAATTATCCTTTTTGAAAAAAGTAAAACCTCCCATCCGATTAAATTCTTCGTCGTGAGAAATCTGGCAAATATTAAGAATATACTTTGCGACACACCATCAACATCCCTTGATGTCACCCAGATATCTCCTGATCAAAAATGGCTCAGATTTTTTCAAGAGCAAAAACTGACTATCAATTCCCAAAAACTAAACCCGATTTCAATGTATGGCACGTTTAGTCGAGGGATCGCGACAGGGGCAAACGAGTTTTTTGTCTTGAATAATGAGAAAATTTCTTTAACTGGGCTTTCGCCCGCAGAGTTTGTCCCTTGTATTACTAAAAGCTCTCAGATTAAAACAGCTATCTTTACTGATTCTGATTTTCAACGTCTTGCCGATGCTAATGAAAGTGTTTTTCTCCTTAATATTAAGGGTAGTCCATCACCGGGTGCTCAAAATTATATTAAACAGGGTGAAAATTTGGGTTTTCATCATCGTTATTTTACCAAAACTCGAAAACCTTGGTACGCGATCGAAAAGAGAACTCCCGCACCCTTACTATTTGGGGTATTTTCTCGTGAGGGATTCAAAGTAATTCGTAATTACAGTAATACTCGTAACTTGACTTGTTATCACGGGTTTCAACCCCATCTTTTTGGTATTAATTATATCGAGCATCTCTTTCTATATTTTTTATCCTGCACAGGGAAATATCTATTAAGTCAAAATATGAGAAAATATGGAGATTCTTTAGAAAAATTTGAACCCAATGATTTGAATAATGCCCTCTGTCCAAATATTGATTTTTTCCAACAGATTAAAGATATTGATCGCGAAGTTGATTACGTTAGAGAGTATGGAAGCATATCGGAAAATTTAGAGGATATTTTTTCTACGTTGATCGATGCCCCCCCATAACAAGTCGTTATCTCAAGAATCGCTCTTTAATAGAGCCAATGACTTATTTGTTAAGAAACCCCGTTTCTCACACTCATCGGTTGTGGTGAAGAAAGCCTTGGTAAAGAAACCGGGTTTCTCACACCGATCTCTTGCCAAAAATGATGATTTGTTAAGAAACCCGGTTTCTCGAAGTCATCTCCTGCCAAAAATGATGATGGGGTTAATAAACCGGATTTCTCACCCTCATCTGAAAATCGAAAAAATGTAGTCTAAGACACTTTTTTTTGACATAATATCTCAGATGAACCCTCAATTGTTAAGATATATTATATCAGAAAAAAAATGACATCTTGTGCTATAGGATACAAAGCTTTTTGATATCTATGTGTCATACTAATGAGGAAATTTAAAATTTTCCAAGAAAAGCTTTTTATGAAAACCACGAAATCATTAGGATCAGCTTGTCGTCATTGCCGTCATTACCAGTTAGAAGGCCGTCGAGGTGGCAAGTGTCAACAATTTGATGTCCATGTTAAGGGAGAATGGAGTGCTTGTCCTTTATATCTTGCCGCGTTTGAGGCGACTTGGAAACCCACGGAAGAAAAAATCACTTTGGCAAAACCCCTAGAGTTAATTCCTTTAATCAAAGCTAGTTGATTTTTCCCAGAAAACATGGAAAAGTTAAAAAAAGATTAAGTTTTGTGCTGCCCCCTTGACTCTCCCCTTAAGGGGAGTCTTTATCATCGGATTATCAATTTCTCTCAGTATCAATAAAAATATGAGAAATGAGGAGGCAGTTATGTTTGGGAAAAAATCGTTATCGGTGCTTTTACTGAGTGCAGGTATTGGCACGGTTTTTTTATTTGGGATAAAGGATTTAAACGCGGTTCCGGCAAAACCTCAACCCATGCCATCTGGGGGATGTATGGGACAATTTGGAGCTGGAAATCATCATCAGATGATGATGTCGATGCAGGTGCAAAGTGAGTTTGATTTTCTCACCAAGATGATTCCCCATCACCAAGAGGCGATCGCGACGGCAACGATACTGTATAATGGCACAAATCGCGCAGAAATGAAGAAATTCGCCCAAGATATTATCCGGGTACAAAGTGCAGAAATTGAAGAAATGCAAACTTGGTTAAAAGAATGGTATCCGGGGCAGTCAACCAAAGTGGAATATACCCCCATGATGCGAGATTTAACAAAATTGAAAGGAAATGATTTAGATCGCGCCTTTTTAGAAGATATGCGAATGCACCACATGGGAGCAATAATGATGTCAAATCAGTTATTAAATCGTGGGTTAGCGAAACATAATGAAGTGAAAACTTTAGCCACTAATATTAGCACCTCTCAACGTCAAGAAATTGTGCAAATGCAAGCTTGGTTACGAGACTGGTATGGTTTAAATACTGGTATGGGGTGTGGTGGTATGGGAGGTATGGGTGGAATGATGAACCCTCGTAAATAACTCACGCTCTAACCGTGTTTCTTGGGAGCATCTCCTAATTGTAAATTGGTAGTGGGAGCGTCTCGCTCCCTAGGGATCTAATAGGGAGCGAGACGCTCCCACTACAGTTTTTTTTACTTCTTTGAGATGCTCCGGGTTTCTTAACCTAAATGGTGATTTCAGCTAACAGAAAACTGCCAGAAGCCCGTTTTTTTTATTCCCTTAATTGAGCAGAGTATGGTTTAATATTCCATAGTTGAACCATACTCTTGAAAATTGGCTGATTAAGCTTAAGTAAATATGCCTAATTCTACTGTTGTCTTAAAATTTCTGTTACTGACGACTGCCTTTTTAGGGACAATTCCGATCAATGTTGCTTTCGCGGCAGAAGAGTCCCAGTCATCTCAGACATTAGAAGATACACGATCATCACGCTTTTCTTTAAAAACCAATTCAGCCTTATTTCATCTCCCTGTTTATCATACCTCTCCTACCCCTTCACCCCTCATAATAGTTGACAATTCAACCCATAAAGAAACTCCCCAAGAAAGTCAACAAAAATCATTAGAATCCTTATCACAAAGCACAGATCCGAACACAGAAACGCCCTCCGTTTATCAGCTTTCGGACGTACAACCCACAGACTGGGCTTATGAAGCCTTAAAATCATTAACCGAAAGGTATGGCTGTATTACAGGTTATCCAGATGGCACATTTCGGGGCAATAAAGCGATAACGCGTTATGAATTTGCCGCGGGTTTAAATGCTTGCTTAGATAAAATTAATGAACAGATCAAAACCCAGACAGAAAACTTTGTCACCAAAGAAGACTTATTAGCATTACAAAAACTGCAAGAAGAATTTGCCACGGAATTAGCATCTTTACGAGGCCGCATTGATAGTTTAGAAGCACGCACCGCAAACTTAGAAAATAATCAATTTTCTCCCACAACTAAACTCTATGGATTAACCTTTTTTAATATAACAGGATTAGCAAAAAATGGAACGATTAGAGCCGAAGGAATAACCCCCTTTATTGCCAGTAGAGATGCCACAGGAAACCCCATTCAACGGCGAGTTAATACCAACAGCGAGATCACCGTTAGTCATTTAGTTTGGTTAACACTAATTAGTTCATTTACAGGTAAAGATGCCTTATTAATGACACTCGCGACAGGTAATGGCAACCCAGGTATTAACGACTTTATGTCAGCAGGAAAAACCTTTAGATCAGGAGTTCCTTTTGGTGTACAAACGGCTGGTCCCGTTGCTAATGAATTTGTTGTGCGTGACTTTTATTATAGTTTTCCCATTGGTGATAGTCTCCGGGTATTTGCAGGACCAAGAGTTAATTGGTTTTCCTACTTTGATGAAAATGTATTTGCGCCCTATAATTTAGCAGGAGTAACCAGTTTTAACGCGATGAATAGTCCTCTCTTGGGGAACCTTTCACGGGGGGCTGGTGCGGTTTTGGAGTGGTTTATTAATAAACAATTTGAACTACATACGGGTTATTTGGTAGAAAATAATGAATTTTTATCAGGAGTTCGTCCCGCGGCAGATCCGACTAAAGGATTTTTTGGTCGTCCTAATGTTTTCTCCACAGAATTGGTTTATAAACCTACTTCTAAGGCAAATATCCGATTCCTTTATTCTCATAATAATTTAGCCGATAATGGTTATGGACAACTTGATGTTACTTCCCCTATTTCTGGGGTATTAGATGATGGTTATGGTGGGAAATTAGGGGGTGCGAGTTCGGATATCTTTGGGATGAATTTTGATTGGTTAGTTAATCCTCATTTTGGGTTATTTGGTCGCTATTTTTATGCTTCTACCCAATTACAGGTAAAAACGGGACCGGATCAAACTGTTAATGTCCAGAATTTTCAAGCCGGATTAGCTTTTCCTGATCTAGGCAGACAAGGGGCATTAGGGACAGTTTCTTTTGTCATTCCTATGGATATTGTCAGTGGGAAAAAGTTTTTTGTATCTGGTGCTGGTAATGGTGCAACTCAGTATGAAATTGAGGCAAATTATTTCTTACCTTTGACGGATCATATTGCCATTGCACCTTCTTTGTATGTGATTCAAAACTTGAATAATTTTAGTAATAATCCTACGGTTTTTGTGGGCAGTTTGCGGATGCAGTTTAGTTTTTAATCTCTGTTATTCTTGAGGAATAGCCCGATCGCGCTCCCCACGCGATCGCGTTAAAAAAGGTTCATATCCTAAAGTTTGATAAGCTTGGCTCAAAGCCGTGATCGTTAATTCTGCGGCAAAAAAATCAGGGCAATAGTAAGAATTTTCCGTTTTTAGTAGATTCCACCTTAATTGCTTCTTCCTTCTTCCTTCCACCTTAATTGCTTCTTCCTTCTTTCCACTTCCTTCTTCCTTCTTCCTTCTTCCTTCTTCCTTACCCAGTTTTACGAATCGGTAATGTTAAACTAAACGCGGTTTGACGAGATGGAGTTTTATCTAATGTCAGCTCGCCTCCATGAGCACGGGCGATTTCTCGTGATAAACTTAATCCTAAACCCAGTCCTTCAATTTGACGATTATGAGAGCGATCACCCCGATAAAATCTATCGAAAATCCGCTCTCTGTCACATTGGGGTATATCCAAAGAAGAATTAGTCACTGTTACGGAGACAATTTTTCCGTTAGTGTTGGCTTGGATTTCCATCCAACCTTTAGGGACATTATATTTAATCGCGTTATTAATTAAGTTTTGTAAGACTTGCATCAGCAAATCGCGATCGCCCTTAATTTTCAATTGGGGAGGAATTTTCGTCTTAACTTCTAAATCAGGTGCTAATATATCAATATCTTCCACTAAATCAGCTAAAACCTCCGATAAATTCACCGTAACTAACTGTAAACGCATTTGTCCCGCGTCCGCGAGAGAAAGTAATAATAATTTGCGAATAATTGTCCCTAAACGTCGCACTTCATCGAGTAAATCACTCAAAGTTTGCTGAATTTTTGACCCCGTTTGTACCCGTTGTAAAGTCCATTCTAATTGCCCTTGTAAAATTGCTAAAGGTGTTTTTAATTCGTGGGCAGCATCGGCACTAAAACGGGAAGCTTGTTTAAAACTGCGATCTAACCGCTCCATCATCTGATTAAATACTTGTAAAAGTTCCACAAATTCCAGATCAACATCTCCGATCGCGACTCTTTGATCTAACCCTTTTGCCGTGACTTGTTGAATAGTTATTGTCACTTGATGCAGAGGTTTTAAGGCTCTTCCAGACAACAACCAAGCCCCAAACGCGACTAAAATTAACGCGACAGGTATCGAAATCAAGAAAATATTCGCGATCGCGTTCATTTCCCGTTCAATTGTATGTAAAGAAACCCCGATCGCGATGCGAACAAAAGGCGATGCAGCAGAGCCTATTCGCCATCTACCAGTGTGACTTTTTTTCGTCACAAAAGAGGTTGGTATTTCGTGATCTCGAGGTAAATCTTCTGGAGGGACATCCGGCCTAATTTCTGGGGGATGAAACTCCTGTTTTTCGTCTGGATGTGGCATTTCTTCAGGCGGTTTATTACCATCACGAAAAGGGGGCTGTGGCATTCTAGGCGGTTTATTACCATCACGAAAAGGGTGCTGTGGTATGGCTTCATGGGGTTTATTCCCGTGGCCAAAAGGTGGTAGTGGTGATAAGGCTTCAGGGAGAAATAAAGGAGGTATTGACTTGGATGCTGGAGGGAATAAATTAGTAAAATTGAGCTCCGATGGCCAATGAGAAGATTGATGCAAAATTTGTTCATTGGAGTCAATCACCAAAAGTAAAATTTGGGATTGGGAGTCCACCCCAAAGAATAAAGGTAATGCTTTCTCGTAAGCAAGCCAATGTATTATGGGATAGGGAGGATGTACAGATTCTCGCAATAATTGACTTTTAATCTCACTATCTAAACGGGCAAGTTTTGTCTTATAAATAAGGAACCAAGATGCCAAACCAAATCCGATTAAGGTACTTCCCGCGAGGAAAACAGATAGTAAGGCAATGCGGACGCGAAAAGAACGTAATTTCATGACGAAGACTCCGTATTACGAAAGCGATAACCCACCCCTCGGACACTTTCTAAATAACCGGTTCCCCCCACTTGTTCTAATTTTTTACGGATACGTTGAATACAAACATCAACTAAATTTGTATTGGGATTAAAATCATAACCCCAGACGTGTTCAAGAATTTGAGTCCGAGTAAAAACTCGCCCCGGAGAGCGCATTAAATATTCTAAGAAATTAAATTCTCTCGTGGTTAATTCCACTGATTGTTGATTACAGGTAACTTCACGGGTAATACGATCTAATTTAAGATTTCCCGCGGATAAAATATTTTGGCGATCGCCCGATACACGACGCACAACCGCATGAAGACGGGCAATTAATTCTTCCACAAAAAAAGGTTTCGCGATATAATCATCAGCCCCTAAATTTAAACCTTCAATGCGATCGTCTAATTCATTGCGTGCTGTTAACAAAATCACAGGAATATTACGGCCGGCTCGCCTCATACTTTTAAGAATAGCTAATCCATCTTTTCCTGGCAACATGATATCAAGAACAATTACATCATAATCATTTTCCATCGCGTGAGTATAGCCCTCATTGCCATTGTCACAATAATCAACGACAAAGCCGTTTTCTTTCAATCCAGCACAGACAAAACTCGCGATTTTTGCTTCATCTTCAACGTACAGAATATTCATAGTTATTTATCACTTGACTTGATCTCTATTTTACTCCTATTGGCTCTCTTTGTAAATTACAAAATTGTAATGAAACTATCACTTAATCCGTAATCTTTACCGTCTTTAATAGTTTGGTAGGACAACAGCACTCCTAAAATCTTAATTTATTGCATAGTTAACTCATCGTTTTGAGGAGATTAATCTGATGAAATTCCCTTACTTATTTGTTTTCCCTACCGCGTTATTCCTCATACCCATTACCAGCACGATCGCGATCGAATCAGTGCGTAGCACAAACGCGTTGAATCCATCAATAGTAACTCAAACTAACCCAACCCGTTCAACTTTAATTGCCCAATGTCCACCACCACCGATGGGGGAAGTACCAGGAGGAGATATTCCCGATCCCCCTTGGGCAAAAGATATTAATTTGACTACACAACAACGAGAACAAATTAAGACAATTCACCTGAATACGAGAAAAGAGATGGAGGGGTTACAAAAACAAATGTTTGAGGCCGATCAAAAAATGCGATCGCTATTAGGAAGTGATGTTTCCCAGGAGGCATTAAAACAACAACATGAGCAAATCCAAAAACTGCATCAACAACTAGATAACAAACACTTTGATTCGATGTTAGCAGAGCGACAGGTGCTCACGGTTGAGCAACGGAAACAGCTTTCCCTATTAATACCACAGCATCCGAAACCGCCTATGATGCCTTAAAATTCTTTTAATTCAACTTAAGCTTTTAGGCCGCCAGGGACTTAAGTCCCTGTCTAATAGCTGAAGTCCTCTGAAGAGGACTAAGAAAAAATGTGTTAAATAGACATAGAGCGAAACTCAAAAACTAATAAATTCTTATTACGAAAGTATCGAAAATTCCGACTGTTGCCTGTTAAGACTTCCCTTTTCCCTCACTTTCAGAAGATGTCTAATATTTGGATTTAGTCCTCTTCAGAGGACTTTAGCTTTTAGCCAGGGGTTTTAACCCCTGACAGACTTTTTTTCCCTTAAAGCTGACAAAGTGGAGATTTATGGTAATTTTCGTTTCTCTCTTGGGGAATTTCCTTGAAAATGTCTTTTGCAATCGCCTTGGCTAAGGCATAACTCAAGTTAACAGATACAGCATTACCGATCATTTTATAGCCCGCGGCTAAGTTTTTGTATTCAAAAATAAAATCATCAGGAAATGTCTGAATCCTCGCACATTCTCTTATTGATAATCTTCGATAAGGTTGAAGGGACTCAGGATCAAATATCCAGTTATCTTTCCCAATACGAATCATTTTATTAGCTTGAGGATGAATGGGTGCATGACGGCCACCGGCTTGAATGGTAAAGGAAGATTCATGCCAATTACGAACTCGATTACGCGACATATATATACTAGAAAAACCCCCAATCATATATTCATGGTTGGGGATTTTGCATAAATCTCCATTGGTTTTGTTAGGCGGTAAAGCCACGATCGCGGATTCTCGTAAATCCCAGATCGCGTCTTTTAAAGTGGGACGATCCGGGCATTTTTTCAAGTTATCAAAATTAAACTTTTTCTTTAAATTGAGATGATAACCAATAAATATTACTCGCATTCTGTCTTGGGGGACATTATAATCAGACGCGTTGACTAATTGAAAAGATATCCTATAGCCAGCTTCTTCAAAGGCCGCCAAAATATTCATTAATGCGGTTTTATGTTTTTGGTGTAGCATTCCTGAGACATTTTCCGCGAGAAAAAATAAGGGTTGTTTATCCTTGAGAATGCGAACATATTCTAAAAATAACTTACCGCGATCGTCATTAATGCCTCTTTGAGTACCTCCTTCACTCCAACTTTGACAAGGTGGCCCTCCAATAATGCCCATACAATCAGGGATTTCCTTGGAAGGAATCAGACGCAAATCACCGCGATCGAGGTATGTCTCAGGATGATTATTTTGATAGGTATTCCAGATATCTTTATCGTACTCATTTGCCCAGAATACATTAAAACCGGCTTGGCGAAATCCTAAGTCGAGGCCGCCACATCCGGCAAACAAAGCCACAATCTTTTTATTCATTTGATCACACTTTCTCCACAACAATACTCGGTGTTACCCATTGGTGGGATGAGCCGGTGGTAGGAGTAGCGCCCCCGTGCCTACTTCCATCCCTGGGGGTTTTGGGTTTGAGAGCAACCACGGGCGGATTGCCCCTACAGATCATCCCTTAATTATTTTCCTATATATAAAGTACGCAGAAACCTGTTTGTTTCACCAAAATCCTTCCTTTAAAATCTCAATTTTAGTTAAAAAAACCGCGTTTTTTGCTCGGAGTGCAGAGTCATATTAAGCCTCTGACGGTTATCCGCCTCAATAGTTCCCCTCAAAAATTACAAAAGTGTAATCGAATGATCGTTGTCATTGTAATTTTGACAAGTGTTAATAGTAAATAAGAACAGCTTGCTACCCCTAAACAGGAGAACAAAATGTCACCATTACAATCTCTCAATGTTACAGAAGAAGGATTTGTTTTTAATCCCTCTACCGGAGAAAGTTACACTTTAAATTCTTGTGCTCGCCTGGTATTAAACCGAATCCAAAAAGATGAAAATTATCAACAAATCTCTCAATTTCTCTCTGATGAGTTTGGGATCGCGCAAAGTACCGCGGAACGAGATATCTCTGATTTTTTCCAACAATTGAAAAGTCTGGGCTTAACAGGAGAAAATTAATGAAAAAGAACACGATCGCGGTTACGGGAATTAATGCAATTGATAATCCTGGGCCGGGGACAGGAGTGGCTCGTAGCTTACGAGAAGATGAACAATTACCCACACAAATCATCGGTTTAGCCTACGATGCAATGGAACCCGGATTATATATGGATTGGTTGTTTGATCGCCGTTATATAATGCCTTATCCTTCCTCAGAACCCCAAGTTTTGATGGATCGATTATGCCAAATCCAAGAACAATTTGGATTAGATTGTGTCATTCCTAATTTTGATGTGGAATTACCTTTATATATCCAGTGTGCGGAAAAACTTGAATCCCTCGGAATCAAAACTTATTTACCCACAAAAAAGCAATTTGCCTTACGCAATAAAGCCAAACTCACAGAAGTCGCGGAAAAAATTGGTATTCGTACTCCCAAGACGATTACAGTTACTTCCGTTAAAGAATTAGAGGAAGCAACGGCAAAAATAGGGTTCCCCGCGATGATTAAAGGGCCCTATTACAAAGCCTACCATATCTCAAGCGATCGCGAAGCATTACAACGTTTTCATCAATTAGCAATGGAATGGGGTTATCCCATTATTTTGCAGGAAATTGTCAGCGGCATTGAAGTCAATTTAGTTGGCGTTGGTAATGGTGAGGGCGGCCATCTGGGATTAGTTGCTATTAAGAAAATGACAGTAACGGAGCTCGGTAAAATTTGGAGTGGTGTCACCATTCATCATCCGGGTTTAGTGAAAGCAACGGAGACTTTTTTACAACATACCTGTTGGCGTGGCCCCTTTGAAGTCGAATGTATTGCGGATCGTGATGGCACGATTTATTTAATCGAAATTAATCCGCGTTTTCCCGCGTGGACTTACTTCGCAACCGCGGTAGGAATTAATCTCCCTTCTCGCTTAATTAGAACGGCATTAGGATTACCTTTACCCCCTTTACAACCCTATGAAGCTGGTAAATTTCTGATGCGTTATACCTATGAAATGGTAACTGATACAACCCCCTTGCAAGCCTTAGTAACTGTAGGAGAAAGATAATGGTTAGCTATTACGAAAAACCCGTCATTCAAAGATTACATAGCGGTTTAATGAATAAATTTGCTGGAACGAAACCGCCTCAACGTCAGGTAAAAACCGCGATCGCGGGTGTGAAAGTTGATGATTTAGTTGCACAATTTGGCTCACCTTTATTTGTCTATAATGAACGGGGATTGCGTCGTCAATTCCGCACCCTAAAAAATGCTTTTGCCACTCGTTATCCCGATGTGACTTTTGGTTGGTCTTATAAAACCAATTACTTAAAGTCCATTTGTGCAATTTTACATCAAGAAGGCGCGATGGCAGAATTAGTTTCTAAAATGGAATATGATAAAGCCAAAGCCCTTGGTATTCCGGGTAATCAAATTATTCTCAATGGTCCCCATAAACCTTTTGATACTTTAGAAGCTGCGGTGCGTGATGGTGTGACAATTAACATTGATCACCTCGATGAAATTGAAGATTTAGAGGCGATCGCGACTCGTTTAGAAGAGACTATTTCTGTGGGATTGCGGCTCAATTTAGATGTAGGAATACAACCCCGTTGGTCCCGTTTTGGATTCAATTTAGAATCCGGCCAAGCAATGGACGCGATCGGGCGAATTGCTAAGGGAGGAAAATTACGAATTAAGGGACTCCATAGCCATATTGGGACCTATATTCTGGAACCGGATGCTTATAGTCGCCAAGTGGAAAAAATGGTAAAATTTGGCTATGAAATCGAAGAAAATTTCGGCTGGAGAATGGAATATATTGACATCGGTGGCGGTTTTCCTTCCCGTAGTCGTCTCAAGGGAACTTATCACTCTGCCGAGGTAATTGTTCCTCCCATTGATGAATATGCAGACGCGATTTGTGATGCACTTTGGGATAATCTTAAACCCGGACATCAACCCAAATTAATTATAGAATCAGGCCGTGCTGTGATTGATGAAGCAGGAAGTTTAATTACAACGGTTTGTGGTACAAAACGATTACCTGATGGCACTCGTGCCTATGTAGTTGATGCAGGAGTTAATCTACTATTTACAAGTTTTTGGTATCGCTTTGATTTAGCACTTGATCGTCCCGTGCCTGGGGCTTGTGAACCTTCAATTATTTACGGTCCTTTGTGCATGAATATTGATGCAATTGATGAGGGTATTTCTTTACCCCCTTTACCAAGAGGTACTCGATTAATTGTCTCTACCGTTGGTGCTTACAATAATACTCAATGGATGCAGTTTATCGAATATCGTCCTAATGTGGTTTTAGTAACAGAATCAGGGGATGTCGAGTTAATTCGATCAGCTGAAGATTTAAGTGATTTAGAGCGTCGTGAACATCTCCCCCCACGTCTCGCACCCATGACTAATTCTCACTTAATTCGATGAAATTTACTGTGCCTGTAGGGAAACGGCACTGCCGTTTCCCTACCCCCTGTCAACAAGACTTAAGAAACCGGGTTTCTGAGCGCAAAAATATAGGATACGGCAAAAAAATATAGGACACGGCAGTGCCGTTTCCCTACAGAAATAATTGCCAGAAACCCGGTTTCTGCTCCCCCAGCAAACCCACATTATCAAAGGAAAATTAGAGATTTGTTAGGACACGGCAGTGCCGTTTCCCTACAGAAATAATTGCCAGAAACCCTGTTTTTGACCCCAGTAAACCACATTTACTAAAGGAAAATTAGAGATATGTTAGGCTTACGTTATCGCTCTTTTGTGAGTCGCTTCAAGTTCAATTTCATTCCCGCAAAATCTCTCCCTAGGAAAAGTCTCAAAACACAATTCAAACTCCCTTGGTTTATTAAAGCCCTCTGTGGCGCAACGGCAGAAATTTTATTTCTTCGGGGAGTCGCGATCGGGGCAGTTTTATTAACAGCAATGTTATTACAACCGGGTGTTTTACTTATGGGTTTGATGGGCGTTTTTGCCACACTGCTTTTTACCCGTTTAACCCAATTAGAACATACTTCTCTTCTCCAAGGCGCATTTCTCTTTAATCCCCTCTTAGCAGGGTTAAGTGTTGGTTATTTATTCCAACCCGGAATCGCGTCTCTATTTTTAGCTGGTGTCGCGGGAATATTAGCTTTTGTTTTAACTTGGGCTTTATCTCATTTTCTGCGGAATTTCTTCTTTTTACCCGTGTTAAGTTTGCCCTTTATTGTGGTGAGTTGGGTTGTCCATTTAGCCGCGTTTCGTTATGCTGGATTACAACCCGCGATTCTTCCCCCTCATGCCTATTCTATTGGTTTACCTATCTATCTGGAAGGTTTTTTACGCACTCTCGGATTGATTTTTTTTCTACCTAATGTTTGGGTAGGAATGGTTGTCGCACTTTTGCTCTTATTTAACTCTCGTATCCAGTTTTTATTAGCTGTCATGGGTTATGCTTTAGGGACTTCTTTACGGGGGATTTTAACGGGTACTTTTCTCTATGTTTATTATGATCCTTCGGCACTTAATTTTATTTTGGTAGCCTTGGCGATCGGTGGTTTTTATTTATTACCTTCTCCGAGAAGTTATCTATTAGCTGGTTTAGGGGTGGCTTTGGCCGCGGTATTAAGTGAAGCGATCAGTGTTTTTTGGGCTTCTGTTGCCCTTCCGGTTCACGCGTTACCTTATAATTTAGTCACTTTGTTATTACTTTATATTTTAGGGTTAGTTGGACATCGTTTATTAGCGCGATCGCCTCAATCTTCTCCTGAAAAAACTTTAGATTATGAGTTAACTTCTCGGTTACGTTATCAAGGAAGTGGAAGGACGATCGCGCTACCTTTTGCCGGAAAATGGACGGTATGGCAAGGTTGTGATGGACAATGGACACATCAAGGACTTTGGCGTTATGCTTATGATTTTGTCATTCGTGATGAAAAAGGGCAAACTTATCGCGGCAGTGGTGTTCATTTAACAGATTATTACGCGTTTCAAAAACCGGTTTTGTCTCCGATTCGGGGTTGGGTTGTGCGAGTGATTAATGATTTACCCGATGGCGCGATCGCGGAGGTTGATCAAAATAATAATTGGGGTAATTATGTTATCCTTTATGATGAAAGAGGTTTCTATGTAGAAATCTCCCATTTTGCCGAAAATAGTATTGTGGTTAAACAAGGCGATCGCGTCGAAAGAGGAACCTTAATCGGACGTTGTGGCAATTCCGGTTATTCTCCCCAACCCCATATTCATATTCAAGTGCAATTAACGCCAGAAATAGGTGCGGCAACGGTTCCCTTTAGTTTTAGCAATTGTCGAGTTAATGATGAATTTCACAGGGAAAATGCGCCCTTAGAACACGCGATCCTTGAACCCGTCACCCGCGATCGTGCCCTTTCCCACGCGTTAAATTTTCCCTTAGATTCTCAACTTTTCTTTAAGGTTTTACATAAAGATCAAGTAATCAATGAACTGATTCTTACCGTAAAAATGGCCATTGATGGTTCATTTTATCTCGACTCAGGAAAAGCAAAATTATATTGGACTCGTGACGATGATGGATTAATATTTCATCGTTTAGAAGGAAATGATGAAGCCCTCGCGTTACTCTGGATCGCGCTTCCGCGACTTCCTCTCATCCGTCAAACCGGATCGCGATGGTTTGATTATTTACCAATAGGGATTGTGACAAAGGGAATCCGACGCATGATTTATCAGTTTGGCAGTTCATTTATACCCAAATTAGCCTCAGTTCATTATATCGGTGAATGGCAATCTGAACATACTTTAGTCGGCACGATCACGCTCCCCGGAATCACAGATAAAATTCCAACCTCGGCCACCTTCGCACCCGATGGACAATTAATAAAAATTTCTGTGCGCGATCGTAGCTTATCCCGTTATTAAAAAACCTTGATATCCCCCCGAATTTCGGGGGGCTTTTTTATATTCCCATGCTGGTGTTAATGCTAGTGGTTTTGGGGAGTCGAATTTTGCGATTATTTGACATAAGATTTAGGCAGTTTTATTTTGACATTACCCTGTAGGGGCGAAGCCTTGGCTACGACTATATTAAAATCATACCAGAAATGTATATTCGCCAAGGCTTCGCCCCTTATGAAAAATAACCTCTTAGTGTTGATCGTGCCTTGGTGGTTAAATTGATTGCCCCCATTTCTGAACCCCAAAAATGATGAAAAATAACCTCTTAGTGTCTTAGTGCGTTGGTGGTGAAATAGATTTCCCCCAGCACCCCCAAATAAATCACCCCTTAGTGTAGATCGTACCTTGGTGGTGAAATAGATTTCCCCCCTGAAAAAAGAGAAAAAATCACCCGGAGCATCCAGTTTGGGGAGAGATAATTTTTTCAATAAACCATATATAGCATTTTTAAATGAGATGTAAATGCAGGGCAGAGATCCCCTCACAGGCAAGATGCCTGTGCCACAAGTTTTACTTCTGAAATGGAAACACTATAGTAGGCTTTCACAAGCGTGGAGGCTCCCAAACCCGTTATTTTTTCCTTCTCAAAAAGGGTTGACTAGGTAAAAAGCGAATTTTACTATCGCCAATCAAATCCTTAATCTTGAACGCGATCATTTCCTCCGTCAGATCATTATGAGAAATGAGAAATTTGACAATTTTAAAACTGGGTGTATTTGTCCAAAAATAAGCACCATGCGCGTCAATAATTCCCCCTAAATACAAAGCCGCGTTAATGATATCAATGAAAACCCCTGTTAAGGGATTTAGAGACAAATTTACCCCATTTAATCCCTTCATTTCAGAACAATCAATATAATTAAATTTTTCAAACAGATCGTAAGCTGATGTCGGTTTAGCCGCGGCTTTAGATAATATCATCACCCGAATAAAAGGCAGATATTTAGTCTCTCCATCAGACTGCTTCATCGGACGTAAATAGACATTCCCTAAACGTAAAGCCGACATTTCTAAACTCGGCTCCACAAACCAGTTAACCAGGGTTGATAAATAACGTAAAACCGTATCGCGATCGCTGGACATTAAATAAATTTTATCACAACGTAAAATGGCAGAACGGACATAATTATTACGCCCTGATCGCAAAAATTCCAAGGGAATATCCGGGGCAGCTAAAATCAATTTATCCAGTTTAAGATAATCTCCAATTTGTGAATTATCCTGCTTGTGATAATCATCTTTACCAAAGCGATCCGATAAAATTCTCAGGGAATCTACAACTACTAAAGCACCCAAACTATGACCAATTAAATTGACATCTATAATGGGATGTGATAGATTGATATCCGAATATTTAGCATGATTGACTTTAGCATATTCTTTTTCTAACGCGACATCTAAACGCCAGAAAAACTCCGCGAGATCCGGCGCACCATAGTGAATGGTACGATAGCGATCGCGTTGATAGACAATAATGCGAAAGATATTAATAAGGAGTAACCAGAAGAAAAAAACCGTTAAGAAAATCCAATGCCATTGTAAGGCAATCCCTTCGGTATCATAAAAATTTAACCCCTGTAAAATTTGATGAAAAACCGGAACAGAATTTCCCCCAAATAAAAAAAGAGGACTCAGGAGAAATTTCAGAAATAAATAAATCAAGATACTCGCGAAAAGGGCAAAACCACCCAGAACAAAAATAAACTTTCCGAAAATCCCAAAGTTATAACGATAATCTAACCATAAACTCGGAGCACTAAAGGTTTTTTCACTGGGCCAATGATAACCTAAATAAAAATGAGTTTCCTCCAAATTATTGAGATTATTAATTAAATCATTATCGGCAAAAAAATCAGCTTCTTTCATGAAATTATGGTAATATAGATTATCATAAACCGAATAACCATGAGTTTTTAATGTGAGATTTTGACATTCTTTTTTCACGATTATTTTGGCGAATTCTTCCACATTAAACAGAGGTCTAAAACGCTGAAGCGGAGGAATATTACGATTATTATAGAGAGAGGCTGTCGCCGTGCTCGTTACTAAAAAAACATTAGGATATTGACGATCTGCATAAATTTCAAAATTATAATTTACCACTTGAGAAAAGTCTTCATTATACCAATAATTGAGAATTTTAATCACATAATTTTCCGTTAAATTTCCCCGTAAAATTATACATTCATCTAAAGGGAAATTTGCTAAAATAGCCTCAATGATTGCCTTTTCGGAACTTAAAGCCATGTAAGGAGAATCCCCTGGAAAATAACGCGATGAACGCCCTTGGGGTTGAGGATGAGCCAATTGTACAATACGAGCTTTTAGCCAACCTTCAGAAAAAGGGGCACAATTGCGGATAATTGATTCTAACCAAGATGAATCATTTTTCTGAGTTTTCTCATCCCAAAGAAAGGGTAAACTGGGATAATCACGATCAAGTGCCATCTTTTTTTCCTCTGTTTTATGTAAAGTTTCTTTGATTATCAAGTTAACTTGAGTCAAATGTGTTACCTTAAGCAGTATAACTTGAAACAGGAGAATGGGAACAGTGTATTTTCGCTCTCACTACTTCAGATATCTTAGCGCGATCGCGCTTTTTTTTCCCCTCGAACTAAGTTATGGGGGAACCTCTCATACATGGGCACAAAATTCACCTATGTTTGCCCCATACCAGAACACTAAAGCCATTCATCAACAATGGCACAAAAAGGAATTAGAAAAAACCACCAATTTCCTCACTCAAAATACCACTGAATTATCAGAGGAAGACCTGAATAAATTACAAGAAAAAGCACAGAAAAATTATCGACAAGGACTTTTCCAAGAAGCATTAAAAGACTATCAAAACCTTTTAGAGATTTATCAAAAATCCTCTAATCAAAAAGAAATTGGAAAAACGCTAAATGCCATAGCAGAAGTCTTGACAGAGATGGGAAACCATGAGCAAGCAAAAGAGACGTTGAATCAAGCTTTAAAGATTAATAAACTTTTAGGGGGTTTAGTAGAGGAAGGTAATACCATTAATTTAATGGGTATAATAGAACGAATAGAGGGGCGATATTCTCAAGCGATGTCATTACATTTACAAGCCTTAGACATCGCGAAAAAAACAGGAGATCGCCCTCTTTTAGCAGAATCATTACATAATATTGGCGCGACTTACACACAACTTGGACAATATGCGAAAGCCTTAGAATATTATCAGCAAGCACGAAGTGTGCGAAATGAAGTCGGCGATCAACGAGACTTAGGACGGACTCTTAATAACATGGGCGCGGTCTATTATAATATGGGTGAATACGCCAAAGCATTAGAATTTTATAATGAAGCCTTGGCAATTCGTCGAGAAATTGGCGATCGCGCAGGGACAGGACGTTTGCTCAATAATATTGGATTAACCTATCGCAAATTAGGTCAAGATACGGCCGCCCTTGCCTTCTTTAAACAAGCTATAATCATGTTAGAAGCCATCGGGGACAAAACCAGTCTCGGACGGCTTCTCAATAACATGGGTGCAATCTATGAAAGTCAAGGTCAATATCCTAAAGCCTTAGAATCCTATCAACGAGCTCTGCAATTAGCCAAAGAAACTGGGGACAAAACCAGCGAACAAAAGGCCGCAGAAAGTCTGGAACGCGTATCAAATAAACCCAGTAAAAAAAATAATTAGCACAAACCCAGGATAGTTCTGACTTTCATTATGAGTTATATCTGTCCTTAATCCTCTCATCTCTGTGGTTAGAGGCATAATTTTTTTCTGTTTATTTCCAGATTTTTCTAAATTCAAGATTGTCGAGTGAAAAGAAGGATAAAAGACTTATGACTCATCATCTCAAATCCTATGAAATATTTCCGGAAAAATTTAACAACGAAACTTTCTCTCCGTTCCTGGTTTAGTCATCAGAAAGAATCCGTATTTTTGGCATTACCAAAAATACAAAAATCCTGGCAAGAAACCCTGGAAAACACCAAAATTATTCCCGTCGCGATCACGACGATCAGCGTCACCTCTCTTCTGATCGGAGCCCGTCATTTTACTCTTCTTCAACCCTTAGAATTAATGGCCTACGATCAGATGGTGCGATTACGACCCGATGCTGGGGTCGATCCGCGGTTGCTCATTGTCACCCTGACAGAAGAAGACATCCGAAACCCAAAATATAATTGGCCACTTAAAGATGAAACATTAGCAAAAGTATTGGCAAAACTCTCCCAATATAAGGCTAAAGTGATCGGACTAGATATCTATCGAGATTTACCCGTAGAACCGGGTTATAAACAACTCAGAGAACAATTTCAAAATCCCAATGTTATTGTCATCAAAAATTTATTTGACACTTCGGAAGGTTCAAAAAATAAAGGTGTCAACGCGCCCGCGGGAGTACCCCTTGGTCGAATTGGGATTAACGATATTCCTGTTGACTTCGATGGGACTGTACGACGTCAGTTAATGACTGTCAACACCCCTGAGAAGGAAACATACTATTCCTTATCAATGCAGGTCGCGATGAAATACCTAGCTTATGATGGCATCGAAGCTGATAATAGTCCTGATGATGACACGATTATTTTGTGGGGAAAAGCTAGATTTCAACCTTTAAAACCTAACTCAGGAGGATATGAAAAAGTTGATACTGGAGGTTATCAGATTCTCCTTAATTATCGTTCCGGTCAAAAAGTCGCACCAACCCTCAGTATTCAAGAATTATTAGAAGGAGATATTGACCCTAACTTAATCAAAGATAAAATTGTTTTAATTGGGGCAAATGCCGCGAGTTTGCGCGATATCTTTCGGACTCCTTACCGTTCCATCCTAGACACAGAAACAATGCCTGGGGTGTTCATTCATGCCCAGATGGTGAGTCAACTCATTGACGCGGCATTGGGAAAACGTCCCTTATTTTCCTATTGGCCTGAATGGGTAGAAATTATCTGGATTGGTAGTTGGGTTTTAATTGGGACTGCCCTAGCTCGCTATCGAGAACCCTTATTTTCTGCCCTGGCTTCTCCTGTTTTATTATGTGTTTTAGGCGGATTAACTTTCGCCCTTTTTCTTAATGCGAAATGGGTTCCCGTTGCCACTCCTGCTATTGGTTTTCTCTTCAGTAGTGCTTCTATTGTCGCGTACCGGGCCCATCAATCTCAAGAAAAAGAAAAAATTGTCATGCGACTTTTAGGCCAAAATACCTCACCTGAAATTGCTAATGCTTTATGGAAAGGCCGCGATCGTCTTTTAGCCGATGGTAGATTACCGGGGGAAAAAGTCATGGCAACCGTAATGTTTACAGATGTGAAAAACTTTAGCACCTTTTCCGAAGAAATGCCCCCAGAGCGATTAATGGAATGGTTAAATGAATATTTGTCAGCCATGACAGAAATTATCCAAGAATATCGCGGGATTATTAATAAATTTATGGGGGATGGAATTATGGCCGCGTTTGGTGTCCCAGTTCCCCGCGCAACTGAAGCCGAAATCGCGCTGGACGCGAAAGCCGCGGTGGGTTGTGCTTTGGCAATAGGTGAACGATTAAAAATATTAAATGCCGATTGGAAAGCCCGAAATTTTCCGGTAATTTCCATGCGAATTGGCATTTTTACCGGCCCCCTAGTTGCCGGAAGTGTCGGAGGAAAAGAACGCTTAGAATATGGTTTATTAGGGGATACTGTTAATACAGCTTCTCGCTTAGAAAGTTGTGAGAAAATTCGTCAACCCGGTATCTGTCGCATTTTAATTGCTTATCAAACTCTCATTTACATTGAAGATGAATTTGTGGTGGAACCTTGGGGACCGATTCCTTTAAAGGGAAAACAACAAATTGTTAATGTTTATCGTGTCATTAGTAGAAAAAAATGATTGTTTCCCCCTTTCCCCCTTTGATCAATTACAAAGGCACAAAGTCAACAGATGAACATAACAGAAAAGAGATAGAATACTTTAATACTTCACAAGAATTGTGGAATTAATCTTTTTTCTTGGGGGTAATAGGGATCTCTATTACAAATTCTGTTCCCTGTCCTATTTCTGATACACAACTTAAAGAACCGCGATGTCTTTCCACCACAATTTGATAACTAATGGATAAGCCTAAACCAGTCCCTTTACCCACAGGTTTTGTGGTAAAGAAGGGGTTGAAAATTTGAGAGACCACTTCTGGAGCAATTCCTGAGCCATTATCCGCGATTCCAATTAAGATTGAATCTGTATTTATTACCTCCGTCCGAATTGTAATGGTTGTTTTCGATTTATCTGAGGGTAAGTTTCTATTTTCTAAGGCATCGATCGCGTTAGTTAAAATATTCATAAATACTTGGTTTAATGACCCTGGATAACATTGAACTAATGGTAATTTTCCATAGTTTTTAATCACCTGAATAGCGGGATGCTCCGGTTTAGCCTTGAGACGATTTTGTAAAATTAATAAAGTGCTTTCTATGCCTTCATGGATATCGACTTGCTTCATATCGGATTCATCGAGACGGGAAAAATTTCGTAGAGATAAGACGATTTGTCGGATGCGCTCAGTTCCCATATTCATAGAAGATAAAATTTTGGGTAAATCTTCTCGAATAAAGTCGATTTCTATCTCCTCCACTTTATGGGCGATTTCATCAGGGGGACTAGGATAGTATTTTTGATATAATGATAGGACATCAAGGATATCAGTAATATATTGATTCGTGTAAGTTAAATTACCGTGAATAAAGTTAACTGGGTTATTAATTTCATGGGCAACTCCCGCGACTAATTGACCTAAACTGGACATTTTTTCGCTTTGAATAAGTTGAGCTTGAGTTTCTTTTAATTCTAGTAATGTCTGTTGTAGTTCGGCTTCCGCTTGTTTTCTCTCAAGGATTTCTGTTTCTAAGGTTTGATTGACTTGTAAAAGTTCTGCTGTTCTCGTGGCGACTTTCATTTCTAAGGAACGATATAACTCATCAAGTTGTGCTGTCATTTTATTAAAGGTATTTGCTAAAATACCCAATTCGTTTTTTGAGCTAATTTTTACTTGAGTATTGAGATTTCCACCGCTCATTTGTGCCGCGGCATGGGTAAGATGTTCCAAGGGTGAAATGATATTGCGTGAGAATAAAAAACCGATCACGGTGGCTGATATTGTGGCAATAAAGAGAGCACCTCCCATTGTGAAAATGAGAGCTTTTACTGGTCCGTAAGCTTCATCGGTGGGTAATTCGACAATAACAGCCCAATTTCCGTTTTTAATAGTCGCGATCGCGCCTAAAACTTCGCTCCCATTCAGGCCTTGATAAACCCTCAGATTGGCTGTGTTATTAGTAGTTTTATTGTCCGTCAAATTTTTAATAAAAGAAAGTTCCGAAATATCTTCCGGTTGAAAAGACGCGATAGCTGCGCTTGATCCCAAGGCTATCGTGCTACCTTTTTTCGCGATTAAAAAATTGCGATCATCAATCACATAAGTATAACCGGTTTGTCCCACTTCGGTTTGAGAAACCACAAATTCCAGAAATTTGAGATTAATTTTCGCCATTAATACCCCATCGACTTGATCTTTTTCATTACGGATGGGAACCGCGAGGGTGGCTACTAATTGACGAGAAATAGGATCAATGGAAATATCACCTACATAATCTTCTTGTCTCTGAAAAGCTTTGGTAAAAAATGGGCTGTTGCTGACATTACCCAATTTTATGGCTTGATCATGGTAAGGTGAAACTAGCGCGACCGCGTTACCTTGACGATTAATAATAGCCACCATTTCATAGGCGCTATTATGGCGTGTCAAACCTTCAATTAACTTGTATTGTGTCGTCTGGCGCAGTTCCGTTAATCCTCGAACCCGCGCTAAATAGCCCAGTTTTCGTTGAAAATCATCAATATAAGAATTGATTTTTTCCGCGGCTAATTGCGATCGCACCTTTTGTAGTAAATTCGCTTCTTGCCACTGGGTTTGAAAACTGGAATAAATGAGAAAACTACCCGTTATTGATAAACTAGATAGAACTAATAAAGCTAACCCATAACGTAATTGATTAGCAATAGAAAAAATTTTATGCCATTGCCGTTTTGGAGCCAAAGGTTGATTTTGGCTTTTGTTTTCCCCTATTTGACTGATCATTGAGACATCCCCTACGCGTTACCCTCTATTTTAACCTCTAATTTTTTCAAATCAAGAGAGGATATTCAAACGCCCCAGTTTAATATCTTCTATGATATTGCGTAATTTTACCTCCTGCTCTGTGGTCAAATTCCCATGAGACGAACTCATTTCGATTCCACCCTCCTTGAGCCCAAACTGATAAAGTTTACCCTCCCATTGTCCCTTCATCGCGAAAGTTACGGCTTGTAAATAAATCTCAGCAAATTTAGGAATCATATTAGTAAGAACTATTTTCGGGGCTAAGTCGTATTGATCGCGATGACTACCAATAACTTTAACACCTACCTGATCCGCGAGGGAAATAATCACGGGTTCGATTCCTCCTGCATTTAAGATTAAAACATCTGCCCCGGAGGAGATCGCGCTTTCTGCTAACTCTTTAGCTTTTTTTTCATCAGTAAAATTACCTACCCAATTATTAGAAATATCAATAGAGGGATTAATGCTTTTCGCGCCTTTTTCACAAAATTTCGCGACTTCCTGAGATTGCTGATGGGGTTGCCCCCCAATAAACGCGATTTTATTTTTCTTAGTTGCTAAAGCCCCCACGACTCCTACTAAATATCCGGCTTCCGAAGAGCGATAAGTCACACCCGCGACATTATTCTGATTGCCTCGATAAGCACTAATAACAGCAAATTTAGTCCGCGGAAATTCTTTAGCCACAGTTTCGATGGACTCGACAAACATCCTACCATGACCTATAATTAAGTCATTCCCCTCCTGGGCATATTCGCGTAAAATTTTCTCAAACCGAGAATGAGGCTGAGGAGAGGGAATATCAACATTATCTTGATAAGAAATTTGTACCCCTAATTGCCTTTCAATAGCCATTAATCCCTGATAGGATGCCATACTCCAAGCATCGGTTTGAGAATTGCGCGGAATCAACGCGGCTACTTTAAAATTAATTTTTTTCTGTTCGGGCAAGTTGTTATTTTGGGTACTGCCCGTCTCCCTTGAGGAATTATGACAGGATATCATCAACAAAAAGGTCAAACAAAAACATACTATTGTTCGGATTAATTTGATCTTGACAAACATGAAAATTATGCCTCTTTGATCAGAAAAAATTTAGTTTACCGAGAATAATGTCATTTTTAATCTCCTGAAATTTTGCCTCCTGTTCAGGAGTGAAATTCCCATAGGAAGGAGCCATTTCGATCGCGCCTTCTTTCAATCCAAATTTATATTGTTTCCCTTCCCATTGCCCTTTGAGAACCAATGTCGCGGCTTGTAAATAAATCGCGCTAAATTTGGGGATCATACTGGTAATAACCGTTTGGGGCGCGATCGCGTGTTGATCTTGATTAATGCCAATAGCTTTAATCCGGGCTTTTTCTGCCATTAAAATAATTTCGGGATCGGCAGTACCCACATTAACAATAATAACATCAACACCAGATTTGATCAACTCTTCTGCTAATTTGTGGGATTTATTGTCATCAGTAAAACTGCCTACCCATTCTATTGAAAAATTGCTATTATGTTTAATAGAGCGCGCGCCTTTTTGACTAAAATTAGCAATTTCTAGCGCATTAGAATTAGCTTGACCACCCAGGAAAGCTATTTTGTTAGTTTTGGTGACTAACCCCGCCGCCACTCCCGCCAAATAACCCCCTTCTGATGCCCGATAAGTCAGCCCCGCGGCATTTTTATTATTGCCACTATAAGCACTTGTCACCGCAAATTTAATCCGGGGAAATTCTTTAGCAATTGCGTCCAAAGCTTCCATAAATTGTCCACCATGCGCGATAATTAAATCATAGTTTTTTTGGGCAAATTTGCGTAAAATTTTATCATAAGTAGCATTAGGTTGAGGGGAGGGAACATCGGCATTTTCTTGATAACTAATTTCAGCTCCTATTTCATTTTCAATGAATTTTAAACCCTCATAAGAAGAACGACTCCACGCGTCATGTTGGATATCACGGGGCATCATTGCGGCGACTTTAATACTAACCGTTTTGGGATCTGGTGAGGAAGTATTCTGGGATACTTGGGGCTCCGTAGTATTACAAGCTACCACTAATAACACGGTTAAGAAAAAGAACGTGATCGTCCGGTATTTATCGTTGATCATAACGGTTCTCAATTAATTAAGATGATACATTAATTTTACCAAGGATAATATTTTGTTTCAAGAGATTCACCTTTTCTTCTTGATCGGGAGTTAAATGACCTCGAAAAGGTGCTATTTCTATGACTCCCTCCTTCAGTCCAAAACGATATTGTTTACCTTCCCATCGTCCTTGTTTTACCAGAGTAGCACCCTGGATATATATTTGAGGATATTTGACAACTAAACTGGTAATAACTGTACTGGGGTTAGCATCATATTGATCATTAAAAAGGGTAATGGCTTTAATATGAGCCGATTTTGCTAAGGGAATTAATACTTCGGCAAAGTAACTGGAATTAAGAACTAAAATATCCGCGCCCAATTTAATAGTTTTAGTCGCGGATGCTTTTGCTTTTTCTCCATCCCGAAAATCCCCAGTCCATTCCGTAAATATTTCTATGCTGGAATTGATCGATTTTATTCCCTTCACCGTCGATTGAGTAAAATCCCTGGTATCAGGATTTTTCGGACCATTAATTAACGCGATTTTATGAGTTTTGCTAGAAATCGCCGCGATCGCGCCTGCTAAATAACCAGCTTCGCTGGTGTCAAAAGAAATAGCACCAAAATTAATATTATTACCCGCGTAACCACCCACCGCGGCAAATTTAGTCCGAGGAAATTGTTTGGCAGCTTTCTCTAGGGGTTTAATCAATTCTCCCCCATCATGTCCGATAATAAAATCATAACCAGATGCGCCATATTCTTGAAGTTTCTTGTCTAAAAATTGAGTAGATTTACCACCAGATACATCAATGTTATCTTGATAAGAAATCGTCGCACCAAATTCCTTTTGAATCGCCAATAATCCGGCATAGCCCCCTTGACTCCAGCCATCATTTTTCAGTTTACCGGGTAAAATAGTCGCGACTTTAAAAGAGTTTATAGTTTTCGTGCTATTGCCCTTTTCCGCGTTATTATTCGGGCCAACACTGCAACTGATGACAAAATTAATACTGAAAATAAAGAAAAATAAGACGGTGATTTTTTTTTTCATGTTTTTAATTTACTTATCGTTCATCTCCTTAACTGAGATTCAATTTTCCTCGTAAAATAGACTGTTTAACTGCATTAATTTTAGTCAATTGTTCCGGTGTCAAATGTTCTCGAAAAGGAGCTAAACGAAAAGCCCCTTGTTTCAGATTAAAACGATAAAGTTTTCCTTCCCAACGTCCCTCCCTTACCAGAGTTGTCGCTTGTAAATAAATCGCGGGATATTCGATTAATAAACTGGTAATAACAGTCTGGGGAGCTAAAGGATAAAGATCGGTAAAAGGCGCGATCACTTTAATTTTGGCTTCCTCAGCTAATTTAATCACAGTCGGAGCTAATTGAGAAGCATCTATCATAATCACATCAATGCCAGATTTAATCAAAAATTGGGTAATTTCGGTAACTTGGGCGACATCGGTAAAACTATTGTTCCACTTCACAGAAACCTGAACCTGTGAATTAATCGCGTGAGCACCCTTTTGGTAAAATTGAGATAACTCTAATCCATCAGCTAAAGCTTGTCCACCAATATAACCGACTTTATTAGTTTTTGTAGTTAATCCGGCAACACTTCCTACTAAATAACCGGCTTCTGTTGTCTCATAAGTAATCCCTCCGAGATTATTATTATTGCCACCATAACCACCAACGACAGCAAATTTAGTGCGTGGAAATTGTTTTGCTACTTTTTCGATCGCGCCGACAAATTGTCCCCCGTGTCCAATAATAAAATCATAACCATTGTGGGCATATTCTCGAAAAACCTTTTCAAACACTTGGGAAGGTTGACCGGAAGGAACATCGACATTATCATGATAAGAAGTAATCGCGCCAATTTTTTCTTTAAGCACTTGTAAAGCTTGATAACCCGCTTCATTCCAAGAGTGATCGTCGACATTTTGGGGTAAAACTACCGCAATTTTAAACCCATTTTGGGTTGTCTTCTCAGAAGAAGTAGTAATGTTGTCCGAGGAGACTTGACAACTGACACTTGTCAAAAGAGTCATCAGAAAAAGCGCGATCGGGCATAACCATATCTTTCTTTTCCAAAAGAATAACTGGGACAGGATTAACATTTTTGGTTACAGTTATAAAGATATCTTTACCAAGCATAACAACGATGAGTGTCGTCTATCCTCGAAAATTAGGTAATGGCTTGAGTGCGCGATCGGTACTCAAAAATGTGGTGCGCGATGCCGAATTGCACTTGATTACTCTTAATCGCTACCGTTATAGCGAGCAACGGAGTTGTAAAGACTTGACAACATTGATCGAACAACTCAATGGCAAACTCCCAGAATTGATCAGGGATCTTTCTCGCCATATTTCCGATGAAGCTCGCCACGCGTCTTGGTTAACCGATTTATTAGTGGAATTAGACACAAATGTTGGTACACCTGCGGGTGTTTCCTACATTAACGAATTTGAGAGACTCCTCGATAATCAGGCTCAGGATACAGAAACCGACTCCGAAAACTTTGTTATTTCCTCCCTCGCGGCGATCAACGTCACAGAAAAACGCGGATGTGAGTATTTTTCTGCCCATATCCACGCGCTTAAGGAAGCACCCCAAACCCCTGATAATATTAAAATTCGGGAAACCCTGGAAAAGATTTTTCCCGAAGAAGCGGGACACGTCCGTTGGGGCAATCGTTGGTTAACTCAAATTGCTAAAAAAAGTCCCCAACATCGCGAAAAAGTCGAAGCTGCTAAACAAAAATATAGCGCGATCGAACACGCGGCTTATAGTGCAGGGATGGATATTACCTTGGGCGCGGAATTACGGCGAGTTAGTTTATTATTAGATATTGCCAATACCATGCCTCTTTGGGAACGTCCCCAGTATCTCATGGAACGTTTACCGCAAACACTTCTCGCTCCTGATTTACAATTAACTCGTGTGAATGCAGCCCAACGAGTTTGGAGCCGCGATCCTCAAGCCTTTATGGAAAAATTTGTCCCGATGTTTCTCAATGGTATCAAAGCCTTTGAGAAAAAATAGATCCACTCAGACAGGGGTTTCAACCCCTGTCTCAAAGCTAAATACCTCTTCAGAGGACTATAAGGAATCTCGTAATTTGTTGGTGCAGGGCTATAAATCACTCTTTGAGTCATCTTCAAAGGACTTCAGCTATGAGACTTTGACTTAAGTCCCTGGTGGGCTAGTTTCAGCATATTTCTTAATGGTATGAACGCCTTTCTCGGTAACAATCAGAGAGTGTTTTTACCTAGGATATTTGTGACAGTAATTACTTAATTCAAGAATGTAACATTTTGTGAAAAATATTCCTCCTCACAAACATTGAGATTATGATAATAATTCATTTGTGAGGGAAACAATGACACAGCACCCCGCCAGTGGTTTATCACGCAAAACTCAACCCGTCCCTGAAGACTGGAAACCAATCTTATCATTTTTCCAGGGTTTTAGTTTTAGTCCACTCTCCCCAGAGCCATCTAATCCCAAGACAATTCAAAAAGTCCGAAAAGGCGCGATCGCGGTCCTATTAATTGGATTGATACTTTTTACAAGTATTTTCGATTTCTGTGCGCCAGTTTTTGCTGTTGAGAATCCCAAAGAAATTGTTTTAGCCTTGTATCCTTATGTACCAAGAATTGAACAATTTCAAAATTCAATTCAGAAAAAATGGCAAGAGGTTGAACCCAACGTCAAACTAAAAATACTTTCTTCAGAGGATTGGGATGGGGGGTATGGGAAAGAACCCCCAGAGAATGTCGATGTTTATGTATTTGATGCCATTTTTCTCAATTATTTCAAATCAAAAGGGCTGTTATTGCCATTGGAAAAAAACGAGATTGAAGGGAAGGAAGACTTCTTAAGCTATGCCAGTGAAGGGGTACAATTTGGCGACAAATTCTATGCCATTCCTCAATTGGGCTGTTCTAATATCTTGTTTTATCGGGACAAAGATACTGCCCTAAAAAATGCCACAAAATTAACTGATATCTATCAGACAATTGGTCAGTGCAGTTACACCAGTAAGATCCCTCCTGATTCGCGGGGGTTAATGATTGATATGGGTGGCGGGACTACGAATGCTTGCCTTTACATGGATGCCCTTGCCAGCGTAAAAAATCAATTCCCTGTGCCAGAGCCGGAAAACGAAGAACAAGTTGACTCCCAGGCGATAGACAACTTACGCACCCTGTTGAAGATGACCAGTTATGATAACGCGACTCAGCAAGAGTCTTACGAAGCCGCTTCTTGGTTTAGCAATGGGTATGGTCGAGCTGTAGTAGGGTTCACGGAATCAATGTCAGCCATGAGTCCAGAAACCCTACAGCACATTGATTTCAAAGTGATGCCACTTTCCGATAACGACAAAAAAGCCCTATTTTATGCGGACGTGATTGGCATTCATCCAAATGTTGAGCAACGGGGGACTCGTCAATTAGCTGTGAAACTAGCTAATTTATTGGCATCTTCTGAAAATATGATTGATAGTATTGGGGCGAAGCAATTCGGTCAGCCACAATACTTAATGCCAGCTCGCCACACAGTTTTTTCTCATCTAGCCAAGTCTTATCCCAATTATCAAAAAATGTATGAATTAGTAAAAAGCTCTAACCCGATATTGTTTACCTTAGATAACAATGCGAAGCCGTGGTTAGCGAACATGAAAAACACACTGACAAAAATGGTGCGTGCTAATTATACCTGCGGTTGTGATTATGGCGACGGTCCAATATGGAATCAGGAGGATGCTAACAGAAAATGTCCCAATATTTGTGCCGAATATGGTGGATGGAATGGTCAGTGGGTGACGACAGAGCAAAATAAAAACTCTGTTTGCGGTTGTAATAGCTGTTCAATCTCAGCATCAGGGTTTTGATAATGCTTAGTCAAGCATTTTACTCACCAATTGCCCTTACCCTTGCAGCACTACTTTAATATTTACTGCGGTCCTACTTAGCCCCTACAGATGTCCACTATTTATGGGAAAACAGCTTAAATTACTTTAAGTGTGGCGCACGCGATGGGGCGTTTTTTTGTGAATCCGGGTTGGGTGGCATCAATAGGGGTGAACCCGCCCCGGAGCCCTTATTCTGTTTCCCCAATCAGAGTAAATGCTGCCCAATTTCCCGGTTTTGGATATTGTTTTATTGTGCTTAACATGGCTTGTCTTAAGGTTTGAGCTTTATCCATTTTTCCCTCTTGCCAATTCTGATAAAATTCCTTCATCAAAAATGCTGTTGCATTATCATTAACTGGCCATAATGAAACAATAATACTGGGAACTCCGGCACTGAAAAAAGCTGTTGATAATCCGATTACTCCATCCCCTGATAATTTTCCCCTGCCCCTATGACAAGCACTTAAAATGACTAATGACGCGTTTTCGCCTTTGCGCCTAGATTTTTCTGCGAGAAACTCGGTTTCTTGGGTGTAGTTGAAAAGGGTACAAGATGTTAGTTTTGACCAAATTTGGCTCGGATCTGGGAAGAGTCAGCCCTGGGGAATGAATTAGCCCTAGGTTAATACCAGGATAAATCCTGTAGAGTTCAATAAGAGTTATCATATTTGTTAAACCAACACACGATCGCGCCCAAGTAAAATTATTATGACTACAGCCACAACTTCAGAAACATTTACCCCGGAGACACTCTCAGAGAGCATCAATATAGATTCGACTTTCAGCTATGTTGAGGAAATCGAAACCGTGATTGGGAGTTTAGCCCAGGATCAAAAAGTAATGGTTGGCAAAAGCGAAACTGAGGGACATCTTTGGAAGTTTCACTATGGCAGTGTAGAAGTCTTTGTCCAACTAACTGGGGAAACCTCCAATGATACCTTAACAGTTTGGTCCTTTGTCTTGTCTTTACCCGCGAAAAAAGAACCGGAGTTAATGCGAAAATTGTTAGAAATGAATTGGTTATCGACTTTGGAAGCTCATTTCGCGATCGTTGATAATCGAGTCGCGGTGGTATCCACTCGCACCGTCGCAGAATTATCACCCGGAGAAATTGCCCGCGCTATCACGATTGTCGCGACTATTGCCGATGATAATGACGATATTTTAATCGCGCAGTATCTTTAGCACGACTCCCACAAAACTACAGAGAAAGACAATTTTTTCTGTTTAATATCAAGCTGAAATCACGCGATTATAGCATTTCTCTGTCTGTTGAGGTACAAAAGCTTACTTCCCCAATCCCCCTCATCCCTCTAGGGGGTTGGGCATCCCATTATGTGTAGCATTCTTTGTGATAATTTGTATTAATTGGTTATCGCGATCGTTGTATTAGGATAAACCAGAGTTAATCCAAATTCCCTTTGATCAAGTTTTGTCCATTCCAGGGAAAGCCAGGTAATGATAAGACACATTTCCAGCAGATAAAGTCGGACAAGCATCCTGCTTTTCACAGACTTCATAGCTGTGGTATGAGGAGTTTTAAACGCGTAAGAGCTTACCAAGCCTCATACTGTAAATCTTGGGTGAGTCCCCAATCCCCAGCGCGGAATACCCAATCCCCCAATCTCTTCATGGGGAAATTACGATCGCGCCCTGTGGTGTCAGCCGTATCACGCCTTGTGGAAGATCCGAACTATAGAGAAGCCCCGGATTTGATAACCTATAATGGTTGAGAGAGTATGACTAGAGTAAATTCTAGCCATACCCGGATTAAATTCTATAAGTGAACTAGAAAAATTTACAATTTATAAATATTCACAAGACAGAAAAGAGAGAGGAGTGTATGGCAAAAACAGACTTCAAAGATTATTATGCCGTTCTGGGGTTAAACAAAACCGCGAATCCAGATGAGATCAAAAAAGCCTATCGCAGATTAGCCCGCAAGTATCACCCAGATATGAACCCCGGAAATAAGGAAGCAGAAGCCCACTTCAAAGAAGTGAGCGAAGCTTACGAAGTTTTATCAGATCCCGACAAGCGCAAAAAATATGACCAATTTGGTCAATATTGGAAACAAGCAGGCACCGCGGCTGGTGGTTGGTCTACGGCAGGAACTCCTGGGGATTTTAGTGGATTTGATTTTAGTCAATATGGGAGTTTTGATGAATTTATCGACGTTTTATTAGGTCGTAACGCGGGTTTTGGTGGAGCCAATCGCGCGCGTTCTAATAATTGGAATTACTCCTATCGTCCCCCCACCGGAACACCGACGGGTTTTGGTGGATTTGATAATGCTTCTGGTTTTGATAACCGCACTTCCGTCAACACTTCTTTGGATATGGAAACCCCTCTTAGTCTTACTCTGAGTGAGGCTTTTCGTGGTACGAGCAGACGATTTTCTGGGGGAGAAGTTTCTATTCCAGCAGGGGTAAAAACTGGTAGCAAAATTCGTGTAAAAGGTCAAGGTCAAGTTGATCGTTCCACTCAACAACGAGGGGATTTATATTTAAAAGTAGAAATTCAACCTCATTCTTTCTTTCAATTTGATGGCGATAATTTAGTTTGTGAAATTCCTCTTTCCCCCGATGAAGCTGTTTTGGGCACATCTGTGGAAATTCCTACTCCTGATGGTGTGGTGACAATGAATGTTCCCCCAGGAGTGCGATCGGGTCAATCTTTGAGATTACGCGGGAAGGGTTGGCCTAATCCGAAAGGGGGAGGCCGTAGTGATTTATTGGTCAAAATCGCGATCGTGTCTCCGAAAGAATTAAGTAGTGTTGAGCGAGAAGCTTATGAGAAAATCAAGGCGAATCGCACCTTTAATCCTCGCAGTAATTTGAAGGATATTCATCTATAAAAGCTGGGTTTATGGGCTATTATTGATAAGTTTATTAGCCCAAAACCACTTTTTTTATACATGAACCACAAAGGCACAGAGAACACAGAGAGAAGACATTAAGAGGTTTTTATATATGAAACACAAAGGCACAGAGAACACAGAGAGAAGAAATAAGAGAAATGCCCAATAAATTCCCCAATCCTAAATTTTCTGTAGGGGGGAAGCATTCGCGCTACCAACTTCAGTGGGAAAATATACCTGTGCTCCCGAAGGCGTCGCCCCGATCCGAGGATTTTATATCAATCAACTGAGGTGAGGAAATCCGATCCTTTTAGTTTTTATCAATTTAAGGCATAATCAAAAATAATACAAAGACAGAATAAGGGAAACCATGTCAGTTAAAAATCAAATTCAACCCCCACGATCGCGTATCATTGGCAATATTTTGCTCATCGTCGCGGGACTATTTCTCGCGATTAATTTATTCGCACCTTTTATCTTCGGTCCGAATATTCCTCAAGTTCCCTATAGTTTATTTATTCATCAAATTGATCAAGGGGAAATTGCCCGTGTTTCTGTGGGACAAAATCAAATTCGTTATCAATTGAAAGGGGAAGAGGATAAACCCGGTCAAGTCCTCGCGACTACCCCGATTTTTGATTTGAATTTACCTAACCGTTTGGAAGAAAAAGGGATCGAATTTGCCGCGACTCCTCCTTCTAATAATGGTTGGTTTGGGAGTCTTTTAAGTTGGGTGATTCCACCCTTGATTTTTGTCGGGATTTGGCAATTTTTCTTAGGCCGTGGTGGTGGTGGTGGTGGTGCTCAAGGAGTTCTCTCCATTGGTAAGAGTAAGGCTAAGGTTTATGTGGAAGGGGAATCGGCGAAAATTACTTTTGCTGATGTCGCGGGTGTAGAAGAAGCGAAAACCGAGTTAGTCGAAATTGTTGAATTTCTCAAAACTCCGGCTCGTTTTACTGATATTGGGGCCCGTATTCCTAAAGGGGTTTTATTGGTTGGTCCCCCAGGAACCGGGAAAACTTTATTAGCAAAAGCTGTCGCGGGTGAGGCTGGAGTTCCCTTTTTTAGCATATCTGGTTCTGAGTTTGTCGAATTGTTTGTTGGTGTCGGTTCCGCCCGCGTTCGTGATTTATTTGAACAAGCGAAAAAACAAGCCCCTTGTATCATTTTTATTGATGAATTAGACGCGATCGGTAAATCTCGTGCTACCGGAGGTTTCGCAGGTGGGAATGATGAACGAGAACAAACTCTCAATCAATTATTAACAGAAATGGATGGCTTTGCTGTTGATAATTCCACTATTATTGTCTTAGCCGCAACTAATCGTCCTGAAACTTTAGATCCTGCTTTATTACGCCCTGGTCGTTTTGATCGACAAGTATTAGTTGATCGTCCCGACTTGGCAGGTAGAGAAATGATTTTAAATATTCACGCGCGCAAAGTAAAATTAGGTGATGATGTCAACTTGAAAACCCTCGCGACACGGACTCCTGGTTTTGCGGGTGCTGACTTAGCTAATTTAATTAATGAAGCAGCATTATTAGCCGCGAGAAATGGTCGTAAAGAAGTCGCCCAAGAAGATTTGAATGAGGCCGTTGAACGAGTCGTCGCGGGGTTAGAAAAGAAAAGTCGAGTTCTCAATGAAAAAGAGAAAAAGATCGTCGCCTACCATGAAGTCGGTCACGCGTTAGTCGGAGCTTTAATGCCCGGTAGTGGTCGCGTCGAGAAAATATCAATTATTCCCCGTGGAATGGCCGCGTTAGGTTATACTTTACAGTTACCTACAGAAGACCGTTTCTTAATGAATGAAGACGAATTACGGGGGCAAATTGCCACCTTATTAGGGGGGCGTTCGGCCGAGGAAATTATCTTTGGAAGTATTACCACAGGCGCGGCTAATGATTTACAACGGGCAACAGATTTAGCCGAACGAATGGTAACAACTTATGGCATGAGTAAAGTTTTAGGACCCCTTGCCTATGAAACAGGCCAGCAGGGAATGTTTTTGGGGAATGGAATGCCTAACCCTCGTCGTGTGGTGAGTGAACAAACTTCTGAGGAAATTGACAAGGAAGTGAAGGAAATTGTGGAAACAGCCCATCAGCAAGCTTTGGATATTTTGAATAATAACCGTGATTTGTTGGAAAGTATTTCCGAGAAACTCCTAGAAACAGAAGTGATTGAGGGTGAGAAACTTCATGAACTTTTGAGTCAAGTTAAGTTTATCGAAAATGTCCCCGCGACAGTGTAATAGTTAGCTCCGAAAAACCCGGTTTGTTTGGCAAAACCGGGTTTTTTTGACGATGGATGCCCCAAAACTCCCACAATTTGCTAAAGTGAGGGTAATCTTCACTCATTCATAAGTCATGTTGAAAAAAACCATTGCTGCCATTTTTACGGGTTTTCTTGTGTTAACCAGTACACCCGCGAGAGCCGATGAATTTAGCGATTTGTTACAAACAGCTTTAACGCCCGATGAAGCCGCGATTCATAAGACAAGGGGGACAGCCAAAGCTCAACAACTCGCTCAACAAGCTTGTAAGTCTCTGGATTCTGGAAAGTCTATCAATGATTTTGCTGTAGAAATTTCTCAATCTTTGATACAGGAAGGACTTTCTCAAGAACAATTACAAAATGTTGCTCAATATAGTGGGAAAGTTATTGCTTTTGGCATCGCGGCTTATTGTCCTCAACATTTATCGAAGTTACAAGAATTACAACTGCCTTCCGTGAGTGCTTCACCTAAGATATCACCTTCTAATTTATTGCCATAATTTTTCTGTTAATGAGTAGGTTTGGTGGCTTAAGTAAGGCTTACGCAAAACCCCTAATATGGACTAAACTTACTATGTTTGTCAATAAACCCGGTTTCTGAAAAAACGATCGCTTCTCTGTTGCAAGTAAACCTCTCTAACCGGGTTTTTCACTTTTCCCAAGAAACCGGGTTTCTCATAACTGAGAGAGAAACACCCTTAACATATCTCCCATATATTAGTTAACTCTCTAGAGTATTAACTGAGCTAACGCGGAGGCTAAAGGTGCTAAATCCTCTTTAATTGTTTGCCAGATTATCACAAGATTAACCTGAAAATATTCGTGAATAACAACATTACGCATACCACGAACATCAATCCAGGGAATTTCCGGGTAAATCTCTTCAATATCCGGCATTAAACTATTCGCGGCTTCACCAATAATCGCCATATTATAAAGCACGGCTTTGACAGTTATTTGATCTTGCTGAAATTCCTCAAAAGTGATACCTTCCGTAAAACTCTCAATTTCAACAATAGCCTCCAATATATCTCTAATCCTGTTTTCAAAACTCCTAGATGGCACGCACAGCCTCCTTAAGCACTGCTTCTTTCAAATAATTCTTAAGAGAATCAGGTGTTCCTAAATCCACAGAGCGACCTAAAATAGTTTGTAAATAGCGTTGTAGTCGCATAAAGGTAAATAACCCAACAGGGCTATCAAACTCTACTAATAAGTCCACATCGCTCTCAGGTGTTGCTTCCTCACGGGCGAATGAACCGAATAACGCGAGAGATTTGACACGAAAGTTTTTTAACTGTTCCTGATGTGCCATTAAAACTGCTATCACTTCATCTCGTTTCATCATATTTCTTTTTGGTAAATTGTCTCATTACTATCATAACCCAAATTGCTAGATAGTAGGTTGGGTTAAACGCAGTGAAACCCAACGCTCCCACTCTCAAAAAGCTGGTTGTTGTGTTTCGTTATCTCCACCCAACCTACAACTAGATAGTAGGTTGGGTTAAACGCAGTGAAACCCAACGCTCCCACTCCAAAAAAGCTGGTTGTTGGGTTTCCTTACCTCAACCCAACCTACAACTAAAGATACAAAGGAAGAATGAAAAAGCAATAAGATAGTAGGTTGGGTTAAACGCAGTGAAACCCAACACTCCCACTCCCAAAAAAGCTGGTTGTTGGGTTTCGTTTCCTCAACCCAACCTACAACTCATCCACATTAATATTAAGATATAAGAAGGAAGATGTCATAAACCACAAAGACACAAAGGCACAAAGAAAGAATGAAGAAGCAATAAGTAATTGAATTTTTCGGGGTGGCTGATCCTGACAGTTATCATTAAAAATAGAACAGATTCTTTCCCCGAATGCTTCGCCCTAAATACGATCGCGTGTCTTCTGAGCAGGAGCAATTTTAATTATTATTGGCGAGTTGTCCATCTTCCATGTGAACGATTCGATCAGCAATGTCTAAAATACGATTATCGTGGGTTACTAATAGAATAGTACAACCCTGTTCTTTCGCCAGTTTGTGCATGATATTGACGACTTCACGGCCGGATTTGCTATCGAGAGCCGCAGTGGGTTCATCGGCTAAGACTATTTGGGGGTGACTGACGAGGGCACGCGCGATCGCGATCCGTTGTTTTTGTCCCCCTGATAAGTCATCGGGATAATAGTTAATGCGCTTTTCAAGTCCTACTAATTCTAACATTTCTGTTGAGCGTTTCCGCATTTCTGGTTTCGATATTTCACGATGCAATTCTAACCCCATTTGCACGTTTTGGAGGGCAGTTAAACTACGGTGAAGGTTATGTGCTTGGAAGATATAGCCAATTTTGCGCCGTGCTTGCACTAATTGTTCGCTATTGGCTTGACAGAGTTCTTTTCCCAGGATTTTGAGGCTACCTATCTGTGCAGAACGTAATCCCCCAATTAAGCTTAATAGGGTGGTTTTTCCTGAACCGGATGGCCCCGTCATAATGATAATTTCACCTCCATTGATTTGGAGGTTAATGTCGAAGAGTACCTGTTTTTTCAGTTGACCTTGACCAAAGTAATGGTCAAGTTTCTCAATGACTATTACCGGTTGTAATATTCCCTTATCTGGGTTATTTTCGGGGGTGCTGAATTTCATAATTGTGCGGTTATTTGTAATTATTTTGATAATCAATAAAATTAGTTATCCCTAAATATTATACCCTGATTTTGATAATTTTTTTCTATCTTAAGGGATGGAAAAACCGATGAAAAAATAACTAATTTGCTCTGAGGGCAACAGCCAAGACCTTATTCCTGAAAACCTTAATTTATCTAGGGCTGATATCTTCTTACGTCTTCCTTATGCTATACTTAAAAGAGGGAGCATTTCATTTTTGTAAATTGGCAGTGGGAGCGTCTCGCTCCCTATTAGATCCCTAGGGAGCGAGACGCTCCCACTACAGTTTCTTTTTGCAAATTTGAAATGCTCCCCTTAAAAGATATCCGCGGGATCGGCAGATTGCAGTTTGCGGGTGGCAATAGTTCCTGAAATACTACACATAATTAGGGTTAAAATTAAGACAGTTCCGGCACTAATTAAGGTCATATACATGGGTAAGTTGGTCGCTTTTCTCGTCAAAGCATAAAGCCAGATAGAGATGCCGACTCCGGGTATAAATCCCAGGATCGAAAGAATGAGTGCTTCTTCAAAGACGATGCTGAGTAAGTATAGATTGCGGTATCCCATTGCTTTAAAAGTCGCGTATTCTGCTAAGTGGTCGCTCACATCGGTGGAGAGGACTTGATAGACAATAATAACGCCAACAATAAAGCCCATTGCTGCCCCTAAATTAAAGACAAAACCCACCGCGGTATTATTAGTCCAATAATTTTTTTCAAATTCAATAAATTCGGTTTTTGTCAATACTTTAACGTCATTGGGAAGGTAGGTTTTTAAGGCTTTTTGTACCTGTACTGGATCGGCTCCGGGTTTAAGATGAATTAAACCGGCGTTGATGCTACCTGCTTGCTGTTTGGGAAATAATCTCAGAAAATTTTGGTCACTGGTGACAAGGGTTCCATCGGCAGCAAAGGAGGCTCCCACTTTGAATAAGCCGCTGATAGTAATGGTGCGACGATCGATTTCTGTGGTTACGGGTTTTCCTTGTTTAATTTGCCCGATCGCGTCTTGGTAATCCCCTCTGGAGGCTTCGTCAAATAAAACTGTATCGGGGAGTTTAATTACATTTCGATTGCGTTTAATTTCTGGAAGCTCAAAGGCAGGACGATCGGGGTTAACTCCCACTATAAAAATAGAACTTTTCTGCTTGGTTTTGGGATTTTTCCAAACACCAAGTTTAGCATAAAAAGCATCCGCGTATTCGACTCCGGGTACATTCATCGCCTGATATAACCGTCGCCGAGAAAAGTCCGATAGATTAGTCATATTTAAGGCTTGGGGACTGATTAAAACTATGTCCGCATCAAGGATTTGGTGGAGACGAGTATTACTACTATAGAGGGCATTTTGAAAGCCAAACTGCATAAACATGAGGATATCAGCAAAGGCAATTCCGGCAGTCGCGACTAACATTCTTCCTTTGTCGTGACTAAGTTGTAACCATCCTAGGGGAGTTCTGCGTTGGAGGGATTTTAGTAGTCTCATCATTGTTCAATTACTACCTTGACTTGCAAATTGGTTAATCCTGAAACTTTCTGGCTGGAATTTTCATTTAAACGGATTCTGACTTCAACTATACGGCCGTCAATGTTCGCGGAAGGATCGGTGTTAATAACATTTTGTTTGAGCACTTGTAGACCAATGCGTTCGACGCGTCCTTCTAATTCTTCTGTAAAAGAAGTGCTAGTAATTTTGGCTTTTTGTCCGATTTGTACTTTCTTGACATCGCTTTCGTAAACTTCGGCTACGGCGTACATGGCGCGGGTTTGTCCCATTTGCGCGATGCCATCGTTACCGATTCTTTCCCCTGGATGGGCGTAAATTTTGAGCACTTGAGCGTCTCTGGGGGCGCGGATGTACGCGAGGTTGAGGTTGGCTTCGGCTTGTTTCGCAGTCGCGATCGCGGCGTTGACTTCGGCTTCGGCGGTTTGTACATCGACGGGGCGGACTTCGGTGACGCGATCGAGGGTGGCTGTGGCTTCTGTAATCTGGGCAAGTTTCGCGGTTTGGGCTTGGTTGAGTTTGGCTTGGGCTTCGCTGATTTGTTGTTCGCGGGATTGCTGAATTTGGCTCAGTTTGGCTTGGGCTTCGTTGATTTGTTGTTCGCGGGATTGCTGAATTTGACTAAGTTTGGCTTGGGCTTCGTTGATTTGTTGTTCACGCGAGGAACGGATGCGGGTGAGGGTTGTTTGGGCTTCCTTGAGTTTTTGTTGGGAGGTTTCCAGGGTGAGGCGTTTGCTGTCTAGTTGTTCGAGTGAGATGGCTCCTTCTTCTTGGAGTTGTTCGTAGCGCCCAGCCTCGGTTTGGGCATTGCGGAGTTCCGCTTGGAGGCGCGCGATCGCGGCTTGTTGCCCTTCGATGTCCCCTTGTTTTTCCGCTTCGATGCGGGCAATCGTGGCTTGTTGGGATTGAATGTCGGTGGCGCGTTCGGCTTGGAGGCGCGCGATCACGGCTTGTTGGGATTGAATGTCGGTGGCGCGTTCGGCTTGGAGGCGGTTGAGGACGGCTTGCGCGGCTTCAATGTCCGTTTCCCGTTCGGCTTCTAAGCGCGAAATGGTCGCTTTTTGGGCTTGAATTTCTCCGCGTTTGGCTCCGGCTTTGACAGTCGCGAGTTTGGCTTGGGCGACTCGCACTTGTTCTTGCGCTTGGTTGAGGGCGGCTTGGAGGCGATCATAGCTGTCGAGAAGCGCGATCGTTTGGTTTGTTTTTACCCAGTCTCCTTCTTGGACCAAGAGTTTGTCAACCCGGTTGCCATCGGCATTACTGGACGCGGAAAGGGTAAAGACTTCCCCTTGGGGTTCCAGTCGCCCTAGGGCGGTGATGGTGGTGAGTTGAGGGACACTCGCGAGGGCTGCTGGTACTTCTGGAGAGGAGGAAGAGCGTGTCAGCACATAGGTTGTCCCTGCCCCTGCCGCGAGGGTGGCTGCTGCCATCAGGGCTAGGAGTTGGCGGCTCAGGGATGATGTGGAGGAGAAACTTTCGGCAGTTGCGCGGCTTACCATAACGCACCTCTTGGGGGTTTACTAGACGGTTTAGTTTTGTCTTTGACTTTATACTATACGGTTTAGTAGGATAGTGTCAACCCCCTAAATAAAAATTTTTATGGAACCAGTAATGAGACGGGCGAAACTGAATGAACTAGACCCCGCGACGACGGTGGACAAGGAAGATAAAATCCTGCTGGGTGCGATGCAGGAGTTTTTGGCTCACGGGTATGTCGCGACAAGTATGGATCGCGTAGCTGCGGCCGCGGGGGTGTCAAAGGCGACGGTGTACAGTTACTTTAAAGACAAGGAAGGGCTCTTTAATGCTTTGATGTCGCGTTTAGCGCAAGAAAGAATTATGGATATTGAATTACAGTTAGAGCCACCAGAGTTAGCTCTGCGACAATTAGCCGAGACTTTGATTATGAAAATGGAGAGTGATCACCAGTTTCTTGGGTTTTTGAGGTTGGTGATTGGTGAGTCTGGGCGTTTTCCTGAGTTAGCGCAAATGTTTCTTCGCAATTTTGCCCAAATTGTGATTGAGCGTTTGACTTCTTATTTGGCTTCTCGCCCGGAGTTGAATTTGCCTGATCCTGAAGCGACTGCGCGGATTTTTCTGGGATCGGCTCTTTATTTTATTGTGACGCAGGAATTGTTACACGGTAAGGAGATTATCCCCATACATCGCGATCGAATTGTTGATGGGTTAATGCACTTGATTTTAGGCTCTAAAAATCATGGGTAATGGGTGATGGGTAATTGGGGGAAAAGAAACCGGGTTTCTGCGATCATCTCTGCATCCCACGAGATTTTGGGAAGAAACCCGGTTTCTCAAGGGCTCCCTGGGGAGAAAGAAACCGGGTTTGTGTGATCATCTCTGCATCAATCGCGAGATTTTCCCAAGAAACCCGGTTTCTCAAGGGTTCCCTGGGGGAAAAGAAACCGGGTTTCTTTTGAGATATTTTTGCTGAAAACCAGACACCTTGATAGAAACCCGGTTTCTCCAGTCTTGCACTGAGGGGCACTTGGGGGAAAGGGGTTTCTTCTTTTATTTAATCACCCGAAAAGTTAAATTAATTCTGGGGTGAGTAGATTTAGCACTTTTAGGAACATGATGTTGCCAAAACTTTTGAGTTTCGCCACCCATAATTAAAAAATCGCCATCACTTAAACTCAGTTCAATTTTGTTTTGATGATCGTCCCTCCGTCTAAAAATAAACCGCCTAGTTTCCCCCAAACTCAGAGAACCAATTACCGCACCTTTAGCTAAGTCTTTTTCATCACCTTTAGCTAAGTCTTTTTCATCATCACTATGCCAGCCGATGTAATCTTGACCATCTCGATATAAATTCAGCAAAACCCCATTAAACGCTATATCAACCAAAGGCTCGATTTTATCTTTGATTTGTAATAACGGTTTATTCCAGGGTAAGGGTTCCATCTTAAGACCAGAATAGGTATAAGCCTTGGTTCCATAATAAGCAGTTAATCGAGGCTGAAGCACCGATTTGCCAAAAATTTTAATCGGTTCCTGTTTCCATTCGATTTGATTTAATAAATCGGTCAAAATCTGGGTGCTTTCGGGCGGTTGAAATAGGCGGGGATAGAAAATTACTTCGGCATTCGGTAGCTGTATTCTTTTGCCGTGATTTGCATTAATATTAGGCATTATTCCGGGTATTTCTTTGATTTATCGCTATATAATAGCAATTTTTAGAGATAAAAGCGACATTGGTAGTTAAGCCAATAACACCCTTATAAGAAGAGAGTTGATCAAGCAAAATACTCGGAGCCGAATTAACTCCTGTATCGGCTGATTGACTCACTTGCTCTAGCCGTTTACCAAAATCCCTATCTGCTTGATTCCAAACTATAAATGTGTTATGGATTGTCGCAAAGACAAAAAATTCCTGAGTGATTTGCTCAGGGACACCTACAAATTTAGATCCGGTTGAGGGAACTTCTAAAACCTGTAATCCTAACTTGTGGACGCTCCCTTCAAGCAGCATACTTTTTCCAGTGCCAGGAGGTCCATAGCAATTGATGGCGAGTGCAAACTTCTTGCTATAATCGAGAAGTGTGTAGTTGGGCTTCGGCCCAATTACGAGCAATCTTAAAAAACAAAGGAGAAAATATGACCATCAAATCCATTGCGAAAGTAACTTCAGAAGGAAAATTAGAAATTCCTCCAGAAATATTACAACAACTGCAACCTTTAACGGAATATGAAATATTAGTTACAGAAAATGAAATTAAACTGACAAAAACCAAGAAAAATTTAAGCTTAGATGAGTTATTTCAACGGATTGATGAAACCGCACCCGATCCCGATGAACCAAGTTTAGAAGAAATTAGTGAAATAGTCAAAGAAGTTAGACAAGAATTATGGGGGAAATAATGAAAGTTGTTGTTGATGTTAATGTTTGGATATCAGCCTTATTATGGCGAGGAATCCCCCGTAAAGTTTTACAAAAAGCACAAAATAATCAAATTATAATCTTTGCATCTGAGGAGTTATTTCAGGAATTAAAAACTACGTTAATACGACATAAATTTGTATCTAAAATTCAATCTCTCGGTTTAACTGTTGAAGATTTACTAGACGCGAGTAAAGAAATCTTAAATTTTTGTCCTACTATTTCTATTGATGTACCTGAATTAAGAGATAGCAAAGATAATCATGTTCTAGCTGCTGCTTTATCTGCTAACGCGGAAGTTGTAATTACTGGAGATAAAGATTTATTGGTATTAAATAATTTTGCAGGAATAGCCATTATGAAACCGACAGATTTTCTTGATTTGTACTTTCCACCGAAAAGCGAAATAGGACTCACCCAATAATGGGTAATCCTTTTTCATTTTTGATTGAGAGTTACAATTCGTAATCTAATTGTTAGAAAAATTGACAATCTTTTGCGGCTTTAAAGACTAGATAAGTGCCTTGAACCTGCTATAATGATGCACATCTCATGAGTCATTAAGGCATAAGCAAAGAACATAAATAAAACAGACATTGATTAAAATTATTAATTTTTGCCAAGAGGTGTGATGTGTTAAACGAAAATTTGTTACTTCAGAACATTTCTGTAATTGGTCACTATGAGCCAGAAGAAATAGTTTCTAAGCTAACCGAGCTTAATGATCGAGAAGCTATGGAAATGGAAGAATCACAATCTAAAAGTGTAGATGATATCCTCAGCTTTTTTGAGTCTAGTATAAAGCAACCTTGGTCACATACAACTCACCAATTTGGTTATATTGCGGCGCGTAAAAATGGTTCTGTTGAAAATCAAATCATTCATCACCCAGGAGCAATTCAACCTGATATCAGTCTTAAAAATAGTCAGATTAATGTTCGTTTAGACCGCTTACATATTTATAAATATCCTGGGGGTGGTACTCATAATGTAATGGTGACATTTGCTACTCGAAATCAAGTTATTGATACTCAAGAACCTGTGACTTTTAGTCAAGTTTATCGAGTACCAGAAGGCAATTCGGCGGGAATTGCTGGATATCCTATTTTTATCGGGTTAAATGTAGGAAATCAAGGACTAGCTTTGGAATGTTCTACTATTAATGTCAAAAATGATGAAGATGAAGCGGTTTTGCAAGTTTTAGAGTCTCCCACTTTTAAAAGTGGACTGAAATTATTAACTACTTCCCAACCCGCGATCGCGCCCTTTACTACAATGGGTTTGGGTTTGGTGAAATACTTAGCGCAAAAAAGCAAAAATGTTGCTGTACAAAAGTTGTATTTAGGGTTAGATTTTGAAGATGCGCCAATGGGGATTCGGTTAGCGGAAGGCAATTATATTGCAGTACAAGTACCTAACGAAAATACCATTGATTGGAACAAGTGGATTTATAAACCCACACTGGGGGCAATAGTTCATAAAGCTGATGATTCCCCCTTAGAATATAACTATTTCGTATTTCGAGTCAGTCGTTATCAAGATTAAAAGGATGTCAACAATGGAAACTACCACGCAAAACTTTACTCACGGTTACGCTTTACTTATTGGTGTGGGAGAATCAGCTTATAAACCGCTATCTTTACCCGTAACCGTTAAGGATACTCAAGCCATTTATGCGGCGTTAATTGCTCCTGAATTGTGCGGTTATATCAATGATAAAGACCATATTCGGATTTTGAATAATGAAGAAGCCACAAAAGCCAATATTTTAGAGGGTTTAAAATGGCTGGCTAACCAAGATAGTCAAGCAACGATATTTATTTATTATTCTGGACATGGTTGGGTAGATAAAACCGAGAATAGTTATTATTTATTGCAACATGATGTTAAACCTTCTAAACTAGCAAGTTCAGCCTTGTCAGCTAAAGAGTTTACGGAAGCATTACGTCAAATTAAAGCCGAACGTTTATTAGTAGTGATTGATAGCTGTCATGCAGCAGGAATGGCTACCTCTAAAGATGCTGAACAAGCTGATGCTGAATTGTTGGAAGAATTTGATAGTTTTCAGCGTATTGCCCCATCTAAGGGATTAATTTCAGAATGGAAAAAAGGACAGGGGAGAGTAGTCTTTACTTCTTCTGAAGGTGAACAAAAGTCATGGATTAAGGGCGATTCTATGAGTATTTACACTTTTCACTTCTTGGAAGCGTTACAAGGTGGCGGGAATAAATCAAGGGACACAGAGGTGAATGTTTCTAATTTAATGAATTATTTAGGTAAAACTGTACCCAAAACCGCTAAAGACTTATATAATGTTGAACAAACTCCTCATTTTGATTTTGATACGGGTGATTTTTCCATTGCTAAGTTAAGAGGAGGTAAGGGTTTACCCGATAAGGGATGGGATGAGGTAAAGCATGAAGCCAGTCAGAAGATTAATAAAATTGCTGATGTTATTAATCAGTATGGGAAATACATTACTAATATTAATGAAGCTCACGGGATTCATATTGGGGATAAATTTTAATAGGTCAAAATTATGAATTTTGAAGAAGAGATTAATGTTATCTGTGATATCAGCAACCAAAAGCATACCGATGCTGATATATTGCGATTAAGACAGCTTTATAGCTCAAATTTACAGGTTGCCAAATTCATCACCAATTTAGGGGAAGGAAATGATATCCATATAGGCGATAGTATTTACCAAGGTACAGATGCTAAAGTAATTCATGAAATAGTTCGCACTCTTCTTCAAGAACTACAACAAACTCCGAGAAAACCGATATCTATAGCCTCAGAATTGATAGCTACGTTAAGTCATGCTAAGTTTAAGGATGAAGAAGGTGAGAGAGGCGGTTTTGGAAGCTCTTTTAGGTATGAAATTTACCTGGAGGATGTGGTTCTTGAGGATGAGCAGAACAACGATAGTTATCAACTTTATAAGCTTAGAGGTAATTGGCAAAGCTTTGTTGGCAAGTATGTCTATGCCTTCAACACATTGGTTGATACACCTTGGGGACATAACAAGAGACCTTATGGTCGCTTCGAGGTTGTAGTTAAAACTATCAATGGAGTATTGGATCAGATTCGAGTTAAAGCTGACCGATATGATGATAGTGCAAATAACTATGCAGCTAACAAAGTTGAGCAACTAATTGAGTTGAAAATAAGGAATAGACATTTCTTATAATTCCTGTAGAGACGTGATTTAATTATGCCTTAAAATTTCTTATAATTCCTGTAGAGATGTAATTTAATTATGCTTAAAATGCTGATTTAACGTCTCTACAAATCAATCTTTTTGGGAGATAGTAAATATTTTAGATTTAATTAAATTCTGGATGTAAGAAACAATATGGCTAACTGCAATAATCTGAGTGATCTTATCGATCGTATTGTTAGTAAAAGTCAGACAGAGGATGATATTGAGCAACTGCGAGGATGCCTGAATGTAGTTAACCATGACCAACTTTCGCTCCAATTGGGTAAGTTTAATGTCAATATTGGCGATGGGAAAGAGATACACATAGGCGATCGCGTTTACCAAGGTACAGATGCTCAAGCCATTCAGGAAATAGTTCGCATTCTTCTTCAAGAACTACAACCTAACTCTAAAGAAAATTCTCAGTTAAAAGTTGATTGGCGCGAAGTCTGTCAAAACGCCTTAACAAAAACAAAAACAAAAACACTTACTACCAATCCCCTCACTACTGGTGACGGGGTAGAGTTTACTTTTGATGATATTTATGTCCCTCTGGGATTGGTGGAAAAGGTAAAGAAAGAAAAACGCTCTGGGGAGATTTCACCAGAGCAAGGTTCCCAATTGTATCAACCAGAAGAAATCACCAATACCTATAAAAATGATGAGTTTTTCGACCAAGTGCTGAAACAGGGGCAAAGTCCCAAAAGTCAAGGGCGCCGATTAGCGGTGACGGGGGAACCAGGGGCGGGGAAAACCACCCTATTACAGAAAATAGCCCAATGGGTAGCCAAAGAGACAGAGCAGGATGTAGGAATTTGGGTGTCTTTGGCAGATTTGCAGGGGCGAAGTGTTGAGGAATACCTGTTGCAAAAGTGGCTTAAGGATGCTCTGTGTGTGGTGCGGGTAACGCCGGAAATGGAAGAGGCGCTGCCGTTGCTGTTTAAGAGTGGGGGAGTGTGGCTGTTGCTGGATGGGGTGGATGAAATGGGGAGTAACTCTCTGAAAACGGTGGCGGATCAGATTAAAGGCTGGGTTGCCGAAGCGCGAGTGGTGGTGAGTTGTCGCCAGAATGTCTGGGATGCGGGAAACAATTACCTGGAAGGTTTCGATGTCTATCGTAATCTCGATTTTGACTACCCGGAGGGGATAAGACAATTTATTGAGCGCTGGTTTGCGCGTCAACCAGAGTTAGGGGAGGGGTTGCTGGCAGAATTAGCCCAAGAGGGAAAAGAGCGGATTCGGGATACGGTGCGAAATCCCCTGCGGTTGGCGCTGTTGTGTCGGGCTTGGCAAATTCGTGAGGGGAATTTACCGGAAACTAAGGCGGGGCTCTATGGGCAGTTTGCCAAGGCACTATATAAGTGGAAGCAGAAAGAATTTCCCACGACTTCCCAGCAGCAAAAGGATTTGAATGCAGCTTTGGGAAAATTGGCACTGCGGGGGATGGAGCAATCACAGTCTCGGTTTCGGTTAAGGGAAGGTTTGGTAACGGATATTTTGGGAGAAGAAGATAAGCCTTTATGTAAGTTGGCGGTGGATTTGGGTTGGTTGAATTTGGTAGGCGTGGCGGTGGAAAATCCCGATGAGCCTGTTTATGCCTTTTATCATCCCACGTTTCAGGAGTATTTTGCGGCGTTGGCGGTGAATAATGATGTGGATGATTGGGATTATTTTTTGCCTAAAAATCATAAAAATAGTCCGGTTGAGGGGAAAGAGTATAGAATTTTTCAGCCCCAATGGAAAGAGGTAATTTTGCTGTGGTTTGGGCGGAAGAATCTGGAGAAGGAGAAAAAAGAGGCGTTTATTGAGAAGTTGGTTAATTTTGATGATGGTTGTGGCAGTTGGAATTATCCGAAAGTGGATAGAGGTTTTTATGAATATCGTGCTTATTTTCTGGCAGCGGCAATAGTTCCTGAGTTTAAAGAAAGTCGTTTTGCTGATGAAATTGTTAGTCACATTGTTAAATGGGCGTGCGTTGGCTTTCTTTATCAAATTGAAGAAGGCGCACAGGCAGCATTAGGAGAAATTGATAGAAAAAGCGCTATCAATCGTTTAATCCAAGTGTTAGATGAAACTTCTGATAAATATACCCGTGGGATTCTTGCCTATAGTTTGGGTAAAATCGCGGTGGGGAATGAGGG
>JBBITB010000008.1:0-76366 GCA_037440985.1 Microcoleaceae cyanobacterium bin_387
GACTATAATAGGTATTCTTAAAAAAGTCAGAAACCAGATTTTTATGAAATTCTTCCGATTCAGATTCGTTAATATCATCGAGTAATCTCATCAGATTTTCTTGAAACTTTGCGATATCATCCCTATGAGGTTTTACCTTAAGAAATGCTTTATTTAAGGCTTTTCTTGGCTGTAAAATGGGATGGTATTTCATGGGCTTTCAAGTATAATTTAATGAGTAAATAGGCTAGGGTGACAGGAAAAACGAATAGACAGTTGAAAAATTGTCACAAGGCTCGGAGCCAATAGCCAAAAATGTTTCCAAAATAAAGAGGAGTAAGCGTGATAACTGTCCTTGAGCCCTACAGCATAAAAGCCGTGGGGCTATTTTTTGCAGTTGAAAAGGCTCTATAATATTTATTGAGTTAAACCATGTTCTAAAGCATAACGTACTAACTCAGTGCGACTATTCGTACCCGTTTTACTAAAGAGACGACTGACATATTTTTCCACATTACGGACACTGGTTTCTAACTTACGAGCGATTTCTTTATTCATCATCCCTTGGGCTACTAAATCCAAAACACTTTGCTCACGAGGGGTGAAATCTATTTTAATTGGGGGAGAGGTTTGGACTATATTTCCTACTTTTCCTAATGTCCCTTTTCCGCTTAACAAAGATTCAATTCTCGCCATTTGATTCGCCAAAGTAGTGATATCCGGGGTTTCACCTCCTTCTACTTCTTTTGCCGCGGCACGACGTTCGAGTAAATTAGTAACGATCGCGACTAATTCATCAGGATCAAAAGGTTTAGAAAGATACGCGTCACAACCGGCTTGATAACCTTGAATCCGATCGCCTGTCATACCTTTCGCGGTAAGAAAAACAACAGGTAAAGCCTTAAAACGAGAGTCCTCCCGCACTTGTTTAAGAAACTGATAACCATCGACTTGAGGCATCATAATATCAGAGATAACCAAGTCAGGCTGATTTTGTTGTAATAGTTCCCAACCATCCCGGGCATTACTGGCAACATCAACGGTATAATCACTATCTTCGAGATAAGCTTGTACGGCTTCGCGCAAACCCGGTTCATCATCGACTAATAATAATCTTCCAGACATTTTTTTTACCTTTTTATGTGATATTTTTCACGAGAAAATGGAGAAATATTTTGCTCTCCATTTTCCCTAGTTTTGGCTCCAGAAAAATCAAATTTTGGAGCGATCAGTCAAAATTTCATATCCGGTTTCTGTCACTAAGACAGTATGCTCAAATTGAGCGGATAAAGAATTATCAACCGTCACCGCAGTCCATTTATCAGAGAGAGTGCGAGTATGTTTTGATCCGGCATTAAGAATTGGTTCAATTGCCAAAGTCATTCCCGCTCGTAATTTCACATTAGGCATTTCGCGAGTACGGAAATTAAAGACAGAAGGCTCCTCATGGAGATTTCGGCCAACCCCATGCCCGGTAAACTCTTCTACTACACTAAAACCATTTGCTTCTACATGATCTTGAATCGCGCCCGCGATATCTAATAAATAATTACCCGCTTTTACCTGGGCAATACCTTTAAAAAGCGCTTCTTCCGCGACACGGATCAGTTTTGCCGCTTCGGGAGAGACTTCGACAACCGCGATCGTAATACAAGAATCACCATGAAATCCTTGGAAATAAGCCCCAGTATCTACTTTAAGGACATCACCCGCCCGAATCACTTTTTTGCGATTGGGGATACCATGTACCACTTCATTATTTATGGAAGAACAAATAGAGGCAGGAAAGCCGTGATAACCTTTAAAACTGGGGACTGCGCCCATTTCGCGAATCCGTTTTTCCGCGTAGACATCCACATCCCAAGTTGTCATCCCCGGTTGTACCATTTGGGAAATTTCCTTAAGCACAGTAGCCACAATCCGCGCCGACTGTCGCATGATTTCAATCTCTCGTGCCGATTTAATTTCAATGCCTCGGTGTTGTTTGGCGGGTTTTGGGGCTTGTGTCGCGGGTTGAGAAAGCAGACTTCCAAAAATATTCATGTAGATTGACTATTGTCTAAGTAGATCGTTCTTCTTTTTATCCTAGTGCAAAATTTTACATTTCGTGAACGAACCTGACGGTCAACTGAGTACAGTTAGACCGCAGGCTTCTTTTTCCCTTTTTGCAAGGGCTTTTTTGAGTGACGAAGTTCCCCCGCCACTTTCATAATTTAGACCGATTCTTTTGATAAGCTTGGCTGAATTTTCATCTCGATCCAAGGACTCACCACATTGACAAAAATGCCATCTATCTGACAATTCTTTCGGTACTTTATTCAAGCAGTTCCAACAATGTTGAGATGTACCCTTGGGGTCAACAAATAGAACACTTTTGCCTAATTTCGAGGCGACGTATTTAATCACAGTAGTGAACTGACCGTGAGCCGCGTCTAACATTGATTTATTCAAACCGCGTTTAGCCCCTTGACCATTTGGCAAATAAACCAAGTTGCCATTCTCAGTATCAGTTTTGATTTTGGCACGTCTAGTTAGATTCTTGATACTCAAATCTTCGAGAATCAGAACATCACACTGTTCCAATAATTTGTGTGCAGTTTTGAATTGAAAATCAAGTCTGGCTCTAGCTACAAATTGATGAAGTTTTGAGATTTTATCCTTGATAATTTTCCCAGGTTTAGATCCTTTAACTCTTTTCACTAATTTGGCTTGAAGTCTTGCTAATTTCTCAGCAGATTTTCTTAAGAATCTAGGGTTTTCTACTCGTTCACCATTGGATACATAAACATAATTTGTGATTCCCAAATCAATACCAATACTATTCTTTTCGGTCGGTTGAATTTCTGCAACCGATACGGTCACTGTCTTATCTTCTAGCGTCAGGGAAATATACCATCCGTCGGCTTCTCTGATAACCGTGCCAGTCTTAACCTTGAATCCTGTTGGTATTGAACGATGGAACACTATCGGCACTTGACCTATTTTTGCCAGGTCAATACAAATCCGATTTTGCTCATCTTTGATAATGTTTAAATTATCAAGTTGTGGGTAAGTGAAAGATTTGTAATAGTGGAAACCTTTAAACCGAGGTTTTCCCCTACGATTACCATTCTTGTCGGGTGTGGTAAAATTGGAAAAGGAAGTTTCCACCCGATTCACCACATCCTGTAAAACTTGGGAATCCAAGTTCTTGTATTCAGGAAATAGCTTTTTGGTATTTTTCAAGTCAGATAACTGTACATTCAACCATTGCACATATCCGCCATCAATGTTGGAAAAAACATCCCCTTTTTTGGTTATGGGATTGCCATTTTCATCCTTTTTTCTACCGTCTCTAGTTTGTATCCTTGTTAGAGGAATATTCTTGTAAATTTCCTCAAGGGGGACTATTGACGCAGTTAAAGGACAGGAATTAATAGGTGTTCTAGTTGATTCCCACCAGTTGAATCTTTCTCCCAATCGGTAATTGTATTGTCTTCGGCAAAGTTCTAAATGAGCCGATATCGTTACCAGTTGAGATTTCGTTGGTTTCAGTTTATATTTGTACGTCATTTGCATAATACATCTTTTTTTTTCGACCTTTTTTATTATAGTTGATGTATGCTAAATATGCACGCTTATTTGAACAAAGATTGATGATCCCGAAGATAATTGGTGGACTCCGTACTTACACCACGCCTTTCATCCCCTCGGTGATTTATTCGGGGGGTACGGTTGCAAGCCCGAGACATCCCCTCTAAATACACCTCTTGACTTCCGGGCGTTTAGGTTAAAAATGGCTTGTGTTAATCACTCGCGAGCCCAACCTCCTCTCATGGGTACAAATACCGGAAGACTCCCTATGTACCAATTCAATAACCGTCAAAAGCGCGATCGTGCCCTTTTCTATCCTCGACTAACATTAAGTTAATGAAGGAGTTAGGCATTTGTCTATCCCCAATCGGTATCAAGGCAGGGTGTCTAATCCGGTTTTACGGGGGGGCAGTATCTAAAAAAAACTAAATTCCATACTTATTATTTTAAGGAAGGGTAAAATTATGATCAAACTTTTGTCGGTAACAAAATCTGGATTAATCACGGGATCTTTTTTGTCTTTAAGTTTAGTTATAGAGGCAAGTTTTCCCGTTACGGCAGCGAATGTCGGCACAAAAATCGCGTCTTCAGAAGATGTCCCGATTTGTTATATGGAAACAACAGGAGGACAAAGGCTTAATCTTTCCTATTTATGTGGGAACGTCTCTAGCCCCTCTACTCCTAAATTCTCTTGTAATCAGACATCTAACCAGAAAGTTACCATTAAGAATGTTAATTATGATGGTAATGTCTTTGAGGGAACTGTGACGAATCAAGGTTGTAAACCTGTCAAATATGTTAAGGTGAATTATGAAGTTTTGGATGACGCGGGAAATTTAGTTGATAATGGATATCTTTATGCAGAACCCACAACATTAGAACCCGGAATGTCCGCGTCTTTTCGAGCCAATATTACGGGAGGGACAAAGGTTAATGCTACTCATGTTGATTGGAAGGAGTCGTGATCGAGAGGGAAAAAAATAGCTAACATACCCCAATCTCGTTTTTTTGGCGTTGCACAATTAGATCATCGCGTAGGGGCAATCCAGAAGTGGTTGCCCCAAAACCTTTCTGCAAATAGCCTAGAAAAAAACCGCGATCGTGCTGTCCCTACAACCCATTGTCTGCACTTGACGTTCCGAATTACACAAACTCTCAATTTTATTGGCTCTTCCTTCTCCCTTCTTCATTCAACATCTGCTATAATGACTAATTCTGGGATTGATCCGGTCGTTGTAATCGCAATTGTTGAAGGTTATATTCCGACATTAAAGCCGCAATTTGTTGATCAACATTATGCAATAATTGTTCGATCGCGGGTAAAGCATCAATATTATTAATTGTAGTACCGATCGCGTGTTCACGAAGCTGAGTAACTTTGCGTTGTAATTGTTCCGCCAAACGTAAAGCCTCTTGACTTAACAGGGCTAACTGTTGTTGTTGATAAAACTTTAACGCGGCTCCTCGTAAAACTTGAATTGTCGCTTCCTCACCAAAAGTCCCCGGCATGAGTCGCACCCGTAATAAAATATGATTTCTTTGATAAACGCGTTCTAATTCTACCTGTTTTGGGTGTCCTACAGGCATCAAGGGCAATTTGACAAACCGTTTCATTTCATTAATGACCCCCTGAAATAACTGCACATCCAAATCCGGTACAACTGCTTTTAATACCCCATCTTGACTACACATAATCCGACATTTAGACTCCCGGCGTTCAAAATATAACCGACCAATTCCACCAATTAACACTCTTCCTAATAATTCTTGAAGTAATTGTTGAGGAGCTAAAGTGGCTAAAACTTCTACAGGACTATATAAGTGAAACAATTGTAAATCTAAAACAGGAAGAGTAGAGGGGATTTTTTCCCTAATAGATTTAGAGAGGGAAGCAACCCCCACAGAGTTATTGGGGAAAACTGGAAGATTCAACGAAGAGCTGGAAGCAATCATCTTCTCTTCCCCAGAAATGGGATCTGACTTTTCCAAATTTTGAGCGGGGACTGTATCACTAACAGGGGGGGAAACTTCCTGTTTTTCGGGTTTGGGCTGATTAGAATAAGCTAAATAAGCAGAAAGCATCGACTGTTGATATTCAGAGGAAAGCTGTTGCGTCACAACGGACCAATTCATATAGGCCAAAATACGACGCACATAGTCTAAAGCTGATTCATCTTGGGGATCGACAATGCCCAGTTTAAAGATACTGCCTTCTACTGATAAAGGAAGAACTTGATAATAGAGACAGGCTTCAAAGGGTAGTACGCTGTCAATCAGTTGAAAAATCCGATCGAAGTCCATTTGGCCAGCCCTGTCAGTATAAGTATTAGATAACATAGGTGACAGATGAGTTTACGGTGGGTTATTGATCTGGTTAATCGGTTTTTGTCCGATCATGTTCTCTTTCCTTGCACTCATCTGCGATAATTTTCGGGAAAAGGGTTTCCTCTTAGTTGTTGAGTCCATCACCTTTCTTTCCCATTATAGCAGATGTTGAAGGAAGAAGAAAGATGCCATAAAAACAATGGGTTTGTGCAATTAAGAACGTCAGTAGCGCCAGATCTCTTTCTTTGGGTTTATGTCTATTCTTTTCTGATAATTTTATTGAGTGCGGAGGGTTTGGGCTGCTAAGTACAATTTACTCCACTCACTGATGACTTGATTCGTTTTCAGTTTCATCTCCTGGGCAATGGAGTCTATAGTTTTCTCTTGTTTCAATAATTCCAGTAATTGACGTTGTTGGGGAGTGAGATTCTGCCAATATTGCTCCCATTGACTAGGGGTTAAGCCTAAATTATGTTCTTTGAGGGAAATTTCTAACCAATTTGCTACTAATTGGGGTGATTGTTTCACAGCAAAAACACGGATCGCGTGATAACTAACTTTTTCTCGTAAACGGTAAATTTGTTTAATGGGGATGTTTAAGTCTTGGGCGATGGAGTCTTGAGATTTGCCTTGCAGATATAAATGTAACCATTGGGCAGCAAGGGGATCAACTTCTTTTTCTAAATACTCGGCAAATTCTTTTTGCACTTGTTGACGGATTGCCTGTTGTTGCTCAATAATTTGACTTTCTTGATATTGATTGAAAGCCTGAGTATCCCAAAAACTGATACTTTCATCATTATCTTCTGATAACACTTCTTCAGAAATTAATTTCACCCAGTCTCCCTGGGGAACTTGGGTTAAACCGCCTCGTTGAGTGCGTTTCAGATAGTTTAAAAAGCGATAAACTAATAGGGGTTGATTATGAATCGGACGTAAACAATATTCTTCTAATGTTGCCAATAATAGACTATTGCGGAGACGAGGATCGTTGGTACATTGCGCGATCCATTTCATTTGCTGCTGAAGATAGCGATCGCTATTCAACATTTCTTGGAGCACTTCTTGTAAGACATCCACGACGGTTTGATGACGATCGCGACTTTGGGAAACCCAACTTTTAATTTTTTGACGTAACATCACTAAGCCACCTAAGCGCCCAATTAAATTGCGATAGGCGGCTTCTGGGGATACTCCTAAATAACGCGATTGTAAAATCCGATACACAAAATTGATCGCGGAGGTCGCGATCGTGTATTGTTGGGTATTTAGTGTGGCAAAATGTTCTGGTTTTTCACCCAATAACCAACGCAAAATACTATCACGAGTGGTGGCATTCTCGTTAGGTAAATCTTTTTCAAGTTGGGTTATCCATTGAAAGGCTAAAGTGTCCGCCTGAGTCATGGCTGATAAATAATATTCTGTTATAGTAGGATTTTACCCTTTTTGGTGTCACTTCCATACATTTATTTGGGAGATTTTGAGTCACGATGACTTTTTAAGTGGCTATCGAGGATAAAATCATAGGCATCTAGGATGATCACATTACTATCATCCAGTAATGAGGGAAAAAGTCTTGCTTGTTGACTATGGGTTCTCACTAAGATCATTAAACTACATTTTTTGGCTTGACTTGCCCTAATTAATTTTTCTTTCGCGGTTTCTATATCTTCGAGGGGTTTCTGTATTCGGACGGCAACGGGAGCTCCATTAATATGAATTTTGAGAAAACCGTCTATCCCTTTATTTCTTTCTACTGGTATCGCGTCAATACTTCTCAAAATATTTCTCTCATACTCGGTTTTTTCCCGATAACTCTCTTCTCCGAATTTCAACACATTAGATTCCGTTTTTATCGGTTCTAAAAGTCGGGTTTTTGCCAAATTAACCGCGTCTAATGAGATATCAATTCCCAGATATTCTCTTTTGAGAAGTTTTGCCGCGACTAAGGTTGTACCACTTCCGCAAAAGGGATCGAGGACGCGATCGCCTTCATCACTCGCGATTAAAATAATCCTTTCCAGTAAGAGAATCGGTTTTTGGGTAGGATAACCCACTCTTTCTTTAGCTTTAGGATTCAAAAAAGGGATATTCCAGACATCGGAAAGGGGAACCCCTATTTTTTCTTTTCCTAAGACAACATCACCATTTTCGTCCCGTTGATATGTCGCTTTGCCAAATTCATTTCTAGCTCTTGATTGTAAAATTTGATCAATATTTGTCGTCGCCGAATAATCCCGATAAAGTGGATTAAATTTAAAATCGGCTGTTTTGCTATAAAAATAAATATTTTGATGGTTATTTAACAATCCTTTTTGAGAATTAGACCAGCGTTTATACGTCCAAATAATTTCACTTTGAAAGTTTTTTTCTCCAAAAACTTCATCGAGTAAAATTCGGAGGTGATGGGACGCGGATTTATCACAATGGAGAAAGATACTACCTGTCTCATTAAGTATTCTCTGACATTGAATTAGCACTTTTTTCATAAACACAAGATACTCAGTCAGAGAGTGCCAATAATCAGAAAATCCATATTCTTTTTGATTATCTCTCGTCTTTAAAGAATGATGCTTTTGAGTAAAAAAAGGTGGATCAAGATAAATTAATGGCATAGTATTTTTCTCGATAGTGGGTAAAAAATCAAGACAATTTGCCTGAACAATAGTCATTTTTATTATTCTCCTTTTTTTCTTCTATCTTCTACAATCTCAATTAAAAGTTGTTTTAAGTTAATCTCTGTTTTTTTATGGATATATTCCCATGCTGACTCTCCTACATAATATTCTCCATTCACAGCTTGATAAATTGTTTTTAACGTTTCCTGAATACGAATAGCCTGCTTACGAGGATAATAAAACATGACACGAATAGGTTTAAACCCCTTTTCCTGAATAACTTTTATGCGTGTATGTTCTTTCGTAATATGGTCTCCATCTGTTGTCGCATCACGCCACTTAATCTCTATCGCGTCTCTCTCGATTAAACAATCTATTTCAAATTGCTTAGGTTTCTTTCCCTTAGTATTCTCAATTCGCTTTTAGCATCAGGAAACTTTTCTTGAAAACACAAAATAGCCGCTTCTTCTAAAAAACTACCCGCATATTTGTAAAGAAATCGACCTTTATTTTGATAAATATCAATTTTTTCTCCTTCTTTTTCCGTAATTCCTAAAACATAATAAATGAGATAATGTGATTTATCATCGTCTTCCATCTCCTTAACACGATTCGCCATTTTTTCTTGGAGTGTCTGCGAATACTTTTCAGCTAACTGGAAAATTTTTTCTTTGATTTTCATATTTTATATCCATACATGAGAAGATTTAACCGAATCTAGGAATCGACATTAATAGCATAGTATAGCATCAAACAGCCCTAGTAACTGGATCGTAAATTAAAGCAGATTCGAAAGTGACTTTTGTGCTCATATCTCTCTTATATTATATAATGGTGATATTGTCGAAAAATTTTACCCATAGTCTGATAACAGCCATGAGCAGAAGATGGACAAATAAAACCTGATGTTGAGAATTATGTAGGGGCGGGTTCACCCGAATTTATCCTAGCAACAAATAACCTAAATAAACCCGCCCCCACCCCACCCATAACCTCCATTTGATACCAAATCAGGGCGGGGTTTTATCATTTATGGTTTTTTGTCAAAGATATTGGTATAGCATGATGTCATTTGGGGGGGAAACCGCAGATAAACGCAGATAAACGCAGATGGGATAAACACAGATATTTAGGTGATGGAAGAAGGACGATAGCCTGAGTGCTACGCACAGGCTACGGGGATCAAGCGCAGCTATCAGGTTAAATTTTGGAGGCGATTTCACCCCATTCTGATTATATTTTGAAGAGCGGATAAACCGCCCATACTCTTTTCTTTATTCCTTAATCTCAAAATGTAATAGAAAATGCTCCCTTTGTGTCCTCTGTGCCTTTGTGGTTCATTTTATTCCCCATTATAGCAGAGGTTTTTCACCTTGTGATTACTTTTTTAATCGGGCATTGAAATGATCAAAAACATAACGAGACAATTGGGGAAAAATCTCCTCATCTTTCGCGTAAGCCGGATCATCGGCAAAGATCGCGAGAATATAGATCACGCGATCGTCAAGAGTTCTCACAAAAGCCACTTCTTGACGCGATGTAGAAGTATAACCCACCTTAGAGGCAAAATAAATATTAGTCGGTAAAGACTCTCCGAAAAAACCTTTTATACCATTACTAGGATCATTTTTCCAAACTTTTGGATCTAAATCTCTGGTTAATAAATAAGCCATTTTTCGACTCATCGTGGGAGAAATGGATTGTCTCGTATAAATTTCATATAATAATCGTGCGGCTTGATCAGTCGTCACTAGATTTCTATAAGATTCTGGTTTGATTTCTCGTAGTTGCAAATCTCGCCCGATGGGTTCTTCTTGATTTAGGTAATAAATGGGATAATTTTTGATGGCTAATTGTATCCCATTATAATCAGATTGCTGAAAAAAATGATTAATTTTCAGTCGTTTTTTAATCCATTGTTGTAACTCTAATCCCTGGAGTTTTTCCCCGGATGTTGTTTCAGTAATTTTATCTAAAATACGGCTGGCAGCATCATTATTGGAAACCCTCATCATTTCTTCTAAATCAGAATAAAAATCAGATTCCTTTTCGACAATTCCGTTTTTTACTGCACCATAGAAAGCCACCATCCAAAAGAGTTTAGCCACGCTCGCAGGAAATCGTAAAGTGCGATTTTGATAACCGGAAAAATAGTGGACTTTCGGATTACTAACATCAATTAAGCTAATGGATAAAGATGATGTAGGTAATCCTTTTTTTCTTGCAATTTCTACTAATTCATCAACCAAAGTTTGTAAGTCTTTGTTATAGACTTGGTTCGGTGAAACTTTAACATTATAAACAAAGTCCTCTCCTTTTTTGCCACGAGCAGAAGAATCAGTCATATTTTCTGATTCTAAAGGTAATGTTATCGAAGAAAGTTGTGCAATAATTGGAGGTTCCTGGGTATGTTTATTTCTCCAGGGACTGCTGATCAACCAACTTAATACGATCGCGCCTGCCAATAAAAATAAAATATTACCGTATTTTAAGCCAGCCAATGTAGCCAAGAGTTTAGCGTGATCGGATTGATGGTGAGGATGAAGTTTCGTCGCGTGATGACGACGGGAGTTAACGGGATACCGTTTCAGGGGACGACGAGGTTTGATATGGGGAGGGACTTTCTTTAACTGCATAGCGATAGTATATTAACAAAAGGTACTTATGCCCTATCATTTGATCGGGTAACATTAAGGCAGGAGAAATGCGATCGCGCCCTTAATAGTAGATATGCTTATTAGCATAGCAAAAAGTAAAACATCTGAACATAGTATCATTTTACCTATTTGATAAATCGAGGATTTAACAACTATGACAAAAAAAATCGTTATCATTGGAGCTGGGCCCTGTGGTCTTTTTCTCGCCCATACCCTTCAACGTCGAGGGGCAAAATATCAAATTGAAATTTACGATCGCCGTCCAGATCCACGTCTAATTTCTTTTGAAAATTCCCGTACTTTTCCCATAAGTCTTAATACAAGAGGCATGACATCATTGGGGATAATTCCCCATTTAAAATCCGTTATTCGAGAGAAAAGTTCTCTCATTAAAGGTTCAATGCTGCACTTAAGTAATGGAAAAATTCGTCGATCTATCAGAAATAGTGAACTCCTGACAATGGATCGTACAAAATTCGTGATTACTTTGCTCAATGAGTTAACGAATTCATCTGATTTTACCCCAGTAAAGATTAATTTTAATAGTGAATGTCATGAAATTGATTTTACAAAAAAAAATGTGACTTTTTGCAAAGAACCTGATTTTTTTTATGTGAATTATGATATCATAATAGGAGTGGATGGTTCCCGCTCCAGAGTGAGAAGACTTTTACAAAAAAACGAACATTTAATTTGTGAAGAAAAGTATATTTCATCGGATTATAAAACTCTATTCTTACCATCGGATAGTATCCTAGAATCGAATTATATTCATGTTTGGAATCTCCCAGATACTACCTCTGTTTTAATGGTGGTTTATCCCCCTCCAGAATTAAGCAGTGGTTTGATTACTGTCTCTAGGGAAAATAATCGCTTATTTAAACTAACTAAAGCCGAGCAGTTGCGCGAATTTTTACAAGAAAAATTCCCAGACTTAAATGCTCTCATTCCCGACTCAGAAATTGAGGCATTCTTACAAAGACCGATCGCGTCAGTTTTAACAGTTCGTTGTGATAAATATCATTATGGAGATAGTGTATTAATACTAGGAGATGCAGCCCATGCTGTCTCTCCTTCCCTGGGATTAGGATGTAATTCGGCTCTGGAAGATGTGCAAATTATCGACAGTCTTTTGGATGAATATCAGGATAATTGGGAAACTGTTATATCCGAGTTTACTCGCCGTCGTAAAGGGGATGCTCATGCTTTATTAGACATTTGTGAAAATCCGATGCCCTATCAAAAATCATTGTTTTGGGAATTAATGTTAAGACAATTTTTGGGAAAAATAATTAGTCGTCCTTTTTTATATGAAATGCTTTTTGATACAACGGTTCCATATACAGAAGTTTTGCGATTATATAAAGGGTGGATTGAAAAAGTTAAAAAATCTAATCAGGAATGGTTGAGAGAGCATAAACATGAATAATAATGATTAAAAGTGATATTTTTTACGTTCTTTTTTCATCTTAACTACCTTGACTTGAGTGTTATTTTAACTCCCCCCCCAAAAAAGTTTCGGCTTAATCAGCCGCAAATTTAATCAGCAATCAAATTTTTTCCTACATCAACCCCGGGTACAAATTCAGTGATATTATTTGATGTATTCTCTCTTTTCTAGGATAAAAATGACGAATCTTTTTGGTAAATTAACTCTTTTGGGTGTTACGATCACGCCTTGGTTTTCTTCTTTATTTCTACCGCTGACAAGCAATAATTATGTTTTAAGTTATCCTTCCCCAGACTTATCAAAGGATTCACTGCTTTTATTTTTGGCAGAAACAGAAAATATATTATTATCACAAAATAAACCGAATCAACCCCAGGAAGTTGAGGGCTTTCAATCCCTGATCGAATATGCCCAAAAAAAGAAATTATCTCAACATTCGATGTCAGAAATAATATACAGGCTCGCGGGATATTTTTTAGGAACACCCTACGAAGAGGGTTTATTAGATCAATTTCAGCAAGAAACCCTTTATGTCTCCTTAAAGGGATTTGATTGTGTTTTATTTGTTGAGACAGTTTTGGCAATTGCTCAGGGTATCGCGGTGCAAGATTATTCCTATCAAACTTTATTGAAAAATATAGAAAATCTCCGTTATGTCAATGGTACTTTACAGGGTTATTGCAGCAGACTTCATTATTTTTCTGATTGGATAGCAGAAAATCAAAGTCGCGAAAAAGTGGAAAATATTACGGCTCGATTAGGAGGAATTTTTCTGAATAAAAAACTAAATTTTATGAGTCATCATCGGGAAAGTTACCGACAACTTTTTGATAAGAATAATTATCAATGTATTGTGCAACGTGAGCAAAAATTAGCTTCTTTGCCTTTTCAGTTTATTCCCACTAATCAAATTAAAAGTATTTATGCTCAATTGAAACCGGGTGATATTATCGCAGTGGCAACTAATATTGAGGGCTTAGATTTTACTCATACAGGTTTCGTTTATCAAAATGATGATAATACTATTGCTTTTATTCATGCTTCTCCCATTGGGAAAGTTACTATAGCCCGTGATTTATCTCAGTATATAGCCAGAGTTAAGAACGCGATCGGAATAGTAGTTGTTAGAGCACTTGATCCTCGATTAAAGAATCATACTACTCCTAACTTTAAGAATAATGAAGAACTAAAAAATTAATAAAGTAGTGCAGACATCTTGTCTGCTTTGCGAGATCAAAGTTCCCTATCAAGGAAATAGTCAAGTGATTTAATTTCCCTTGAGAAAAGAGAACATCCCATGTTTGTAAATAGGTAGTGGGTGTAACCTGTGCGTAGTACAAACGTCCTTTTACGAAGAGGATTTCTCATAGGGAGGCAGACGCTCCCACTAGAGTTTTTTGCACCGTTGAGATGCACCCAAATACTATGATTTTTTCACAATTTCATTGCGAGGCATTTTATTTTTTCTCTGGGGATTGGGTGTTAATTCCGCGGGTAAAGTTTCCACAGTTCCCCATTCATTTAATAACTTTTGTAAAAGGATTTCCTGTTGTTGCCTAAATTCCGATACATTATCACCACCATTCATAATAGTAAACCAGACAATTCCTTTATTTTTGGTAGGAATCGCACCCCCTAAAGCACTAACATTATCTAAAGTTCCCGATTTTAATATTAATAACGGAGGTAAATTTTTCCGTTCTGTTAAAATACCTGTATCAATACCGCTAATATAAAAAATGTCAGAAACATTCATTTTATAAGGTTTAAGAATTGATTGAATCGCGATAAACAACCCACAAGCTAAACGGGGAGAAATGACATTTTGTTCATTTAATCCAGAACCATTAAATAAATGAATTTCATCTGATGAAATACCCACTATTGCTGCGGCTTTATCCGCAACTCTTTGCCCACCACCAACGGCATTAGCTAACATATCTGCCATGAGATTATTGCTATATAGATTCATTTTCTTAAGTAATTCCGCGAGGGGAAAAGAATAATGATTGAGAAAACGTTTAACATCTGAGGCTTCCTCTTGAACTTGTATTGAACCTTCTATTGCAACTTTAGGTTTGGGGGTTCCGGGTGCTAAAGTTTCATATTGTTTTTGCACTTCCTCCGACCAATTTTCCCAATTCAGTGCTTCTTTGAGGAGTATTCCTGATTTTTGTGGATCAGATTCATAGTTCATATAAAATTTGCCCACGATAATTAAATTGCCTTGTACTTTCTTTAATCCTTGTTGATTTAAAAAGTTACCAAGCGCGATCGCGTCTTCCCAAACAAAGAAGGGATCTTGTCCCCCTTCAATAATTAAATTACCTTTCAATATCCCATTTTTTATCAGGCCTGTATAGTTAATTTTAGTAAGAAATTGATGATCTGGACCAAACTCTTTGAGGGCAACTAAACTGGTGGCAACTTTGGTAATAGACGCGGCAGAAAGTGGAGTATTTCCCTCCATATTAGCCAATAAAATTTTCTGATTATTTTGCATCCAGACACCTTGCTTTTTCAGTGCAAAACCATTATCTGTTAATCTTTTAATATATCCTTGGATAATTTTATTGGTATTGGGATCGGGTTTAGTCGGAGAAACCAGGGGAATTGGGGAATTGAGTACGGGTGCTTCAGAAATGGGTGATTCTAATTCACTTGACTTTTCCTCTTGAATTGTATTAAAGTCACATCCAGCCAGCACTACCAGCCAGAAAGACAAGATACTTAAACGGAATATTTTTTGTCGTTTCATCTTCTTTCTTTTCCTTGAATTTTTACCTGTTTTGGGGTGATTATAAATCTATCCGTGGCAAAAATCAAGAAAATTTAACGATTTGTGGGCAGTTTTTTTACCAGTAGATTCTTGATGGTCAATTTATTGATATACTGTGATAGAGACTAAGCAGTTTTTTCAGAAAGGAGATGCTGTTAACATGACTGGAAATTCGGGATACAAAACGGTTTTGAGTACACCCTATTTTGAGTTACATAAATCGGGTCAACTCCTCAGATTTCCCCTCAAACTTGATTGGCATAAATTAGGACGCGATCGCGCTCGTGTTGATCTAATTGTTCCTGATGATTGGGTTTTGATTTCTGGGTGTCACGCGGTTCTCCGTAGAGTCGGCGATAATTATCAAATTTATGATGGAGATGGCCAGCGCTCCAGTACCAATGGTTTATTTATTAATCAACAACGGATTACCGCGAATAATGGTTATTTACTCTATGATGGCATTGAATTAAAAATTGGTCAAGATCCTCAAAATCAAATTTTACTCAAATATTATAATCCTGTAGCACCTACTAACCCGCCAACACCATCCCTTTCTGGAGGCATTTCTCTCGCGAATCGTTCCGTTTTATTAGGACGCGATCCCCAATCATCTTTAGTCTTAAATTCTCCCATTGTTTCGCGACATCATGCTACCATTGAACCTGATGGGAAGGGCAATTATCTGGTCACGGATTATAGCACAAATGGGGTTTTTATTAATGGAAAAACTATTCATCATTCCGCCTTACTTCTCAATAACGCGCTCCTGCGAATAGGTCCCTTTGTTTTAGTGCGACGGGGAGATCAATTAGAAGTCTTTAATCCGGGTAATCAAATTCGTCTTGATGCCGAAAATTTAGTAATTTCCCATCGTTTAAATGAGATATCATTAGCCATTGAACCCGGACAATTTGTTGCATTAGTGGGGGGGAGTGGGGCAGGAAAATCTACTCTAATGAAAGCTCTTTTAGGAATTGAAAAAATCCAAAAAGGAGGGGTTTATTTGAATGGAGATGATCTGCATAAAAATTTTAATATTTATCGGACACAAATTGGTTATGTCCCCCAAGATGATATTATTCATGCCGATTTAACTGTCGAAGAAGTTTTACTTTATGCAGCAAAATTAAGACTCCCTCCTGATATTAATTGGGCAGAGATAGTCAAAAAAACAATAGATGAAATCGGAATGTCTCATAAACGCACTTCTCCAGTGCGAGAATTAAGTGGAGGACAGCGAAAACGGGTAAGTATTGGAGTAGAATTAATTGCCGATCCCAAATTATTTTTCTTAGATGAACCCACATCAGGACTCGATCCAGGTCGAGATTTAATTATGATGGAATTAATGAGAAAATTAGCCGATGAAGGACGGACTGTAGTTTTAGTTACTCACGCGACGGCTAATATTTCATTATGCGATCGCGTAGTATTTTTAGGACGAGGGGGAAACCAATGTTATTTTGGTCCCCCCGCCCAAGCCTTTGATTTTTTTGGAGAGAAAGATAACTTCGCAAAAATTTATATAAAATTAGAACCAGAGGTAGAAAAATACCCGAAAGAAACGGAAGAAATAGCCCAAAAAGAAGCCAAGAGATTTCGTCAATCTTCCTATTATCAACAATACATCGGAAATTACTTAATTCGTTCCGTCAGTCAAAATTCCCAAAATCAAAATCCCCAAGGAATACCTCAACAAGTTAAACCTTTTTTGTGGGGACAATTAATCATTTTAGCGCAGCGGTATGGACAATTAATTTTAAGAGATAAAACTAATCTTTTATTATCCCTTTTAACTGCACCGATAGGGATGAGTTTAATTCCCTTAGCTCTGAAAGAAGCACCCCTGATACCAGCCGATCCCTTAGATCCTAAAACAGCACCTTTAGCCTTAAGAGTTTTATTTGTGTTTACCAGTGCCGCGTTATGGGTTGGTTTATCAAGTTCAGTACAAGAAATAGTGAAAGAATCGGCCATTTATCTACGAGAAAGATTGGTTAATTTAAGTTTATTAACTTATCTCGGCTCTAAACTATTAATTTTGGGAGGATTAGCATTTTTTCAAGCTTGGTTTATTACGATCGCTGTCTTATTTTGGTTTGATGATCCCACCTGTAATTTAATCTGGTGGCCTTTAGGGTTTGGGATTACCACATTTCTCACCCTATTAACGAGTATTAGTTTTGGTTTAATGGTGTCGGCTTTTGCCAAAAATAGCTCCCAAGCGAATAGTGCTTTACCTTTAATTTTACTGCCGCAAATTATCTTTTCGGGTGTATTATTTAAAATGGAAGGAATCGCGAGTAAAGTTTCTTGGTTAATGTTAAGTCGCTGGTCCATAGGAGCCTATGGAACTTTAGTAAATGTTAATGCAATGGTGCCAGAAGCCCAAATACTACCCGATGGAAGCAAAGTTTCTCTTCCTTTTCAACCCACGGCAGTTTACGAGCCAACTTGGGAAAATTTAGGACTCAATTGGGGTGCTTTAGTGATTCATACTTTGGTTTATTTAGGGATAACTTTGTTGTTGCAAAAACGCAAAGATATTGTCTAACAGTTTCCTCTTAGTTAACACTTACCAAGAAACCGGATTTCTTAATCAATACCTTCGCCAAACCTCAAAAACAATTGATAAGAAATGCGTTGGGTTTTGCGCGTAGCGCACGCGGCGCTGGCCTCAACCCAACCGACAAAGAAATGGCGAAGCTATGGTTAATCACAATTGTTTTTTTTCTCAATTACTCACGATAAATGGTGTTTTATGAAATATTGGTTAATGAAGTCCGAACCCGATGTTTATAGTATTACTGATCTCAAACGTGATCGCGCTTCTTTATGGGATGGCGTGAGAAATTATCAAGCGCGTAATTTTTTAAGAGAAATGAAAATAGGAGATTACGCGTTTTTTTATCATTCTAATACGAAACCGCCCGGTATTGTCGGTTTAATGCAAATTATCGAAACGGATATTGCTGATCCGACACAATTTGATCAAAATAGTGAATATTATGATGCTAAATCAAGTCCAGAGGCTCCGAGATGGCAAACCGTTAAAGTTAAATTTATCGAAGAGTTTTCACGCTTAATTTCTTTACATGAACTCCAAGAAAACTTTAGTGCTGATGAATTATTAGTTGTGAAAAAAGGGAACCGATTATCAGTAATGCCGATTGATATTGAAGTGGCACAGAGAATTTTAGCCATAAAAGAAAAAGGATAACTTTCATCACTTGTCAAAGATACAGCGGAAACCGCGAGGTACACCCACTTATCGTTCAATCCTCGTAGGGACACGGCAATGCCCAGTGGTGTCAACTTAAGGTCAAATCCTGAATCCGTCAGGGGTTAAAACCCCTGCCTAAAAGCTTAAGTCCTCTAAAGAGGACTAAAAGACGTCAAGCAAGAGGCAAGAGGCAACAGGGAGAGAAATTGATGATTTCTCAAGGTGAATTTCTGGGTTTTTCAGTTTCGCTCTATATCTATTTAACAAATTTTGTCTTAGTCCTCTTCAGAGGACTTCAGCTATTAGACTCTTACTTAAGTCCCTGGCGGCCTAAAAGCTTAAGTTGACACCAATTGGCAATGCCGTGTCCCTACCGTGTTTCATAACAGCGGGAACTGCTGTATTGATACAGCCCTTACCATGTAATTTGGTTTTGTTTGAAACCGCTCCTAAACCCTCCTAAACACAGATAGAGATTTTGGTGAGGGAAGAAGCCTGATCGCGCCGAATGAATTAAATGTGTTAGAGCTGAAAATACCTAAATCATCATGCCTAACCATCCCTACAATATAGACTTAGTTATTTAGGTGAAAGCAACGATTATGGAAAAACATGAAGAAATTACGATCGCGGAATATCAATCAACTGCGGATTCTTTTCGAGAGGGAACATGGAATCACGATGTTTCCCAAAATCGTAACGCGTTAATTGCCGCGATGCCTCATCATCCGGGTAAAATTTTAGATATTGGTTGCGGCCCCGGACGGGATTTAGTCGCGTTTAAATCCCTCGGACATACCGCGATCGGATTAGATGGAACTCCCGCGTTTGTTGACATGGCAAAATCTCTTTCTGGCTGTGAAGTTTGGTTACAATCTTTTTTAAATTTACAGTTACCTCCTGATACCTTTGATGGGATTTTTGCCAATGCTTCTTTGATTCATGTTCCTCGTGAATCTATGATTAAAGTATTAACTGACTTACATCAGAGTTTAGTCCCAAAAGGCGCGATCGTCATGTCAATGTGTCGGGGAAATTGGGAAGGATTCGATCAACGTCCTACGGGAAACCGTTATACAGTCGCGTGGGAATATGAGACATTAGCTCCTTGTGTAGAAACCGCAGGATTTGAAATTTTAGATCATTATTATCGTCCCCCTGGTTTACCCCTTAATTCGCAAAATTGGCTAGTTATCCTAGGTAGAAAAAAATGACCCCCATTTAAGTTATTTCCATTTCAGAAGTAAAACTTGTGGCACAGGCATCTTGCCTGTGACGGGATCTGATCCCTGCATTTACATCTCATTGAAAAATGGGTAGTCCTGCATACTAATGTAGTTAAGTTTTACGAACCCTTTGTAGAGAGGCGTTATAATGATCGATAAAATACCAGATCGCCCCCCGATGATTTGACAACTTTTTAGAGAAGGAGAGAACTTTTCGTCCTAGTCTCGATATTCTTTGTCTCATCGTGTTATTAAACCTTTCTATACCAGAAGTTTTTCCGGTCTCCTTGCCTACTGCTTTGTGTCTTTTCTCTGGAAAAACAGTTCTGTAAGCACTCCAAAAATCTGTATAGCAGACAGCGCATTGACGGTAAACCGCCGGTAAAGACTTCCATAATTCCTTAGCTCCGTTGGAATTTCTTGAGCCAATATACACTCCGACAATTTCCCGGGTAGAGACATCTAGCGCTAACCAAATCCACTGCTTATTGCCTTTAAACCCCACAAATGACGACATTTCATCACATTGAACTATTAGTTTTCCTTTTTTTTTAGGAGTGACTTGAATTTCTTGAGAAACTGATGCTAATTTTTGATTTACATAATATTGTAACCAGCGTGGAGATACTCCTGTTGCTCTGGCTATTCCGGCTAAAGATATTTTTTCTAATAATAGCTTATCTATTAAATCTCTGGTTTAAGGACTAATGGGTTGATGTCGGGGATTTTCCACAAATTGTCGATGGCAGTCTTGACATTTAAAATTTTGTTTGCCGTAAGGAGTATGACCATTTTTTCTAATATTTTCAGAATGACATCGGGGACAATTCATAGTGGGAAGTTAAAAGACGTTGACTACAGCAGTATACCACAATTGGCATTAGTATGCAGGACTACCAATTATTGTAGGTTGGGTTGAGGTACGAAACCCAACGGATCAAAGGTTGGTGTTGGGTTTCACTGCGCTCAACCCAACCTACACCTTTGACAAACACCAATAAATGATAAAAAACGTTATTCCTGATTAATGTTTTAAGGCGATTTGGTTGCCCAGCAAGCTTAAATAACTTGATCCGAAATGTTGAATTTCTAAAAAATTGGCATGAGTAGGAGCCGATTTATAAATTCTAAAAGTCCGCATAATTCCCAGTGTTGCGGCACTTTCTAAGGGACTGACAAAACTGGTATCCCGATCTAAAAAATAAGGCTGACTTCCCCAATAGCTCATTTGTTCAGCATTCAAAAAATAACATCCAGCATGGGGATTGAGGGCACGATGGAAACTAACAGTTTGTTCCATAATTTTACCGGTTAACTGGGGCTGTTCTTGGATGTTTTGAAATTTGGCTGTAGCTTGGGGTATAATATCCCCATCAATATAAACTTTAGGTACTAAACCCGATGCAGATATTTCATAGCGGTTGGGTTGGAGGAGATTTTGATAGCCCGCGTTTTGAGTAAACCAGTTTAATTTGACAAAAAACCAGGGATCATGGAGAATTAGATCATCTTCCAAATAACAGTAATAATCAAATTGACCTAAATAGGCTTGCATTACCGCCTGACATTCAAACCCTAATAACATGGGTTCGACATTAGTTGCGTGATGAAGAAAAGAGTTAGGAGGTAAACGCAGATAGGGTAAAAGATGATAGTTTTGCGTCGTACAAATAACGATTTCAACATCATGGGCTTGATTTTGATTGACGGGTATTGTGGCATATTCACGAATATCAATCATGCACTGAGATTGACTATATAACCCTCGTAAGGCTGTTAAACAAGAGGTTAATGCTGTTAAGCGAGGTTGGGGATCTTTACGTTGAGACGCGTGTTTTCCTTGGCCTTCGGGGTTGAAAAAGTGGGCTATGGTGAATAGTATTCGCATTTGTGAGGATGGATCAAGAATAAACAATACTAATTTCCCAAAATGATATTACAGATAATGGGTATCCTAAATCCCCCCAACCCCCCAGGGGGGCAAAGGGCAAAGGGGGATCGAGAACATTTATGAATGTAATTTTAGCGATAAATCGCGGACAAATTGAAAAGATTGAACCGAGTCTTGTAATCTCGGTGATAACCAATGATAATATTGAGGATAAACGGGAAGACGTTTTTCCCATTGATATCCAGATTTTTTTAACAATTCTGTTAACTCTTGTTCCGGTGGATGGGGATAATTTGGATTAACTTCATCTCTGGGACAAATTCCGCCTAAATCACGGGCTCCCGCGTCTAAACATTCTAGTAAAATTTCAGGTATTTTTACTAAATTAGGCGGTATTTGTAAGGTAATATCTGAAGGTAAAATTGAACGTGCTAGTTTTATTACTTCCGGCATTTTGCTGAGAGAAAATGACTTTCCGTGCCAGTTGGGTTGCTCACCTCTACTATGAGGTTGAAGGATGACTTCTTGAATATGAGAATGTTTTTGATGTAAATACGCGATAGTTTCTAAGGTTTCTTCCCAGTCCGGTTTTTCTTCTCCAATTCCTAATAATAATCCTGTGGTAAAAGGGATTTTAAGTTGTCCGGCCCATTCTAATTGTCTTACGCGAAATGATGGCTCTTTACTGGGAGCATATTTATGGACTGTTTCTAATAATTGAGGTGTTAATTGTTCTAACATTAAGCCCATAGAAACATTCACCTCTTTTAAACATTCCATCTCATGTAAAGTTAAGGGACCGACATTAGTATGAGGTAAAAAATCCATTGTTAGAGCTAATTCACATAAATCATAAATAAGTTGAAACCAGGTTTTTCTTTGACGGGAAGAAGGATGTACTTCCCCACTTAAAATCAGAATTTCGATAACGCCTTGTGCTTTTAATGGTAGTAATTTTTTTTCGGCTTCTTCTAATGTTAACCAGGGACTTGTACCCACTTCTGCACGAAAGTTACAGTAACTACAACGGTTAAAACATTCGTAAGTGGGAACTAATGTATAGGCGGGACTATAGGTGATTGTCTTAGGCATATTAATTTTCAAGCATTCGGGTATGAAAATCTTTTTTTTTGAAACCGCAGATCAACGCAGATAAACGCAGATGGGGATTGATACAGATAGATATTTTTCAGGGCGAAGCATGACTATATCAAAATCTCTGTTTTTCTCATAGATTTTTGGCCGAAATGCTTTGCCCCTAGGAAATTTGGGTGATTTATTTATTAAGTTCTTTCAGGAGTGTTTCTGCTTTTTGTAAGCCTTCGTTGTCACCTATTTTTTGATAAAGATCGCGTGCCATTTTCCCCGACTGTATCGCTTCGTCCTTGCGTTCCCGTTCTTTTAATGCTATCGCTAATTTATAATAAGCATCGGCATTGTCTGGTTGTAAAGTAATAACTCGACGATAGGTGATGATTGCTGCCAGATAATCTTGTTTTTGTAGCTGTATATCTCCGATCGCGCTATGAGCTTCGACGAGATTAGGTTTGAGAAAAATAGTTTTATTATAGGCGTCTAAAGCTTTATCTAATTCATTTTCTCGCCGCAATAATTCACCAATTTCAAATTGTAAGTCTCCATTACGGGGTTCTAAACGAGCCGCGTCTTCAAAGGCGACTAAACCTTCTTTTAGACTCCCATTTTTGATGAAGGCTGTGCCTAGTTTTATTTTGATTTTAGCATCATTGGGAGCAAGTTGAGTCGCTTGTTGAAGGGCTTTTACTGCCGCGCTATAATTGCCCTGTTGCATTAAAACTAATCCCATTAAGGCATAAGCTTGGGTATTTTTGGGATCGACTCCGATGACTTGTTGATAAATTTTTAACGCGGTGTTATAATCTTTCTGTTGATAGAGAATTACCGCTAAACCTAAATAGGAATTGAGATTTTTATTATTTAATTCTATGGAGCGACGATAGGCGGTGGATGCCCCCTGATAATCCTTTAGGTTTCCTAATGCAAAGGCTAATCCATAATAAAAATCGGAATTTTTCGGATCGAGCGCGATCGCTTTTTGATAAAATTCTACGGATTCTTGAAAGTTGCCTTTACGGGCTTGTAAATAACCGATTCCCGAAAAAATTCGCGGATTTTTGGGATCTAAATTAGCTGCCTTTTGATACACTTCGATCGCTTTTTCATAGTCCCCCGCATCTACTAATTTTCGACCTTGACGCAATAAGTCATTCAGACTAGGATTAGCATTTGCTGGGGCTTTCTCTTGCACAACTTTAAATGCTGTGGCATGGCTGATTTGGGGCACGGTTAGCGCGATCGTGGTTGTGCAAAGGAGACTGAATGTGCCAAAAAAAGAAGATTGTCTAGTCATAATAATGGGAAAATTGTGTGTGAGGAAGGAATGTGAATGAGTAATGGGTAATTGGTAATGGGTAATATCGAAACCTTGAAGGATGAAGTAATAAACCACAAAGGCACAGAGGCACAAAGGAAGGAAGAAGGAAAAGTTAAACGTCCCTATTACCTATTCCCTAATCACTAATAACCAATCACCATTACCTATTACCCATTACCTATTACCGATTTCCGGTTAAAAAATAACTTAAGATTAGCGAGTAGCTTCTAAGAGACGTGAATAATAAAAGCGAGTGCTAATCATGGAAGTACGGCCGATTTTCCAACCATTATTTTCTAGGATTTTGATAATATCATCTTCACGGTGTTGATAAGCACGAGTGGTTTTGCTGGGCCCGGGGAAAAGTCCACCGACTTTCTTCAGAATAGTGAGACTCAGGGTTTTCGGTGCAAAACTGAGAATGATACGAGACTTGGCTAAAGAGCTCAAGTGGGAAATCATTTCCTTTGCTTTATCTTGGGGATAATGAATTAATACATCTAAGCAAATCACCGTATGATAACAACCACTTAAACTTTCTAAATCTTGGGCACTGAAGGCAACATTATTTAATTTAACTGGAATGGATTGCGATCGCGCATAAGCTTCTTCTACCATTTTTTCGGAGATATCGCTACCATTGACAAGAGCTCCTTCTTGAGCTAAGGGAATACTCAAACTCCCGACTCCACACCCCGCGTCACAAATTGTTAATCCGGTTAAATTACCATCGGCTTTGAGCCATTCTAAAACGGTATCAACGGTGCGTTGATGTCCATTACGAATATCTAATTGTACCTTATTGACTTTACCATCGCCATAAATGCGTCGCCAGCGATCGAATCCAGTAGAGTTAAAATACTCCCTGACAATTGTTTTTTCTTCTGTGGGGTTCATTTTTCTGCCTTGTGTCTGCTGTTGATGTCCAACGCTTCACTTTACCATTAAATGCTCTTTATGGCACGATCACGTTAAATTTTTCTTTTTTCTAACTTGATTTGGATTTATGCAAAAAGGGGATTTCTTGATACAAATTTGTGATCTCAGAAGACAGTCTTAAGGGTAAAACAGAGTTTATTTCTTGGGTGAAATCCTATAGCAATCCTAAATAGGTTGTGAGAATTTTCGGAGCCAGAGCATCTTGCAAGCTTGCAAGGCAGGCAGAATGGGGAGCATCTCCTAAACGTAAATATGTAGTGGGAGCGTCTCGCTCCCTATTCAATTTCTCAGGAGTGAGACGTAGTATCAGATTGTGATTCATTGCCCAAAAAAAGTGAGATGCTCCCTATTCGATTTCTAGGGAGTGAGATACTCCCACTACAGTTTTTTTTGCTTCTTTGAGATGCTCCCAGCCACGGGGACACCGCCCCTACAGAAACCGCCTTTTTATACTTCACTTACCTGAAAAATGCTGTATTCCGGTTTTTAAGATTGATGGAAAAAACTGCTTAAGGTTTGTGTTAGTAACCAAAGATTTAAGCCCGCGATTATCAACGCCACTAACCAGGAAATCACCTTTAACCAAAGAGGATTGACAAATTCTCCCATAATGCGACGATTACTGGTAAACATCACTAGGGGAAAAACGGCAAAGGGTAATTGCATACTTAAAATGACTTGACTAAAAATTAGTAATTGAGTGGTACTTTTCTCTCCAAATAAGAGAAGACAAACTAAGGAGGGAATTATGGCTAATAATCTACTAATTAAACGTCGTAACCAGGGAGCGAGGCGAAGATTAACAAATCCTTCCATTACGATTTGTCCGGCTAAAGTGCCTGTCATGGTTGAACTTTGTCCCGAAGCTAGTAACGCGATCGCGAAAAGAAAACTCGCGACATTTACTCCTAATAAGGGTGATAGTAATTGATAAGCTTCTTGAATTTCTGCGACACCATGATACCCGGAAAAATGAAAAGTCGCCGCGGCAACTATTAAGATCGCGCTATTGACAAATAAGGCTAAGGATAAAGCAATTGTGGAGTCAATGGTGGCAAATTTAATAGCTTCATGTTTCTTTTCAGGCGTTTCTTCCCAATTTCGTGTTTGCACAATGGATGAGTGTAAATATAAGTTATGGGGCATTACTGTCGCGCCTAAAATACCGATCGCGATGTAAAGTTTTTCGGGGTTTTGGATAATGTCAGCTTGTGGTATAAATCCCAAAAATACTTGACTCAAATCGGGACGACAAAACACCATTTCAGTTAAAAACGCGAGGCCAATGGTTGAGACTAATGTGATAATTGTCGCTTCAATGTAACGAAAGCTATATTTCTGAATGAGGAGTAATACTAAGACATCTAAAATGGTAATACATACTCCCCAAACTAGGGGTAAACCGAATAATAATTGTAGAGCGATCGCGCTTCCTATCACTTCTGCTAAATCACAAGCGCAGATCGCGACTTCACAAATTAACCATAAAAAAATATTGAACTTTCCACCTAAATAATCACGACAAGCTTGAGCCAAATCTCGTTGAGTCGCGACTCCTAAACGCACACATAACGACTGCATCAAAATCGCCATGAGGTTAGAAATCATAATAACGCTGAGTAGAGTATAACCAAACCTCGCGCCTCCCTGAATATCTGTGGCCCAGTTTCCGGGGTCCATATAGCCCACAGATACTAAATATCCGGGGCCCATAAACGCCAATAGCTTACGCCAGAAACCCCCAGTATTGGGAATGGCAATACTACGGTTAACTTCCCCCAGACTCGGCTCGGTGGGATACTTCTGTGACAAGGGCATCTGTCTTTTCCTAAATATTATGAAAGGATTATGAAAATATCCTAACAGATTCCTGGGTTGGGTTGAGGCGCGATCACGTCACGGCAAACCCAACATCTTCCTTCGGTTGAGGCATGATCGCGTCAAGCCAAACCCAACATCTTCCTTCGGTTGAGGCGTGATCGCGTCAAGCCAAACTCAACATCTTCCTTCGGTTGAGGCGCGATCGCGTCAAGCCAAACCCAACATCTTCCTTCGGTTGAGGCATGATCGTGTCACGGCAAACCCAACATCTTTGTTGGGTTTCGTGCCTCAACCCAACCTACAAAAAATGGGGAAGGTATTGGGTGAAGAAACTCAAAAATTTCCTTTTAACGAATAAAATTAATTGCACAAATATTGAGAGTAATAACAGGCTCAAACTCCTTTCCCCCATAGCCCCTGGTCCCGATTTACCAGAGTCAAAGCGAAACAATCCCCCAAAGAAATCTTTTTAATACTTGCCTTATATTTACCAACCTGTCACCATATTTTCTGCAACAATCTCCCCACCACTCCGTAAAAAATTATAGTAAACCTCACAGAGATTAATCCGATGAATGACACAATCGTAATCAATCATTACTAAAGAAATACTCCTCAACAATATCTGCCCCAACCTCACCCCGAAAAAATGCAATCACCGCACAAGCATCTAAGATAACCTTCATAAATTGCGATCCTCCCAATCAATTTCCTCCTGCTTGCGTTGGGCAAAGTCTTCACTACTTAAGGAAAGATGGGCATACTTTCCTTTTAAACTCCGAATGCGCGATCGTCTTTCTTCCTCATGATTCCGAGTTTTATTAACTATTTCTGGGGTTAAACCCTCAACTTTGGCCAATCTCATCTTAAGCTGATCCAAGAGAAAAGCCTGATCCGCGATCAACAGACTATCAACGGATTTAAGCACTTCCTGTAACGTCATCATTTCATGTCCTCCAAACTAAAACCTACCTTAGCTAATTCTATTTTAATCTTCAAATCTAAGGTTTCAGCCTCTCGCAACTGTGCTGGAAAATCAGAAGTTAAAGCCCTCATTTTTGTCAGGAAATCATATCAGATAGCAGTCAATTTGTCAATCCCATTAAAAAGAGCGGACTCACTGAGTCCGCCCTTTTCAATCGTTAATTATTATTAATCAACTTGTGCTTAGTAATCGAAATCGCCGCCGCCCATGCCAGCACCCGCGCCAGCCGCAGCACCTTCCTTGGGTTCAGGTTTGTCAACAACGATACACTCAGTTGTTAACACCATTCCGGCAATAGAAGCCGCGTTTTGTAAGGCAGAGCGAGTCACCTTCGCGGGGTCAACAATACCCGCTTCAAACAAGTCAACAAACTCGTTAGTCGCCGCGTTATAACCAACGTTAAAGGGTTTTTCCTTCACGCGTTCAGCAATAACCGCACCATTTTGACCCGCGTTTTCCGCGATCCGCTTCAGGGGAGCAGACAAAGCACGTCCGACAATTAACGCACCGGTTAACTCTTCACCCGTCAGATTGCCATTAGCCCACTCTTCTAATTGAGGAGTTAAGTGAGCCAGAGTCGTACCACCACCAGGAACGATACCTTCTTCTACCGCGGCCTTAGTCGCGTTAATAGCATCTTCCAGACGCAGTTTACGATCTTTCATTTCAGTTTCAGTGGCCGCACCCACCTTGATCACCGCGACACCGCCAGCTAATTTGGCTAAACGCTCTTGCAGTTTTTCTTTATCGTAGGAAGAATCGCTTTCTTCCATTTGACGGCGAATTTGCTCGCAACGGCTCTTCACTTCTTTCTCGTTACCTTCGGCAACAATCGTGGTGTTGTCTTTGGTAATGGTGACGCGACGAGCTTTACCTAACATATCCAGTTTGGTATTTTCTAATTTCAGGCCCGCGTCTTCGGTGATCAGTTGGCCACCGGTTAACACCGCGATATCTTCTAACATCGCTTTACGACGATCGCCAAACCCAGGGGCTTTCACCGCGGTGACATTAAGAACACCACGCAGTTTATTGACAACCAATGTCGCGAGGGCTTCTTTCTCGATGTCTTCCGCGATAATGATTAAGGGACGGCCAGAGCGTGCTACTTGTTCTAAAACAGGCACTAAATCTTGTACTAGGCCGATTTTCTTATCCGTCAACAGAATGAAGGGATCATCGAGCACGGCTTCCATGCGCTCGGTATCGGTGACGAAATAAGGAGAGATATAGCCTTTGTCGAAGCGCATCCCTTCTGTAATTTCTAATTCGGTAGTCATGGACTTCCCTTCTTCGAGAGAAATCACACCTTCTTTACCTACTTTATCCATCGCGTTCGCGATCATTTGTCCAACTTCTTCGTCGTTGCCCGCGGAGATGGAACCCACTTGCGCGATCGCTTTGGAATCTTCTACTTGTTTCGCGTGTTGGGCAATCTGATCTACTAAGTAATGAGTCGCTTTGTCGATACCACGCTTGAGCGCGATCGCGTTAGAACCCGCGGCGACATTCCGTAGCCCTTCTTTCACCATCGCGTGAGCCAAAACGGTCGCGGTGGTTGTACCATCACCCGCGGCATCATTGGTTTTAGACGCGGCTTGACGAATCAGAGCTACCCCTGTATTCTCAACATGATCTTCGAGTTCAATTTCTTTCGCGATCGTGACACCATCATTAACAATTTGAGGGGCGCCAAATTTCTTTTCTAATACTACATTACGACCTTTGGGGCCAAGGGTAACGGCGACGGCCTCAGCCAGAATGTCCATACCACGTTCGAGAGCGCGACGAGCGTTTTCGTTGTAAATGATTCGCTTTGCCATAGTTTTTGAGTTTTGTGAGAGTTAATTTGTGAGTAAAACTGATAATTGAGAAATTAGAATGTTGCGTTAATTTCTAATAGGGAATCGTGAAATGCTAATGAAAGCCTAGTGGCAATCAACCATTAGTCATTAGCCCTTCACTATTAGCCCACGATCGCGAGGATGTCTTTTTCAGCTAACAAGACGTATTCATCGCTACCGAGTTTAATATCCGTACCCGCGTACTTGGAATAGAGAACTTTGTCGCCCACTTTGACTTCTAATTCTTGGCGAGCTCCATCGTCATTACGTTTGCCAGGACCTACGGCCGCGATTTCGCCAACTTGGGGCTTTTCTTTCGCGTTATCAGGAAGGAAAATACCACCCGCGGTTTTTTCTTCCGAAGGGCTCACTTTCACGAATACGCGATCGCCCAATGGTTTAACTGTAGAAACACTCAGAGATACTGCCGCCATATTTAAACCTCTAAATTTACTGCTTTGATTGAATTTGATTAGCGATGAGGGATTGGGGACTGGGGATTGGGGAATGGGGATTGGGGATTGGGGACTGGGGATTGAGAGTTGATATCCCTCTTCCTTCTTCCCTCTTCCTTCTTCCTTCTTCCTTCTTCCCTCTTGCCTCTTGCCTCTTCCTTCTTGCGAGAATTAGCACTCTCGACTACTGAGTGCTAATGTAACGAAAAAGGGAACGCGATCGCAATTCCCCTATCAGTACGGGTTCCCGAACTAATTACGGTAGCCGCGTGTAGGTAGAACCGAAGCAGGCAACAATGGGAATGAGTAGCCGCGCCCAATCCCCAATCCCCAATCCCCAATCCCCATTACCCATTCCCCAAACAATATGAGTCAAAGAGAAAGAAACTGTGAAGAAACCTGTAACATAAGCCTAAGCGCCTGCGTCAAAAGCTTAGGACTCAATCAAATAGAAAGACATATCTTTATCTGCTCTGATCAAACTATTCCCAAATGCTGTGACAAAGAAACAAGCCTAGACGCGTGGAACTATCTCAAAAAACGCCTCCAAGAATTACAATTAGATAAGCCATCCCCTACTCATCAAGGTTGCATCTTCCGTACCAAGGCCAACTGTCTGCGCGTTTGCAGTCAAGGCCCCATTTTAGTCGTATATCCCGATGGGGTTTGGTATCATAGCGCGACTCCCCCGGTTATTGAACGCATCATTCAAGAGCATATCCTTGGCTCTCAGGTAGTAGAGGAATACGCGTTCTTAACCCATCCATTGCCAGAACCCATCCCAACAATTTCCCCAGGATAGGTTTTCGCAACATTGGGACAGAAGAGGGGGCTTACCCTAAAACGCGACCGTTTAACGGAAGTCTTTTGCTCCCCTCACCTTTCGCCCCCTAACCCCCAAGGTAGGGTGCAAAAAAGGGGGGAACCGGACCAAAATCTATCCCATATCCCCTATAGGCGAGGCGAGATCAAAAGGCTATGATGTTAGTTTTTTAAGTTGTGTTAAACGGTAGCCCTAAAACGAGGAAAAATAAACTCCGGTGATGTCCGTAAAGTATCGGGCCTCTCATCTCATTCCCTTGATGTCCGTAAAGTATCGGGCCTCTCATCTCATTCCCTTCCTGTATTTTGGGTGGAGACGGATCGAATCACGGTCTCTTGGTTCTGCCTAGCAGTAACTCTGATGACACGGGACATTCGCAATTGAAAACCAAAATCAAAAATATCTATTACGTTTATTAAATTGATTGGATGAAAGACACAGGTATTTCAGAGCAAAAACGGCTAATGTTGGTCGATGATGACCCGAACCTCATCGTTTTGGTCAAGGATTATTTAGAATTTCGTGGCTATGATGTCCTCACCGCGGAAAATGGTCGTCAAGCTCTCGAACTTCTCCAAAAGACAATTCCTGATTTAATAATATGCGATGTGATGATGCCTGAGATGGATGGCTATACTCTGGTTGAACACATCCGCGAAAATCCCCGCACGGAATGGGTCCCAGTTCTTTTCCTCTCCGCGAAAGGTCAAAGTCAAGACAAGGTGAAAGGTTTAACTACGGGAGCCGATGTCTATATGGTGAAACCTTTTGAACCAGAAGAACTTGTCGCGCAAGTAGAGTCGTCCCTGAAACAAGCCTCTCGCTTGATTAAACATCAAAGTCCAAATGATAATAACACAACAACTATTAAACCTCGTCGTCAGGTGGAATTGACCACAACGGAGATAAAGGTGGTAAAGTTAGTAGCACAAGGACTATCTAACCGTGATGTTGCAGACATTATGAATGTTAGCCAACGTACTATAGAAAGTCACGTTAGCAATATGTTGCAAAAAACGGGTCTTCATAATCGCACAGAGTTAGCTCGTTGGGCGATGGATTGCAAGAAGTTCTAAAAGTCTCCCCCTTGCTTACTAAATACAGGGGGACTTTCCCTTTTGGACACTGCTTTGGCGATGGGCTCACTCTCTGTTGAGACTATATCTCTTTTTTACTGGAGTTTCTGGTGAAGATAACCTCTGGGTTGCTAAAGTAGTATCCTTAGATTAATTTCTTTTCTACAAATATTAGGTCTAAGTTTTTATGACAACAAACTCAATGAACCGTCTGTCTATTTTTGTGGACGGGAACAATATGTTCTACGCTCAACAAAAAAATGGCTGGTTTTTTGATCCTCGTAGAGTTTTGGAATATTTCAAAAACTCTCAGCCCAATGTGATACTAATTAATGCTTTTTGGTACACCGGACTTAAAGATCCTCAAGATCAACGCGGTTTTCGAGATGCTCTCATTAGCCTAGGTTATACGGTTCGCACTAAAATACTTAAGGAATATTATGATGATGCTTCTGGCCGTTATTCTCAAAAGGCTAATTTAGATATCGAGATTGTTGTAGATATGTTTAATACTGTTGATCAGTATGACCAAGTTGTTCTCTTTAGTGGTGATGGTGATTTTGAAAGGGCGATCGAGCTTCTTCGTTCTAAAAATACTCATATTACTGTTGTCTCTACTGAAGGAATGATTGCCAGAGAACTGCGTAACGCAACAGATCGCTATATTGATCTTAATGAAATTCGTGAAAACATTGAAAAAATAGACTATTAATAGAGATAGGGGATAGTTAATAATAATTTTATATTGAAAATCAAAAAAATAAATTAATAATAAATGTTCTAAATAATTAAATTTTCAATTTTGATTATGGCTTCCCCCATCTCGGAAGATGTTAGGTGTGAGGTTTGACAGGGAAGAGGAGTTAAGTTTTCAGTTTCAGTTTTTCATATTTTTGCCTCTTTCTTCTCAATGCTTCCGTCTTTCTTAATCGGTTAGATTAGACTATCAATAAGGTGAAAAATTTTTACTGTTATGTACAACAAACCGAGCCAAGACCGAATTATTATTTTTGATACGACATTGCGCGATGGGGAACAGTCTCCGGGCGCGACTCTGAATGTGGATGAAAAACTGACGATCGCACGTCAGTTAGCGAGATTAGGAGTAGATGTAATTGAGGCGGGGTTCCCCTATTCTAGTCCTGGGGACTTCGAGGCGGTGACACGGATCGCGGACGCGGTAGGTACGGAAAATGGACCGATTATTTGTGGTCTGGCGCGGGCTCGCAAAGAGGATATTGAAAGGGCGGCAAAGGCCTTAAAACCCGCGGCTCATCATCGGATTCATACATTTTTAGCGACTTCTGATATTCACCTCCAGTATAAGTTAAAGAAAACCAGGGCTGAAGTATTAGAAATTGTCCCTGAAATGGTGGCTTATGCCAAGTCTTTTGTCGATGATGTGGAATTTTCCCCTGAAGACGCGGGGCGTTCCGATCCTGAGTTTTTATATCAGGTTTTAGAGCGTGCGATCACCGCAGGAGCGACAACGGTTAATATTCCTGATACAGTCGGTTATACGACACCAGAAGAATTTGGCAGATTAATTCGGGGAATTAAAGAAAATGTCCCTAATATTGATCAAGCAATTATTTCCGTACATGGTCATAATGATTTAGGGTTAGCGGTTGCCAATTTCCTCGACGCTGTGAAAAATGGTGCTCGTCAATTGGAATGTACGATTAATGGTATTGGGGAACGGGCTGGAAACGCGGCTTTAGAAGAGTTAGTCATGGCACTTTATGTCCGTCGTCAATATTTTAATCCGTTTTTAGGTCGTCCCGCGGATTCTGATGCACCTTTGACGAATATTGATACTCGTCAAATTTATAAGACTTCTCGTTTAGTGTCTAATTTGACGGGGATGTTGGTACAACCTAATAAGGCAATTGTGGGCGCGAACGCCTTTTCCCATGAGTCAGGGATTCACCAAGATGGTGTGTTAAAAAATAAACTGACTTATGAGATTATGGATGCTGAATCCATTGGATTAACGGATAATCAAATTGTTTTGGGTAAACTTTCTGGCCGTCACGCGTTCCAAACTCGTTTACAAGAGTTGGGGTTTGAATTGTCAGAGGATGACTTAAATAAAGCCTTTGTTAAATTCAAAGATTTGGCGGATAAGAAGAAGCAAATCACTGACTGGGATTTGGAGTCTATTGTTAATGATGAAATTCATCAACCGCCGGAGTTATACCGTTTGGAATTTGTCCAGGTTTCCTGTGGTAATCAATCTCGTCCTACCGCGACGGTGACGATTGTCACCCCTCAAGGGGAAGAATTGACGGATGCCGCGATCGGTACTGGACCTGTGGATGCAGTTTATCAGGCGATTAACCGAGTTGTGAATGTATCGAATGAATTAATTGAGTTTTCGGTGCAGTCGGTAACAGCCGGAATTGACGCGATCGGGGAAGTTACGATTCGTTTACGCCATGAAGGGAACGTTTTTTCTGGCCATGCCGCGAATACGGATATTATTGTGGCTTCTGCCCAAGCTTATATCAATGCTTTAAATCGTCTTTTCGCGTCCTTGCGTTCCCAAAATGAAACTCAAAATAAGGTGTTAGGTGGTAGGTTTTAGGTATAGGGAATGGGGAATGGGGAATGGGGAATGGGTAATTGACAGTTGACAGTTGACAGTTGACAGTTGACAGTTGACAGTTGATAGTTGACAGTTGACAGTTGACAGTCAAACCCTTATGCTGTCGTTGCAGTGCGTAACTCCTATAATTGATAATTGATAATTGTCAACTGTCAACTTCCTTCTTCCTTCTTCCTTCTTCCCTCTTCCTTTTTAAGTAATAAAAACAGTGGAAATAATATGTTAGAAGAAGTTTTTGAGAAAGAGAAAAAATTTCACGATGAATGGGCTTCTACGATTGATGTAGATGGCATTTGTGTTAAAGATTATTTTGAAGCTTGTACAGCACCCGAAAACCGTTTTATCCTAGAACAATTAGGGGATGTCACGGGTAAAAAACTCTTAGATTTGGGTTGTGGTGCGGGAGAAAATAGTGTTTATTTTGCGAAAAAAGGGGCATACTGTGTGGCGACGGATTATTCCCCTGGAATGGTGGAAGTCGCGTTAAAATTGGCGGAAAATAATGGGGTGAAAATTGAGGGAATGACTGCTAACGCGATGCAGTTAGATTTTCCTGATCATAGTTTTGATATTGTTTACGCGTCTAATTTGTTACATCATTTACCTGATCCAAAAATGGCAATTAGCGAAATGCAACGGGTTTTGAAACCGGGTGGCAAAGCTTGTTTTTGGGACCCTTTAAAGCATAATCCGGTGATTAATGTTTACCGCAAAATTGCCACAAAAGTACGCACTGAAGATGAAACTCCTTTGGATATTAATATTGTGGATTTTGTCCGATCACGCTTTTCCGAGACGAACTATGATACATTTTGGTTAGCGACGTTATGGATTTTCTTACAATTTTATTTAATTGAGAAAGTTAATCCCAATGAAGAACGTTATTGGAAGAAAATTATTATTGAACAAACACGATTATCTCCCCTTTATAAGCGTTTAGAAAGTATGGATACTATTGTGAAAAAGATACCAGGTATGAAGCGTTTTGCTTGGAATTTAGCCGTTGTTGCTACTAAATAAGCAAACACAACAAAACCAACAATATTCGCTCTGCCGACCTTTTTTGGGGGGGTGAGTAAATTGTAGTTTATCGCGTTTCTCTCTAAGATGAGGTCTAATTTATTCCCTATTCCCTGTTCCCTATTCCCTGTTCCCTAAAACGAGAAAACTCTGTACCTCACCAGTATGAGAATTGCTATATACCAATTTTGAGTAGAAAGAATTATCATGAATGTACAGATTTCAGAGAGGGTTAAATGATGGCAGACACAATTACGGCAATTTATGAAAATGGGGTTTTGCGTCCCTTGGGTCCTCTTTCTCTTGAGGATGGGGAAACTGTCGAACTGCAAGTTTTACAGTCAGTTTCAGAGTGGGAAGAAAAAAAACAGCTAGAAAGGGCCGTTCACGCGATGGTAGCCCAAGGTTTGATGCGTCTTCCTCCTAAGTATGGTCAAGTTGATTCCGAGTTTTTAGTGCGTCGTGAACAAATACGACGGCAACGGATGGCAACACTCGGACCGATTTCTGGTAAACCTTTGTCGGAAACTATTATTGAGGAACGCGGTTCATGGTAAATGCTTATTTTTTGGATACCAGTGCTTTAGTGAAACGATATATACCTGAAACGGGAACAGATTGGATTTTATTGATTACTGATCCGGCTACAGAAAATTTCTTGGCGATTTCACAGATTACTTGGGTAGAAGTTCTTAGTGCTATGTCGCGTCGTTACCGTGAGAAAAGTCTATCTCTGGAACGATTTGATTTAACGTTGCAAGACTTTCAAGATGACTTTGATACTCAATACCGAGTTATGGAAATTAATCAAGGACTGATTGAATTGGCTGGTCAATTGGTTATTCAATATCCTCTCCGAGCCTATGATGCTGTACAATTGGCATCCGCTTTGCGTCTGCAATCTTTGTTTTCTCAAATGACTAATATTCAATTGGTTTTTGTTTCGGCTGACGATCGCCTTTTGCATATTGCCCAGTCGGAAGGGTTAGTCACGGAAAATCCTAATTCTTATCCTTAAAGGCACGATCGCGCTCCCCATTGATGTCCCCATTGATGTCCCCTAGACTTGGTTTTAATTCTCTACATCTTCGCTTCGCGCTATATAGGTAATAGATAATAGGTAATAGATAATAGGTGATAGGGTAAAGATTCACATTACCGATTAATTAACAGGCTGATCAATTACCAATTAACAATTAACAATTACCCATTAACAATTACCCATTACCCATTACCCATTTTAACTGAACTTAAGTCGCGTGTTGACGATACCAGTCAATAGTACGTTTCAACCCTTCCTTAAATTCTATTTCTGCGGTAAAACCAAAGGCTTTTTTCGCCCGTTCGGTATCCAAACAACGACGGGGTTGACCATTGGGTTTATCTGTTTCCCAAAGGATCTCCCCTTCAAATCCCATTAAATCACAAATTAACTCCACTAAATTACGAATTGTCACCTCTTGATGGGTTCCCAAATTCACAGGTTCCGAATCATTATAAAACTGAGTTGCCATCACAATCCCTCGAGCCGCGTCCATCGAATATAAAAACTCCCGACTCGGACTGCCATCACCCCAAACAGGTAAAGTTTTATCCCCCCGTTGTTGTGCCTCATATACCTTACGAATTAACGCGGGGATAACGTGGGAACTCTTCGGATCAAAATTATCTTCCGGGCCATATAAATTAACAGGTAATAAATAAACCCCATTAAACCCGTATTGCTGACGATAGGATTGTAATTGTACTAACAATGCCTTTTTCGCGATGCCATAGGGCGCGTTAGTTTCCTCTGGATAACCATTCCATAAATCTTCTTCCTTAAAAGGCACAGGAGTAAACTTAGGATAGGCGCAAATTGTCCCGACACAAACAAACTTTTCGACACCGTGTTGATAGGCCGCGTGAATCAATTGAGTCCCCATCATTAAATTATCGTAAAATAATTCCGCGGGTTTCAATTGATTTAAACCAATACCGCCAACGTGGGCGGCTAAATGAATGATCACATCTTGATTTGTGACGGCTTTTTGACAATTTTCCATCACCCGCAGATCACAATCACGCGATCGCGGAGTAGAAATCTTATCAATATTCGCACCCGCGTTCAGCAATTGAGCCACCACTTGACGGCCTAAAAATCCTGTTCCCCCTGTTACCAAAATGCGCTTATTATTCAAATCTAAACCAGTCATTGTTTCTACCTCATAGGATGAATTTGGGATTTTTGATGAGAGATTGGGAATGAAAAAAGCTTTATGTGAAACTGAGTTTCTCTAAGTTAAGTTATCATTTTCTCCCACAGAAGAACACGAGCAACTAAATTCCTTGTTGTGCATAAGTCCTATTTGGGTAAATAAAGCTTTCCTTAAAGAGTTTCACGTTTTCTTTCGCATCAATCCCAAATCAAACAAGTAAGCGTATTATTGCGCGATCGTGCCACAAAATAACGATGATCAGCTTGACAAATTAGTATAAAAACGATGTTTAGGTAGTAGAACAACCCTGATTTAAGCTGAATCCCCAAAAGAGTTAATAGCAACGCGTCCGCCAATAAAACTAGATATTAATCAAAACCATTTTGGCTAACACCTCGAATTTGATCATCCAAAGCCTTAATATCAGAATCCACCATTAACTTCACTAACTCCTCGAAAGTCACCGAAGGTTTCCAACCCAACTTTTGACGAGCCTTCGTAGAATCACCAATTAAAAGTTCAACTTCCGCGGGACGGAGATAACGTGGATCAAACTCCACAAAATCCTCCCAATTCAAATTGACATAATTAAACGCGATATCCAAAAATTGACGAATAGAATAAGTTTCATTAGTCGCGATCACATAATCATCAGGTTCATCTTGCTGAAGCATTAACCACATCGCCTGAACATAATCCTTGGCGTAGCCCCAATCTCGTTTGGAATCGAGATTACCCAGAAACAATTTCTTCTGCTTACCAGCTAAAATGCGAGCCACAGCGCGAGTAATTTTGCGAGTAACAAAAGTTTCCCCACGACGAGGACTCTCATGGTTAAAGAGAATCCCATTACAAGCAAAAAGATTATAGGATTCGCGATAATTTACCGTTTGCCAATGGGCATAAACCTTCGCACAAGCATAGGGACTTCTTGGATAAAAAGGAGTCGTTTCCTTTTGGGGAATTTCCTGCACCTTCCCAAACATTTCCGAAGAACCAGCTTGATAAAAACGGACTTGGATTCCCGTGCGACGCTGATAATCTCGGATAGCTTCCAAAAGACGGAGAACTCCTAAACCGACAGCATCCACGGTATATTCAGGGGCATCAAAACTGACTCGGACGTGAGACTGTGCGCCTAAATTATAAATTTCCACAGGTTCTACCTCCTCCAAAATACGACGGAGAGTAGTACCATCAGTTAAATCCCCATAATGGAGAAATAAACGTGCATCTTGACTATGGGGATCAACATAAATATGATCAATCCGGTCTGTATTAAACGTGGAACTCCGTCGAATAATCCCATGAACTTCATAGTCTTTTTCGAGGAGTAACTCCGTCAAATAAGAACCGTCTTGACCTGTGATCCCAGTAATGAGAGCTCGTTTGCGTTGCGTCATCTCAAATAATTCCTTTACAGATTTAAAGTCAAAGGGCAGGAGATAATAATTTCCTACCGATTATCTTCAATTTTCTACTTTAAGCTAAAAACTAAAACCGGATGTTTGGGAACTCTAAAGAAATGATGAAGGATGTACCGCATTCCCCACGAAGGTTGTCCTAGGGTGAGGATGAAGGATGAAAGCAAAATCACAATTGCCTATCCACAATTGGGGTAGGCAATCATCCTTCATCGTTGTTGTTATTGTGGATTGCTTTTTTTTTGAGTTCCCCTTCTCAACATTACTAAAAATGATTAGTAAGCACCGTTATTGTTGGGAAAAATTACAACACCAACGGTTTTGATAATAATCCACAAATCCATCCAGAAATTTTTGGCATTTACATAGTAAAGATCAATCTGGACACGACGAGGATAGGGGATGTCATTGCGTCCAGACACTTGCCATAGTCCTGTAATTCCGGGTCTAATGGTCAAAATTTTATCCATGTAACGACCATATTTGGGTAATTCCTCTTCCACAAGAGGTCTTGGACCCACAACACTCATATCTCCCTTTAACACGTTCCAAAATTGAGGAAATTCATCTAAGCTTGTCACCCTTAAAAATTTCCCAATCCAAGTAATTCGGGGATCGTGTTTCAGTTTGAAATTGTCTTCAAATTCTTGACGAATATGCGGGTGTTTTTCCATCATTTGCACCAGCACTTCATCGGCATTTTGTACCATTGTTCGGAATTTGAGACAATTGAAAAGTTTGCGGTTTGTCCCAACTCTTTCTTGAACGTAAAAGATGGGACCTGGAGAACTGCTCAGAATTAGCAGGGCCAAAAGCAGGTACACCGGGGCAAACAAAATTAAAACGGCTAGGGAAAACACAATGTCAAATAACCGCTTGATAAACTCTCCGTTCAGAGCGGCTAAAGATAGACCCCTATATCTATCTCTCGGTCCGACGGGCTGAAAACCTCGTCTGACAATAGCTCTGATTACTTTACCGGAGATGAGTTGGCTGTCGGCAGTCATCTTACTCCTTCCATTCACATCACACCACACAGTCCTGATCATAAAGCCTCAAGAGGCAAGGATGAAGGATTAAATCAGAAGTGGGAAATTTTTTTTCCATATCCCCTCTTCCCTCTCTCCTCTCTACCCCTGTCACTTTATAGTTTCTTTTGCCTAGTTTCTAGGGTTTTACAGGGAAATTCACGAAGTTTTCGCGCCCAATGAGGGCTAAAATTTTCGGGTTTGGAATTCTTGATAACACTCGGTGAGAAACTTGACATAGTTTTGGGCAAATATGGTGGGGCTGAATTTTTCTGCGTTTTCCCGGCCGGCTTTTGGTTGAAATTGGCTTGACTTTTTCTCGAATGTCACGATCGCGTCTCCTAAAGAAGTTTCATTTTGTTGGTCAAATAATAACCCAGTTCCGGTTTCTGGATATTGACGAATATCAAGGACGGTTTCTAAGGCTCCCCCCGCGCCATAGGCAATAACGGGAGTACCGCAAGCTTGGGCTTCAACGATCGCGATGCCAAAGTCTTCACAGGCACTATAAACAAAGGCCTTAGCTTGGGCCATATATTTTTCCACAACTTCATGGGGTTGCCAACCTAAAATTTGGACATTAGGTTGGGCAAGTTCTCGAATTTTGGAGAGTTCGGGGCCCGTACCAATGACAACTAAGGGGAGTCCTAATTGATTAAATGTTTTAACAATGATGGAAACTTTCTTATAACTAACTAAACGACAAACGGTGAGATAAAAATCCTCTTTGGAGGGAGTAAGGGGAAATCTGTCTAAATTGACTGGGGGATAAATAACTTCAGCACGACGACGATAACAGCGCCAGATCCGTCGCGCCGTATGTTCGGAGTTCGCGATAAAGTAGTCCACACGATTCGAGGAAATGACATCCCATTGGCGGATACGATGGAGTAAATAACGCGTCAAGATACCTATAATGCCTCTTCCGGCGGGGGAACTATCCAAATAGTCAAATGTCATTTCCCACGCGTAACGCATGGGTGTATGACAGTAACAAAGGTGCATTTGTTCGGGACTGGAGATCACGCCTTTGGCTACCGCGTGGGAGGAAGAGAGAATGATGTCATAGTCTCTGAGGTCCAGTTGTTCGATCGCGATCGGTAAAAGGGGTAAATATTTTTGAACTCCATTGAGAGCGCCCGGAAAATGTTGTAAAAAAGTTTTGCCAATGTTTCGCCCATAGAGATAACTTTGAGGATTTGTCGATTCAAAGTCAATGAGCGCGTAAACATCGGCATCAAAGTGTTTAAGAATTTCTTGGACAACTAATTCTGAACCACCTGTGGCTTTTGGTGTGAGCCACTCATGGACTAGGGCATATTTCAACGACGACACAGTGCTATTCCGATTATTTGGGGACAAAGAATACCTTACTGTCTCATGAGACATCTCCAAAAATTATGGTAGGGTGGCCTTAGCCTGCTTTTCTAAATAGATTAGGGACAGGGCAATACCCATTGGTGTCAACTTAACCTCAAACGTAGTCACAGACTACTGTTTGGCTATTAGGCTCCGATCCCCCCTAACCCCCCTTTTTAAGGGGGGGACAAGAATCTTCTCAAAGTCCCCCTTCTTAAGTTTTTCGATTGCTCTTTTTTATTCCGCTCTTCCCGGGACAAGAATCTTCTCAAAGTCCCCCTTCTTAAGGGGGATTTAGGGGGATCGAGACTCAGCTAAAAGCGAGATTTCTCAATAGTTTTAGGCTTAAGTTGACACCTATGGGCAATACCATGTCCCCACTGTTTTTTGGTTTTTTTTGAAACCGCAGATAAACCCAGTAAAGGCAGATGGGAACACCCTCTGCCCTAAGGGGGGTTAATATTTTGATGTAAAATCTTTCCAGAAATGTTCGGAAATCACCCCAGGCTCACGATATTTTTTTTTGATAAAATTTGCCTTTTTACTGCTAAAATCTCCTCTGACGAGGAAATAAGCACCTCTCTACACGCGTGCTCCGCTTGGGAACACTCGTTTGGGTTTCCTCCTAATGAGAAAACAACGGAATTTTTTTCAACTTGACTGGCTTCGGGAAAAGCTAGTCTTTTTTTTGCCTTGCACAATTAAGGGATGATTCGGTAGGAGCAATCCCCCCGTGGTAGTCCCAAAACCCAAAACCCCCGCGGGCGGGGGCAGGGGGGTGGGTAGGCACTCTGGCACTACCCCTACCCGCGTATCATTCCACCAATAGGCAACACCAAAAAAAGTTCCAATATTTCAATGCGGTTATACAGCATTGAAATATTGGAACAGCTCTCTAAACATTATCATTAGAGCTTTGCAGGTAACTGCCCTCACCTTTAACGGTGATTATTGTCTTAGGCAGAAATGTTTGATTTGTTTAGCTTAAATGTTGCACAGAGCATAGCCGTGCCCCTGATTGAATCAAGATATCGCGAACCCAGAGGAGGTCTTTCGACTTCACTTCTAGTAACTTCTATTAGAAGAATTGAACGCTGCCTGCGATACTACTTGGTTTGTTTGTCAAGTTCGCGAGTAGAGTGCCTTGATTAGCAGCCTGACTGTTAGAACCATCTTGGAAGAACCAAACATTACCAGTTCCGGTGTCATAGGCCACCACAGCAGCACCAGTGACAGTCAAGGCAGAACTTGTGAAGTTGAGATCGATCGCGAGAGCCTGTGCCGGATTGACACCTGCGCCGATGCCAAATCCAGTCTTACTAATGAGCAACTTGTCTTGGGACGCGTTATAATCACCAATGAAGTCAGGGTTAGTGTTAGTAGAACTAGCAAAATTAGCGCCATCAGCAGTGCTAAAGTACACAAAGCTATCATTACCTGCACCACCGAGCATTCGATCTGAACCCGCCAAACCAATGATGGAATCGTTACCTGAACCGCCAACAATATAGTTATTCCCATCACCACCCGCGAGAGTGTTATTTCCATCGGCACCTAAGAGGGTATCATCTCCGAGACCACCGAACATGAAGTCATTACCCGGACCACCTACGATGGAGTCAACACCACTACTACCAAAGAAGAAGTTGTTGCCAGTATTATCAATGATGGTAAGAGGACTTGTATTACTCGTAGATACTACACCGACATTCGTCGCACTGATGTAGTCATCACCAGACAGATCACCAATGAGCTTATCGCCGATAGTACCATAAAAGATGGTGTCATTGCCAGCACCACCAGCAAATAAATTGGTACCACTGCGACTACCAATCAAGTAGTCATTGCCATTACTACCATCTAAGGTCGCGGGTGATGTGCCATGATTACTACCATCAATAGTGTCATCTCCCTCTCCACCGCTGGCAGAAGTGAATAGTCCACCCAGAGAGTCATTTCCAGTACCACCGATCATCGTGTCTGTGATCGATGCAGCCATAATGGTGTCATTACCATCTCCACCATCTAAGACGTTCTTGCCAAAGTAACCAGCTGTAGTCAAGGGAACGAAATCACTATTTACACCCACTGTAGTGGCAGACATGATCAGGTCATTGCCGCCTCCACCTAATACCGTATCTTGCTGACCATAAGTCATAAGGGTATCATTGCCGCCCGTGATGCCAGGAGTGGTTCCGACTGGGGTGGTTCCGTCGAGCGCGTCTCCCGCGATAATGTTCTTACTACCAGAAATAGGACCAAGAGGACCGATGATAGAATCATCACCTGATCCTCCAACCAAGGTTACTTTTTGGTAGGTGAGAAATGCAGTGCTTCCCGCGGCGTTAATAGTTGTATTCTGATTATAGAATACGACATCATTGCTATCATCTCCCGATAAGTAGCTATAACTACCGACACCCAAGAGGGTATCATTGCCTTTACCACCGTAGAGGCTATCCCGTTGATTGATGGCATAGAGACTATCATCGCCTACATCACCACGCATGAAGTTGCTGCCTTGGTTTCCAGTGCCAAGAGCAAAATCACTACTGCTGGAGAAATTCAATTGACCCTTCGCGGTGAGAAAACCCAGGACATCATTACCTTTACCACCATAGAGGGTATCTGATCCCACTGCACCACCGATAACAGTGTCGTTGTTTGCATCCCCATACAATGTATTGGCATTCCCCGTTCCTTGAAGGTAGTCCTCGCCCGGACCACCATGAAGGGTTGCAGTTGCTTGTGCAATAACTGTATCGTTCCCATCTTGACCATCAAGGTACACGGGACTTTGTTGGCTTCTTAAAATGTCATCATCAGGCCCCCCGTAAAGGGTATCATTGGGCCCTTTGCTAATCAGGCTATCATTGCCTTCTTCACCATAAAGGACACTAGGACCTTGGGTGCTACTGGTAATAGTGTCAGCACCCTGTCTGCCATAAACGGTATCCGGGCCAAATCCCGGAAGGTTTAAATCTAACGAATTAGGATTGTTATCTAAGATTTGTGTCATACAAGTTCACTCCTCTGGTTGTAGGTAGATCGAGCCATTGCGACTACGGAGACTGCCTGGGATTTTCATCCCGCTGTAGTTTAACCTTTTTATCAGTCGTAAGTCTAGCTCTATTTAACTGATTGTGTCTATAATTTGCTTATGACCTTTCTTTGGGGAATTGGTCTGGCGTTTGTACCTTAGTGGAAAAACCACTGGAGAGCCTTATTTGCCAAGCCGACTCAGCCCGATATCAATGTTTGGTTAAACCACTTGTCTGAGTGGAATATCCATACGCGCTGGGTCAGTTATGACTGACATTGCCGGGTTTAGCATGGTTGTGCGTCCAAACCCGGTAGTCGTCTCTTGGCAAGGGATACAGGCAGGATGCCTGTCATAATACTCCTTTTCTGGAGTTTGTTACCCTCAGCAGTACAGTACGGCGAAATTTGTTTAATGGGCTTTGTTGACTATTGGGCAAGATTTTAGGACTTTTTCATCTACGGTGAAAGCATTTGAGCTTCTTGAGTGATGATTTTTTGTCCCTGATGCCCAACTAGACGGGGTAAATAATTTTAAAGTTCCATTAAGAAATTTATTGTATATGCCTTTGCATTATGGGACTGTCTCTGTTTATAGACTTTATTCGAGGAATATACAGCACTTTTCGATATGATGAGGTACGTTAGATCCCCCCTAGCCCCCCTTCCCAAGGGGGGGACAAAGAAAGTCCCCCTTCGATCGGGGGATTTAGGGGGATCAAGATGTACTGCATAGCAGAGGAAACTGCTGTATATGGTTCATAGCATTATGGGACTGTCTCTGTTTATAGACTTTATTCGAGGAATATACAGCACTTTTCGATATGATGAGGTACGTTAGATCCCCCCTAGCCCCCCTTCCCAAGGGGGGGACAAAGAAAGTCCCCCTTCGATCGGGGGATTTAGGGGGATCAAGATGTACTGCATAGCAGAGGAAACTGCTGTATATGGTTCATAGCATTATGGGACTGTCTCTGTTTATAGACTTTATTCGAGGAATATACAGCACTTTTCGATATGATGAGGTACGTTAGATCCCCCCTAGCCCCCCTTCCCAAGGGGGGGACAAAGAAAGTCCCCCGAATTGCTCTTGATTTAGGGGGATCAAGATGTACTGCATAGCAGAGGAAACTGCTGTATATGGTTCATAGAGACTCAAAGCCCAATTTTTGTGGTAAGTAGGGCTAGTGATAGTAGCCAAAATACCGATAAGTAAATCTCAATGAGTGATGAACACGGTAGTAGGGGTAGTTCCCCCGTGCCTGTCCAGGGCTGTTTCATTACTCTAGTGAAAAATTGTCTCACCTCTCCCTCAACCCCTCTCCTATAAGGAGAGAGGGGAAGACTTGTTACTATTAAATCTGTGGGAGATGGAAAAATATTAATTAGTCCCCCTTCCCTTGTAGAGAAGGAGGTTGGGCGCTTGGGTTTTAGGATTTATCATGGAGGCTGAAACAACCCTGGGGGGTTGGGGAGAGAATCGGAGCAACCACAGAGGGATTGCCCCTGTAAAAATATGACAATTGAAATTAGGATTGCGATACACCGCGATTGTCACGATTCAAAAACCAAACTGGATGGAACTATCGCATTTTTGAGCTAAATGAGGTATTTTGAATCCATTTAGTGGTAAGGCTTTTAGCTTCAAACACATACCTGATGTGACTAATAACCGCTATATTACATCTGGTAAGCTCAAAGGTACTCGTAACCGGAACCGGGTAAGTGGGGCTCCCTGTGAAGCGAAAGTTTTACCCTGGGTTTTGAATACGAGTGGGACTCGTGAGAGTCTCCCTTGGTTTAACCAATGTCCCGAAAAGTCTAAATTAAAAGTATCAGTCAGGAGCAAAGAAATTGAAGAAGATTGAAGCTATTATTCGCCCTTTTAAACTTGACGAAGTAAAAATTGCCCTCGTCAACGCGGGCATCGTCGGGATGACGGTTTCTGAAGTGAGAGGTTTTGGACGTCAAAAAGGCCAAACCGAGCGTTATCGTGGTTCTGAGTACACTGTTGAGTTTCTCCAAAAACTCAAGGTGGAGGTTGTTGTCGAAGATAACCAAGTTGATATGGTTGTTGACAAAATTATCTCCGCGGCTCGTACTGGCGAAATTGGCGACGGTAAGATTTTTATCTCTCCTGTCGAACAAATCGTCCGTATCCGTACTGGTGAAAAGAATCAAGAAGCCATCTAAACTATTGTGAACATTTCCCGTTAAGCTCACGCGATGACGGGAAATCTTCACAAGGGGGAAAATAACTTTTTTTATTTTTGTTTTTTCAGTTGTGACAGTTGGGGAAGGAGTTCTTGGAAGGCTAAACCGCGATGGGACACGGCTCGTTTTAATTCGGGACTCATTTCGGCAAAAGTCTTCTGATGTTGTGGAACATAAAAAATGGGATCATAACCAAATCCGCCACTTCCGTGAGGGGCTTCTAATATTTCCCCTTGACAAATTCCTTCAACTTGTAATGCAATTGTACCATCGGGACGAGCGATCGCGATCGCGCAAATAAATTGAGCTTTGCGGTTGGTTTCGTCCCCTAATTCTTTTAATAGTCTTGCAATTCGTTCTTGATCCGTAGCCGCGTATCGGGCAGAATAAACTCCGGGTCTACCATTTAACCCCTCCACACAAAGGCCTGAATCATCCGCGATCGACCATTTTCCCAGTGCTTTAGCAACTCCAGAGGCTTTCTGACAAGCATTCTCTAAAAAAGTCTCCCCTGTTTCCTCAATTTCTAAATCATCGGGCTTTAATTCTAAATGCCAGTCACTATCATTTAAGTAAGCTTGCATTTCTCGTAATTTACCCGGATTACTGGTAGCCACAACAAGAATTTTTGCTTGAGTCATAATGGAAATGGGGAAATAAAATGAAACACAAAGGCACAAAGGCACAAAGTTAAGATTTCTGTAGGGACACGGCACTGCCGTGTCCCTACTTTTCCTGTTTTTTGCGTCAACCAAACCTACTCTTATGATTCGGGAAATAATCGGAGATTAACTATTACCCATTTGCCCAAGTTTTTGCCCATTCTAAGATTTTATGGACTAATTCTAGGGTGGCGGCTTCACAATATAATCGTAAAACGGGTTCCGTACCACTAAAGCGAATTAATAACCAGCTTCCATCTTCTAGTCGCAATTTATACCCATCTATGGTATTACAGTCAATTACTTTTAATCCCGCGACTTCTTCTAAGGGATTGTTCGTTAGTTGATTGACTAAGCGCTCTCTCTCTGCCATACTCGCGAGGTGAATGTCTACGCGATCGTATTCGGATTTAAACCCGGTTTTTTCTTGCAATTGTCGGTAAATTTCACTTAAGTCTTTACCTGATTGCACTACGGCTTCTAAGACATATAAGGCTGATAATAACGCGTCTCTTTCGGGAATATGGGTTCCATAACCAACGCCTCCCGATTCTTCTCCGCCGATTAAGACTTTGGTGGTTAACATCCGATCCGCGATATATTTATATCCGATCGCGGTTTCAAAGATGGGCATTTGATAGAGATTGGCGACTTTGGGCATTAAATCTGAACCGCTAATGGTTTTGATTACTTCTCCACTGAAACCCCGTTTTGTTACCAGATGTTCGATTAAAATGGGAATGAGAATTTGAGAGGTTAAAAAATTTCCTTCCCCATCTACTGCCGCGATGCGATCACTATCTCCATCAAAGACTACACCTACTTTTAAACCTGCGGTTTCATAATTTTTAATATCTTCTAAAAATGTCCCCTGATAACGAGGTAAAGGCTCCGGCGCGGTTCCGTCAAATAAGGGATCGCGATTACTATTGACTTCTTTAATACTAATCCCTAAAATTTGTTCTAAACCTCCAGCAGCGGCTCCGTGCATCACATTGGCAAAAACTGTTAATTTTCCTTCCTTAATCGCGTCTTGAATTAAGCTGATATTAACCATTTTTTGCAGGGTTTCGCAATAGCTTGGCCAAGGATTAAAGATTTCTAATTTTCCAGGTGTCTCGGCTATTGCTACCGGATTTTCTAATTCGGCTTCGATTTGGTGGGTGATTTCGGGTGATACAGAGCCTCCAAATCCTCCCTTGACTTTTAACCCTAAATATGCACCCGGATTATGACTCGCGGTAAGGACGATCGCGCCTAGGGCTTGCCGTTGATACGCGGCTAAACTAAAGGCGGGAGTAGGCGCGTAGGTGTCGGTTAATAGGACATCAAATCCCACGGCTTGGATGGCTTCTGCGGCTCTACGGGCGAAATTTTCGGCTAAAAAACGGCGATCGTGTCCGACAATCACCGTGCGATTTTTGGCTGTATTTCCATAGACTTTTTCTAATACCTGCGCCGCGATCGGGGCTACTAAAGCCACGCGATCGAAGGTAAAATCATCGGCAATAATGCCCCGCCAGCCATCAGTCCCAAACTTGATCGGTTGACTCATAATAAAAAATCCTTAATACAAAATCCAAAACAGAAAATAGAGAACAAACATGAGCTATTCTCTATTTTCTTCTATAGGATAGAGAAGCGATCGGGCTTCTTTAAAGGTTTAGTAGATCAGAAGTAAATTAGAAGAACGCGGGTTGATGACGAATTAAGTTCAGAAATTCTTCACGAGTTTTTTGATCATCATCAAATCGACCTAACATGGCACTGGTGACAGTCCAAGAACCGGGTTTTTGCACTCCACGCATCGCCATACACATATGGCTGGCTTCAATCACAACCGCGACCCCTTGGGGTTCCAAAACGGTTTGCACGGCTTCGGCGATTTGACGGGTGAGACGCTCTTGCACTTGCAAGCGACGACCATACATTTCCACAATACGAGCTAATTTGCTTAAACCGATAACTTTTTGATTGGGAATATACGCGACGTGGGCCCGTCCCATAAAAGGTAATAGATGATGTTCGCAAAGACTAAAGAGATTAATATCACGCACTAATACCATCTCATTGTGACCTTCGTCAAAGATGGCACCATTTACCAGTTCCTCTAGGGACTCTTGATAACCGCGGGTGAGAAATCGCATGGCTTCCGCGACTCGTTTGGGGGTTTTCAGTAAACCTTCCCGTTCGGGATCTTCCCCGACTCCTAATAATATCGTTCGCACCGCGTCTGTCATTTCTTCAAACCCGACTTCTGTGGATGTGGGTACTTCTGATTCGTGACCATTCGAGGTGCTACGATCAGGACGAGTTGAGAGATTATTTAGAGTCAGTAAGTCTTTGGGATTCGTAGCGCGAGAAGCAATAGTCATAATGTTGATATGTGAGTGAAAGACACAACCAATAGCAATTAGAAATTAAAGGCATCTGCATTTAATTTTTATTTTGCTTTTTTCAATCTTGAAACGGTTCCGATCGCGGGTATGAGGGTCAATTCGTCAATCACTGCACCCGAAGGTAGCACGACTGTATGTAAAATTGACAGGGCAACCATTCCCCTGCTTAACATCGCGCCTCCATCAAAGTCGGCTCTTACGGTTTCTTGATCCCCATGTTGCCTTGGGACTTCCGCCACCGTGTCTAATTTGTCCGGGGCTCGGCTCAGTAACACGATCGCGCTTGTCTTGCCAATACCACTTGCCCCTGTGATTAAGGCCCGTAAAGATGGCTGAGAAGTCATGGAGTCTGCCGGGTTTTTTCGGTTCCGTGGCTTTCGCCTCTTTGGGTGAATCGCAACTGTTAAGATTTGTTACCAAAAATGATTATACCATTATCGGGATCTAGGATTTTGATGCTAGGCAGACATTTCTGAGAAAATCCCCATATTCCGAAATTTTTGATAACGCAGTTCCCGTCTTTCTTGGCTTGTGAGTTGACTAAGTTCTGTTAAATTACTTAACAAAGTTTGTTTGAGGTGTTCGGAGGCTTGGAGGGGGTTAAAGTGTGCGCCGCCGATGGGTTCAGGGATAATTTCATCTAATATTCCCAGGTTTTTCAGATCGGGGGCGGTAATTTTCAGGGCTTCCGCGGCTTGGGGGGCTTTTGACGCGTCTTTCCATAGGATCGCGGCGCAAGCTTCGGGAGTCGCGACGGTATACACTGAGTATTCCAACATGAGGAGACGATCGCCGACTCCGATACCTAGTGCTCCACCGGAACCCCCTTCTCCGATCACGGTACAAATAATGGGAACATCCAGGCGGAACATTTCTCGCAGATTATACGCGATCGCTTCCCCTTGGCCTAATTTTTCTGCGTCGACACCGGCCCACGCGCCGGGGGTATCAATAAAAGTTAATATGGGCATTCCAAAACGATCCGCGTGTTCCATTAAACGCATGGCCTTACGATAACCTCCGGGGGAAGCCATGCCAAAGTTTCGCGCGACGTTATCTTTGGTATCACGGCCTTTTTGATGGCCTAGCATCACCACGGGACACCCATTGAGGCGGGCGACTCCACCCACTAACGCGGGATCGTCATAACCTACGCGATCGCCATGTAATTCGATCCATTCGTCCGTAATGGCTTGAATATAATCTAGGGTACTAGGGCGACGGGGATGACGAGCCAATTGGAGTCGCTGCATGGGGGAAAGACTAGAGAAAATCTCTTGACGTAATTGGTTAGCACGGGACTCTAATTGGCGAATTTGATCAGAGACATCCACCCCATTTTCTTTGGCGAGTTCTCGAATTTGGTTAATGCGGTTTTCTAACTCTGCCAGGGGCTTCTCAAAGTCTAGGAGGACGGTTTTTCGGTCAGGGTTTGGCACGCTCAGAACTTCTCTAGGATGCAATTTAAGGTCAATTCAATATCATAGCGTCCCTGATGTCATAATGGATGTGTTTCGGTTTGAGATTAAGGTTTTTCGACGGACTCAGTTGAGAAATCGGGTTTCGCCTTTGAAATAATTTCCTAACATGACCATTTTTAGTCAATCCACCCGGTTTCTCAGACCTCTCTCAAAATCTAAAATCTAAAATCCAAAATCTAAAATCCTAATATGCCTACAGAATCTCAATCTCGTATCAAACCCGCGGATTTATTTAAAGAGGTTGCCCCTGATGATGTCCCCACTCTCCAATTAACAACGGTGGAGGCGTTAATGGCTATTTCTGTGTTAGCGGTGGCCGCAGATGGTCACTTGTCGGAACATGAAAGACAAACTTTAATGACGAATCATACTCGTTTTTTTAGTGACAATCCTCAAGAGCAGTTTCAAGATTTTTTTAAACACGTCTTGGATTTAATTAAAGCCTATGAGTCGGGGGAGGTTTTTGCCGCGGCTAAGAAGACTTTAAGCCCTCTTTTGAAGGAAACAGCTTTCGCGATCGCGACGGATCTAGTCTTAGCTGATGGTGTGTTTACGCCCGAGGAAAAGAAATTTTTATTGCAATTGTGGGAGGCTTTAGAAATTCCTGATACTAATGGTCAGAAAATTATTGATGCTATGGTGACGAAAAATTGTCGTTATAAAATGATTACTGACAATCACTTTATCCCTTGAATAAGGCTAAAATAACGATATTTTATTAGTTAAAATTTCCTATTTTTTGGGATTTTTCTAGTCTTTTTCTGTAACATTTATCTTACTACTATGAATATGGAACCCAACACTTCTAGCACTAATGCTTTTTTTGAAACGATACCCCAGGAGACCACCAGTTTAGTGCTGACCGCATCACAGGCTTTAATGGCTATTTCTGTCTTGGCTGTTATGGTGGATAAAGATTTATCGGAAGCGGATAAACAAACTCTTTTTTCTCATTTAATTCGTTTGTTTAGTTCTTATTCAAGTGAGGAGTTTAAATCTCTTTTTCAAGGGGTTTTTAGTCTCCTGAAAAAATATTCCACTTCTGAGGTTTTTACCGCGGCGAAAAAAACTTTGACTCCTGAGTTACGACAAACAGCCTTCGCGATCGCGACGGATTTAGTCTTAGCGGATGGTTGGATGAGTCCAGAGGAAAGAAATTTGTTATTTCAATTATGGCATAGTTTAGAAATTCCTGATCACATTGGGGAAAAAATTTTGGAGGTGATGTTAATTAAAAATTGTTGGGATCAGGAGGAAAATCATGCTTAATATCTCCCGATAAGGCAGGGCTGTTTCATTCTTCTATAACCCGTCAGGGACTCAAGTCCCTGTCTTATAGCAAAAGTCGGTTAAAACCGACTGAAATACTAATATATAGCATTTTTAAATGAGATGTAAATGCAGGGCTCTGATCCCGTCACAGGCAAGATGCCTGTGCCACAAGTTTTACTTACATTTTAGAGGGAACGATCGCGTCTTTACCCGATTAAGGAATTAGTGACTATTCTCTCTATTCCTAAATTCATTAACTGTTGTAAATCATCTCTATCATCCACTGTCCAAACCACAATATCGACTCCTGAATTACGACTTTTTTCGATTAATGATGGATTTTTTAATAACACATGATATTCACTACTAATAAGTTTGTCTCCACTCTTGACAATTTGCTCTAATTGTGTTAAATAAATATCTTCATTTGCCACAATATGACCAATAATAAACTCTGGAGAGACTTGACGGAATTTCTCTAAGAATTTCTCATTAAAGGAGGTGATAATACATTTGTCTTGTACGCGTTCATTGATGATAATATTGACTAAGTTTTCGATGTCTGATATCGACCATTCATAATAGGGTTTTACATCAAAATAAAGGTATTTTTTCACCTTTTTGAGGGTTTTTAAGGCTTCGGCAAAACTGGGTATTTTTTCCTGATAAAATTCTGAGTTAAACCATGTCCCTGCATCTATTTGTTGCAATTCTTCCCAGGTTTTTTCTCTTACTTTGTCAAAGTTTCCTGTGATTCTATCTAATTTTTGATCGTGAAAAATAATCGGTACTCCATCGGTGGATAATTGCAAATCAAATTCGATGGAATCGGCATTATGCGCGATCGCGCTCTGAAAGGAGCTGATCGTATTTTCGGGCGCGATCAAGGAGAAACCACGATGGGCGATAATTTCAAGAGTCATAATTTTGTGCCTGTAAAAATTGAGCTACTGTTTGATTAAAAGTTTCCGGTGCTACCAAAAAAGCCCAATGATTGCCCGGTACTTTTTTGAGGGTAAGATTCTTTAAATAAGTATGATAGGGTTTCATTTGAAAATCAAAACGGTTGACTCCTTTTTCAGATTGAACAAATAAAGTCGGGATATCAATGATATCGGTTAACCCTGGCACTTCCATGACTTCATTAAACATTTGATTTCTCGCGGGAATAATAAATTTACTCCCCCATCTCCCATCGGGTTTTTCTTCCATATTACTTTGAAACACCTTTTGTTGGAAATCACTCCATCCGGTAAACTCCCCCGACTGTTTCGCGACTGCTTCTGCCTCTTCTAATGTAGTAAAAGGCCCCATACATTTAAGACAGTCTAATTTACGATAAAGGATGGGTAAGGTTAATTTCATGATCGCGGGAAGTTTGGTAATAAAAATGGGATCAACTAAAATCATACTCCCAAATTTCGCGGGGTTTTGTTTAGCCCAAATTGGTGCTAATTTTCCCGCCCAAGAATGTCCTAAAATATGGGCATTTTCCCAGTTTAAATGATTCATTAATGCTTCTAAATCCCTAATCGCGTCTTGAAAGAGATATCCTTGATCGGGTTTACTACTTTCACCATGTCCTCGAATATCAGGCGCGATGATATGATATTGATCGCGTAAAGAATTGGCTAAACTTGTCCAAACGATCGCGTTATCAGCTAAACCATGTAAGAGTAATAAACGGGGTAGTTTAGCTGGTGCGGTTTGGGGTTTCCATTCCAGATAAGAAAGGGTGATATCGGATAATTTTAAGGTATGACGTGATGGATTCATAAGGACGGTTTTGTGAGTTGAGATGAGTATAACATGATAACGTGATCGCGTTCGGGAAAAGTGAGGCGATCGCGTTTCTGGAAAATTTAGCTTAAGTCATCGGGGTTAATACCCATTGAGCGCAATTTTTCCGCGAAAAGGCGCGATCGTGTTTCGGCTTCTTCCGCCCGTTGTTGCACCTCCTCTAATTGTTGTTGTTTTTGCTCTAACATTTGAGAGATTTCTAAATAGGAGAAAAATCGGGAATTATCGGGGCGATAAATCTCAAATTTATCTCCTGAAGGCTCAAAACGAATCCCTAAACGAGGACTTACCCAAGAAGTAATTGAGGGAATTATCTCTAATCCATACTCCCCTCGTAACCAACCCCAAAATTGGTTATTTTCTGGGTTATAAATGTAATATTCTTCTACCCCATAGCGATCATAAAAAATTAATTTTTGCTCCATTTCATGGGGTTTATTACTGGGAGAAAGAATTTCAAATACCACTTGGGGGGCAATATTCTCCTCTTCCCATTGTTTATAGGAACCGCGATCGGCTTTTCCTCTTCCCAAAACTACCATGACATCAGGAGCATTAACAATATGTGGTTTTCCTTCTACCGGATACCAAAATAAATCTCCTGCGACAAATACATTGGGGTTATCCGCATATAACCAGTCTAAATTCTGCTGAATTAATGAAATCCAGTGAAACTGTTTTGTATTATTGGCTATTGGTTGTCCATCACTATCAGGATAGATTACCTCTGTTTGAGTAGGTGCATTTATTATTGAAACCATAATCTCAAACCTTCACAACTACATTTTGATTCTATCATAAAATATCGCGACTTTTGTAGGGGCAATCCCCCCGTGGTTGCCCCCATTGATTTGTGGTTGCCCCCATTGATTCGGGGTAGGCACGGGGGCACTACCCCTACAAATGATTTAGACTTGCTATATAATCTCAGGGAGAAACAACAATATTTATCATCTCTCTTGTCAAATGCCACCGACATTTGCTGACATCCGTGCGGCTTTTCAACAAATCTGGGGTTATGATGATTTTCGATCGCCCCAAGGGGAAATTATTTCTACTTTATTATCACGCAAAGATGCTCTGATTATTATGCCCACGGGAGGCGGAAAATCGATCTGTTTTCAACTTCCGGCTTTATTACAAAGGGGTGTCACCTTAGTCATTTCTCCCTTAGTCGCGTTAATGGAAAATCAAGTGCAAGAATTACGAGTGAAAAATCTGCCCGCGGCTACTATTCATAGTCAAATTCCTAAATCTCAAAAACGGCAAACTCTCCAAGCTTTACAACAAAATAAATTAAGGTTACTCTATCTTTCTCCTGAAACTTTACTCAGTCCCCCTATCTGGGAAATTTTGACTCAACCAAGATTAGAAATTAATGGTTTAATTTTAGATGAAGCCCATTGTTTGGTACAATGGGGTGATACTTTTCGACCGGCTTATCGTCGTTTAGGTGCGGTTCGTGCCGCGTTATTAAAGACGAAACCCGTCGGTAGTAAAATCGCGATCGCGGCTTTTACGGCAACAGCAGATCCCCAAGCCCAAAAAACCATTAAACAAGTATTAGAATTAGAAAACCCGCAGCAATTTTTACTCAATCCCTATCGGGCAAATTTATACTTAAAAGTGCAAAGAGTCTGCACTCCCAGATCCCGACGAGAAAAATTATTAAACTTCATTAAATCTCACGAACAAGAAACCGGATTAGTCTATGTGAGAAGTCGTCAAAATAGTGAAAAATTAGCCGAATGGTTAGAAGAAAAAGGTTATGAAACAGCACCCTATCACGCGGGATTAAGTGCCGAAGAAAGACGGGAGATCGAAAACGCGTGGTTAAGGAATAAAATTCAATTTGTTGTCTGTACTTCCGCCTTTGGCATGGGAATTAATAAACCTGATGTGCGATGGGTTGTCCACTTTCACTCGCCTTTATTATTATCAGAATATATCCAAGAAGTGGGAAGGGGTGGAAGAGATGGTAAAAAAGCAGAAGCTTTAACTTTAGTCAGTGAGCCGACGGGGTTATTAGATCCTGAAGATAAACAACGATCGCGCTTTTTTGAAGATCAACAGAAAACCCTTTATCAAAAAGCCCAATTCATCAGCAAAAAATTACCCAAAAAAGGGCATATCGAAACCGTTACTCAACAATTCCCCGAAGGCGCTATCGCGCTGTCGATATTACATAGTAATAATCAATTAAATTGGCAAGATCCCTTTAATTATCAAATTAAAGTATCATCAGGAAATCACAACTGTCAAAAACTTAATAATTTAGCCGTGGCACAAATGAGTCAATATCTCAATATCAATAACTGTCGCTGGCAATTTTTATTACAAGCCTTTGGATTTAACCAAGAAGCCAAATTAATGAACTGTGGACATTGCGATCGCTGTCAAAAATCATAAAATCAGGAGACTTATGGAATGCAGAAACCTGTTTTTTTCACCAAAATACTTAGTTTAAACGCTCAATCTCCGTAAAAAAACCCGGTTTGTTTGGTCGGAGTTGACACGATCGCGGCTATAATCAATCAAATAGATCATCAATCAGGATCAGTCCCGAAAGATATCCTCTGCTTCTCTGAGTCTCAAATTATCCCTCAAATTTCCCCTCTTACCCCCGAAGGAATTACCTGATCAGGCAATTCCCAGAAAAAATTTTGGTGGTTAAACACTCATTTTGTGTTGTAAGTTGCTAATTGTTAGAGAATTTTAGCCTAACTTAGAAACATTATACACGATCGCTCTTCAGAGTAGATAGAAAAATAAAATGATTTGTCACAATTTCAATGAACCCATTTTGCACTTGTTAAACGTCTCCCCTTCTCACTGTGAACCGGAAACCATTCTCCGTACCATTTATGAGCATAGCTCCGATGGCATTTTTATTGTTGAACCCGTCTCCTTGGAAACATCCCTTGACACCTATTCTCCACCCTCCCATTTAAACACAACCCCGACTCATTCCCAGCCAGACGCGATCGACTTTCGTTTTCTCTTTGCCAATCGTACTTATCTACAATTATTATCCCTCGAACCACAAAAAATAATCGGGCGATCGCTACAGGAATTTATCCCCGAAGTTATCCGTCGTCCATTAGAGCACCATTTGACAACTTGTTTACAACAAAAAAACATTAATTCCTATCAACAAACCTTTACCACCGAAGAAGGCGGGATCGAACGACTGCTCACCCTTTCACCCATACTAAACCACGAAGGAAAAGTATCAAAAATTCTTGGTATTTGTCAGAACATGATCGAGCTTTGCGTACTCATTCATCACCAAAAATATCGCAATTTTTTCGAGAATGCCGTCGCGGGAATTTATCAAACCACACCCGACGGACATTATCAAATAGTTAATCCTATGTTAGCCCGTATTTATGGTTATGAATCTCCCCAAGAACTTATTACTACTATTAATGATATTGCCCATCAACTTTATGTCGATCCGAATCGTCGTGAAGAATTCCGATTATTAATACAAGAAAAAGGAGCTATTTGGGGATTTGAATCCCAAGTTTATCGCAAAGATAAAAGTATTATTTGGATTTCTGAAAATGGTCGTGCCATCTGGGATGCCAAGGGCGAAATTATTGCCTATGAAGGTACTGTTGAAGATATTACCCAACGTAAACAAGCAGAAGAAGAACTTTGGCGACGAGATAAATTACTTCAAGGTGTCGCGAAAGCTATGCACCATTTATTAACTGATCGCGATCACAACGCGGCGATTTTAAAAGCCTTAGCCACTCTGGGGGAAGTAACAGAAGTTGATCGCGTCTATATTTATGAAAGTCAATTGTCCTCCGATTCCAAAATACCCACTTTAACCCTACGTTTTCAATGGATCAACCCCTCCTCAGAAAATGACTCCACCTCGAAATTTCCCAAAAGAATCACCGCTCAAGTTTGTTCCAATCAATGGAAAAATATTCGAGAAAATTATCCCTTAGTCAGGTCTTTTTTGAAAAACTTATCCCTAGGAGAAAGACAAATTTTAGCACAAGAAGGTTTATTAGAAAGATTAATTATACCCATTCGAGTAGATAAAAAAATCTGGGGTTATCTTAGTTTTGATGAAGGGGATTATCAACAAAATTGGTCCGAAGGAGAAGTCTCTATTTTAATGGCAATCGGTGATAGTATTGGCGGAGCCCTGCAACGTCAAAAAACCGAAGCCTTGATTCGTTATCAAGCCTTACATGATCGCTTAACGGGTTTACCCAATCGCACCCTATTAAATGAAAGATTAAGTCAAGCCTTACAAAAAGCACGTCATGGCGGTACTAATTTTGCTTTAATGTTTCTTGATTTAGACTACTTTAAAGACATTAATGATACTTTAGGACACGCGATCGGCGATCTGCTCCTACAGTCAATAGCCAAAAGACTAACAGCCTCTCTACGCGATGGTGACATCGTTGCCCGCTGGGGAGGGGATGAATTTATTATCCTGTTAAGCAAGATTTATCGCGAAAAAGATGCCATGACAATTGCCCAAAGAATACTAGATATTTTACACCCTCCCTTTGATTTAGCAGGTCATCAAGTTACCATTGGTTGTAGTATTGGCATTGCCCTTTATCCCGAAGACGGCGAAGATACTGAAACCTTAATGAAAAAAGCCGATACAGCTTTATATCGTGCCAAAGATAGTGGTAGAAACAATTATCAATTATGAAAGAAGGAAGAAGGATGAAGGAAGAAGGATGAAGGAAGAAGGATGAAGGAAGAAGGATGAAGGAAGAAGAAAATCAAGGGTTTCAGCAATTAAGAACGTCAATCGCGTGCAACGCGTAGCGCTCTTAACAATGCCTAAGAAACCGGGTTTCTCTACGAAAAATATAGCCTCAAGGTAGAAGTAATTGCCTCTAACCCGGTTTCTGAGCCTTAAGCACGATCGCGTCCTGATCATAAACAATCTATCCATCTGTGTTTATCTGCGTTTATCTGCGGTTAAAAACCAGAATCGGCTATAGCACACGATTTATATCCTCTGGCCAAAAATCAGACAACTCTCTGGCACAAAACATCTTAAACCCCAGAAATTTCTTCCACTTTTTCCTTACATTCCACCTCACTTACCAGAGAATTAGCTAACACGAAAACCGTTGATTCATCCTTCTCAAAACTTTCCGAATAACTCTCTTGTTTCGGTAACTCACAATAGAGAAACTCATGGGAAACCCTTTCCCATTCATCAGGAGACGCGATCGCGTCAGTTGTCGTCTCAACATCAACATCAACCCCCATTTGATGCAAATTCAAACTGTGATGTGTAGTGCGACGATTGACACATTCTACCAACCAAGCACTTAACCCCACCGCGGCCATTAAAGGTAAAACAATACGATAATCACGAGTTAATTCAAATAACAATAAAATCGACGTTAACGGAGCTCTAGCACTACCCGCCAAAACCGCGGCCATTCCCACCATTGCATAGGCCGGCGGCCCCGCAATATGCCCATTTAAAGCAGGTAACATTTCTAAAAATAACCCATAGGCAGAACCCAAAGACGCGCCTAAAAACATCGCGGGAGCAAAAATACCACCCACTAATCCACTTCCTAAACTCAAAGCCGTCATTAATAACTTTGTGCCTAACAACAAAATTAATAACGGTAAAGAAAATTTCACATCTTGAAGCATCGCTTCCACAGTTTCATAACCCACCCCCATAACTTGGGGTAATGGTAACGCGACTAACCCCACGATCGCGCCACCAATAATAGGATGAATATATCGAGGAATACGCGTCAACCAAGTGAAACCGCGAACATGGCCTTTAAAACAACTCTCCGCGAATTGAATCGCTTCCGTATAAGCTAAAGAAACCCCACTTGCTAATAATCCTAACCCCATATAAAGAGGTAATTCCCAAGAAGTACGCACATCATAAATAGGCAAAGCAAACGCGGGTTGAGCCCCCAAAAAAATCTGGGCAATTAAAGCCGAAATCACCGCGGCTAATAAGACAACACTAACAGAAGAAGTCGCGAAGGTACTTCCTAATACCACTTCTAAGGCAAAAAACACACCCGCGATGGGAGCATTAAAACCAGCCGCTAACCCCGCGGCAGCCCCCGCGCCTAAAAGTAACCGTTGACGCTCTAAAGGAAATTGCAATATTTGAGCTAATAACATCCCAAAATTCGCGCCGATTTCCACACTGGGCGCTTCGGGCCCCAAAGACGCGCCAGTACCCAAGGAAATAGAAGCCGCAACCATTTTGGTAATAGGTTTCAAAGGAGAAAGTTCTTGCAAACCTTGGGAAGCCGCGATCAAAGAAGACATATTCGGTCCAAAGTCCCGATAATACCAACGCATTAAAGCAATGATCAAACCCCCCAGGGCAGGAATACAGGCCAATGTCCAGGGCCCCCAATTACCGATCACCCCCATCAAGTCTGCCATTGTCAGGGTTCTAATGAAGTGAATCAGGTAATGAAACGTCACAACCCCTATCCCTGTCATACCACCGATAAGTACCGATAGGACTAATAACAGTGTTTCTGGGGAAGGATGGAAACGTGAGAGTAGATGTCTAAAACGGAAGGGAGAGGAAAAATTAGAGACGAGGGGGAGAAGCGCGGGTGTTTCTCCTTGGCCTCCTTGTCTGTCTTTCAGTGCGTTCAGAGGAGGGATCGCGGTCATTGCCGAAGGGTTTCTCTTTCTAGGAGTCTTAGATTTATGTTAACTTTTATTGACCTGTTTTCATTTTCTCAGATTAATCTTTTTTGACAAGAAATTTTCCGGGTATTCAACGGGAAATACCCCCCCCTGTTTTCCCTTTGAGATGTCCCAGGGGATCACCCTTCTTCGGGAAATGTAACAAAAAGCACAAAATATTCACCGAAGTGGCTATGGCACTCCGAAGAAGGAAGTCCGAAGAAGGCAGAAAGAAGGAACCACAAAGGCACAAAGGCACAAAGGAAGAGGGAATCTTAATCAAGTAGAGTTTATTTGGTAGGGACACGGCAGTGCCGTGTCCCTATGTAGCAATTGTTCTTAGCTATAAATTACTTTTTAGGCAATGGTTGATTAGGGGAAATTCGCTTTCTTTCTCCAGTGATAATCATTAGAGGATCACCAATAGTCGTGATTTTCCACGGTGGGGATTCAATGATACGCGCCGCGATCAGAAAAGGAATTGATTGCTCCAGACGCTCTACCATAATTTTCGGAGGAACAAACGCGGTTAAATAGGGTTCATCCACACTCCCCACATAAGCATAGACACCATTATCTAACCATCGACCCGCGATCGTATTTTTATTATCAGGAGTCGTCGCGGAAAAACTGTGAAGAAAGTGCATCGCCGCAGGATATCTCAGTTGAGGAATATTATCAACACTTGCATCTTTATCACCCACAAAGAATTTATCCGGTGAACCCTTGGAATTGATCCAAATTAAATCAAAATCCCAGGAAAATTTACTCAATTTTAACCAATTTTTGAGGTTATTTTCTGGTTTTTGAAATAAAAAGACATCAAATCCCATACTTTTCAATTCGGTTTCCGCCGATTCCATTTCGTACATTTTCCAAGGTTCTTCTTCATTATAGCTATTGTAAAGCAAAGCCGTGTTTGGCTCGATGAAAATAGCTGACATTGCCTGATATAAAGCGCGTTCGGTAGGTCCATAAATCCAACCAGTAACAGCCCATCTTGTCCCATTGGGGTATCGACATAAACCATCTGTCACCGCAAATTTTTCATCTTTTTTTTGGGGAGACTGATATTTAACTGCCATTTCTTTGACAATGGTTACAGTATCAATTTCATCCCCTAGTATCCCAAAATCATAACCGGTTTTTTCCACAGAGTCTAAGATTTCTCTAGTCAAAATAAACCATTTATTATTATTTAAGGTATCGTTAGGTTTACCAAAATTACCTGATAAAAATTTTAAGGGTTCACCCCGATCTGCGGCTAAAGCAACCGCGGCAGGCCACGCGGGGTCTTTTTCATCGGTAATCACCACTCCTGGGGGGTCCCATCCTAATTTTTCCCAGCTTTCTTTTAAGGTTTTTTGATCCGTGGCATTCCAAGCTTTTGCCGCGGCATTAATCATTAAATCTTGTAATTTTTTCCCCTGGGGTAAAGGTTCTTTTCTATCGGGATATCTTACTATTTTTAAGGGTTGAAAACGTCGCAAAAACAGGGGTGTATATTTATTATCTTCGATTAAAATTGGCCAACGACTTTCTAAACTCCATTCTTGAATTGCCGCGAGGAATGTGGCAGTATTGGGAACTAAAACAACTTGATCTATGGTGGGAGTTTTATTTTGTAGGGTTTTCATCCGAATCCCTGTTTGTATAAACCAGGGTTGATTTTTGGAAAACATTGGTAAAATCACCGTTTTTTTGCTCTGGCTTTCATAAGCAAACACTATACCAATAAGGCTAAGGATTAAAATTATTACTAATAATCGTATTGACCACTTTTTTTTCATAAAAAATTAGTTTTTTTTGATGTAGTTGTAGGTTGGGTTGAGCGAAGCAAAACCCAACACATTTCTTGGGTAAAAGCCTCAACGCAACCTCCTTTTCAAGGTGAAACATTCCGTGCCAGAAACCGGGTTTCTTTTTACCGAAAAACCAGTCTGTTTAAACTTTCTCTCCGAGAATACCTTATTTTTGTAGGTTGGGTTGAGCGATACTTTACCCAAGGAAGATGTTGGGTTTCGTGCCTCAACCCAACCTACTTTTCAAGGCATTTTTCCTCAAGGGCGAATGTATTATCAGAGAAACCAGGTTTCTCAATATTTTAATTTAGGATGGCTATATTATAAACATTTTTCTCGTTATCTCTAATAGTTATACTTATTTTGATGTTCCTGATCGCGGCTTTCATACCAATATACGAATATAATTGTAAAGTTTTCATAAGAAATGGTGACAAAGAGAAAGTAATTCGGGAGATATAATGATCCCATCATTTTCAGTGTGCTACAATCAAGACAGATCAGGTAAATGGGTATAATCCCTCGCGTTGATGCAAAAAAAACACGATTTTGTTTCCCAGATATTTTATTGATTGACGAAAAAAAGAGCGATTTCTCTTGTCAAAACAACTAAATAATTTTATAATAAATGAACACTATATAGTTTAATTTCTATGTCGGAAAATCAAAACTCGATTCGCATTCGAGGGGCTCGTCAACATAATCTGAAAAATATCGATCTGGATATCCCTCGCGATCGTCTTATTGTCTTTACCGGGGTTTCAGGATCGGGAAAGTCTTCCCTTGCCTTTGATACCATTTTTGCTGAGGGGCAACGCCGTTATGTTGAGTCTTTAAGTGCCTATGCACGACAATTTTTAGGACAATTAGATAAACCTGATGTGGACGCGATCGAGGGATTAAGTCCCGCGATTTCTATTGATCAAAAATCGACTTCCCATAATCCTCGCTCCACCGTGGGAACAGTCACAGAAATTTATGATTATTTAAGATTATTATTTGGACGCGCCGGAGAACCCCATTGTCCGATTTGCGATCGCGGTATTTCCCCCCAAACCATCGACGAAATGTGCGATCGCGTAATGGCACTGCCCGAAGGAACTCGTTTTCATATATTAGCACCTGTAGTGCGTGGCCAAAAAGGAACCCATCGCAAATTATTATCAAGTTTAGCCTCAGAAGGATTTATTCGAGTAAAAATCAATAATGAAATACAGGAAATCTCGGAAAATATCAAATTAGATAAAAATAAAACTCATAGCATTTCTATAGTCGTCGATCGCCTGATCAAAAAAGCCGGAATTGAAGAAAGATTAGTCGATTCTTTAACCACAGCCTTACGTCACTCCGAAGGCATTGCCATCATTGAAATATTAACAAAAAATGTCGAAGATGTCAATGATTCTCATCAAATAATATTTTCCGAAAAATTCGCATGTCCCGAACATGGCGCGGTAATGGAAGAACTTTCTCCGAGATTATTTTCCTTTAATTCTCCCTATGGAGCCTGTCCCCATTGTCACGGCTTAGGAAGTTTACAAACATTCTCCCCAGAATTAATTATACCCGATCCTAATGCACCTCTTTATAAAGCGATCGCGCCTTGGGCAGAAAAAGAAAACTCCTATTATCTGGACGCGTTATTAGGAATAAGTGAAGTCTATGAATTTGAACTCGATACCCCTTGGAAAAACTTAACCCCAGAGCAACAAAAAATCATCCTCTACGGCTCCGATCAAAAAGTTTGGATTGAAGAGAGAAAAGACTATCGACGTTTTGGGGGAGTGATTCCCATATTACAACGTCAATATGATGATACTGGATCAGAATTAATCAAACAAAAACTGGAACCCTATCGAATAGATCAACCCTGTGAAGTTTGTCAAGGAAAACGCTTAAAACCTGAAGCCCTTTCCGTGCGAATTGGTCAATATTCTATCTTAGATTTAACCCATGTTTCTCTAGCAGAAAGTCGCACGCGTATCGACAATTTGAAATTAACCGAAAGACAAGCCCAAATTGCCGATTTAGTCCTCAGAGAAATTCGATCGAGACTACAATTTCTCCTTGATGTCGGTTTAGATTATCTCACCTTAGATCGCGCCGCGATGACACTTTCAGGAGGAGAAGCACAACGGATTCGTCTCGCGACACAAATTGGCGCGGGTTTAACGGGGGTTTTATATGTCTTAGACGAACCCAGTATTGGACTCCATCAAAGAGATAATCATCGCTTATTAAATACCTTAACAAAATTAAGAGATTTAGGCAATACTTTAATAGTAGTTGAACATGATGAAGATACGATTCGTGCCGCGGATCATATTATTGATATTGGGCCTGGTGCGGGAGTTCATGGTGGTAAAATTGTTGCCCAAGGAAGTTTAGAAAATTTACTTAATTCGGCACAATCGATCACGGGTTCCTATTTATCAAAACGACAAAAGATTGAAACCCCCAAGGAGAGAAGAAAAGGCAATGGCAAAGCCCTATTAATCCAAAAAGCCAGTCGCAATAATCTGAAAAATATTGATGTGGAAATTCCCCTCGGTAAATTGATCAGTGTTACGGGGGTTTCCGGTTCAGGAAAATCTACATTAATTAATGAATTATTGCATCCGGCTTTACAACATGAATTAACCAAAAGGGTTCCATTTCCTAAAGATATAAAAGCCCTGAAACCTTTGGGAGCAAAATCTTTAGAGGAGATTATTGATAAAGTAATTGTAATTGATCAGTCTCCCATTGGCCGAACACCGCGATCGAATGCCGCCACATATACAGGAGTATTTGATATTATTCGAGAGTTATTCTCGGAAACTATTGAAGCCAAAGCCAGAGGTTATAAAGCAGGCCAATTTTCTTTTAATGTCAAAGGAGGAAGATGTGAAGCTTGTGGCGGCCAAGGGGTAAACGTGATTTCCATGAATTTTTTACCCGATGTTTATGTACAGTGTGAAATTTGCAAAGGCGCGAGATATCACCGGGAAACATTACAAGTAAAATACAAAGAAAAATCCATTTCAGATGTCTTAAATATGACAGTAGAAGAAGCATCAGAAATGTTTAAAAATATCCCCAGAGCAGCCAGTCGTTTACAAACATTAGTCGATGTCGGATTAGGTTATATTCAATTAGGACAACCCGCGCCTACATTATCGGGAGGTGAAGCCCAAAGAGTTAAATTAGCAACAGAATTATCACGTCGGGCGACGGGAAAAACCCTATATTTAATTGATGAACCCACGACGGGATTATCATTTTATGACGTGCATCAATTATTAAATGTGTTGCAAAGATTAGTGGATAAGGGAAATTCGATTTTAGTGATCGAACATAATTTAGATGTGATTCGGTGCGCCGATTGGATTATTGATTTAGGGCCAGAAGGAGGCGATAATGGTGGTGAAGTGATCGCGGTAGGAACCCCGGAAGAAATAGCCAAAAAATCAAGCTCTTATACAGGGTTTTACTTGAATAAAGGCAGTGGTGCATTGTAATGATAAAATTGATAAAGTAATGATAGGGTTTGATATGAGTATTATCACTGCAAAATGTCAAGGAAGCAAAATCGTATTAAATGGTAAAACTTATTAGGGGAAACAACGATATAAATGTCAATATTGTCGGCGATATTTTATGAAAAATCGCCGACATTAACCTATTTTCTGAAAAAAAATAAACAAAGTTTTATTAGAAAAAAACGGGTATCTGTAGAGCATTTGGTGTCTTAACACGGTGGCTTCAATATGATGTCAATCAAAAATATCATCAACTCAAAAAAAATAACCCTTCCCAATGCCCAACAAAGGGCAGATTCCAACCCGGCGACTTCAGTCGGAAAATTTGTGAGAAATATAGACAGATCCCAGATGAGTTTGCTAATAATAGAGAAAGGATATGAGTAAGCCTGAAACCCCCGGTAAAACCCTTATGTTTTATGACTAAGGTTGATCCCGGGACGCGATCGGGTGATCCATATATGCAATGGCAGACGACAAGCTCCGTGAGGGGATTTGTCTGATTCTTTTCGTGACTTGATATCAGCGCAACTTGGTTATACTTCCCCATGAGATTTAATTGATAAAATGTAAATAATTTAACAGTCTCAGGGGAAAATATTTGTTATAACTGAGGTCATTCTCAAATCACGGAAAGAGTAAGGAGTTATTTTTAGGACTTATGCAAGCGTGCCTAAAAGCCTGGTTTATCCTTGCTATGCTATCATCAAGCAAAAATCAAGCAATTACGTTAAGAAATCCGGGTTTCTGCGTAAGCGTTTGAAAACCATGAAAAACATCGGATAGGGAAATTAGAAGAGAATAACAATTAAGTTAAATCTTCCTCTCCCTTGTCATTTCTTTTTTTTCGATAAATCTTAAAGAAAATGATGGAGGCCAAAATGAATTACACATTTGAAATCCTTTGTGTTTCTCCTATTCTACACTTTTTCAATCAACAACAGACACTTTTAAAATACCCTTCTCGCACTGGGGTAGAATATTTGGGAAATCACAAATGTACCTTAGACTCTTTTGTGCAGTCAGTGGAAGAGGTATCGCCTGATCGCGGTTGGAATTTAGATCAAGTAGTAGATACCGTGATCTCTTTCTGGGTAAATAACTCCGAAAGTATCAAATATTGGCAACGACGTTTAGAAGATGCCGGAAAAGAAAATTTATTAGTAGCACGAGTTGCGGATATTCAATCTTTACAAGCAACCTTTGAATTATTATTGGAGGAAAATTAGGGAATGGAAAATTGGTAATGGGTAATTGGGAATGGGTAATTGGGAATGGGGAATAGGGAATGGGTAATTGGGAATAGGTAGTTAATTAAGGTAGGATAGCAAGGGTAAAGAAACCGGGTTTCTGATGGCAAGTAAACTATTAACCTGAGTCCCCAACCCAAGAAACCCGGTTTCTCAAAATTTTCGATGATCGCGTGTTGCTCCCTAATTACGAAAAACTCCCCAGAAATATAGTTTCCTATTGGGCCGCAACTTCGGTTATGATGACAATTGTTAAGCATAGCTCATATCTCAGTCCCGAATTACCTATGAGAGATATCCTAAAAATAAGGTAAAAGGCAGGCATTAGCCTGCCCTACAATTGTTTTTGGAGATGTCTATTCCCTATTACCTATTACCCATTACCTATTACCCAATTAATGTCACGCGCAAAAGCATTACAATACTATATTTTTTCTCGTCTGCTGCTGGCTCCGATGATGTTATGGACGATCGCGACAGTTGTCTTTTTACTATTACGAGCAACTCCGGGCGATCCCGTCGATGCCATTTTAGGTTCCCGTGCTCCCGCGGCAGCAAAAGAAGCATTACGATTGCAATTAGGATTAGGCGATCCCCTGTGGTTACAATATTTTAATTATCTGAAAAAATTACTAAGTTTTGACTTAGGAACTTCCCTCACCAGTCGAGGGCAAACGGTTTGGCAAATCATTCAAGATTTTTTTCCCGCGACAGTTGAATTAGCCGTTTATAGTATGTTAATTGCTGTGATGGTTGGAGTAACAATAGGCGCGATCGCGGCATCTCGTCCGAATACGGGGATTGACGTAGGAGCGCGTTTATTTGGGATTATCACATATTCACTCCCGGCATTTTGGGCAGGAATGTTATTACAATTAATCTTCTCTGTACAATTAGGATGGTTTCCCCTAGGAACGCGTTATCCTGTTTCCTTTCCCCCACCCCCAACCATTACAGGACTTTATACCCTTGATAGTTTATTAACAGGAAATATCGGACAATTTTTCACAGCATTACACTATTTAGCCTTACCCTGTATCACATTAGGAGTGCTTCTCAGTGGAATTTTTGAACGCATTGTCAGAGTCAATTTAAAACAAACCCTACAAGCCGACTATGTAGAAGCAGCAAGGGCTCGAGGGATTCCCGAAAATAAAATCTTAATAGCTCATGCCTTAAAAAATGCCATGATTCCCGTTATTACCATTTTAGGGTTAACATTTGCCTCCTTATTAGGCGGTGCAATTTTAACAGAAAGTACCTTTTCTTGGCCAGGGTTAGCCAATAGATTATATGAAGCTATTAGTTTAAGAGATTATCCTACAGTACAGGGAATCGTTGTCTTCTTTGCCGCGATCGTTGTGATGGTAAGCATTTTAATTGATCTGTTAAATGCCTTAGTCGATCCACGCATTCGATATTAGTCAAACCTGTTTTTTTACCGAGAAACTGGAGAGCAGTCGTCTATGAAGAAATAAAAATAAAATGAACCACAAAGGCACAGAGAGCACAAAGGAAGGAAGGAAAAATTAATAAAGTAGTACAGGCATCTTGCCTGCTTTGGGGTACATATAGGCAAAACAACCAACCCAATAGTCAAGTTGTTTCATTTCCATTCCCCAGGGTAAATTTCCCTAAATTTGAGATGAAGAAATGAATCACAAAACCCGGATTATTTTCTTTTCTTTGTGTCTTGGTGTCTTGGTGGTTATACAATTTCCCCAAAAATCATGTTAATAGGATATAATAGGGAATCAACCCTTCGGCCGAGAGCAAAGAGGCATCGGTGAATCAACAGGAAGCCACCGCGAAGCAAACTTATCAACGGGGAACCCGACATCGCGCCCTAACCTCCAGTTATTATGCTTTATTGGGGGTTCATCCTAACGCGACTCCCCTGGAAATTCGACGCGCTTATCGAGAATTAAGTAAGTCTTATCATCCTGATACTACGGATTTACCCCCCGCGATCGCGACTCAGAAATTCCAACATCTCAATGAAGCTTATGCCACCTTGAGTAATGTGGAAAGTCGAGAAGCTTACGATCGCGCTCTAGGGTATTCTCGATTTTATGTCATTCAACAACCAGCCGGATTTAATCAACCCGTTTCGGCAGCCCAAAATCCTGTCAAACCGTCATCATCTGCCTATCTCGATCCCACAGAGCGTCCCCTTTCGGCGGGTGAAATATTTGCCCTATTTTTGATGATTTCCGCCCTGATAGGGTGTTTAGGACTCGCCATCGTGATCGCGTTATTACGAGGCGAAATACCGATGAATGCAACAACATTTTGAACCGATACCTAGTCTTTTAAAAACAGGCACAAAAGCTATTGTAAAGAAAGACAAAAAAAACGTTTTTAAGTATTAAAATAATAAACCTAATCCCCAATCTAAAATCATGGTAAAACTTCCTCCCCCCCAGACACCTTTATATAATCATCCCCTACCCCAGATCGAAGCATGGCTGAAAAATTGGGGTGGAGAACAGGATCGTAAGGAACTTCACTGTTGGTACATAGAAAAACCGACATGGAAAGCGGAATTATCCTTAGATGTTGATCAATTAACCGTGCGTTATCTTAACGCGGGCATTGATGGTAAAGACATTCAACGTTCTTTTAAATATTCTCTCAGTCGTCGAGATATCGAAGAAGCCGTCTTTTCTGGGCCGTAATGGGGAATGGGTAATTGACAGTTGACAGTCAACTGTCAACTTCCTTCTTCCTTCAGAGTTTAAACTTTACCAAAACGCCGATCGCGTTTTTGATAATCAGACAACGCGTGATGGAATTGAACGCGATCGAAATCGGGCCAAAGAGTATCCGTAATATAAATTTCAGCATAGGCCATTTGCCAGAGCAGAAAATTACTTAAACGCATTTCCCCACTGGTACGAATTAATAAATCAGGATCACCCACATCAGCCGTATAAAGATATTGTTGAAATAATTTTTCATTAATGTCATCAGGTTGCAATAAACCCTCCTTTACCTGAGACGCGATCGCGTGACAAGCATCAAGAATCTCCTGACGGCCGCCATAATTAGTCGCGATCGTAAAACGAATAGATTGATTATCACGGGTTGCATTAACCGAATCAGCAATCTCCTTTTGCAGAGACTTGGGAAGCTGTTCTAAATTACCAACAAAACGAATCTGTACCCCCTCAGAAATCATTTCGCGTAACTCTTGATGTAAAACCCCCTCAAAGAGACTCATTAAAAAATCAACCTCCTCCAAAGGACGACCCCAATTTTCCGTAGAAAACGCGTAAACCGTTAAAGCTTGAATCCCCCAATCCCGACAACAACGTAATAAATCCTTAAGAGCCGTCACCCCACGACGATGGCCCATAATCCGAGGCAACCCCTGACGCTTGGCCCAACGGCCATTACCATCCATAATTACAGCAACGTGCTTAGGCAAACGTTCTCGATCCAAATCCGTCGGGAGTTCCTGTAAACAAAATCCTTGAGTCATTTTTTCTTATCTCGATGAGCCGATAATGGACGGCGAAATATCTGTGAAATGAATGCCCAACCCTTCGATCCGATTTGCCGCCCCAGATTACCTATCGGGATCGGAGCCGTAGCTCTCTCACCCTCGGAAGAGAAAAGTTTAGCCTCTAATAACTCCTTTAGTTTACTACTTGTTAAAGGTCGATTGAGGTTGCCCTTCTCCGCCAAAGAAATAGAACCCGTTTCCTCAGATACCACCACACAAACACACTGAGCCACCTTTTCCGTAATACCCATAGCTGCCCGGTGTCGTGTCCCCAATTGTCGGGAAGCACTACGATCAGATAAAGGTAAAATCACACCCGCGGAGACAACACGGGAGGCCCGAATTAAAACCGCGCCATCATGTAACAGCGTTTTCGGTTGAAAAATAGTTTGCAACAGTTCCTTAGAAATTTCCGCATTGAGTTTAACACCAGGCACAGAAAAATCGCGTTCATCAATGGGGCTGTCGGTTTCCAAAATCATGAGAGCACCTGTGCGGTTTTGGGAAAGTTCCTTCACCGCGTCCACAATTTCATCAATCACACTTTCCGGTTCCGGGGCGCGATGGCGATCGCGAATAAAAAGTTGGAGAATTTCACCACGGCCCAATTGTTCCAGAAAACGGCGAAATTCCGACTGTAACATTACCGCCATTGCCACAGCCGAACCCGTCACTAAACTATTAAGGGCAACAGCCAATAACGTCAACCCCAGGCGATCGCTCAAGGCCGCGGCCAACAGGAGAAAAATAAATCCCCGCACCATCCATAGTGTACGACGCTCGCCCACAATGACGAGCACCATATACGCGAGAGCAAACACCAGTCCAATATCAATTGCGTGAATTAATACAGACTGCCATTGCCAGCCAAGATGATAACCTGTTTGTTCATTATTCATGGTTCTTGTTTACCGTCAGCCATAAACCTCTGTAGGGGCGGGTTCGCCAGTACATTTGACAAAAAACCAGAGCCTTGAAAAACCCGCCCCTACCCGCGTCTTCCCTGAAGCATGACTTGTCGGGGCGGGTTCACCAGCACATTTGACAAAAAACCAGAGCCTTAAAAAACCCGCCCCTACCGGAGTCTCCCTTGAACCATGAAAGGTTATTATTCCAGCTTGGCCACGAGTCTTTCTGGTAGACAGTCTTGCCGAATTAAATCCTGGTAAGTTTCGCGTTGCAGAATCACATTTGCTTCCCCATCTCTAACCACAACCGCGGCCGGACGAGGGACACGATTGTAATTAGAAGCCATGCTGTAATTGTAAGCACCTGTAGCCATGACAACCAGAATATCTCCGGCCTGGCAAACAGGTAATACAGCATCCTTAATCAGAATATCGCCTGATTCGCAGTGTTTACCCGCGATCGTTACATTCTCTGTTACAGGTTCGGACATTTTATTGGCGGCAACAATACGATAAACCGACTGGTAAGTAATAGGCCGAGGGTTATCGGACATACCACCATCCACAGAGAGATAAGTACGAATTTCAGGAATTTCTTTTTTTGACCCCACAGTATAAGCCGTCACACAAGAAGTCCCAATGAGTGATCGCCCCGGTTCGCAGAGTAATTTAGGCAATGGCATTTCGCGCTCTTGACAGGCTTTAACAACCCCCTCACCGATTACCTTTACCCAAGCCTCAATACTTGGGGGATCATCCGCCTCCGTGTAACAAATACCTAAACCACCACCAATATTTAATTCACTCACAGGTAAACCATAGCTAGTAGCTTTGGCGAAAGTATCCACAATCACACCCGTTAAATCGCCATGAGGTTGTAGTTCAAAAATTTGAGAACCGATATGGGCGTGTAAACCAATACAAGTCAAAGAAGGTTGTTGACACAGGAAAGTAAAAACTTCATCAAGCTGATTAGGATCAAAGCCAAACTTACTATCGAGGTGTCCCGTGCGAATATACTCATGGGTATGACATTCGATCCCCGGAGTAAAACGCAACATCACGCGGACAGGAGTCCCTTGGCCTTTAGCAGATCCCGTCGATAAAATATCAACCAAAGTAGATAAATCTAACCAATTATCCGCGACGATCGCGCAATTATTTTCAATAGCAAACTGAAGTTCATCACGGGACTTATTATTACCGTGAAAATAGATTTTCTCAGGACTCACCCCAGCTTGGAGGGCTGTATAAATTTCTCCACCAGAGACAACATCAATACCTAAGCCTTCCGAAGCCGCGATCGCGCATACTGCGAGACAATTCCAAGCCTTAGAAGCATAAAGGACTTGAGACTCACCCGGATAATAGCGTTTAAAGCCATCTCGATACTGACGACAAGCCGTCCGTAGAGTAATCTCATCCAAAATATAAAGAGGGGAACCAAAGCGCGCAACCAACCCCACCACATCACAGCCGCCAATTTCCAAATGATTGAGAGAATTAACTGTGGCAGTAAGGGGGAATAATTGTTGATTAGGGGAAAGGGAGTCTGCCTTGTCTTGACACTGGGGAAGATAGTCAAGACCAGAGGAAATTTTTGTAGCTTGAATTGATACCATTGCCAAATTACTATAAGTTTGCACGTTGATCCTGTCCATTGCACCCAAAACCTCAAAAAACTTGGGTGAAGGACAGAAGACAGAAGAAATAAAACGACCCACTATATTCTCAGTTTACATTCCAAAGGCAGTGACGATTCTCAAAATTCAACAACTTAGTCAAAAAGACTTATCGCGGGTACTGGAACTGGATCAACTTTGTTTTGGTGGCCTGTGGACTCGCGAAGCCTATCAAAGGGAATTAGATAGTCCCAATAGTGATTTATTAGGGTTATGGAAGGAGATGGGGGAAACAGTAATCTCCCCTGGGGAAACTCCCCTAGAGGTTTGTATAGAGTCTTCTGGGAGTGTTTCAGAGTCTTCTTATCTAGTAGGAATGGGATGTTTGTGGTCAATTTTGGATGAAGCTCATATTACGATTTTAGGGATTGATCCCCATTATCAATGTCAGGGCTTAGGACAGGTAATGCTTTATGCCTTATTGAAGTCAGCTAAAGCGCGGCAATTGCAATGGGCCACATTAGAGGTAAGAGTTTCTAATCAAAGCGCGATCGCGCTTTATCGGAAATTTGGCTTTAAAGATGTGGGAAGACGCAAAGGTTACTATCAAGACACAGGGGAAGACGCGTTAATTCTCTGGCGTAATGGTTTGAAGCATCCCGACTTTGAGGAAATGTTAAGGCACTGGGAAGAAAAAATACGCGATCGACTGGCAATGGGGAATGGGGACTGGGGACTGGGGACTAGGGACTGGGGACTGGGGATGCAAGAAATTTCTTTCTTCTTATGATCACCAATCCCTAATCCCTAATCACTAATCCCTAATCCCCAACCACCAATCTCCCTTCCCCCCCTTGTCAATGATCCCTCACGATCCGACACTGGACTGTGAGAGCTCATAGGCAATCAGGAGGAAATTTCCTTGAAACGAGTTTTATCTATAATTCTAGGTGGCGGTGTCGGTACCCGCCTTTATCCCCTTACCAAACTACGGGCTAAACCCGCGGTTCCCGTAGCAGGAAAATATCGCCTCATCGATATCCCTGTTAGTAACTGTATTAACTCCGAAATCCTTAAAATCTACGTTCTGACGCAATTTAATTCTGCATCTCTGAACCGTCATTTATCCCGTGCATACAACTTCTCTGGATTTAGTGATGGCTTTGTGGAAGTCCTTGCCGCCCAGCAAACCACCGAGAATGCCCAATGGTTCCAAGGAACCGCGGACGCGGTGCGTCAGTATCTCTGGATGTTAGAGGAGTGGGATGTTGATGAATATCTGATTCTCTCTGGCGATCATCTCTATCGTATGGACTATCGGTTATTCTTGAAGCGTCACCGCGAAACTAATGCCGATATTACTCTCTCCGTTTTGCCCATTGATGAATCACGGGCTTCCGATTTTGGTTTAATGAAAATGGATCAATCGGGGCGTGTGGTATCTTTCAGCGAAAAACCCAAAGGGGACGAGTTACGGGCAATGCAGGTGGATACTACCCAACTAGGGTTAACACCAGAACAAGCTAAAGAAAGTCCTTACATTGCTTCGATGGGGATTTATGTTTTCAAGAAAGAGGTTTTAATTAAACTTCTCAAAGAGGCATCCCATCGGACAGATTTCGGGAAAGAGATTATTCCTGAGTCGGCTAAAGACTATAACGTGCAAGCGTTTTTATTTGATGGCTATTGGGAAGATATCGGAACGATCAAGGCTTTTTACGACGCGAATTTAGCTCTAACTCGTCAACCTCAACCGCCTTTTAGTTTCTATGATGAAGAGGCTCCGATTTATACTCGTCAGCGTTACTTACCGCCTTCTAAACTCCTCGATTGCAATATTACTGAGTCGATGGTTTCGGAAGGTTGTATCCTCAAAGAATGTCGTATTGATCATTCGGTTTTAGGGGTACGAACGCGGATTGAATCAAATGCTTTAATTGAAGATAGTTTGATTATGGGTTCTGACTACTACGAACCTTTTACCGAACGTCAATCGACCATACAAAAAGGTCAAGTGCCCTTGGGCATTGGTGCGGAAAGTACAATTCGCCGTGCGATTGTTGATAAAAATGCCCGCATTGGTCGCCATGTCCAAATTATTAACAAAGACAATGTGCAAGAGGCCGATCGCGAAGAGTTAGGTTTCTATATTCGCAGTGGGATTGTTGTGGTTCTCAAAAATGCTGTCATTGCTGATGGTACTGTTATTTAGGTAATAGGGAATGGGGAATGGTGAATGGGGAATGGGGCATAGGTAATAGGGAATGGGGCATAGGTAATAGGTAATAGTTAATTAGGTTCAGAGGAAGAAATTTAATTGTAGTTTTGGGCGAACCCTACAGGCTAATATTTTTAGTTTTAACTCTTACTTATTTTCTGTTATCCATTACCTAAGCTATTGTGATAAGGAAACCCGGTTTCTCCCTAACTCAATCCCCAATCCCCAATCCCCAATCCCCATTACCCAATCCCCATTACCCATAATCCCCA
>JBBITB010000008.1:76396-101328 GCA_037440985.1 Microcoleaceae cyanobacterium bin_387
CAATCCCCATTACCCATAATCCTCAATCCCCAATCCCCATTACCCATAATCCCCAATCCCCAATCCCTATTCCCCATGTCTCGATTAATTTTGATGATAGGAATCCCTGGGTGTGGCAAATCAACTTTAACCCAAAATTTATTAGTTAAACATCCTAAAACACTCTTAATTTCTACTGATAAAATACGGTATCAACTCTTTGGAGATGAGGCAATTCAAGGATCGTGGCTACAAATTTTGCCAGAAATAAAAACTCTATTTCAATATGCTGTTACTCATAAATTAACCGCAATTTATGATGCGACTAATGCCCAACGTCATCAACGAAAAAACGCGATCGCGCTGGCAAGAGAAATCGGCTTTAATCAAATTATAGGGATTTGGGTAAATACTCCCCTCTCTCTTTGTTTAGAAAGAAATCAAAAACGCGATCGGCAAGTAAGAGAAGAAATCATCATGGCAATGTATCAAAACTTAACCGATGCCCCTCCCTCAAAAGCTGATGGCCTTGATCGCGTTATTGTTTTGAACTCTAAGAAAGAAGAAGGGTATAAAAGAAACGATCGCGATCCTAAATAGGTTGTGAAAGTTTTTGGAGTCTCCTTTGCGCGAACTCTTTCACCGCTCGCATTCCTCCCATCTCAATCAGGATGAAAAAACCCCGACTCTTTTTTCCTGCCTTTGTATCTTTGTGCCTTACTGGTTATACCATCGGTAAATAAAATGAAAGACAAAAACACTCTATTTTTATCAAAAACGGGAGAAAATGAGTTTCTCCCGTTTGGTTTTTTCAGTAGGGACACGGCAGTGCCGTGTCCCTAGACCAACTGCCGTGTCCCTACACGAACGCCAACTGCTACACTTCGATGCCTTGGGGTAATAATTCCCGTGTTTCACCTTGGAGAATTTTTACTTGACCGTTATCATCGACATCAACCACCGCGACATCTCCATCTTTAATCCGACCGGATAAGATTTCTTCTGCCAAACTGTCTTCTAAGAGACGCATAATGGCTCGACGCAGGGGACGTGCTCCATAACTGGGGTTATAACCTTCTTCAACGAGACGATCTTTAAACCGTTCCGTGACTTCCAATGTAATACCTTGTTCGCCCAAACGTCCGAAGACTTCCTTAAGCATTAACAAGGCAATTTCCTTGACTTCATCCTTCGTCAGTTGACGGAAGACAATAATTTCATCAAGTCGGTTGAGGAACTCTGGACGGAAATAGTTTTTCAGTTCTTCATTGACTAAGGAACGAATGCGATTATAATTCGCGTCTGCGAGGTTTTCTGAGAACTCAAACCCAAGGGAACCGCCACCTTTTTCGATTACCTTTGACCCGATATTCGAGGTCATAATTAATAAGGTATTCTTGAAGTCAACGGTACGGCCCTTCGCGTCGGTTAAACGTCCGTCTTCCAAAATTTGGAGCAACATATTGAAGACATCGGGGTGTGCTTTTTCGATTTCATCGAAGAGCACAACGGTGTAAGGACGACGACGCACTGCTTCTGTTAATTGACCCCCTTCGTTATAACCGACATACCCTGGAGGTGAACCAATTAATTTGGAAACGGTATGACGCTCCATGTATTCGGACATATCTAAGCGGATCATTGCTTCTTCAGAACCGAAGAAGTAGGAGGCTAAAGACTTGGTAAGTTCTGTTTTCCCAACTCCCGTTGGCCCGGAGAAGATGAAACTGGCTATGGGACGGTTGGGGTTTTTCAACCCTACTCGAGCCCGTCTGATCGCGCGTGATACGGCTTTTACCGCTTCTTCTTGACCGATGAGACGCTGATGCAGGGTGTCTTCCATGTGCAACAGTTTCTCTGATTCGGACTCGGTAAGTTTGTTAACAGGAACTCCTGTCCAACTCGCGACAATTTGCGCGATATCTTCTTCTGTCACAACGGGGGAAAATTCGGAGTCACCACTACGACTTTCGGTTTTTTTATTTTGGGAAATGGCGCGAATTTCCGCTTTTATTTCCATTTCACGATCGCGCAATTCTCCGGCCTTATCGAAGTCTTGGGAACGGACGGCTTCATCTTTTTCTTTAAGGATCTTCCGTAGTTCTTTATCTAACTCTTTAGCCGCGGGAGGAAGTTGAGAATTAATCAGACGAACACGGGAACCCGCTTCATCGATCAAGTCAATGGCTTTATCTGGGAGATAACGATCACTAATATAACGATCGGAGAGTTTCGCGGCGGCTTCGAGAGCGATATCCAAGATTTTTAACTTGTGATGCTGTTCATAGCGCTCGCGTAAGCCATGTAAAATTTCGATGGTCTCACTAACACTGGGTTCACCCACCATCACGGGTTGGAAACGCCGTTCCAGGGCGGCATCCCGTTCAATATGTTTGCGGTATTCATCAAGGGTAGTCGCGCCAATACACTGTAACTCACCCCGCGCTAAGGCGGGTTTGAGAATATTCGCGGCATCAATGGCTCCTTCGGCAGCCCCCGCGCCAATTAAGGTATGGACTTCATCAATAACCAGGATGACATTACCCGCGCCACGGATTTCATCCATGATTTTCTTAAGACGTTCTTCAAATTCACCCCGGTATTTGGTTCCCGCGACTAATAAACCGATATCAAGGGTGACAACACGCTTTTCTTCGAGAATATCGGGTATATCATTATTCGCGATGCGTTGGGCCAGACCTTCCGCGATCGCGGTTTTACCAACTCCGGGTTCCCCAATTAAGACTGGGTTATTTTTGGTACGACGACCCAAAATTTGGATCACCCGTTCAATTTCTTTTTGACGACCGACAACGGGATCGAGTTTACCTTCCGCGGCCATTTGGGTTAAGTTCGCGCCAAATTCATCAAGGGTAGGAGTTTTTGTCCGACCTTGGGAGGAACCCGCAGCAACTTCCGCGGTTTCTCCTAACATCCGAATGACTTGGGTGCGGACTTTGGAAAGGTCAACCCCTAAATTTTCTAATACGCGTGCCGCGACACCTTCACCTTCACGGATCAAACCGAGGAGGAGATGTTCGGTCCCGATGTAATTGTGACCTAATTGGCGAGCCTCTTCGAGGGAGAGTTCTAAAACCCTTTTGGCGCGAGGTGTAAATGGAATTTCCACCGCGACAAACCCTGAGCCTCGACCAATGATCTTTTCCACTTCAATACGAGCATCTTTAAGATTAACTCCCATTGATTTGAGGACTTTGGCCGCGACCCCAGTTCCTTCGCCGATCAGACCCAGGAGGATCTGTTCTGTTCCCACGAAATTATGCCCCAGGCGGCGTGCTTCCTCCTGGGCGAGCATAATGACTTTAATTGCTTTTTCTGTGAAGCGTTCAAACATGGCTAATTCCCATCACCTGCTACTTGCCCTTACACCAATTTTAGCGCGACACTTCCAACTGCACTGCTGCTCGCGGGCGTTGGTTGTGGTTCTAAGCTACAGTTGCAGGATGGCATTCCACTGGGAAGGCCCAGAGGGTCGCTGACCTACAACCTTCCTAGATGATTCAGAAGATTGATCTTCCTGGCCTGTGTCTAGCCGATAGTTTATTGATGGATTTTAACATAACGCTTTCGGCTGTTATCGCACAAGGAAGTCCGAAAAAGGAAGTCCGAAGAAGGAAGAATCAATAAAATCAACGGTTTGAGCGATTAATAAGGTCCTAACTGTCTTGGCTTTTGCTATATCTGTTTGTCCTTTCTCTGTGCTAACTCCGTGATGCCGCGATCGCGTTTTGTCACAAGCGTTACAATTTTTGGTTATTCCCTTCTTCTTTGCACAAGGCGCGTTTTTGTTCCCTCTGTTCTATTTTTTTAGCTGTATTTATTGGCAATAATGGGGTATTGAAAGGGAGAAATCTGTTGAGAGGAGCGTGATCTTATTTCTTAATAATCGCACATTTTGGGAATTGATTTTTTCCCTTTTTGTGGCGGCAAAAATTGAATTAATCAAATTATAATAAGCAGGAATTTTTGGGATTTCAGAATAATAAATTATGAGCCAACCCCAAAATGATTAATCCTAAAAGTGCTTAAAGTCCCGTTTTTTAGTATTCCCTTATTCCCCTCACGTTTTTTCATCTAACGTTATATCTGAGTTCTCAAGGACAAGAAATTTGATAGGATAACAACAGGGAAACGCGATCGCGCCTCTCCTCAAAGCTCCCATCATATTATTGAGTGGATGAAACTGTTAATTAGTAACGATGACGGCATTTTCGCCCAAGGTATTCGGACTCTCGCCGATACTCTCGCCGCAGATGGCCATGATGTCACTGTAGTCTGTCCTGATCAAGAGCGTTCTGCGACGGGCCACGGCCTCACCCTCCATCAACCCATCCGTGCCGAAATTATAGAATCCGTCTATCACCCTTCCATCAAAGCATGGGCCTGTTCGGGTACTCCCGCCGATTGTGTCAAATTAGCTCTCTGGGCTCTTTTAGACAGTCCCCCTGATTATGTTTTATCTGGCATTAATCATGGTCCGAATCTGGGTACTGATATCCTTTACTCTGGTACTGTCTCCGCGGCAATGGAGGGACTTATTGCCGGAATTCCTAGTATTGCCTTCAGTTTAGCTAATTACACTTCACGGGACTTTCAAAACGCGGCCTTGTTTGCCCAAAAACTGATGAGGCAGTTACACACCCATCCCTTACCAGAACCCATGTTACTTAATGTTAATGTCCCCACGGTGTCATGGGAAGAAATCAAAGGAGTCGCGATCGCCCGTCAAGGAGTTCGTCGCTATTGTGACATATTCCAAAAACGAGTAGATCCTAGGGGCAAAACCTATTACTGGCTCGCGGGAGAATTAATCGAAGAACTAGAAGATCCAACTCCCCCAGTGTCCGATCAAGAGATTCCTACAGATGTACAGGCAATTCGTGACCATTACATTACGATTACCCCATTACAGTTTAACCTCACTAATAGTAGTCAGGTTCAGGCCATCTCTGCATTGAAATTTAACATTTCGGATCACCCCTAAGTGATGATTAGGCTGATCTGAGCGGTAAACTGAGAATAGAAAAGCATCAAGATCGTCAGAGGATTTCGGGTCTGATGTCTCAAAGTAGGGTCGCAGTTATAAATTCTCCTTATCTCTCTTTACTGTTATGAACGCTCCCACCTTTAAAAGTCATTCCGTTACTTGTCCTATTTGCCATCGTTCCAGCACTATCCCGCCCACGGGAATCTACACTGGTCTTTTTTCTTGTCCCCATTGTCATAGCAATTTGGTGATTAGCTGGAGTGGCCATTTTGTTCGCGATCCTTTTACTCTTAATCCTCTGATGGTGGGAAAGATGTTACGCCGTCAAAGTCGTCCCTTCGCTCGTTTACGTCGTGATTTGGGTATTGCTAAGTATTTATCAATGTTCGCGATTTTGGGGAGCGCGGTTTGTTTGGGATGGATGATCGCAACGGCAGATCAACCTCTCTCTAAGCAACAACCGATCAAAAATTTAATTGAGTGGATTAATGGTACTGATTCTCCTAAAGATATTCCTCAATAAATAAACAAAGAAGGAAGAAGGAACAAGGAAGAAGGTTAACAGTTGACAGTTGACAGTTGACAGTTGACAGTTGACAATTATCTATTCTCGATTATCAATTGCCCAATCCCTAATCCCCAATTACCTTTTTAACGATTTTTTGTGACTACATTCCAGCCTCCGATGGTTTTGATAATTCTCGCATTAGGAAAATTGGAATTTTCCAAGGTGGGATGATCCAGAAGAAAATAAGGCGATGGATTATTCATCCAAACTTCTTTCATTTCCTCTGGAGAAACGCTAATAACACGCCGATCACTATAAAAATCTAAAGACGGGCGAGTCCCCGGGTGAGAAGTACGTACCACTTCACCTGCTGGGGTACTGCTTTTCACAATTTCTGCAACGGGTTTTACTGGATAATTTTCGGCTAATTCCCAAATCCAATTATCCGATGTCATAAAAATTAATAAAGAAACATAACAGCCCCAAAATAAAATAATCATAAATTGCCGATCGCGACGATGTAGTAATACAGCCGCGATCGTCATTGTCATCGCGACAGCCCCCAATAATAACTGTAAATCCGGTTCTTTAGGACTCATTAACTGTCGGGTTTGAATGATACCACTAAAATAAATTACTCCTACCCATCCCACGATCGCGATCAATGCCAAAAAACACCAGAGATAACGGGGAAAAGAAAAAGGCGTTATGGTTTTTTCCCCTTCAACTATCCAGCCTGAGTCCTGTTCACGAGAAGACCAAACTTGGGCGAGATAGGCTCCAACGGCCAAAGAAAACGCCGGATAAATCGGCAAAATATACCAAGGCAGTTTCGTACTCATGAAAGAGATCGCAACTAGATAAATACTTGTCCAAAGTAATACTAACTTCCCCCAAGCAAAATTACGATTTTCCCAAGCTAACCATAATCCTTGTAACCCAAAAAATTGCCAGGGCCAAGGATATTTTAATATCTCTAATAAATAATACCAAACACCTTCCTGATGCCCCCCTACTTGTTCCCATATTCTGCGCCAAGACTCTTGTTTTAAATTGGTATCAATAAATAATAAACCATAATGTTGCCATTGGGCTAAATACCACAAACCTACCGGAAGTAGTCCTAAAATCATACCGAGCCATAAATATATTGATGTTAATAATCTGGGCGTATCCCAGAGGATAAATAACAACGCGATCACGCCTAATAAAACTCCTAAAAAAATCCCTTTAGTTAAAGATAATAAACCTAACGCGATACCAGCGCCTAACGCGTAACGTAAATCACGACGCGATCTTAATAAACACCACAATAATAACAAGAAAAAACAGAGCACAGCCCCATCTAACATCGCTAAACGTCCATGTCGCACCACAGGTAACAAAGTCAAATAGACACAAGTGGTAAAAATAGCGCCGATGCGTTGGGCAAATAACTCTCGACTAACTCCATATAATATAGGCACAGAAAAAGCCGTTAACATCGCCGGAATTAACCGGGTTGTCCATTCATTAACTCCGCCAAAAGTATAGGAAAATGCGATTAACCAATGCACCAAAGGAGGTTTATTAAAATAAGGTACATTTCCTACCATTTGTGGATATAACCAATTGAGGCGCGATCGTGTCATCTCCCGGGCAACTTGGCCGACGATCCCTTCATCCCAATCTCGTAAAGGTAAATACCCCAAATTAACAGTAAAGAGTACAATCGCAGCCAATAAAAAGCCCAAGGCCCAAAACCAGTCGATCTGGCGATCTCGCCCCGTGAGGCGTTTTTTTAGCTGATCCCAAACAAACATTTCACCAGACATAAATTTTCGACTCCTGTTGCAGGAATTACCCCATGAGGTTAAACTTGAGCAATGACTTTTTACCACGAATCAGAGAGTAAGCAACATGAACTTACCTGTTATTTTTGATATTATCATTGGCTTAATCTTTATTTACTTAACTTTAAGCCTCCTTACCTCAGAAATTCAAGAGCTCATTACCACGCTTCTCCAATGGCGTGCCGAACATTTAAAAAAATCGATCGAAGTCCTTTTTGGTGCAGGCTCTGATCGCTCCACAACCCCCGATGAAGTAGCCCGTGTGAGCAACTTAGTGGAGCAGATTTACAATCATCAGCTTATCGCGGATTTGAATCAAGAAGCAAAAGGAGCTATTTCCGAAGCATTTCGTCAAATTACCCGTAGGATCGGTAACTTGTATCGTAAAATTACGAAAACTCGTAATATTTTTGGAAAAAATTCTAGTGGACCATCTTTTATTCCCCCAAGTGCCTTTGCCCTCAGTTTAATCGAAACTGTTAATTTTCCCAGTTTAATTCAAAGGATTACAGAACGAAGATTTGAACGATTTAAAGATCAAAAATTAGGGGAAATATTGTATCTTATTGGAAACTTAAATCTCAAGGTAGATATCCGCTCTTTTTTAGAGCAAGATTTTCAAATCATTTCTTCTGAATTTAATCAAATCATTAGCGATTTTAAACAGAGATTAATTACGCTTAATACCGGGTTAGATTTGATGTCGGAAAAACTGGAATTTTATATCCAAGAATGTCAGATTTATCTCCCCGAAACAGAAATGGCGGGTGCGGAGTTTCAACGGCAAATGACATTGTTGAAATCCTCTTTAGATAATCCTGCGGAAAGAAAAGTGCTTTTAGCACGACTTCAACCCAGTTTAAATGACATATTAACGAGCATTCGCCAAGTTAATAAAAGCAAAGAAGTGGTGACAGAAATTCTCCAAGAAAAGGAAGATAGCCCCATTTATCAGGAAATTGTCGCTCTTAATCAATTAATTCCAGAATCATTACAAAAAAGTCTCTCTCGGATTTCCGAAAATGCTCATCTAAAATCTCAATCGTCTGAAGAAGAATTAACCCGTTTTCAACAAGAATTAGAAAATTGGTTTAACCAATCAATGGAGCGAGCCAGTGGTGTTTATCGACGTAATTCCAAAGGAATTGGGATTACCATTGGTGTGATTGTTGCTCTTATTACTAATGCTGATACAGTCTTAATTGTTAATACTTTGTCTAAAGATTCTACCATGCGGGCAACCGTGAAAAAATATGCGGATACCCTTGTCGAAAAACAAATTACCATAACCCCAGGTAATTATGAACCGCTCCAAAAAGAAGTCAATCAAGCCTTAAATAATCTAGTGCTTCCCCTGGGATGGAATCCTAAAAATGTGGAAGAACAAGAAAATGAGGATAAGGATTCTATTCCTTATTTAAAACGTATCATCGGTTGGCTTATCAGTGGGGTCGCTCTCTCGATGGGTGCTTCATTCTGGTTTGATTTACTCGGTAAAATTATGATAGTTCGTAATGCAGGTAAAATTCCTCAAGATCCTCCTAAGGACTCCTCTTCAACCTAAGAGATAACGATAAGTTTATTAGACTCTCCAATCACTAATTTTGGCGAGATATCTATCAATGTCTCCTCATTTCTCCCGAAATTTTTAGGGATCATACTTACAGCAGAAAATAGGGAACTCTTAACAGTGAATAGTCATGAAAGTCTTTTCTTGCATGGATCTTTTCATCCATTGTCAAACTGATAAACCTGAAATACCCGGTATGTTGAAGGTTTTAGGTGGTAGGCGCCCCTTATGCTTACGGATGATGAAATCAAGATGTTTTCAAGTGTCGGACTTGTCCACCATCTTGAAAATATATCCCGTAAATGTACCACCAGTCTATACCTAGATAACTGTCACAGAAATTTGGATTTGTGATTAAATCGAAAAAAAATCCGTATAATTACGGATAGACTAAAACACGAAAATAGATAATCCTATAGAAGAAGACTCGGATTGAGTTGCGTTCAACCATCCACCCCCCTTATTTTATAACCTACTCCATGATGAAGGGGTAGGTTTTTTGTTTTGTCTTTAGGCTTCACGGAACATCAATTAAAGGCAATGTGAAATAAAAAGTGCTTCCCTGCCCTAAAATACTTTGCGCCCAAATAAAACCATCATGTTGTTGCACAATACTTTTACAGATAGCTAAACCTAGGCCGCTACCTTTTTTCTCACTCGAATCCGATACCTGAATTTGTTGAAATCGTTCAAAAATGATGTCTAATTTGTCCGCGGGAATACCCCTGCCTTGATCTTCGATTCTAAAGAGAAGACAGGGTAAAGAGATTTTAGATTGAAACGATCGCGGGAATCTTTCGGGGCTTTCCATCACTTCTGCGGATAAGCAAACTGTGGCATGGGGTGGAGAAAACTTAATCACGTTACTGAGTAAATTTGTGATAGTGAGATTGATCGCGTTGGGAGCAACCGAAACTGAAACGGAAACTGGATCAACCTTCAAGATTACTGAGGATAAATTAGACCTCATTTTTCTTTTCAGAGAAACATAATATCTATCATTTAAGAGACTTTTTGCAGATCGAAAAAATGAAATTTCCAAGGTTTTAAGTCTACATATAATCCCTTCTGTAAAATATCATTGCCATCGCGATTATACACAACTTGATTGAATAAATCTGTTAGTTTCCATTGATAGCCTGCTAATTCATTCCCTGGTATCCAGACTAACCCTTGACTAGCACAATTAGATAAATTTACTACTATCAAATATTGACTATCTACCCCTCTTTCCCCTGTAGAAGTTAAGGACTGATTCCATAAATACCACGCGACTAAATTGATATAATTACTATTATCATACCAACCACCGTGATCGCATAATTTCCATTGCCCATTTCGTATCCCTGGACGGTTTATTATTTTTAATAGTTTATGGTAAAATGTTTGTAAATCCCTGTTTATTTCTTCAAGGGGACGACGACCTAAAAATACCGGAAGTTTAATTTTTCTTCCCTCAAATTCTCCCTCATGGAAGAGTTTGGCTCCGGGTAAAGTGGCGAGTGTTACCGCGGCAGCCTGGTGTTTTTGAGCGGAAAAAATGGACACGGCACGGGGTTCGTCATGGTTTTCGATAAACCGCACTAATTTTTCTTGATAACTAATATCTGCTGAGAGGTGTAAACGCAGACTTTCGGGGCTTTCCTGTACCACGCGATCATAAACTCGTTTATCGTAACAGAAATCAAAGCCTAATTGTTGTAATTCCCATTCCATATCCCAATAAACTTCGGCTATTAAGAGAAGTTGAGAATATTTTTCTCGCACTGCTGTAATGATTTCTTGCCAAAATTCTTGACTGGGATAAGTGCCTGCTTTTTCTCCCCAAGTGTATTGGAAAATACGGTTAATAAATAACATTGCCATATCGACACGAATTCCATCACATTGAGAAGCAATTTCTTTTAAGTTTTCAATGACGGCTTGACGTAATTCTTGATTAAAAGCATTGAGTTGTACTACATCGGGCCAAGGAGCGAAATAGGGATCTTTTCCTAAAGCGATAATATTACCATTGACTTGATAATAGTGATGTGGTGCTTGTTGTAAATCGGCGATATTTCCTGTGATAAAATATTCAGGATGTTCTAAAACCCAAGGATGATCAGGGGCAACATGATTGGGGACATAATCAAGGATTAAACGGAGTCCCCTTTGTGCTAATTTTTGACGTGCTATGGCTAACCCTTCTTTTCCTCCTAAGTGTTGATCGACGATATAACGACGCACACAATAGGGGGAACCGACAATATCTTCTGGTTTTAAGTCAGGAAGGGCACGACGAAATTCTGTTTGTAAATCAACATTGTCGATCGCGACACGAATACCCGCGGGACTACGTTCCCAAACACCCATTAACCAGACTGCATCTACACCTAAAGCAGAAATGGTATCCCATTCTTGATCTGGGATAGTATCAAGGGTGAAAAATTTACCTTTCTTTTGACTTAATTCGTTGAGCCAAACCCAAGTGTTAATTTCATAGATAATTGGTTGTTTTGGCCATTGTAATTGGGAACGATCGCGTCTTGATGTGTGATGCACTTTGGTGTATTCCTCACTGGAGATGATATTGTGGGGGATGGATGAAGAATCAGGAATTATTTTTATAATAAAGAGTGGAAACCGATGTCAGGAGGTTCTTAATTGCTGAAGTCTGTGATTTCCTTATTCCTTCTGCTATATATTAAGGAGAAGAGATGCTCAAATCTATCACGATTTTTGCTAAATGTCTGGTTGATAAGGAAATGATGCCTACCGCGATCAAAGTTTCCTTGGTTGTGGGTTCTGTTTTATTGGTGATTAATCATGGTATCGCGTTGATAAAGGGTGAAATGAACCGCGATCGTGTATTGTCCGCGTGTTTAACTTATTTAGTCCCTTACTGTGTTAATATTCACGGTCAATGTGTGAGTCGCCAAAGAAGGAGATAATCTGATGAGCCATTGCGCTAAAAAACCGGTTTTCTTACTATTACTAGATGAAAACCGGTAGTTTATCCCCTGATAAATGATTCGATATCTTATTTCTGCTTTTGCTCCTTGATGTATTCAGAAAAATACTTATTTCTCACTTGTTCAATAGTATTATTAACCTCAGAGATTGATGAATTAGTAATCAAGAGCAATTTAAACTTTTCCCCCTGACTGAGATAATTGGCATAGGCAGACTGAAGATAAACGCGATCGCGTTCATTTTCGCCAATATAAGTATCAAAAAAACTGAGACTCATGGAATTGATATAATTATTCAATAAATCAGGACTAGGAAAAGTTAAATCACTAGAAGACTTGATCATCGAACCGAGGGGACCATTTAACTCCGAGACATCAAGATGAGCTTGCCCTTCTGCTAAGGCTAAATACTTATTAGGAGTATTGAGCCAAGCAAAGCTGCGGAATTGTTCAAAAATAACAGGAGCCGCGGGATCATAACTTCCCGCACCCATCATCACAGGAATTGATACTTTATCTAATCCCTTGGGACCAAAAATATTACTATTGACGGGATTAGTCGCGAGCACCGCGGTAATTCTTTGATCGCGAAAATTATACTTTCGGTGTGGAATATTTAAAGCTCGACATTGAAGTAACATCGAAGTATTAATGCGACTAAATTCAAAATTGCATTGTTTTTGAAGATTATCAAAATCAATTTCAGCACCCGCGAGAGCTAAAACAGTATAACCACCAAAAGAATGCCCGATCGCGCCGACAGAATTTAAGTTAAGACGGCCGCCAAATTCGGAATTATTGCGTCGTTGTAACTCATCAATCACATAACTAATATCACGGGGACGATTGATAAATTCATTGATGTCGAAAACTTCTTTCGTCGTACCTTTGAGAACATTTTTCGCATAAATAAGATCGCTGCCCGGATGTTGGGGAACCGCGACGACATAACCATAGGAAGCTAAATGTTTTCCTCTGCCAGCAAAATGTTCCGGGTTGGAGGCTAAACCATGAGACGCGACAACAACGGGAGTTTTACCCGTTTTCCACTGTTTCGGCTTATAAATATCAACGAAAAATGTCCGATTTCGACTTTTATCTGTCAGGGTAATCGTTTGTTTTTCATATCCGTAGGGACCGGGTTTTCGTAGATCCGGCATTGACGAGAAATCAATAGCAGAGGCAGAGGATATCTCCTTATCGGACATATCCACCATTGCTTTGACAATATCTCTAGTTGCCTTCTCCGTATTATTTAATAACTTCCCGGCACTGATAATTTTATCAGTATTAAATTGCACATTGCCCGGAAACTGTTCCAAGATATTTAATAGTGTTAAACCTTCGGGTTTAGAGGAGGCTTTTGCCAGGGCTGATCTTAAAGCATCTTTGCCATTTTCACCCCCTTCTAAACTGATAAAATTACCCAATCCTTTAAGAACATCTTGTCCCATTGAAGTATCAAAAAAACGCAGTAAAGGAGTCAAATTTATGTTATAAGACTTGGTCAACTGTTCCCGTAATTCAGCTTGTTTTTCAGGAGTCATTTTTGCGAGAAAAACTGATAATTGTGGGCTGACTACTCCTTTTTTAGCAAAGGTATTTAAGTCGGCGACACTAACAGAAACATTAACCGCACCATAGCTAAAAAAAACTCGTTCTGCTGCTTTTAAAGGGAGAGCCGTAATTAGACTAGAAATGAGGCCTAAAGCCAGGGAACGAAAGAAAAATTTATCAGATTTTTGTGCTTTCATTTTTTGTGGTTCCATTCAATATTTTCAAGATTGTTTCTGGTGATACGCGATCGTCAACGCATTTAAAACAAATAAAGTAGAACAAGCCTCCGGGTAGCGCACTTCGTGAGTCTCACTCGTCTTCAGAACCCTTTATAAAACTTTGGCTTCTGAGGGTTTCTCACTTACTAAGTTCTTGTTATGAGTACCTCTTTCTGGCTTTTTTCCCAGGATTTTAGGAACTTGGTTAATCCATAGTCCATCCCAATTCTCCCATTTCTGGGCTAATTTGTTCATGTATTTGGCATGATCTCTTTTCCTAATTTCATTTAGGTCTATTGTCATCATTATTCTAGTGGCAAGCTAGAATTTTTAGATTTTTGTATTCATCTTTGCCTCCCATCGCTCTGGGGATGATAAGATCTACCTCCATTGTCTCACTGTCTGGGAATGAAAATCCACAGTGTTGACAGTTGATTCTTTAAGAGTGTTACCACTCTTGTCGGTATCTCAGGTTACTTTCCTAATAGTTGACAGTAGATAAAGTTCCCATCAAAGGGACTTGCTTCCCCTTTCACGTTGACGTAATTAATGGTTGCTAACTGTTACGTCAAAGTGTCTGTTTAGTTCAAGTCCATTATTATTTGAGAATGCCCAGTTGTTACCTCCTAGTAGTCCTTCTTTTCTGGATTTACGCCAGTATTTAATTGCTACTTCATCGGGGTTTTTATTAGGGTGTCTTCATTATGACCCAGGCTTGCAATTTTTGATCGAGATAATTGTCCACTCTGCGGAAAACTTCTTTCTACTTTCTAGGCTTTAACCGTAAACTTTCGCAGAAACGAATCGCACGAAACAAGTTACTGGGTAATATGGCTTACCACAGGAAGATTTTATAAAAAATGCGGATGAAAGGACTTGAACCTTCACTTCGCGAAGAAACCAGAACCTAAATCTGGCGCGTCTACCAATTCCGCCACATCCGCATGAGTGGAAACATCATAACACATCTTTGCAGAGATTAACAAGATTTTTCCAGAAAATTTCTGAGCCAATCAATTTACCTGGTCCTGTCAGTAGCCCCTAACCCCTTTCCCTGCAAGGAGAAGTATAGAATCGGGGGGGGCGAGTTTACCACCAGCTATAATAAACCACAAATATATCGGTTCATAGATATTTTTCTGATGGGACAAGGGCGAAAGGCTGTGCCAACGCCCCAAAGATATTAATTAAGACTTAACCGACAAATTCTCTCGGAGACGAGTGATCTTTCGGACGCGGAATGCCCTTGAGGTAAGCCAGGGCGGTATCTGCATCAGAAACTTCAAAGGGATCGACAGGACAATTATCACCAAACTGGGGTTCGACAAACATTTTTTCAATCACACCGTCATTGACAATCATCGAGTAACGCCAAGAGCGCATCCCAAAGCCGATATTAGATTTATCAACCAGCATCCCCATCTTGCGAGTAAATTCACCATTACCATCGGGCAGCAAAAACACATTTTTTGCACCTTGTTGTTTGCCCCACTGGAACATGACAAAGGCATCATTGACTGATAAACAAATGATTTGATCAATGCCCTGTGCTTTAAATTCCTCATAGAGTTCTTCATAGCGAGGGAGATGAGTGGAGGAGCACGTTGGTGTAAAGGCTCCAGGGAGGGCAAAAAGCACTACTCGTTTCCCGGCAAAGATTTCTTGCGTGGTGCGATCTTGCCAACGATAGGGATTTGGACCGGGGACTGACTCATCACGGACGCGAGTCTTGAAAACTACATCAGGGACGCGAGTAATAACAGTCATAATTTCTCGTATTTATTGAGGTTGACATTCTCAAATTATAAGGAATGGAAATCAAATAACTTGAGTATTGGGTTGGTAGTTTCGCCCAAGGGCCCGAAAGCAGGCTAGAAGCCTGCACTACTTTACTAAATTTTTATTCCTAAAGGTGGGAATTTCCTTGGTAGGTTCCCCCAGCAGAGCAACTATTGTGCTAAAAATTGGGCAATTTTGACCACGGCTTTTTCTAAAATTTCCGGATCATGGACGAGGGCAAATCTAATATATCCTTCGCCACATTTTCCAAATCCTGAACCCGGAGATGCCGCGACTCCTGTTTGCTGTACTAATTCACTACAAAATTGAACAGAAGTTCCCTGCCATTGTTGGGGTAATTTTGCCCAAACATACATTGTTGCGGGGGGAGTCGCAACTTCCCAACCGATGTTATGTAGGGCATTAATAAAGGCATCTCTACGTCGCCGATAGGTGGCTACGGTGTTTTTTACACTGTCTTGGGAACCGGTTAATGCGACGATCGCGCCTTCAAAGATGCCTCGATATTGATTAAAATCGATAACGGCTTTGATCTGTTTTAAAGCTTTAATTAATTCCCGATTGCCAATGGCATAACCCACCCGAAAACCTCCCATATTATAGGATTTAGAGAGGGTAAAAAATTCAATTGAAACCGTTTTTTCGGGGTCGGCTTGTAAAATAGAAGGGGGTAAAGACTCTTGATACATTAAATCCACATAGGGGAAATCGTGGACTAATACCAGATTATTGTCTTGACAGAATTTTACTGCCTGTTGGAAAAAGGAAAGAGGCGCGATCGCGGCAGTAGGATTATGAGGATAACTCAAAACCATCAGTTTTGATTGTGATAAAATCTGACTAGGAATATCCTCAAAAATCGGTAAAAATTCATTTTCTTCTAACAAGGGCATCCCATAAATTTGACCCCCCGCTAAATAAACCCCCCCCGCGTGGGAAGGATAACCGGGATCGAGTAATAAGGCAAAATCCCCAGGATTTAAGATAGCTAAAGGTAAATGAGCCGTTCCCTCTTGAGAGCCAATTAAAGGTAAAATTTCCGTTTCTGGATCAACCGTAATGCCAAATTTTTGTTGATACCAAATTCCACAGGCTTCACGGAAATTTTTAGTGCCATTAAACAGTAAATAACCGTGACTAGAAGGATCGGATAAAGAATTTTGGATCGCGTCAATCACATCAGGAGCCGTCGGTAAATCAGAAGATCCCAAAGATAAATCAATAATTTCTTTACCAGTGGATCTGGCGAGGGTTTTCGCTTGATCCATATCAGCAAAAACATTTGTGTGTAAAGGTGCTAAACGATGGGCAAACTGCATAAGATAACGTGAGATGGGATTTTAGGATTGATAAAAAACGTAGTGTATCTTGTCAGGGAGTCCCCCAGACAGGGACACTTAGGACTCAAAAAGGATTACTATAGTTTAAATTTTAAGTGACCAAAACAAAAATGACCAGTTATTAATGAACTTGTCCATGATGATTTAGTCTGGAAAACTTAACATAAGTCATAGGTAATAGGTGGTTCCATTACCTATTACCTATTACCCATTTCCTTTAAAGTTTTTCCTCTAACAGCGCGATTAATTTCGGCTTGGTAATGGCTCCCTCATGGGATAGAATTACCTCTTGCTTCTTTAATAGCCTCACAGCCGGGACTCCTTCTACTTGATATTTCGCGACTGTCGCGGGGTTGGGATCAATTTCCATTTTGACAACCTTGACGCGATCAGCATACTGAGACGCGATCGTGTCAATGGAAGGGGACACCAACTTACAAGGCCCACACCAAGGAGCCCAAAAATAGACTAAAACAGGAGACTCCACTTGGAGGACTTCCTTTTCAAATTCCGCATCGGTGATGATTTGAACGCTACCCATAACCTACTTGTATTACATGAGAATGGTCAATGTCCCAAGGGGACGAACGCGAGCCCCTTATCTCTAGGATAAGCTGAATCCGTCCTTTGGCGATCAATCATTCCATTAGTTATTATGTTTTTAATTTGCGATTGATTAGAGAAAAGAAAGCAGTAAAACTTAACAAAAAGAGAAGGGGTAGAAATAGTAAAGGAGTTCCCGGTCTCTGATAGACTGAAAAATTGGGAGTGCCATAGAACATAAGGCACACAAGACATACTTAAGAGGATAGATATCAGTGAATAATGTAATTGAATTAGAGATTATTGAAGTAGTAGAGCAAGCCGCGATCGCGTCTGCTCGTTTGATGGGCAAAGGCGAGAAAAACGAAGCGGATCATGTGGCTGTAGAAGCCATGCGGGAGCGGATGAATAAAATTCACATGAGAGGTCGCATTGTTATCGGCGAAGGGGAACGTGACGAAGCCCCCATGCTGTACATTGGCGAAGAAGTGGGAATTTGTACTCAACCCAATGCCAAAGAGTTCTGTAATCCTGATGAATTGCTCGAAATTGACATCGCGGTTGACCCTTGCGAAGGGACAAACCTAGTAGCTTACGGTCAAAATGGTTCTATGGCAGTATTAGCCATTGCCGAAAAAGGTGGACTATTCCGCGCCCCTGACTTCTATATGAATAAACTGGCTGCCCCTGCGGTTGCCAAAAATCATGTCGATATTCGTAAAACCCCGACACAAAACCTGAACATCCTCGCGGAATGTATGAACCGTAGCGTAGAGGAATTAGTGGTTGTCGTTATGGATCGTCCCCGTCACAAAGACTTAATTGCTGAAATTCGTGCGGCCGGTGCTCGCGTTCGTTTAATCAGTGATGGAGACGTTTCTGCGGCGATTTCCTGTGCTTTTTCAGGGACAAATATTCACGCGTTAATGGGTATTGGTGCTGCACCCGAAGGCGTAATTTCTGCCGCCGCGATGCGTTGTTTAGGTGGTCACTTCCAAGGCCAATTGATTTACGATCCCGCGATCGTAAAAACTGGTCTAATTGGTGAAAGTAAAGAAAGCAATATTGCCCGACTCAAGGAAATGGGAATTAATGATCCCGATCGCGTTTACAATGCCGAAGAGTTAGCAGGTGGTAACACTGTATTATTTGCCGCTTGTGGTATTACACCCGGTACTTTGATGGAAGGTGTACGCTTCTTTGGTGGTGGTGCTCGGACTCAAAGCTTGGTCATTTCTTCTCAGTCTTCTACCGCTCGCTTTGTTGACACCATTCACATCTTTGATCACGCCAAGGCAAAATCTTTGCAATTACGGTAATTTTTAGTGACTGGGGATTGGGGACTGGGGACTGGGAACTAGGAAATGGTGACTATAGACTGGGAACTAGGAAGATCGGGAGATAGAGGAAGTTTTCTTCTAACTTCTACCTTCTGACTTATACGTTCTACTTTCATCAATCACCAATTATCAATCACCAATCATCAATCCCCAATCACCAATCCCCAATCACCAATCCCCAATCACCATTAACAAAGCAATTAGCAATTAAAAAATAGGAAATGAATATTGTCGTTATAGGTCTTAGTCACAAAACTGCTCCCGTGGAAGTCCGCGAAAAACTGAGCATTCCAGAACCTCAACTGGAAAGCGCGATCGCGCATTTACTCAGTTATCCCCACATCGAAGAAGTAACAATACTCAGCACTTGTAACCGTTTAGAGATTTATTTTGTCGCCAAAGAAGCGGAACCCGGAGTGCGGGAAGTAACCCAATTTTTAGCAGAAACCAGTAAATTACCCCTACCCACATTACGACCCCATTTATTCACCTTACTCCACGAAGACGCGGTAATGCACCTGATGCGAGTTTCCGCGGGTTTAGATAGTTTAGTCTTAGGAGAAGGACAAATTTTAGCCCAAGTCAAACAAACCCATAAATTAGGTCAACAATATAAAGGGATTGGTTCGATCCTCAACCGTTTATTTAAACAAGCATTGACCGCGGGTAAACGAGTCCGTACCGAAACCAGTATCGGCACCGGAGCCGTTTCGATTAGTTCCGCCGCCGTCGAATTAGCCCAAATAAAAGTACAAAATTTAGAACCCTATCGCATTTCCATTTTAGGGGCGGGGAAAATGTCGCGCTTATTAGTGCAACATTTATTAGCCAAAGGCGCTCACGATATTACCATTCTGAACCGTTCCAAAGGCAGAGCGGAAGAACTAGCCAGAGCTTTCCCTGATGCCCAAATCAAGATCAAGTTACTGTCAGAAATGATGACCGTAATCAAGGAATCAGACATCGTTTTTACCAGTACCTCTTCCACAGAACCCTTACTCAACAGAGCTAAACTAGAAGCCGTTTTAGATGCCAATCAATCATTAATGTTATTCGACATTTCCGTTCCCCGAAATGTCGATTCAGATGTTAATGGAATGACAACAGTCAAAGCCTTTAATGTGGATGACTTAAAAGCGGTAGTTGCCCAAAATTACGAAAGTCGTCGCAAGATGGCTGCGGAAGCAGAAGTGCTATTAGAAGAAGAAGTTGATTCTTTTAGTCTGTGGTGGCAAAGTTTAGAAACCGTCCCGACTATTAGCTGTTTACGCGATAAGATCGAATCCATTAGAGAACAGGAATTAGAGAAAGCGTTATCTCGTTTAGGATCGGAATTTGCCGAAAAACATCAAGAAGTGATTGAGGCATTAACCAGAGGCATTGTCAATAAAATTCTCCATGATCCAATGGTACAATTAAGAGCCCAACAGGATATCGAAGCCAGACGTCAAGCTATGCAGACTTTACAAACCTTGTTTAATTTGGAAGTAAAGGAGCAATTTAGTTAGTTTTAGCATGGCCAATCCTGTCGGGAGCATCCCGTATTTGTCGGGGGAAGGATTCGCAAATTATTATCCGAATGATTCCCCCTCACATCTGGTATAGCAGAAGGAAGAAGGAAGTCCGAAGAAGGAAGATGCAAAAAACAAGGGTTTGTGCAAAATCTAGTGCTATAGACATCTCCAAAAACCATTTTAGTGCAGGCTAATGCCTTCTTTTGACCTGATTTGGGTAGAGATGCCTACTACCTACTACCTTCAAAAGATTAAGAAAATATAATTAGTTTATTTATCACAAATAACCGTGGAATTGCGAAACGGAAAAGTGTTAACTCAATTGTAAAGAATTGCTAAGAGTGTATCGAGAGTAACAGTCAGATCAAGAGAGGTTGAGTTTTAATAGGAGCATAGAAAAAACTTCTGAAATAAGCAGAGAAAACCTCTCCTTGATCAGGGATAGTTTTACCCTATTTGATAGAGATTACGAGCAATACATGGAGTCTGGGCATTCGTGGTGAAAAAAGCGAAAAAAAAGACTCCCTAACGGACTGTGAATTTTTCGACTAATTCTCGTTAGTTTTGGTGATTTATCATCTATGAACACTACTTTTTCCCAATATATAGAAAGTCATGATCAAATTTTGACTGTTTATACAAACCCGAATCATCGTCAATTTTGTCACGATATGTTCAACGCGGGTTTGTCTATCTTTCATTATGAAGGAGAATATTATTGGAGTGGACCTGGGGTAAAAGTGAAATCGGTTGATGAAGTCTTAGCACTGACAAAAGTACCTTGTATTTGGGATAACTTTGGTGAAAGTTTTGTAGTTTATCCTACGGCTTACAGCAAGGAATCTCTGAAATTATTAAGAAAAAATCTCAAAGAATCTCTTTGGTCAAGTGTGGCCATTCATTATCGACAGGGTGAACCTTATAAGTCCATCGCGTCTAATTGTTTTTCCGCGGCACTCTATCCCTGTTATGCACTTTAATTTAGCCTACAGTAGGGACACGGCACTGCCGTGTCCCTACTGAATTGATATCACCAATAAAAAACAGAAATTATCGGGGTTGTAAACGACAGATTTGCCGCTGACGTTCATCTTGTGGTTCTTGCCAAGCATAGGCAAAATGACTCACCCCAGGTAAGGAAGGAAACGCGTTTTGTATCCCGATCATTTGTTGTTCTAATGATTGATGAGTCCTTACTTTTTGCCCCCATACTCCAGAAATAGCAGGAATTACCTCTATCCCCTGGGGCCCCATTTTCAACACGCGATCGATCTGTGGCAAAACACAACTAACATCCCCACAACTACCATAGGCCATCGGATGAAATTGCATAGAAGCCGGAAACTTATCCCAAGGTTGTAATCTGGAATCAAATCCCCCCTCATTTACCGTTTGATTTCCGAGGGGAAAAAATACCCCGCCTACAGGTAGTCCCATATTAATCGCGGGTTGTGTGACTACTGAGAGAAAATCAATAATTCCTTGTCTCGCGTGATTTACAGAAAATAGCCAAAGTTCTTTAGTTAATACTTCGGGATCGGGTAATGGTTCCTTTTTCTCTTCGGGTTTATCCTTTTGAGGAATCAATTTTCCCGTCGGATCTTTTTTGATTTGAGAAGAGGTCTTTTTCTCATCAGCTTTTTGATCAGGTTTATCTTTGGCATCCTTATCAGGTTTAACAGGTGTAGGAATTTTCCCTTGCCAAAGAGGCTCTTTTTCCTTGGGATAAAGTTTCGCGATCGTTTGCACATCCGTTAATGTCACATATCCCTGCTTTAAATACTGCCCAATCAAATATCGCCCTTTTTCATTCGTTGCCCGTTGTAAAAGAGCCTGTTGTGCCGCGTCCCCATAAATCCATAAATGTTTGACATTACTCGCGACAGAATCACCCCCTAAGCCACGCAAATAACGCACATAATCAAATAACATCCCCGCGGGATATCGCTTTAAAACCTCATTCACTAAAACTAAATAATCCTGTCGTGCTTGGGGGTTATAAGGATCAACAAAAACCTGATTGGCGGCATCCGCAAAATCTTCATTTAAACTCGCTTCACTAATAGCTTCTAGGGTAGTTTGCCCCTTACCATTTCTAGCTAAAACTTGCTGTCTGTCTTCTCGCAAAGAATAATGATAACCAAAATTCATGGTAAAGAACCAAGCATACATTTTAAAACCCCTTTGTCGCCCTTTCTTAATAGCAGTATCTAAAAGATCCACCTTTTCATATCCAGGGGTTTTGATCACCGAAGGCCAAGGGGTAGGATTATTTGCCTTTGGTAATAAAACTTGACCATCATAAAAAACTTCTAAATAAACTTGATTATAGCCTTTATTGGCAATATTATCTAAAATACGATCTATAGCTCCTGGTTGTACATCACAGGGATATAAACGTAACCAAATTGCTTGAGTTTGGGGCCAAGTTCTGCGGCGACATTCCCCAACCATAATCGCGTGTTGAGTTAAAATTTTAAAATAAGCCCGTTGATCTTCTTTCTTACCGGATAAAGCCCCTTGGCGTAAGTTTTCTTTGCGCGCGATTTCTTGGGGGGATAAATGACAATAGGCTAAAGTTTGTGCTTGACTCGAAGGAGTGCGAAAAAATGGGTTTATTCCCATAATTAAAGCTAAACTAACTGTGCCAAATACCCGTGGCTTTAATGATGTCGTCATTGCAGATAAAATCGTTGCAAATTTCATGGCAAAATTTTCCCGAAGTAATTAGGTTATAGGAAATGAGTAATGGGGTAGAGTAGTGTTTCGTTATCTGATAGCTAATTACTAACGCTTAAGGTAGTATAAAGTCTATTAACAATTAACCATTAATTAATCATTGACAATTACCCATTACCCATTACCCATTACATAACTAGGCTCCCCTGCTCAGGGCTGCTTCTACCTGTTTAAATTCTTGTTCCAAACGATTCTTCAATTTTTCAGGAATCGGACGGTTAGGATAGGCTGTATAATGAGCCGCAATGGAATTTAACGCGGTTCGCATTGTGGTAAAGGAGGTCAACTTTGTCAAGGCGGGATCGCGACGGTATTGCCCAGCGAAATCATTAATGCGTTGACGGGCATCGGCTTGGGCTGCGGATTTTTCTGGGGTTCCATCAGGGAGGTTAATGGCAGTGCGTAAACTGCTAACTAAGGCTAAGGTATCTTCACCATAGTTCCCACTAAGACTTCCTGGTACATTGGAACAACCTACTAAGCCGATGACGGCTACTAATACGAGGGCGATCAGGCGCGAAAGGTAACGTTTCATAGGTTGAGTATCTATTCCGACGGTAATTTGTTATCAAAATTAACATTAATTTTATCTTGGATTTCCATTTTCTCTCTCATTTTGTTATTTTTTTTCGGCATATCACAGATCGGGTGATTTGTCAACAAATTACAGGTATAGTCGGACTAAAGAAACCGGGTTTTTTCACAGAGATTGAGGGTGGGAAGGAAGTATTTTGGTGAAAAAAAAGTTTCATTGGGAGAGATTTAAAATTCTAATATTTTACCAGAATGAACTGATAAAACTTGTGTTTCTCGTAACCATTGGGCATCAAAAGCGTTTAAATGGGTCGTGGTAATTAGAGTTTGAAAACGGTCTTGAATAACCTCTAATAGTTGATTTTGACGGTTAAGATCGAGTTCAGCTAAGACATCATCAAGTAATAATAAAGGCGGTTCGCCTATCACTTCTTCTATTAATTGTAATTCGGCTAATTTTAGGGCTAAAACGAGGGTGCGTTGTTGTCCCTGGGACGCGTATTGACGGGCGGGGCTTTTGTTAATAGTAAACGCGATATCATCTCGGTGAGGTCCGGCTAATGTTGTACCTTGATATTGTTCCGCGATCGCCTTTTCTTTGATTTTGGCAAAAAAAGCCTCTTGGACTCTTTCAGGAGAGAGGGGTAAATTTTCATCGGTAATACTAACATTAGCCATATATTCTATATCTAAATTTTCTTGACTTCCACTAATCGCTTGATGCCAATTTTGGGCGAGGGGAATTAAGCGTTTAAGAATCCGATCACGTCGGCGAATAACTCTTGTCCCTGTCGCGACTAACTGTGCATCCCAAAGGGCTAATTGGGAGAAAGATGATTGATTATTTGTGAGAGAAGCTTGGGTATTGAGACTGATATTAACTAGGTTTTTTTCAGTTCTTAAAAGAGCATTACGTTGACGGAGAACCTTATTATATTCATATAAAATATTAGCATATATTGGTTCTAATTGAATCACCAAACGATCGATCCAATTACGTCTTTCTTCCGGTGCGCCTCGAACTAAATCTAAATCTAAACTAGAAAATTCAACCACATTTAAAACACTTAAAAAATCTACATTACGGGGGGGAGAATTGCCATTAATAAAAACTGTCCGACGGCCTTGAACGCGGAGGGTTAAACTTAAATCAATAATACCTGTAATCCGTTCTAAAGTGCCTTCGATCTGGGCAATAGATTGAGTCTCTAAAATCAATTCACGATCACGATTCGCCCGATGACTTTTCAAAGTAGAAAGTAACTCCACCGCCTCCAACAAATTCGATTTACCTTGAGCGTTATTCCCCACCAAAATAGTTTTCGGTGCTTCAAAGGCCACTTTTTGTTCTTGATAATTACGAAATTGTCGGAGGCGGAGAGTCTTCAGAAACATAAACCAGTCAGGGATTGGGGAATAGGCAATCAGGGATTGGGGATACTGTCAACTGTCAACTGTCAACTGTCAACTGTCAACTGTCAACTGTCAACTGTCAA
>JBBITB010000009.1:0-100645 GCA_037440985.1 Microcoleaceae cyanobacterium bin_387
TTGCAGTGCGTAAGTCCTATAATTGATCATTGTCAACTGTCAACTGTCAACTGTCCAACCCTTATGCTGCCGTTGCCGTGCATAATTCCTATCATTGATAATTGATAATTGTCAACTGTCAACTGTCAACTGTCAACTTCCTTCTTCCTTGATTACCTATGAAATTTGCATTTATTATCGATCCCATTGAGAAACTCATTCCGGGGCACGATACCAGTGTCGCGTTAATGGAAGCAGCCCAATTATTAGGGCATGAAGTCTTTATCACAGAAGCCAACTTATTAACAGTTATTAATAGTCAAGCCTGGGCAAATTTAACTCAGGTTGAATTAACCCCCGTGCAAGCCGTTGATGGGCATTGGGTAGCGAGTGATCATTGGTATCAATTAGGGGAAAAAAGTTTACAACCCTTAGAGACAATGGACGCGGTATTTATGCGTACCGATCCACCTGTGAATATACCTTATCTTTATGGGACTTTCCTGTTAGATTATATTAATCCTGAGAAGACTTTGGTGGTTAATTCTCCGAAGGCATTGCGCTCGGCTAATGAAAAAATGTACGCGTTACAATTTAAAGACGCGATTCCTGAAACTATTGTGAGTCAAAATAAGGAAGTAATCCGTAAGTTTGTCTCCGAAAATACGATCGCGGTTTTAAAGCCCTTGGGGGGGAAAGCGGGAGAAGGAATATTAATGTTAGACGCGAGTGATCGTAACTTTAACTCCTTAATTGAAATCAGTACCCAACAGGGACAAATTCCGGTAATGATTCAACAATATTTACCCGAAGCCAAGGAAGGAGATAAGCGAATTATTTTATTAAATGGGGAACCCATAGGCGCGGTTAATCGTATCCCCACGGGACATGAATTTCGTGGTAATATGGCCGTAGGAGGAAGGGTTGCCAAAACGGAAATAACAGAAAGAGAAAAGCAAATTTGTGAACAATTAGCCCCTGTGTTGCAAAGAGAAGGATTATATTTTGTGGGAATAGATGTGATTGGGGGATATCTCACCGAAATTAATGTTACCAGTCCCACGGGAGTGAGAGAAATTGATTTATTGAATGGAGTGAGTTTAGGAAAACAGGTAATAGAATGGGTTGCCAATTTTCAGCAAAAATAAGACTCATTAGGGGATAACATAATGAATGCAAATGACGAGCAAAAAGAAATCAGAAAATGGGCAATATTCTGTCATCTTTCCTCGATGATATGGATACCATTGTCTGTAATTAGTGGTTTCGTCGGTATTCCCATGATCGTGCCCTTTGTGAGTATTTTAGGGCCCTTAGGCGTTTGGAAATTCCAGAAAAATCTTGATCCCGCGATCGATGATCATGGTAAAGAATCTGTCAATTTTCAACTTTCTTTACTCATTTATTGGATAATCTTAGCAATTCTCTCTTTTTTACTGATGTCTGTCACCTGTGGATTAGTCATGCAATCAAACCCCACATCAGTAGAATCAGCCTTGAGTACCATAGGGGTGTTATTATTAATGGGAGAAGCCGTTATATTTGTAATTATGGGAATAGCCTCCTTTTTTCTCGTAATTTTTGCCGCGATTAAAGCCAGCAAAGGTGAATTTTACCGTTATCCTTTTACTATACGTTTTCTCAAATAATTAGCCTATGTCATCCACCATTGGAATTGCGATTGTCGGGACGGGTTTTGGCCAAAAAGTCCATATTCCCGCATTTCAAGCCCATTCTCGTACCGAGATTGTCGCGGTTTATCATCGCGATCTGGAAAAAGCCAACACGATCGCGTCGAAGCATAACATCCCCTATGCCACTAATAGTATTGAAGATATTGTCAAAAGGCCAGAAGTACAAGGGGTAAGTATATCAACACCACCCTTTTTACATTATGAAATGGCGAAAACCGTCTTAGAAGCTGGGAAACATCTTTTATTAGAAAAACCAACAACCTTAAACGCCCAAGAAGCGCGACAACTTTATCATTTAGCAACCCCCCCAACCTCCCCTGAAGGGGGGGCTTCCAGAGGGGTTGTGACAATGGATTTTGAATTTCGCTTTATTCCAGCTTGGCAACATTTTGCCCAATTATTAGCCGAGGGATATGTCGGAGAAAAACGCCTGATCAAAATAGATTGGTTAGTCTCAAGTCGAGCCGATACTTCTCGCCCTTGGAATTGGTACGCGCAAAAAGATAAAGGGGGTGGCGTACTAGGCGCGATCGGTTCCCATGCCTTTGATTATATCAACTGGTTATTCGGATCAATTCGGCGTTTATCCAGTCATTTAATCACCGGAATAACAACTCGTCCCGATCCCACAGAAAACGGAAAATTAAAACCAGTAGATGCCGATGATACCGCGACATTAATGTTAGAATTAACAGACGGAACCCCTTGTCAAATGTGTTTAAGCTCCGTCACCTATCAAGGGCGAGGACATTGGATAGAAGTCTATGGCAGTAAAGGCACATTAGTCTTAGGAAGCGATAATCAACAGGATTATATCAATGGATTTCGTTTGTGGGGAAACCAAGACGGAAAACCCTTAGAAGAGATAAAAATTCCTCAAGAATTAGAATTTCCCCAAGTGTATTCCGATGGCAGGATCGCGTCCTTAATTCGAGTCATTGATAAATGGGTAGAAGCCATTGATAAAGGCGAAAATTTAACACCTTCATTAAGAGAAGGAGTTTATGCACAGTTATTAATGGATTTAACCCAAGAATCAAATCAAACCGGAACCTGGGTAGATATACCCGATTTTGAGAAGTTTCTTGCAGGATAATGCTTTGCCCCTACAGATATATCGCAAGTCTCAATCATTCATGCAAATTTGTAGGGGTAGTACATCCTCTTTTTATAACTGGTTCAATGGTTGGGAATCGTTGTAATTAGTAAGTCATTATAGTCAATCAGGAAGAGGCAGAAAAAAAGCTTTACTGAAACAGAAGAAGAACAAATAAAAAACTAGAAAAGAAACAGAAATGCCCCAAACATAGTATTTTTTAGATAAAATATATGTCCTTTCAGTGACTCACTTAAATGTCGAAAAAACATCATTATTTTTCTGAGAAAGGCTATAGCCCACAGATAGACGATAACTGTTAATCTTTACAAAAATTTAAGATTGAATACAAATACGATCACGTCCTGATTTTTTAGCAAGATAAAGAGATTGATCAGCAGCATGAATCAACTCTTGATGTGATAATTCAAGAGTGGGAATCATAGAAGCAACACCAATACTAACAGTAACATAAGGTTTAATTAAAGATTGAGAATGGGGAATTTTCAGATTTTGAATCCGACGGAGGACAGTCCCAGCAATATGAAGGGCACCATCAATATTAGTATGAGGAAGAATGATCGCGAATTCCTCACCCCCATAACGGGCAATCAAATCCGCGGGACGATGAATAACATTAGTAAGTACCTGGGCAATTTGTTTTAAACAATCATCACCCGCTAAATGACCATAGGTGTCATTATATCGTTTAAAATAATCAACATCTAAGAAAATTAAAGATAAAAATTTCTTTTCTCGTCTCAAACGTCGCCATTCAAGATTGATATATTCATCAAAACGGCGACGATTGGGAATTTGAGTTAAACCATCAAGGGACGCGAGTCGGGAAAGCTCTTCATTCGCCTCTTGCAAATCTTGATAAAGCTCTGATTGATGGATCGCGATCGCGAGTTGATCCGCGACAGCCGAAGCCAGACTAATTTCTGACTCTTGCCAAGGTGATTTTTTATGACTTAATAATGTCAATATGCCCCAAAGTTCCGACTCAATAGTTAAAGGAATAATTAAGGAATCACCATGAAATATTTTAGCAAATTTTAAGACCTTTTCTTCCTGAAGTTCTAGAGGATTATTTATTAAGACAAATTGCTGATTTTTTAATTGATCATAAATAGAGTGATCTCCCTGAGTAAACTCCATTCCTAAGATATCAGGAATATCAACTAATTGATGATAGTCAGACACCACACGCCAGAGTTCTTTTTCCGCAATATATTTGGTAATAGTCACTCGCTCAACTTCAAGGAGTTGAGCGATTTCATTCGTGGCAATTTCAAAAATAGTAGTTAATTCTAAAGAATTACGAATCGTTTGAATTACACGATTTAAAGCTTGTTCTCTTTGGGCTTGTTTTTGCAGAGATTCTTCCACTCGTTTACGATCAGTAATTTCTTGAGAAACCGCGATTCCCCCGATAATTTCCCCTTTGTCATTTCGCAGGGGACTAACACTAATCATAAAATAGTAGTGTTGCCATGAGAGTTCAAAATTGTGAGATTCTCCCTCTAATACTTTGCGGTAATAAAAATCCAGAATTTGACAAGTTTCAGAGGGGAAAATTTCCCACATCGTTTTTCCTTCAAACATATCGTTTGATAATCCTAATTTCTCTAAAATACTTCCTTCTGTCAGAAAATATTTAAGATTTAAGTCGAAAAGATGAACAGCACCATTAGGAAATAATTTAGCTAAATTCCGATAAATCTCTTCACTTTTTCTCAAATTTTCTTCAATTTTTTTACGTTCCGTAATATCTAATAATGTTCCTACTAATTGAGTATGAATACCATTTTGATTAACAATTACTTCACCCTTTCCCTCAATATATCGGAGAGTACCATCGGGTTTAAATGCCCGAAATTCCACACAGTAAGGATTTCCAGATGAAATCATTTTATTGACAGCTTCTTGCACTAACTCTCTGTCATCTGGGTAGATTTTGGCGAGATGTTCTTCATAACTAGGTTCGGGTTCATTGGGGTTAAAACCAAATAAACGAAAAGCTTCTTCGGACCAAGTAATTTTGAGAGTTTCCACATCTAATTCCCAACTTCCAACCTGGGCAACTCTTTGAGCTTCTTTTAATTGTAATTCTTTTTTGCGTAGAGCTAATTCTACTTTTTTTTGTGTACTAATATCTGTAATTAACGCGTAATAGCCTCGGACTTGATAATTTTCATCAAAATCTGGGACAAGGGCTGCACTAATATAACGTTTTTCGCTAGTTTCAGATGGAAATTCTGCTTCATAATTAATATTTAATCCTGATAAAACTTGTTTGATTTTATCTTTCACTACTTCATAAGTATCTTGTCCTAAAATTTCTTTTACCGTTTTACCATAAATATCTTCACGGCTTTTTTGCCACCAAATTTCATAGGTTTTATTGACAAACTGATACCTTTCATTTTTATCAACATAAGAAATACAAACGGGTAAGGAGTCAGTGAGAATGCGTAATTGTTCTTCTTTTTCACGCAGAGTATTTTCGACTTGTTTACGATCGCTTATATCCATTGCGACGATTGTGACATACCAACAGTCTTCTAAGGGAACTTTGCGAGATGATAAGGTACTCGAAATCCAACGGATTCTATGATCTTTATGATAAAAACGATATTCGATAGTAATGTTTTTTTGTTCATAAATGTTTTGGCAGGCAGGAAAAACAATATTTTCCCAATCTTCCCTAATAATTCTTGATAATAATATTGTCGGATTTTTGATTAATTCTTGAGATGAATAACCGAAAACAACTTGGCAACCGTCGGAAAAGTGTTCACACTGCCATTCGTGAGTGAATACTTTAAAACTACCGATCGCGGCTTGAGCGTTATTAAGAATATTCTGGAGTTTAGCTTCGGACTGTTTTAGATCAATTTCTAATTGTTTGCGCTCACTAATATCGGTATCGATCGTGGTAACATTCCAAGTATTAGTAGGAGGATCATATTGGGATGTTAAGAAACTTGAGATCCAGCGAATAGTACCATCTTTATGATAAAAACGATATTCAAAATGAAAAGACTCTTCGGCAAAAATTTTGGCAAAACCAGGTAAAATAAGTTCTTTGACATCATCAGGAAATACCCGTGATAACCAGAGATTTTTATCTAACCTCATCTCTTGTTCGGTATAACCAAATAATACTGAACAACCTTGGGAAAAATACTCATATTCCCAATCCTGATTCGGGTAAACACGAAAACAAACAAGAGACGCGATCGCATATTCAAAAATCTGGTTAAGTTGATGATTTGCTCGTTGTAAATGTTCCTGTAAATTAGGTTGATTTCGGGGGTTATCTTTTAACTCTTCAGGAGGAGTAATCATCACCGATAAAGGGGATTCTTGAGTGAGAGAAACAGCCTGAGTCTTAACAGAATCCATATCCTGAGAAATGCACATATTGTTTTGGTATCCTTCAATCGCGTTGCTATTGCAGAAACCATAAGTCAGAATCTCCCTAGAAAAAATAGGTCAATTCTGAAATTTTCTTAAAGAATTAGCTCTGATCGAACTACTAACCTATACAATAACAGGATTATCCTCAAAATGGTGTCATTTTAGGAAAAAAAATGCCAACACTCGATTATATCAAAAAAATGGTAAAATTCCAACAAGTCCCCTCTGGGTAAATTTTCTTTACGCTCTGTTTTCTCTGTGTTCTTATTTTTTCTATGTCGACACAGATTTCTGCAACTTCACAAAGCTCCCCTCCTCTATGGCAAATCTATGATCACTGACTAAAAAATGCTAAATATGTCGATTTAACTCATACAATAAATCCTTAAATTCCTGTATGGATAGGCTTTGCTAAATCAACTTTTGAGCCGACAGTAAATCCCAAAACAGAAAAACCTTAGAATTATAAAAATGATGGTTTTGAAGCAACCCATTATAATCTCACGACGGATCAATTAGGTACACAATTAGATCCGCCAGCCCATTGAAATCCTAATTATCCATCAATTGATGAATTACCTCCGACTTATACTATTCGTCCTTTAGTGATTATTCCTATTCAAGATAAAGTAGCTAAAGATCCTAATTATCATTTGACGGTTGCTGATATTTTCATGGCCATGAACCTTTAGATACTGATTCTACTCCTAATTTGGAAGGGGAAGCTTGGTTATTACAAAATGGTTACACTCAAGCGGAAGGTGTAACAAATTTAGATAAAGTGCCTGAAGTCGGTGCGATAGTCGCGATCGGTTATCCTAAATTTCAAGGAGGTACGGGAGGTTATGCTCGGTTTATCGCGATTTGTCCTCCTAATTGGAAATATGGCATTTCTGTTAATGAAATTCCCGAAGCACCTTTAGTCAAAGCCAATAAACCTCTCCATTGGGATCAAAAATTGGGTATGAGAGTACGTTAATCCCTAGGTTGGGTTGATCTCATTATTTTGGGGTGGAGAAGACTCATATTCAACCCAATCTAGCCGATTAAATTTGAAATTCACAATAGCGATCGCGTCCTTGTTGTTTGGCACAATAAAGAGCCGTATCCGCGCGATTAATTAAAGTTTGAGGAGATAAATCGGGAGTAGGAATTATTGAAGAAATACCTAAACTGACGGAGATAAAATCACTTACCATAGATTTTTCATGGACAATATAAAGTTTTTTAATCACGTTTTGTATTCTCTGGGCTACAGAGATCGCGCCTTGACGATTAGTATCAGGAAGAATCACCGCGAATTCTTCCCCACCATAACGGGCCACTAAATTTTTTGATTTTTCTAATAAATTCTTAATAACACGGGCGACTTGTCGTAAACAATCATCTCCCGCTAAATGACCATAGGTATCATTATAGCTTTTAAAATAATCCACATCCAAGAGAATTAATGATAAAGGTTTTTCTTGCCAAAGATGTTGTTGCCATTCGGAGTTTAAATATTCATCAAAACGACGACGATTGGCAATTTCCGTTAAACCATCTAAAGAGGCTTTTTGTTCCAATTCCAAATTCGCGGCTCGTAATTCTTGATAAAGTTCCGACTGATGGATCGCGATCGCGAGCTGATCAGCAATAACACATAATAATTTCACTTCCCAATCAAGCCAAGGGGTGAGCAAATTATTTCTGATAAGAGTGAGACTGCCCCAAACCTGATGCTGCTGTGTCTGAAGATTTTCCACTTGAAAATCTAAGGGAATAAGTAACCAAGTACCCGGAAAATTTTCAGCTAACTGACGATTCGTCTGATCTGGAGAGGTACTCGCGTCATTAATTTTTACTACTTCTAAACGTTTTAAGCGATCAGCAAATTCATTATTTTTATCAGAAATTTCAAGACCTAATGCACTGGGCACTATAGTGTTTCTTCGATAATCATACACAGGAATCCAGACTTTTTGATCAGGAAAATAGCGGACAATTTGGGCACTATCAAGGGGCGAAAAATTAGCCACTTCCGAGACAGTCGTGGAGAAAATTGTCTCTAAATCAAAGGACTGACGAATGGCTTGAACAATTTTATTGATAGCTTTTTCCCGTTGAGCTTGAAGTTGGGTTTGCTGATATAATTGACTTTGTTGAATGGCAATTCCTACTTGTGAAGCTAATTGTTTAAGTAAATCAATTTCCAGCGTTTGCCATTCACGGGGTGATCGACAATGATGGGCAATTAATAACCCCCAGAGAGTATCAGAAAATTCATTATTTTCTTGAGTACAAGATAAAAGAGGAACCACTATTTTAGATTTCACCCCAATTTCTCTGAGGGTATTAGCAAGACAGGGGGACATCGGATCAGTTTCTACATCAATTACTGTACGAATTCGTCCTTGACGATAAAGGGGATAACACTCTTGAGGGAAAATTTCGTCAGGAAGGGGTTTACCCAATATCGGATTAATATCAGCCGCCGTTGCTTCTGTGAGAACAACACCAATATTATTACTGTCAATATGATAAATTAATACACGATCAGCTTCCAAAACCTGCCGAACTTCTCTCACTGTAGTTGTGAGAATCTCCTCCAGATCAAGAGACTGACGAATACGTTGAGTAATCATGCTTAATAATTGCTCTCGATCCGCTTGTTGCTTTAGTTTTTGTTCCGCTTGTTTTTGTTCTGTAATATCTCGTAAAATCGAGGTAAATACGATTTCCTCTCCGAGTTTTAGTTGGGAAATAGAAGCTTCTACAGGAAATTCTATACCATCTTTACGACGACCAAAAATTTTATTACGGAATCCCATTTCGCGAGATTTTTCTAAAGAATTTCCAAACTGATCAATATATTCAGAATGTTTGCTGAATGCACTAAGAGGTAAAAGAATAGCCAGGTTTTTTCCCAAAACTTCTTCGGATGTATAACCAAATATTTTTTCAGCCCCTTGATTAAAGAGGATAATGTTTTGGGATTGATCAATAGAAATAATCGCGTCGTTAGCAATTTCTACGATTCCGGCAAAGCGTGCTTGAGAAACTCGCAGTGCTTCTTCTGTTTTTTTGCGTTCACTAATATCTTCTGCTAATCCTACATGATAGAGTACATTGCCCTCGGAATCATAAACCGGAAAATTGCGATCAAAAATCCAACAAATTGAACCATCAGGGCGAATAATCCGATATTCACTTTGCATGGATTTACCCTGGAGTTTGCTACCAAAATTTTGTCTTACTTGCTCATAATCATCGGGATGAATCGCGGCTAACCACGCGGAAGGATTCCTATAAATATTTTCCAAAGGTTGTCCCCAAATTTTTTGATATGCAGGACTAACATAAATCAGTTCTTGATCTTGAAAAGAGGTAATGTAAAAAACTTCTCCAATATTTTCTGCTAACTGACGAAAGCGCATTTCGCTTTCTTGAAGTGCTTTTTCTGTATTTTTACATGAGGTTATATTAGTAGCAATCGTAATCACATTCCAAGCATTAATTATCGGATCTTTTCGGGAGGTATAAGTATCAGAAATCCAACGGATTGAACCGTCTTTATGGTAAAATCTATATTCAATACTAATATTTTTCTCGCTAAAAAAAGAATCCAACGCGGGGATAATCAGACGCTCCCGATCTTCTGGATGCACACGGGAAAACCACAGATCACGATCGCGCATTAATTCCTGGGGGGTATAACCAAAAATTGTCTCACATCCTGAGGAATAATAGTTATATTCCCAAGTGTGATCGGGAAAAATACGAAAACTAATGATCGCGGCACTGGCATTATTAAGAATATCATGAACTTGAGTATCACAGTTTTCTAGTGCGATCTTATATTGATCTATATCTTGACATTGTAAAACCACGATATCTAAACCAGAATAATTACATTTTTTTGCCTGGATTTTCACCCAAAAAATATCATCATTTTTTCCCTGTAAGCGACATTCCCAAGAAGATAATTCTTCCCAATCATTAATAAACTGAACCCATTTTGCCTCAAAATGAACACAATCCAGTGAAAAGACAATTTTTTTAATGTTTTTTCCTATCAATTCTTCCTGTGTTAGTCCTACTCGTTGAGCAGCAAAAAAACTAACAGAAATAATATTTCCCTCTAGGTTCAGAGAAAAATAGATTGATGGAAGATTTTGCTCTAAGGTACGATAAAACTCTAATTGGGCATTTGGGTTGTTCAGATATTGAGTTTGATCAACTGAATTCGTCTGAAAAATCTGTCCATCTGGACTGGGGGAGGAGTGATCATTTATGCACATTTGTATAGATGCTCCCAAGAGATTAGGGCGGTTTTATTTTGCTTTGACTTCCCTTAAGTCGATCTAGGCTAAAAAAGAGAGATGCCGGATTTTTGTGTGAATCTTGCTTAAGTATTATTGCCATTGATATTTTAGCTCAGTAGAGATTATAATTCCTCTTTAAGTATGACCCGTTCTCTCTTGTCAACAATTCCCTTACTACAGTTTATTAGAAATACTGATTTGTGCCTAAAATAAATTGCACAGAGCCTTCATTACTTACCCCTACATCCAAACGAATCAAGCCAAAGGGGGATCGCACTCTCGTTCCTACTCCTATACCAAACCCTGTCCCCGGTTTATTTCTAACGATCGCGGGTTTTCCTAAAACACTATTTCCTGATCCTAAATCACTCTGAAAATCAATAAAGAAAACGCCACCAATATCTCGCCAAAGAGGAAAACGATATTCCCCAGATGCTAATACATAACTGCGTCCAGTTCCAATTCTACCACCCTCGTAAGCTCTCACAGAGGTAGAGCCACCAAGCACAAATCCTTCTTCCGGTGGTAAATCACCAATTACCGTTCCTCCTTGTAGCAAAAAAGCAAACATTTCTGGTAACGCGTAGGGGTCTTTTTTGGTCAGCCATGTTACAGGCACATATTGAATATAATTACCCCATAATTGATTCATGAAAATTTGCCCTTGTCCGATAGGAATTGATTGTTTTGTGGTTAAGGAAAGGATATAACCACTGGTGGGATTAAAAGGATTATTGCGCCGATCTAAAATCCCTGTTAAACTCACTGTATATAATTCATCAATTCCTTTACCACTCCATGTCAGGGGATTTCCCATCGCGTCAACTTTTTGGATTTGTAAATTACCATCACGCGTGCTGATATTGGTATAATTTAAGGCTAAAATCCCTTGCCAATCTCCAATAGGACGGTTAAAGCCGATATTACCACCCCAACGAATCTCTCGCACATCTTGGCCATCAGGTAACTTAATATTCTGATCAAAAATCTCCGACTCTTTACGTTTACGAAATATATTGGCAAAATAGCCTAAACTGTCATTAGCTGCTGTATATGGACTGACAAATTGTAAGTCAAAGAGAAAGTCTCTAGCACTGGGTTCGACAAATACAGAAAAATGCTGGGGAAGCGTTCCCACCGTGCGATTAGTATATTTGAAACTGAGATAAACGCCAATGTCTTCGTTATAACCTCCTCCTAATCCTATGGAAGAAGCACTGGATTCTTGAATATTATAAATAACATTGACATCAATGCCATTTTGTTCTAGGGAAACGGTGACATTATCAAATAAACCAAGTTGATATAATTGTTGTATATCTCGTCGGACGATCGCGCCTTGATAACGATCACCTGTTTTCAGTTTTAATTCTCGTCGAATAAAATCTTCGGGAATACGATTTTTAATCGGTTTCCCATTTTTATCAACGCTTAAACCTTGTTTATTGACAAAACGAATGATCACTTCTGCCACCGAGGAACCCTCGAACTCAGAAGAGGGTAAACCTTGGACATTACTAACTTGTAATGTTCCCCCTAATGATTGGGCATTTTGATTAAATTTCTCTTGATTATCTTGGAGAAAAACTGGGTTAAATGGTGCTATTTTTAATCCTTGAAAATCTTTTTCCTGAGCGCGTTTCCCTCTCCCTTTTTCTGTTTCTGCACTCACGGAGGGGAAAAGTTGAGATTTTTCTGTATCAGAAGATACATTTTTCGGGGAAGAAAGGCTTGTTGTCGATTCTAAAATATCAGAGGTGGAGGGAAGGGACTGCGCGATCGCGCCCTGTACCCCCATCAGAGTCAAACTGAAGAGAGGTAAAGTAAAAATACTTAATGTCGTTGGGCTGTGTATCATCATACCTAAAAAAGAATTACTCCCAACGAATCTTACAAAAAAAATTCTGTGATTGCCAAGGCATATTTGCGTAAAGAAACCGGGTATTGCAAAAAATACCCGGTTTCTGAGGGGAAAAAAAACTTTAAATCGCTTGTCGAGATACCAGCTTTTCAAAATAAGCTTGAGTTTGCGTTAATAGTTCCTCGCGACTATCCTTAGCATCGGTGAGGGTAGGGACTAAGTTACGCGCTTGTAAAGTCATGTGAAGTTGTAGGTGAGCGACATACTCACTGACATCTTCACGCATAGAGCAAGCCGGATATGAGGTCAAATTCGATTTCAAAGTATTCTCCTTGCTGTATTTTACCCCGTTTCAGTCGTTTATAGACGATATCACACCTTGACTTTTTTGGTGCAAGTCTGCAACAAACTTTAACTTTTTTCCCTTTTTCTGTTACAATTCTTCACACTAATCGAGGCCGAGAGACTGGGGGCTGGGGATAGGTGAATGTTTCTATTATGGTACTTCAGGAGAAAAATGAGAACATTGAGACGAGTTTGGCTAAAAATTGGGTGGTTTTTATTGATTTTCCTTTTCGCCTATGATCCCAACGCGATCGCGTCGATTCATCAATACCCAGAAACGGCAAATCAAGTGATGTATCGCTCGGTGCAGAGTTTACGCGATACCCAGGAAAAAGCATGGCAACTTATTCTTTATAAACGAGTAAATTCTGGATTTATTCAAGATTTTAATTTACGAATAGTCGGGTTTCCGGGTAGCGTATTACCCCATCCCATTCCCGTTGAGTTATATCGAGAAAAGTTCAAACTTGGGCTGGCGGAAGATATTACATACCAGTTAAATTTACCAGAAAATGTAGGAGAATATGATTTTCGAGAAATCATTACCAAAATCCAATCCAATTCTCCTTTGAGGATATTATTACCCAGGCAAAAATATCCTATAGAAATTCTGATTCCTCCCTTTGTTATCAAAGAATGGCGGTCTTTATTAGACCATAATTACTAATATCGGAAATTTCACCCAGTTAGAGCAATACAAAATATCTATCGACATCAAAAGATATTGTTAACTGGGTTTTAGTCTATGTTTGGGGCTAGTTTTTCTCTAAAAACAACCCTCGAGTGAGTACATTGTCACTTTATTATCGACAAATCTCTGGGTTATTTTTCTCCAACAAAACACAACAAATACACAAGGGCGACGAGGCATCAAATCCAAAATTCCAACAACCGTTTTTTGAATTTGCTGTAGTTGTTTGAACAGATTTATCGGGTTGAATTAATTGTTCTTTTTTCATAAGATTTCTGGAAAAAACATAGGAGGAAACCGTATTTTTTTCTTGCTCTTCCCGTTTTACCGTAGAACATAAATTTTTCATTTTCAACATATATTTTTTTGATGAATGTAGTCTATTTCTGAGTTTGTAGATAAAACGGTTAGTCCGTCAAGATTCTTTTGAGGTCTAACGATTTCGGTAGTCCCTGAGAGATTCAAAAAAACCACAAATCAATCACCTCTTGAATAAATAATATTAAACTTCTCATCCTTCAACAATGTCAAGGTCAAAAGAAGATTCTTAATTTTTTTTTAATTATTTATCGTCATTAACAAAGATTTTCTTAAGAAAATCAGAAAAAATATGTTCTCCAACCCCTTTCCTTAAGTAATTATGCTTGCCGCGATAGCTGTTGTCGTGAGTAGTTCTCTCTTTTGTGGAGATATCTATTATATAATTTACTGTATCACATTTGACACTTATTCTCACTTGTTATGTCTTTACTTCCTCTTGAAGAGTTTCCCCTATTTAGCAAATATCCGATCAAGTTAATCGCGACTGATATGGATGGTACCTTAACGCTTAAGGGCAAATTTACCGCTTCTCTGTTACAAGCTTTGGAAACTTTAGCTCAACATTCTTTTGATGTTATTATCGTCACAGGGCGCTCCGCGGGATGGGTCCAAAGTATTAAAAATTATTTACCCATAAAAGGCGCGATCGCGGAAAATGGAGGTATTTATTTTCCCGAAAATCAAGACACACCAGAGATATTAACCGCGATCGAAGACATCACAAATCATCGTCAAAAACTGGCACAAATGTTTCACACCTTAAAAAATCAATTTCCCCAAATTAAGGAATCAGGCGATAATCAATTTCGCTTAACCGATTGGACTTTTGATGTGGAGGGATTAAACATAGCAGACTTAGAAAAATTAGAAAAACTTTGTTTTGAGAAAAGTTGGGGCTTTACCTATAGTACGGTACAATGTCATATAAAACCCATGCAACAAGACAAAGCCAGTAGTTTAAACAAAGTGTTACATCAATATTTTAACTCCTTAACCCCCGATCAAATTATCACTGTTGGCGATAGTCCTAACGATGAATCTTTATTCAATCAAAAAGTATTTCCCCTATCCATTGGTGTTGCCAATATTTTACACTATAAAGAACAACTAGAACATTTACCTATTTATGTCACCCAACACGAAGAAATCGACGGATTTTACCAGTTAACAGAAATGCTGATTAATAAAAGCTAAACACTTTTTTATAATTAGACTATCCCTGGCCATATTTGGGAGATTGCCCTGGAAAAAAGATCCCTTTACTCCTTTTTTCACACATCATTTAGCACTAGGATCTGTCACATTTTTAGTCCTTGGATAATCGCGACAACCTGTATTCATCACAATGGCTCAATCAACTGACACAAAGATATCATTATCACGCGCTAATGCTCACCGCGCAGAAGGTTTTATGCGAAAAGAGAGAGAAGAATTAGCAGATAAAAAGATCCGGGTTGTCTGGGGAAAATGGGTATAATTAAGAGGATTTACCCAAAGAAACCAGGTTTCTCCCCCCTTTGCCCCCATGCAGTACAGCAGATTGGCCGAAGTATCTACCCAGAAACCCGCAGTCGATATTAAACAGTAATCTAGTTTTTTATACCCATGAAAAATCCTTCACAGTCCTTACTAAAATCCAATCCATTCCTACTAAAAACGACATCTTCTTCTCTTCCTAACTATCAAGAAGTAAGTCAAAAATCGGTATCCATTGCTCTCAACTTAGAAGCCTTAGCGGAACGGGTAAAAAATGCACATTACCAATGTCAAGCCTCCCCAACAGGGGGTTTAATCTCCGCTCGAAACGCGGGAGAATGGTTACTACAAGCCCAAGGAAATTTATCACATCAAGAGTGGCAAGATTGGCTAAAAATGATGTGTGATATTTCCGAAAATACAGCAAAAACTTATATGCAAATAGCCTTATCTTGGCCTCGATTACAACCGCGTGAAAAAAAAGTAGAATCGGCTTCTCAACCGGTTGTAGAAGTAGAATTAAACGAAACTCCAACCTTAGCATTAGAAACCCCAGAATTTTCATCTCCAACTCCAACCTTAGCATTAGAAACCCCAGAATTTTCATCTCCAAGGGAAACCTTGGCATTAGAAACCCCAGAATTTTCATCCCAGACTCAGAATGTCGAGCTAATTGATACCTTGGAAAAAGATCAAGAATTGGAGGCAAAAATACCTCATCTTAAATCAGTGGAATTAATAGAGCAAACGATCGCGCCCTCTGTAATTAATAAAGCACCCTTAGCCCAGGAAATCCAGTTTTGGCTTTCGGGAAATGTCGTACCCAAGGCACGCCCAAGGGTAACAAAACGAGGGACTTATTTACCCAAACAATATCGAGGTTGGCGTAACCAAGCCGAAGTAGAAATTTACCGTCAATTATGTGACTTAAATCTCTCGATTAAGTTACCCATTCCCCGTGCTAACATTTCATTAATTTTTATGGGAAATCATCGCAAAAATGCTGATTTAGATAATTTAGCAGGTGCTTGTCTGGACGCGTTAACATTAAATGGAGCGGGAGTAATTCTTGACGATCGCGTGACTTGCGTTCCCAAGTTAACCGTAGAATATGAACCCAATGCCAAAAAAACAGGGGTTTTGATTAAAATTGAGCCTGGGTAAACCCATCAAAACTAAGTGAGATATGGTCCTCTAGTCGCCCATAGTATAAGTCGGAGTTGCTGAATTGCTATGATTAAGTAAGGGGACTTCAACAAATTTTCAGCCCAAACAAGCCCAAAGTCCCTTTATCCGTGGCAAACACGTCGCAATTGTGGTGTTACCACTCCACAAACTGAAAAAATATCCCAGTCCTAAACACTTCGATGGTATCAGTAAAGGTCTTTAAATGGTTTGTTTGCCCACCAGCCTCTTCATCCTCCCCTTAAGCTCTGCCACAGAATGAAACAAACCGGGTTTCTTCTTCAGGGCTGTTAAGCAAAACCAGATATCTCACAGAAACCCCGTTTCTAAGAGACGAAGCGATCGCGCTGCACCCACAAACCAAAGAAACCCGGTTTCTCCCCTTCGACTTACGCTTATAGCCAAGCCTATTCCCTGTTTTCTGATCTAACAGTTGTCATCTATACTGTCAAAGTGATTTCAAAAATAGCCCCTTTCTGCTGATTACTTTTGACACAAATCTCCCCCCCATGTGCCTCAACCACCATTTTGCAAAAGGCTAAACCCAAACCTATTTGAGACACATTTGCCATCAGAGTTCCAATCTCATATTTCTCAAAAATCTGCCATTGCAATTCATCAGGAACACCCGGTCCAGAGTCGATCACCCGGATTTTTGTCTCGCCTGATGTGAGGAATTCTAAATTAACAATGATTTCACTATCGGGAGGGGAAAACTTAATTGCATTCGAGAGAAGATTATCCACCGTTCGATGTATCATCGTCTCATCAATCAAGACTTTCCTATCCCGTACTTCTGGTAATTTACTCATCAGCAAGAGATTTTTTTGAGCCACGATCGGGTCGAAGTTTGATATAGCAGACTGTATCAGTTCACAGAGATCAACCTCTGTCAAATTGAGACGAATTTTACCCGATTCTAGTAGAGCAATTTGCAACAAATCATCAATTAATAACTGTAATTTTTGTGCGGAGTCGTAAACCTTATCCAATTTACTTTTTTGTTTTTCTTTGGGATAATCTGGCTTTCTGAGGAAGTCCAAACTAAACAAGATACCCGCGAGGGGATTGCGTAAATCGTGGACTACCATTTTCACCATATCTTCGCGCAATTTGAGCAAACTCTGCACGTCGTCATACTGGCGCTTAATTCGCAGCATAGAGTGAACTCTAGCTCGTAGTTCAACAGCATTAACAGGTTTACTGATGAAATCATCCGCTCCGGTAATTAGACAGTTTTCCAGGTCTGATTTTGAGTTTAATGCCGTCACCATAATGATCGGAACCGCGTGCCATTTTGACATTGCTTTGATTTGCCGACAAACCTCAATGCCATCTATTCCTGGCATCATCACATCCAGCAAAATCAAATCAGGAGCAAATGTTTCCAGGGAATTGATCGCGTCTTGACCACTTGCCACATAATGTAACTGATAGTCTTGATCACTCAAGAATGTTTCAATCACATCAAAATTATTAGGATCGTCGTCAACGACTAAAACTGATGGTGTTTTCATATTTATGAGACTAGGGAGTTAAGAATCGGTGCAAAAGTTAAAAGAATGGCTATCCTGCTAATTTTTACGCTTTAATTATGGAACAATCAGAATTTCCGATAGCAGGAATAAGCATGAATATCATGAGTCCAGGGAAAAGATTATCTCAGGAGTTTTCACCGCATTGTGTCACCATTAAAAGAGTTTTTTTTGCATCATTCAGTAATTAACAACTATGTTGAAAAAATAGGGGGCTTCCCCTTGAATTTTGGGTATTAAACCCACTCAAAACGTTAATATACAAAAAATCTGTTTTTAACGATGGCTCTATCTTAACTCTACAACCACCTTTTCAAACAGGTTCCAAAAGTTGTTGAATTGTCGTTGCCAGTTGCTTGAGTTTCACGGGCTTGGTGAGATAGTCATTGGCTCCCTGGGCCAGACAACGATCGCGATCGCCCGTCATCGCTAAAGCAGTAAGGGCAATGATCGGCACATCAACCAAATTAGGATCGAGACGAATCTGCTTAATTGCCTCTAATCCATCCATCCCTGGCATTTGGATATCCATCAAAATCAAGTCAGGGGACTGCTTTTTGGCAAAGTCGATCGCGTCTTGGCCATTCTGAGCCAAGAGAATCCGATAACCTTTAGCTTTGAGGTAACTCGAAACTGTCATAATATTAGCTTCATTATCTTCTGCCAGCAAGATTAAGGGAGAGGCTCTCGTTTCGGGCTGACTCGGTTCTATCTCACCCCAGCTTGTGGTTTCCGGTTCAGGGGACGATGGTGCGAAATCACCGCAGGGAAGCTCGATCGTGAAGCAACTACCCACACCAACCTCGCTAGTTAGCACCACTTGCCCGCCGTGGAGTTCCACAATCCGTTTCACCAGAGCCAGGCCCAAACCAGTCCCCTGATATTGACGATTGAGGGCGCTATCAATTTGGATGAAGGGCTGAAATAGTTTGTTAATATCTTCTGGAGCAATGCCGATGCCCGTATCAATAACGGCAATTCGCAGGGTATTTGGGAGGGGAGAGTCCCCCGCGTTTGAGTCGACCGGACTTTGTTGACAGCTAACTTCTAGGGTGATGCGTCCCCCCACTGGGGTGAATTTGACCGCGTTGTTGAGCAGGTTGATCAAGACTTGGCGGATGCGCCGTTCATCAATTAATAATTCCGGTAGATTGAGTGCTAGTTTAATCTCTAGCTGGATGCGTTTTTTCAGGGCTTGTTGTTTGATAAATGCCAGACTGGATTGACACAGATAGGCTATTGAAACTCGGGTACAATCCAGTTGTATTTGACCCGATTCAATTTTCGCGATATCCAAAATGTCGTTGATTAATTCTAGCAAGTGAGAGCCACTGCTCTCAATGGTTTGTAAAGCTTTAATTTGTTCTTGGGTGATAGTACCAAAGACTTCCTCTTGTAGTCCTTCTGTCATGCCTAAAATAGCATTTAAGGGAGTGCGAAGTTCGTGGCTCATGTTGGCCAGAAATTCATCTTTGAGACGGGTAGCGCGGGCGAGTTCTTGGTTGGAAATGATAAGTTTGGTGTTAGTTTCAGTGAGTTTAGTTTCGGTGAGTTCGCGTTGAGCTAATTCTCGGTTTAATTGCTTAAAAAGACTAGACTGCTGAATCGCGATCATCAACTGATCAGCAGTGTTTTGCAGTAGCTCAATTTCCCATTCTTCCCACTGACGCGGACGATCACATTGATGGCTCATCAGCAATCCCCAGAGGGTGTTGTTCTGAATAATCGGCACTACAATTTTAGCTTTGACCTGAATTTTTCTGAGGAATTCAACTAAGCAGGGTAAAATTGACTCTTTTTCATCTTCAAGATCATCGAGGGTATAAACTTTTCCTTCAATATAGTAATCGTAGTTTTCTGGTGGGAAAATCTCTTCGGGAAAGATAATATTCACGATAGGCGGCCAATTTGGCGAAACCGATTCAGCAATGGCAGCCCCAGTCCCATCTGCAAAAATACGATAGACTAATACGCGATCGGACTCCAATACCTGATGGAGTTCCTTAACGGTGGCATTAAGAATCTCCTCCAGATCCAGAGATGAGCGCATCCGTTGGATAATTGAGGCTAGTAGGCGTTCTTCTTTTGCCTGTTGCTGCAATTTCACCTCGGCTTCTTTGCGATCACGAATATCCACCACTACACAGACACAACTACTGTCGGTTTCCGTGAGTAAAGCTACCCCAATCAGGACAGCAGCTCGGCTACCATCTTTACGATAGTATTCTTTTTCCCAAGGCGTAATTGCCCCGAACTTTTTCAGATGTTCCATTACTTCGAGATCTTGGAGCGCGTGTTCGGGAGGGGTAAGTTTTTCCCAATTAATCAGATTAGCATTTAATTCTTCTCGGCTGTAGCCAATAATCTCCAAAAAGCGATCATTAGCATCAAGAATTTGACCACTAAAGTCAGTAAACATCATCCCCACTACATTTGATGTAAACACTTTGCGGAAGCGATTTTCACTAGATTTCAGGGCTATTTCTATCTCTTTAATATCACTAATATCCGATAAAATTCCTTGGATACCAATTATTTCTCCTTCCGCATTTTTTACCACGGTTTTGCTAGTCCTAACCCAAATATAGCTCCCGTTTTTGTGGCGATATCGAAACTCAACATTAGTAGATTTTTTACCCGGTTTTATATTTTCTTCATAATCATTAGCTATCAAAAAACGATCATCAGGATGAACCAATGTTATAATTTTTTTACCAATCCATTCCCTCTCATCCCAACCAAAAATTGTCTGAAATTGCGGCGAAAGATAATTGATTCGGAACTCATCATCGCAGGACAAAATTACATTATTAGCCCCTTCTACTAACCGCCGGAATTTAGTTTCACTCTCAGCCAATTTGGCTTCAGTTTCTTTGAGATCAGTAATATCCAAATTAACCCCAATCATACTCTTTGCAATTCCCAAATCATCTCGCACCACTAACCCCGATGCTTTAATAAAGTGGATACTGTCATCGGGATGTATGACCCGAAATTCGGTATCGTATTCCGCTTGTTCTAAGATGGCTTGCTGTAATAGTGTTTCGGTGGGAATACGGTCATCAGGATGTAGTCCATTTGCCCAAAAATCATAAACCAAATGGGGATCAGAAGGTTTCGTCACACCATACAATTTATACATCCCCTCATCCCAGATCAAGAGGTTCTTTACAATGTCCCATTCCCAACAGCCGATCGCGCCGGATTTGAGAGCTAAGGCGAGGCGATCTGATAGTTTCTGGAGTTCGGCTTCGGGACGTTTGCGATCGGTAATATCTCGTGCTACCCAAGTTATTGTAGTGGCATTAATGGGGGAGAGCGCGGCCGAAAACCATAACAGATCTGCACCTATGGACAGGGAATAGTCAAATTGAGTTGGTTTACCGGATCTAACTACTTCTTGGACTTTCTGAAGCCAGTCATTATTCAAGGAATCTCGGAGGAAATTATTGATAGTTATCTTGATTATTTCCGAATAACGAGTATTGATTAAAGAATGACTCACGGGTGGAATTTTAATATTACCAACTTTGTTCCCTTCGAGATTGATGGTAAGAATAATATCAGTGATGGACTCAAAAATTGCTCGCATTTTATTCTCGGAGTAAATCAACCTTTCTTCGAGCAGTTTGCGTTGAGTAATATCTTTCCCGATGCCAACAAAGCCAATAATTTGCTGATTGACATCTTTGAGAGCAGATATGGATAGCAAGCAAGGAAAGCGAGAGCCGTCTTTGCGGATAGCAGTCCACTCTTCCTCGCTGAGAATGCCTTGACGTGTTTTGGTAAGGAATACCTCGATGCCGGGAGGAATATCTTGCCCTAGCTCGATAGAGAGTGATGCCGCTCGCTCAATTATTTCTTGATGATCGCCGAATATTAAGGGAGTGAATTTGCCGATTATTTCTGCGGCACTGTAACCAAATATACGTTCGGCTGCGAGATTAAAGGTCTGGATAATGCCTGTTGAGTCAGTGGATATGATCGAGTAATCGACACTATTTAAGATAGCACGTTGCAGGCTGTTGACTCGCCCAAGCTCTTGGATGCGTTCTTCGACTTGGCATTCGAGATTCTGATTGAGTTGTTGGAGTTTTTGTTGAGCCTTTTTGTACTCAGTGATGTCATTCGAGCAGCCAATCAGACGAGTAATCTCACCCTGCTCATCACGCATGAGGGAAAGACGCAAAGTGAGGTAGATTAGGCTTCCTGATTTTGATCGAGTCCTCACCTCGGCTTCGTGAGCCCCCTTTGCCAAGAGGGGGTCAATAATCTCTGTTTGGAGAACTGTGGTATCTTCATAGACAAGACTAATGTTGTGTCCGACCATTTCAGCCGCGGTATAACCGTAGAGTTCCTCGGCTCCACGATTCCAAGTTTGAATCGTGCCCTTGATATCTGTAGACACCACTGCACTATGAATCTGATCCAAAATTTGAGTTTGCAGTTGCAAGGTAGCTTGAGTACGCTTGGCTTCAGTAATATCCCTCCCCTCTGGGATGAGCATAATTACCTCTCCCGACTCATCTCGGAGAGGACGTAGGGAAAAATCAATGACAAGCTTTTCGCCGCCAAGCCCCAATACCTCTATCTCCTCGCGGATAAACTCACCTTGGGCCGCACAAATGATCGCGTGTCGTAATCGTTGCTGGGTTGCTGTTGAAGTTGGCCACCAATAGGTTTCCCAAAAGGGAAGATTTAAGACATCTTCGCGCTTTAATCCCGCGATATCGAGAGCGGTTTGGTTGACTTCCCACAAAATGCCATCGGGCGAGAGCAACCCGATCCACTGAAACATATTATCGAAAATGGCACGAAAGCGATTTTCACTGAGTTTTAGTTCTCTAGTGCGCTCCTCCACTTTCTGCTCTAGGGAAGCATTGAGGGTTTGAAGGTTTTGATAGAGTTCGGCCTGTTGAATCGCGATCGCCAACTGTACGGATAACTGTCCAAGGAAATCCATATCTATTTCTTCCCACTCACGAGGACCTGAACATTGATGAGCAATCAGCAGGCCCCATAGGGGTTGAGTCTCTTGGCTGGCTCGTAGGATGGGCACTACTAAGTTTGCCCGCACTTGAAACCGTTCCAGTAGTTCAATATGGCAATCTTTCAGGTTCGCGGTATAAATATCCGACGCGGCAAAAGCACGGCCATTGAGGTATCGTACCCCCCTGTTTTCCTGAAAGCAGGTGTCGATCACTTGAACATTCAGGCAGGATTGCCAGGGGGGGACGATCGCCTCGGCGACGATCGTTCCACTCATATCCGGGTGGAATTGGTAGATGAGGACGCGATCAGCCGCTAAAAACGCACGCAATTCCTCAACGCTCTTCTGCAAAATTTCTTCTAAATTAAGATATTGTCGTATGCGGAGAGCTATTTCCGCCTTCATCGCGTCCTGTTGTTGAGAACGGGCTAGTGTGCGGGTGATGGTGTTGCGCTCGTGTACATTTCTGACAGAAATGGAGAGGGAAACCGCGGTGATATCCCCTTTCACCAGATAGTCTGCGGCCCCCCATTTCATTGCCCTCACTGCAATCCGCTCATCTCCCTGCCCCGTTAACACGATCACGGGCAATTTCCCCTCGGAAGGACTTTCGCCAATAATAGCTTCTAAAAATTCCAACCCATCCCCATCGGGTAAATTTATATCCAGCAGCACAATGTCTGGGTTTTGTGATCGCCACAACTCCAGCCCATTTTCCACGGTTTCGGCTTCGATGATAGTATAGGTATGATCTGTTCCTGACTGGAGAAAACGAATGTAGGTGGCGCGATCGGTTTCCGAGTCATCAATGATGAGAAGGGTTATCGGAGATGGTAGGGGTTGCCCGGTGCTGATATTGCCACTACCTGGGGAAATTTGGTTAGGGGTATTTTTGGGCATGGATCGGGAAAGGGCTAAGATTAAAGGAATATAGCAATGCTAAATTAGGTTGTGAGAGTTTTCCGAGTACACGGCTCTTGCTCACGTTAGGCAAAAGGATACCCCAGGGAGACGCTCCCACTCCTATTCTGTACATTTGACATGGGGTAGTCCTGTATAACTGATGACACCTTTCCATTTTACTTGCTGTCTCAAAGAAACGGTATCGCGAGAAACCGGGTTTCTTCTTAGGGATTGTTGGGCTAAACCAGATATCTCCAGAAACGAGGTTTCTCAAAGAAAACGCGATCACGCAGAAACCGGGTTTCTTCTTAGAGACTTTTCGCTCAAACCAGATATCTCACAGAAACGAGGTTTCTCAAAGAAAACGCGATCGGCTTAACCCAAACCACAGATACCGAATCTTCATCCTCTGTATTACAATTGTTACAGTATTCGATTCTCAACAAACCCGATGACCATCAAACCGATTCGGTGGGTTGGTGCTGCCCGTGAAGAAATCCAATCTCTTCCTGAAGATGCTCGAAAAGAAGTTGGTTTTGCACTTTGGACACTCCAGCAGGGCATACCACCATCAGACTTTAAACCCATGTCGATCGTAGGCAAAGGCGTTGAAGAAATTCGGATTCGGACAGAAAATGCCTATCGGGTATTCTATATTGCTAGATTTGAAGAGGCTATTTATGTTCTCCATGCCTTTGAAAAGAAAACCCAGAAGACAGCCAAGAAAAATATCGAAGTTGGACAGAAACGCTACCAACAGCTTTTACAAAATCGTTTAAATTCAAGAGAGCCTGAACAATGAACGAAAATACTATTACCCAAGCCGCCGATAATATCTTTCTTGATCTGGGATTTTCTGCCCAAGAAGCTGATAACTTACTAATCCGATCGCAACTAATACTTGCCCTGCAAAATGAGATTAAGCATCACGGTTGGACGATCGAGCAAACATCTCAACATCTCGGACAGTCAACGGACAAAATCAAAGCTCTGACTCAAGGCAAAATAGGGCAATTTTCGGTTGACATTCTGATTACAATGCTCAACCAAGTGGGAATGACTGTCAAAGTCGAAATTTGCCCCAAGGTAGCTTAAGCCGATCGCGCTCCACCCACAAACCAAAGAAACGCGATAGGGCAGAAACCGGGTTTCTTCTTCAGGGCTTTTCGATCAAACCAGATATCTCACAGAAACCCGGTTTCTCAAAGGAAACGCGATAGGGCAGAAACCGGGTTTCTGATTATGGGGCTGGCTTTTTGGGATCATTCTGTAAAAGTTGGAACTTTTTATCCTCCGAAAGGAATGTTAAGCTTACCCGTGAGTAAATACTCATTGCTTCATAAACTTTGCATAATCTCAGGGAGGCGAAACAATCCAATATGGCCAACTCTGTTGTACATCAAGCCACAGACGGCACGGGTGCTAATCCCGCCGATCGCGTCCGTCGTCTCGTCTGGAAATTAGTGATCGCGACATTATTATTAATGGCGATTGGCAGTGCCACGCGGGTAATGAACGCGGGATTAGCTTGTCCCGACTGGCCCCTATGTTACGGGGAATTAGTCCCCACTCAGCAAATGAATTTTCAAGTATTTCTGGAGTGGTTTCACCGTTTAGACGCGGCCATTATTGGATGCGGCGCGATCGCGCTCTCTGGTTTATCATGGTGGTATCGACCCCAACTCCCCTCTTGGCTCCCTTGGGCATCAACCTTCGCGCTCTTTCTCATCATCTTTCAAGGCATTTTAGGAGGCCTAACCGTCACACAACTCCTGCGCTTTGACATTGTAACAGCCCATTTAGGAACCGCGCTCCTCTTCTTTAGCACCCTCCTGATCATAGGCTGTTCCCTCTTACCCTATCAACCCACAGGAGTCGCCCATCGTCTCTCTTGGATCGGTTCAACCGCGGCTATTTTTGTCTATTTACAGAGTCTCTTAGGGGCCCTAGTCGGTTCTCAATGGGCCCTCCATCAATGTTTCGGTTATAGTCAACTCTGTACCGTGATGAATAGTCATCTCTTCGGTGTCATCCCCGCGAGTCTTTCTACCATCACCCTTGTCATTATGACTTGGCGCACCCCCGGACTTTCCTCGGCTTTACGACAATTAGGAAAATGGGCTGGACTTTGTTTAGTCGCTCAAATTCTCTTAGGGGTAGCTACTTTTTATTTGCGTTTACAAGTCGAACCTCTCACCGTGACACATCAAGCTATAGGTGCTACCTTACTAGGCATTCTCGTCGCGTTTTCCGTTTTCGCGTGGCGCGATCGGCCCAAAGTGGAATTTTAGATTAAGGATTTCCGATTTTCCAGGCAAAACTATCTCGATTTCCACAGAAACCCGGTTTCTTAATCAATGCCTTCGTGATTTTTTGTCGGTTGGGTTGAGCGATATAAATCAACTAAGATGTTGGGTTTTGCGCCACGCGCACCCCAGGGGAACGTGCTTCAACCCAACCTAGGAATCTTAACGAAGATGTTGGGTTTCGTGCCTCAACCCAACCTACGAATCTCAAAATCTGCTATCTATCATTAATCTCTGATCAACCAACTAGAAAAAACCCGCGTGGGCGGGATGTGGAATTTAGGAATAACACCAATGCAAGAAATCCTGAGTACAAACGCTTCCCGACATCATCAAAATATATTCGAGGTACTTCAAAGTTACTATCAACTCACCAAACCTCGTATTATTCTTTTACTCCTCATTACTACCGCCGCGGGAATGTGGATGGGGGCAGAAGGAAAAGTCGATCCTCTCTTATTACTTGTCACCTTAACGGGAGGTGCATTAGCTTCTGGAGCCGCGAATACGATTAATTGTATTTACGATTGCGATATTGATTACATTATGGAGCGTACCCGTTGGCGGCCTCTTCCTTCGGGCAGAATTAAACGACGGGATGCTTTAATTTTCGCGATCGCGTTGGCGGGGACATCTTTTTCCTTATTAACGGTATTTGCCAATCTGTTAACAGCATTATTAGCGATGTCGGGGATCGTATTTTACGTCCTCATTTATACCCATTGGTTAAAGCGTCATAGCGTGCAGAATATTGTGATTGGCGGAGCCGCCGGAGCCATTCCTCCCTTAGTGGGATGGGCAGCAGTAAGGGGTGATTTAACATGGGCACCTTGGTTATTATTTGCCATTATTTTCCTCTGGACTCCTCCTCATTTTTGGGCCCTCGCGATGATGATCCGTGATGAATATGAAGAGGTAGGGGTTCCCATGTTACCTGTAATTGAAGGGGATGAACCCACCGCGAAGCAAATTTGGATTTATAGTTTGATTCTTATTCCCTTTAGTTTGCTCTTAGTTTATCCGGTTCACGCGACAGGGGTTGTCTATGCTGGTTTTGCCCTTTTCTTAGGGGGAATTTTTCTCCTAAAAGCTTGGCAATTGTTACAGTCTCCGTCAGATAAACAAGTAGCGCGATCGCTCTTTAAGTTTTCGATTCTGTACCTGATGTTACTATCATTAGGAATTGTCATAGATAGTTTACCCGCGACTCATCAATTTACTGCCGCGATCGCGGAAAATATGCAAACCTTAATGAGTGCCATTCCCCTCTAATACCCGAAAAATTTGCTAATAAAACCCGTCGGAAAAAACCAGGCGGGTTTTATTTTTTTCCGTCTGATATCAAATCGGTTTAAAGAGACGGAATGACGGTAGGGGCGGGTTCACCGAAATCTTTGATAACCACCGAAAAATAATATAAACCCGCCCCATACCCACCCATAAATTAATGATTCACTTAATTCAACAACCGAGTGGGGCGGGTTTATTTAGGCTATGAAAGTGCAGCATTGATCGGGCGAAAGATCCCCGACAAAATCAATATTTTTCGTAATTTTTGCCCTTAATGAAACAGCCCTGCTTTTTCAGGGAGTTTAGGGGGGATCAATTCCCCCCTTATTAAGGGGGGCTAGGGGGGATCAAAATCTGTTTTAGCTCGAAGTGATAAAGGCTTAAGGGATGGAAATTAAATAACTTGAGTATTTAGTTTTTCGTTTCGCCCTTGATCCCGAAAGCAAGCCTTAAGCCTGCACTACGTTATTAAATTTTCATTCCTAATCCAGCTAATTTAGCCAATTTCACTCGTAACCCATCGACAGGATGGGGAGTCGTTACAGGAATTAAATTAACATCTTGATCTGGTAATAATTCCCATTGATAAGAGCGGGCTAATTTCACCGCAAATATCTTCATTTCCAATCGAGCAAATTCTTTGCCAATACATTCTCGCATTCCCCCGCCAAAGGTGACAAAACTAAAGGGTTTATACCCCGATACTCGCTCTGGCGAAAACCTTTCTGGATCAAAAGTTTCAGGATTTTCATAAACGTCTTTATCTTTATGGGTTAAATTAATACCATAGGAAATATTCCACCCTTTCGGTAATTCATACCCCTGAAATTCACAAGTTTCAATAATTTGTCGAAAACCGCCACCCACTGGAGGTACGAATCTTAACACTTCTTTTAAAACTTGTTCTAAATAAGTCATTTGTTTGAGGGTTTCCAGTGTTAAGGATTCTTCCTTAAATTTTTCCTGCTCATCCCTCACTTTCTTTAATACTTCTGGATGTTGCACCATTAATAGACAAAAAGACGCGATCGCGGATGTTAAAGTCTCATGCCCTGCAAACAAAAGCACCAAAATTTGGTCTTTTAACTCCTCAATACTCAAAGCATTACCATCATCATCCGTAGCATTAATTAACAAACTTAACGCATCATTAACATCTGATAAATTATCCTGTTGACGTTGGCGAATCATCTTTTCAATTTCCCCTAACAAAAATTGACGACTGCGCCAAGCACGGCCAAATCTCGTCCAAGGTAAATTAATCGGAATACTAAATAACCCATTCGTCCAAGCTTCAAAAGCATGGCCCAAGGCTCTCTGAGAAGCACCATCCATGCCCACAAATAATTTACAGGCAATATCAAAGGTATAATTTCTTAATTCAGGATACCATGTTAACGTCTCCATTTTGACCCAATTATCACAATAAAATTGAGTCAGGGCTTCCATTGTTTCAATATAACCCGCGATCGCCCGTGGTTGAAAAACTTGATAAATCAGTTTACGACGTTTTTGATGAATACTTCCCTGTTGTAATGCCAAGGAAAAATCACCTAAAAGTTTAGTCGTACTAGGAGGCCATTTAATGATAAAATATTGATTTTCATGGGTGAAGACAAATTGATTCGCTGCGGGGCCTTCCACAAAAATTGTCGGCGAGCCAAAAATACTACTTTTGAAGATCGCGCCATATTTTTGATGACGTTTTTTCGCAAAAGAAGAATCATTTAAAAACGATAAAGTTTCCCCAATAAAAGGAAGTCCTAAAGTCCCAGGAGGCAGAGTCTTGTTTTGTCTAGTTGTCATAATAAATAAGGAAGAAGGAAGAAGGAAGAAGGAAGAAAACTCAGAATTAAGAATAGGTGGGTTTAATAGACAAAAAAAGTAGTCTTATCTCTTCATTTCAGAATCTCAAAATAAGAGAAAATAACCCCTTTGTGTCCTCTGTGCCTTTGTGGTTCATTTTCTGACACTCAAAACAAGAAGGCGTTGGGTTGAATCGGGAAAGTCGCAGTACAAATACAATTTTACCTCAACCCAACCTACCACTATAAGAGTTGGGTTGAATCGGGAAAGTCGCAGTACAAATACAATTTTACCTCAACCCAACCTAAAACTTAAAAGAATCTGCTTTTACGCGTCACGCTTTGAGCCGATCGCGTTTTTGTCAAAGCAGCCGCCGCGGCTTTTAATCCTAAATCCTTAAGAATAGAAATAGCCGCGGTTTCTCCGGTTTCACAACTTCCCTCCATATATCCTTGATTGTTAAGAGAAGTATGTTCCCCGGCAAAATAAAGGTTTCCCACTTTTTCGCCTTCTACACCCCGAATGCGTGTCCATTGTCCGACTAAATAACAAGAATAGGAACCTAAAGCATATTGTTCTCCGGGCCAATAAGCACGAACCGCCTTGTTATTAATTCTATCATTTTTAACGCCTTGGAAGACATTATTAAATTGATTAACAAAAGGTGCCGCATGACTATTGGGAACTCCACTACCGATCGCGAGTCCAGAAGTTCCTCCTAAAAAGAAAGTAACTACGGAATTACTACCCGTGCTAAAAGGAGACGCTTCCCAACTGGTTTGATAGTTTAAATCGGTATAAGTCTCCGCGGTTGATTTATATAAATCCTTCCAAATACGAGTACGATAAGAGGTTAAAACTTTAGCATTAGTGCCATAACCTAATTGATTAATGGCATATTGTTTGAGAGATGGTAAATTCGCATTAATTTGAACATGGCGGAGGGTACTAAAAGGTATGGTTAATAAAATTCGCTCATAGACTCGCTCAAAGGCACTTTGTCCCGCCCTCAATCCTACCCGATAACGTCCATCGGATAATATATTAATTGATTCTAAGACGATTCCCGTTTCAATCGAATTAGATAAATTGGCCGCGAGTTGATTGGTTATTTGGTTATTTCCACCTTGAATTTGATAGCGTTCATCACTTTCACCATAAATCTGAAATTTACCTACCTCTGTGCCAATTAAGGAGATTAAATTTAAGGAGGATTGCTCTTGAGTATCTAATCCAAACTCCACCAGATAAGCAATATTAATCGCTTGTTGGAGAAGGGTAGTAATTTGTGCTTTTTCTAAATATGTGGCTAAGGAAGTTGAATCTAATTCTGATGCTCTTTGGTTAAAGGATTTATAGGTGACAACATTGCCAATTTGATTACGGGCAAGGTCAATATTTTCCGATAAAACTATCATATCTTGAGCGAGTTGCTCAACGGAAACTCGTCGCCCTTGAAAGAAAAAAGTTTCAGTCACTAATCCCTGTTGGGCATTTAATAAATCGGTCGCAATTAAACCTAATTCTGTTGCCAAAGTGAGTACAGTTATATGAGAAGAGTTAATAAATTCTCCTCCTAATTCTGTAATCGTAGCAGTACCCAAGGTTTTATTTAAACTACGAACCCTTCCACCGATACGATTAGTGGCCTCAATAATATCCGTTTGTACTCCTGCTTGCTGGAGACGATATCCGGCTGTTAAACCGGCTAATCCTGCGCCTACAATTAAAATAGACGATCGCGCACTGGTTTGGGCCATTACTGGTTGACGGGGACAACTTGCCGCGACGATCGCGCTCCCAATTGCCAAACCACCTTGTAAAAGATGACGACGGGAAATCCGATGATTAAGGGAAACACAATCGCGCATCATCCCCGATAATTCATCGACAGGAATGCCAGTTTTGCGGGAAAGTTGGGCAATATTATAGGCGGCGCGTAAGGCGCTCATTAAAGGGGATTTAGCCATAATTAAGGCACACTCATCATTAATTAAGATAACATAGAATCAGTCTAAACCAAAGAAAAAATTTTGTTTTCATGTTAACCCTAAACACTATATTCGACAACACCTATTATCTCCAAAATAATCCCGATGTTGCCACACTGGTAGCAACGGGAACCTACTCCAGTGGGTTTGAGCATTTTCAGAAAGTTGGTAAATATGAAGGCCGTGATCCTAACGCGATCTTTAATACGGGTTATTACTTAAGCACAAATACTGATGTCGCGTCCGCGGTTAATCAAAATAAAACTACCGCGATCGATCATTTTATTTTACATGGCCAATATGAAGGTCGCAATCCCCATCCGGTATTTGATACTAGGTATTATTTAACTAATAATCCTGATGTGGCTACCGCGGTGCGTCAAAACAAATTAACCGCCTTGCAACATTTTTTACAATCGGGTCAATTTGAAGGGCGAAATCCCAGTGTTTTATTTGATACCAATTATTATTTAAACAAATACCCAGAGGTGAGTGCTGGGGTGAAAAATGGAGTAGTAAAAAGTGCTTTTAGTCATTATCTTACTAATGGAATTTTTGAGGGAAGATTGACAACAGCACCCGCGGCTAGTGATAATTTAAACAACGCGATCACGCTGGGTTCTCTTACGGATGTTCAATCGGTTAACGGTAGTTTGAACGATCAAAAATCAACGGATATTTATAGTTTCATCCTCAATAGCTCCAGTAAATTAAGTTTAAGATTAGATGGGTTAAATGGGGATGCTGATTTAGAATTAATTCAGGATCTTAATGGTAATGGTGAAATTGGCAGTGATGATATCATTGCCCAGTCCCAAAATTTTGGTATCGTTGCGGAAAATCTCGCACCCCCTCAAACTCTTTTTCCGGGGAATTATTTTGTGCGTGTTTCCCAATATCAAGGAAATACTAATTATAATTTAACGATCGCGCCTCAATCTCTGTAAATGAATTACCCCGCCTCCTTAAATGATCCAGGGCGGTTTCATTTTTTGTAGGGGCAATCCCCCCGTGGTTGCCCCATTGGCGCACCCCGTGGTTGCCTCATTGGCGCACCCCGTGGTTGCCCCATGCAGGGTCGGCACGGGGGCACGACCCCTACAAAATCCTGATTTTCCTGAGAATGAAACAGCCCTCTTAAGATGACGGGGTTTTGTTGCTAATTAGAACCCGGAGAAGAAGAAGGATTTGACTCCGACGAAGGTGCTAATATAGAAGGAGATGAATTAGATTGTTTCAAACTAGAAGAAACTAAAGCATAACCGAGAAACGCGGGGAGAATCATCGCCATAAGAAACACCGCGCCACCTATCCAGAATATCCCATTGCCATTAGGTCCATATTGGGAACGATAGGGATCGATGCGAGGAATTTCTGATTTTAATATATCTCGCATGGCAATAGGACGTTTAAATCTCACTCGGCGATCATCCAATTTTTCTAATAAAATCCAGCCGCTTTCTGCTTCTTCTTCACAAAGGCGATGGAAAATCGCGGGATTACGAAATAAATCGCTGGAGGCACGGACAATTTTAAATTCCCATCCCATCAGATTAGACTCTTTTGTCGTCACTTTTGTCGAGCCATTAGTAGCTGTGGAATTTACTGAACTTGAGTTGTCTTCGCTAGATTCGTAGGGGGTCAACATTTCTTCCTCCTCTTCTATTTCTTTGGTAACTTTGAATTGTTTATAGTATATCCATCGGCTTAGTAAAAGTGTATCTAGGCCTAAACTTCCTAGCATAAGTGTCCAAGTTATCATGGCTCTATTGTGTTCAAATAAACCATCAATTTTTTCAGACTAATCTCATGGCAAGCAATCTCGAATATGAGGTCATTCTTAATTGCTAAAAACATTGATTGTCTGGTTTCTTCTTTCTTCACTGGGGATGGGGAATTGGAGACTGGGTAATTAGCAATTGTTAATTGTTAACCTTTTTCCTTCTTCCTTCTGCGATAACAGAGAAACTAGATAACTTTTTATTTTTTTTCAGGTAAATAACCTTCGATTAGACAATCATTACCTATTTTTCTTATTGTGACTTTTTGGAGGGTTAACGCGTCCATCATGGAGGAAAATCCTAATTCTCCTACGGGGGTGGGGGCTCCTTGTCCACCGATAATTTTAGGCGCGATAAATGCTAAAACCTTCTGTACAGAACCCTCCGCGATCGCGTGGGCGGCTAAAGTTCCCCCACATTCCCATAAAACTGAGAGAAATTCGCGATCGTAAAGATATTTCATTACTGTCGCAGGAGTTAAAGGCGATAACTCTATCACTTCTACAGCGCGATCAATGAGAAATTTCTGAAATTCAGGATTAGCATTAGGTTCAGTTAAAACTAAAGTTCTAGCTTCCTTTATATCCCAAAGATGGGCATTTGCGGGTAAATTTAAGGTACGACTCATTACTACGCGTAAAGGATTACGATCATCTTTGTCATGAGTTGTTAATAAAGGATTATCACGGCGTACCGTATTCCCCCCGATAATTACAGCATCACAGGCGGCGCGTAAACTATGTACTTCCCGACGCGATTCTTCTCCTGTTACCCAGGTACTATGACCTGTATTAGTAGCAATTTTGCCATCAAGTGTCATCGCGTATTTCAGAATACCAAAGGGTTTTTGATAGAGAATGCGGTGAATAAAAGCCTCATTCAGTTGACGACAAGCCTCTTCCTCCACACCGACAACGACTTCAATTCCTGCATCTCGTAACCGTTTAATACCTCCACCCGCTACCAGGGGGTTCGGATCAACCATTCCCACCACAACTTTACTCACACCTGCTTTGACTAATGCTTCGGAACAGGGCCCCGTTCGGCCATAATGATTACAAGGTTCTAAACTAACGTAAATTGTGGAGCCTTTCGCCAAATCTCCCGCGTCTCGGAGGGCAAAAATTTCCGCGTGGGGTTTTCCCGCGCCGGGATGGAATCCTTCCCCGACAATATTACCATCGGCATCGACGATGACAGAACCGACTAAGGGGTTGGGTGATGTTCGTCCCAAGGCGCGACGCGCTAATTGCAGACAACGGTACATCATAGCGCGATCGATATCTGTAATGATAGGTTTTTGGGGTTGGGGTTGAGTGCTCACGCGAGAACTTTCCAGACTTTGTAAGATTCATCCCTGAGTTTACCTAAGTTTCGTGATTTAAGTCCGTCAGGGACTAAAGTAAGAGTCTCATAGCTAAAGTCCTCGCGCATAGGACTATCTATAAGATTGATGGGGCGATTGAAATCGTAACTAGACAAACAAAGTCTGCCTGCGGAGACTGAAGAAATTCAACCCGCGCCGGCGGGTTTCCTCTGTGCCGATGCTCGCGGTTTGAACCGCCCGGTCTTCAAACTGGTAACATGGGAAAAGAAATCATTAGAAAAAGGGTACTATGACGACTCTAACTCGGATTTCGGCAAGGACTTCCCCCGATCAAATTCCCATCTGGCAAAGGGCAACTTGGGAAGATTATGTCGAGTGTTGCGAAAATGCTAATGCTGAGAATTTTCGTATTTTCTTTAATCAAGGTTATCTTTTTGTTGATATGGGATGGGAAGGAATCGATCACGCGAGATATCGTGAACTACTCACAATGTTATTTTTTGTCTGGTTTAGTCGTCAAAAAGGACAAATCTTTGATTGTTTGGGGGGTTGTATTTTGGAGAAACCCAAACAAAGGGCGGCATCCCCTGATCAGGTATTATATATCGGAGAAGGTTCTCCTCGTTCGCGAGCAGGTGAAGCGCGTCGCGTGAATTTAAGGGACTGGCGTGTACCTGATTTAGTCTGTGAGGTTGGTGATACTACTTTAGCCACTGATTTAGATGAAAAAAAGCAACTTTACGCGGGGTTAGAAATTCCTGAATATTGGGTTATTGATGTTCGAGGATCGCGGGTTTTAGCATTTATTTTACAACCCGATGGCAAATATCAAGAGTCGAATATATCGAGTGCTTTAGAGGGTTTATCGATCGCGTTAGTAGCAGAAACGTTAGGGCGTTTACAACAGGAAAGTAATGGAAATGCCGCCCTTTGGTTTGCCCAACAAATTTAATGATATAATATGATGAAGTAGGTGAGATTGAGTTTAAGGACTTAACCTAACCTACCATTGAGTCATTATTTCAATAATGAACACAAAAATTATGAGGATACTAACATGAATAAAAATGTCACGATAAACGGGAATACAAGTAATGATTCTGTAAAATTTTTGGCTCTTAATATTGCCGGAAACCTAGAGGATAACACTATTAATAGAGCAAAATTAAAAGCGATTTTGAAGATGCTACAATCCTTAAGTAAGGATAATAATTTAAGGATTATTGATGTAGATAATATCAATGTTAGCATTGTTTTACAAGGTGCTGAAAAAAGTCTTAATAAGATTCAAGAGTTATTTGACTCTAGTGGATTAATAGGGGAAAATTTACCGATCAAAAAAGTTCATTTTCTCAATAAAAAAGACCAGTTAAATATAGAAGAAAAAACTCAACTGATTCAGGAAATAAAGTCTCAAGGCATAAAAGGAAAATACTTACAAGCGGTTAATTTAATTTGGGCGGATTTTAGTAACCTTGATTTCAGTGGGGCTAACTTGAGAGATGCTGATTTGAGATTAACCATTCTCAGTGGGAGTAATTTTGGTAGAGCCAAGCTGATTGGAACTAATTTCCGTGGGGCCGATCTCCGTGGAGCCAACCTCCGTGAAGCTGATCTCAGTGGGGCCAACCTCAGTGGGGCAGATCTCCGTGGAGCTAATCTCAGTCAAACCGATCTTGTTGTCGCAGACTTGAGAAGAGTCAATCTTAGTGGTGCGGATCTCAGTGGTGCGGATCTCAGTGGTGCTGACTTTACAGGAGCCGATCTCAGTGGTTCGGATCTCAGTGAAGCTAATCTCCATGATACTAAGCTGATTGTCGCGGATTTGAGAAAAGCCAAGCTGAGTCATGTCAAGTTGAAAGGTGCTGAAGTTGGGAAGTCACAATGGGGAAATAACCCAGGAATTACGGCAGAAATAAAGCAAGAGCTAATACAACGAGGTGCTATTTTTCTGGAAACTCCGATCCCCCTTGTTTAACCTCTTGTCTAATCAGAATATCAAGGGAAAAACGAGAAATCTTTATTAATTTATTCAGGAAATAATATGTCGGAGAATATGCGACGGGAGTTTGCTAACAGAGAGGAGTTAATTGCTTATTTACGCGAGGAATTTCCTAAGGCGGCAATGGTAGATCCTCATATTAGTCCTATTCATGGTGGACGGAAATCCGCCGAAACTTTACTCCAAAATGTTGATCCTATTAAATATAGTGCCACTCGTAATTTTTTAGACGGCTCTGTGACACGGTTATCTGCTTATTTGCGTTATGGGGTTTTCAGTTTGGCGGAACTTCGCGATCGCGTCCTTGAAAAAGTCCGCGATCGTGGTGATGCTTTTAAGTTAATTAATGAATTAGGATGGCGTGATTATTGGCAAAGATTATATCGAGAATTAGGGGAGAAAATCTGGGAAGATATCGAACCTTATAAAACGGGCTTTCTGGCAAAAAATTATCAAGCCGAATTACCCGATGATATTATTAATGGGGAGACTGGATTATTTTGTATTGATAGTTTCAGTCAGGAATTAAAGGAAACGGGGTATTTGCATAATCATGTAAGAATGTGGTTGGCGGCTTATATTATACATTGGCGAAGGGTAAAATGGCAAGGAGGATCTCGTTGGTTTTTACAACATTTATTAGATGGCGATCCCGCGAGTAATAATTTATCTTGGCAATGGGTTGCGAGTACCTTTAGTCATAAACCTTATTTTTTTAATCGGGAAAATTTGGAGAAATATAGTCGAGGGGTTTATTGTCGTCAATGTCCTCTTTATGGTAACTGTGATTTTGAGGGGAGTTATGAGGAATTAGAAAGAAAATTATTTCCCAAATCGGAAAAATTAGACCGCGGGGGTAGTAGTCAAAGTTGGCAACATCCTCGGAAAAAAAGCCGTTAAAAAACCTTAATCCTGGGGAGGTAACTCCCCACTGGTGTCAACTTAACCTCAAACGTAGTCATAGACTACTGTTTGGCGATTAGGCTCCGAGCCCCCCTAACCCCCCTTTTTAAGGGGGGGACAGGAATATTCTCAAAGTCCCCCTTCTTAAGGGGGATTTAGGGGGATCGAGACTCAGCATTACCTCAGATGAAAGGAGAAATTTCCATGAATAAAAAGATAATTTGGGTTCATGGTGACTGTCTCAGTCGCTTAAGTCCAAGTTTCCAAAAATATCCAAACTTGCCCGCGGTTTGGGTATGGGATGACGCGTTAATTAAGGAATGGGAATTAAGCTTAAAACGGATTACTTTTATCTATGAATGTTTGTTAGAGTTACCTGTGACTATTCGACGAGGTGATGTCGCCACAGAAATTTTAAATTTTTCTAGAGAAAATCAGGCTGATGGTGTGGTGACAGTGGAAAGCCCAAGTCCTCGTTTTGGGGAAATTCACGATCGCGTTGCCTCTGAACTTTCTTTAGAAATTTTACCTTTAGAGTCTTTTATTAATTATGAGGGTTTTATTGATCTGAAGCGGTTTTCTCGTTATTGGCGGATCGCGGAAAAATATGTATTTGAAAATGGCTCGGCTAGATCACGTTTTTGATAGATGGCAGTTTTGTAGGGGCTGTTTCATCTGTAAGAGCGGGTTAACCCCTATCTTGAAAATATAACTTCAATAGAGGTAAAATAGCCCCTACTACCATCAACAAATAACCTGAAAAAAAATAGGCGGGTGGGGATGGGGCGGGTTTTATAGCCAGTCTGTTTTGCTACATAGATGTTGGTGAACCCGCGCCTATCAATTCCTTGAAACAGAAGATTTAAACAAAGGTTTTAGCTCTTTTTTGACAAAGTTATTGAAGAAATAGCCAACTTGGTTTTATAATGTGATCAATGAGATATTGACTCTGACGGTTTACTGATTATGATTCCGAAACAACTGAGTTTGAAAAATTTTTTAAGTTACCGTGACGCGTCTCTTGATTTCCGCGGCTTACATACCGCGTGTATCTGCGGGCCCAATGGCGCGGGTAAGTCTTCTTTATTAGAAGCGATCGCGTGGTCGATTTGGGGAGAATGTCGCGGGGGTTCGGATGATGATATCATCCATTTGGGAGAAATGGAGGTAAAAGTTGATTTTATTTTTGCTACTCAAAATCAAATTTATCGGGTTATTCGTAATCATCGTCGGGGACAAACAACCCATTTAGAATTTCAAATTGCTACGAATCCCGATACTACGGATAAATATAATTTTCGCACCTTAACAGAGCGAGGCTTAAGGCCAACTCAACAGAAGATTTTAGATTATATTAAACTGGATTATGAAACTTTTATTAATTCCGCTTATCTGCGTCAGGGACACGCGGATGAGTTTATGATCAAAAAACCGAAGGAGCGTAAGGATGTTTTAGTTAATCTCCTCAAACTTAATCAATATGATACTTTAGCAGAGCAGGCGAAAGAATTAGCCAAAAAATTCAAAGCCCGATGGGATATTTTAGAGGAAAGTACCGACAAGATTAAAACTCAATTACTCGATAAACCCGCGATCGTGTCTCAAACCTCAACACTCCAAGAGACGATCGCTCAACTACAAGAGCAACAAAAGACAGATACGGAACAATTACAGCATTTACAGGGACAACAACATCATCGTCTAACTTGGGAAAAATTACTAAATGGCCAAAAACAACAATACGAGCATCTTAGTCAAGAATGTGCTCGTTTACAACAGGAATTAACGGTAACAAAACAGCAAAAAAAAGAACTGGAATTTTTATTATTACAAGAAGAGGAAATAAACACGGGATTAGCCCATTTTCAAGATTTACAAACTTTAGAAGAAACCCTTTCTATTAAATTTAAACAAAATCAAGAAGCCCAAGGAAAACGTCAACAATTACAAGAATTACAGCGACAAAAAATTAGTCAATTACAGGGAAAAATTCAACAGGTACAAGCCCAATTAGACGCGTTAGAGCAACAGGAAAAAGAAACTCAAGATATTCTGAAACAATTACCCGATGTTGAAGCCGGTTTTCAACAACTACAAACAGCGCGATCGCGTCTGAATCAACTAGAAGAATTACAGGTAAAAGTCGCCCCTCTAGTGCAACGTCGTCAACAGGTGGAAGTACAAATAGAACGAGCTCAGGCACGTTTAGCCGCACGATTAGAGGAACTTAATTTATCTACGAAAAAAATGCGTTTAACTCAAGAAAAACGTAAACCTCAATTAGAAAAAGAATTAGGAGAAATATCCCATCAAATTACCGAATTAGAGAAAAAACGAGTCTATCAACAACGGGTAAGAGAAAAAGGACAAGAAAGACATCAATTTTTAGAGCGTTTAAATGCCAATAAACGAGACTATGAAGCACGTTTAGCAGAATTAGAACAAAAACTTAAATTATTAGGAGTTCCCTCTCAAAATGAGAATTTAGAATCAGAAATTATCACTCTTCCCCTTTGTCCATTATGCGATCGCGCCTTAGATGAACATCATTTGCAATTAGTGATTAAGAAACAACAGACACAACAACAGGAATTATGGGATCAATTATGGGTAGTGCGGGAACAATTAACATTATCGGAACGAGAAATACAAGTTTTGCGAAATGAATATCGCGTAATAGAAGAGGAATTAGTACATTATCAAGAATTACGAGAAAAACGGGGAATTATGCAATCACAATTACAAACAATTGATAATGATCTTAACCATCTTCAAGAATTATTAGCCGAAGCAAATAGTCTGGAAAATTCCCTAAGCACGGGAGACTATGCCCGAGAATTATATACAGAATTAAAGCAACTTGATGCTGAGATCAAAAATCTAAACTATAATCAAGAAAATCATGCGCTGGCTCGCAATGAGGAAAAAAGATGGCGTTGGGTGGAAGTCAAATTAGGTCAAATTAAAGAGGCTCAAAATAAGTTACAAAAATTGAACCAACGTCGCCCCGAATTACAAGTAAATTTAGTTAATTATCAACAGGAATTAGAGCAGGAACAAACCAATTCTGAGTTACAGATACAGATTCAAGAGATAGAAAATTATATTACAGAAATTGGCTATAGTTTAGAGGAACATAGTGCATTACGTCGAGAAATGCGTGATAATCAATTTTGGTTATCACGGGTTCAAGAATTGCGTCAAGCACAACAATTATTTCCCCAATTAGATAGCCGGATTCATCAATTAATGAGTTTAATGGAAGTGAGAGCGCAGGATTTAGAAAATATCAAGTCGCAATTATCTTCTCTTCAAGAGCAATTAGAAGAAACCCCCGATCCGAATAATGCCATTATCACCTTAGAAAAAAATATACAACAACGGCGACAAAGTTTAGATCAACAGTTAGGAAGTTTAGGGCGATTGCAACAACAACAACAACATTTAGAGAGTTTAGAAAGTCAACAAGAAGCGCAAAAAGAACATATTACCGCGGCAAAACGTCAATATCGAGTCTATCAAGAATTAGCGCAGGCTTTTGGGAAAAATGGCATTCAAGCCTTAATGATTGAAAATATTTTACCCCAATTAGAAGCCGAAACTAATCAAATTTTATCCCGGTTAAGTGCCAATCAATTGCACGTTCAATTTATTACGCAAAGGGCGACAAAAGCGACGAAATTTAGTAAAAAAGAACCAAAATTTATCGACACTTTAGATATTTTAATTGCCGATGCCCGGGGGACTCGCTCCTATGAAACTTATTCCGGTGGTGAAGCCTTCCGTATTAGTTTTGCTATTCGTCTTGCTTTAGCCAAGTTATTAGCGCAACGGGCGGGTACAGCTTTACAATTATTAGTAATTGATGAAGGTTTCGGGACTCAAGACTCCGAAGGTTGTGATCGATTAATTTCTGCCATTAACGCGATCGCGTCCGACTTCGCCTGTATTTTAACAGTGACTCATATTCCACATTTAAAAGAGGCATTTCAAGCCCGAATTGAAGTGATAAAAACCCCTCAAGGTTCCCGAATTAGTTTATCAATTTAAGCATAGAAAAAAACGATGCAAAACTTACTTTATCGGGTAATTTTTACGATAATATGTCTGAGCGCGATCGTCAGTTGTACAGAGGAAACACCAAGGGATAGAATTTGTTCTATGACATACTTTGGTTTTTTCTGCATAGATGTTCTCCGAACACCAGAAAGAGCAAAAATGAATATTACAGAGATTTTTACAGAAATATTAGGACGTAGCCCCACACAATCAGAATTAGCCTATTATATCAACTTGACAATTAAACAAAAAAAATCCTATGAAACGGTACGATTAGAATTATCTCGAAGTGATGAAACCCAAACTTTAATCAAAAATATGTTTCGAGAAATTGTCGGGAAAGAAGCCACACCAGAAAACCTAGAATATTACCGAAACTTATTGGAGGACAATCATTACAATTTATCGAAAATTAGAACACACATAGTTAAAAGAAAAGAACAAATTGATCAGAGGAAAAAAGTGATTAAATCTCGCCAATGAGTTTTCCGGCGGGCAGTCCCTCCGAAAACCAACTATCAGCTAATTAAACTCCGCGATAAAATACTGCTCTATAACAGGGAAAATGTGCTATGATGAAAAAAGACACTTATTATAGACTGAGTAAACTTATTTATGAATCACTTACCGTCACGGGGCCCTATTCGTCCTAAAATTAGCACTATGCCACGCCCTCAGTCGGAGGCATCTTTACAATTAGATATTTATAAATTAGTCATGGAAAAACAGCGAATCCAGGCGGAATTACGTTTGATTGAGCAACGGGAAAAACAATTAAAACAACGATTAAACGTTGTGGAAAACACTATTGCAGATACGGAGAAAAAAGTGCAAGATTTTCGCGGCGTAAATAATGCAGAGCCAGATAAGTTAAAAACTCGTTCCCAAGCTTTGCCTCAAGCGAAAAGTCTCAAAACTTTTTATCTGGAATATTGATTTTTTATTTTTCTATAAGTATTCCTTCTCCTTCGTTAATTTCATTAATTTTGGGATTTTCTATGAATAATGAAAGTTTGTTTTTTTCCGTTATTATTCCTACTTATAATCGTCCTGATCGCGTGCAAGAATGTCTGGACTCTTTGCTGAAATTAGACTATAGACGTGATCGGATGGAAATTATTCTGGTTGATGATGGTAGTAAAATACTATTAGACAAAATTATTAAGCCCTACCAAAATCAAATAAATATTATTCTAATTAGACAAAAAAACTCCGGTCCAGCGACAGCAAGAAATACCGGTGCATTAACAGCAAAAGGGAAATTTTTAGCCTTTACTGATGATGATTGCACTCCCACCTCTGATTGGTTAAAACAATTAGAATTACAATTTAATAAACAACCGGATTGTTTAATAGGTGGCGCGACAATTAATGCTTTACCGGATAATATTTATACAACAGCCAGTCAAGAAATTATTAATTACCTTTACAGCTATTATAATTCTAATCCTGAAGAATCTCGTTTTTTTACCTCCAATAACTTTGCGCTTGCCAAAGAGTTATTTATCAAAATCGGGGGGTTTGATACCTCTTTTTCCTTAGCCGCAGGAGAAGATCGAGAATTTTGTGATCGCTGGTTACATTTGGGTTATAAAATGATTTATGCAAGGGATGTAAAAGTTTATCATGCCCATGAATTAAGCTTAAAAAAATTTTGGAAACAACAATTTAATTATGGACGGGGAAACTTTTATTTTCAGACAATTACCGCCAAACGCCACCGTAAAAAATTCCAAAATTTTTCCTTTTATTTTAATTTATTAAAGTATCCTTTTTCCCTATCACTAAATCATTCAAAATGGTTAATCGCATCCTTATTTTTATTATCTCAATTCGCTATTGCCGTGGGATTATTTTCCGCAAGGATTGAAAATTTTTTTTCCAAAAGTTGATGACAATGCTATTGCGGTTCTCACAAAGATCCAGTATACAAAAAACAGTGTTTTCAAGCTTTTTCACTTTAAATCTATAGCTCCATAATCCAACAACTCCTATATGTTGGGTTTTGCGCGACGCGCAGCCCAGGCTCCTTCGCACTTTGCGCCTTTCTCCCAAACGTAGCTCAACCCAACCTACTTTCTCAACCCTCAATCATGCAGATCAAACTCACCGGAAAAGAAACCTCTAGCAAAGCTTTAATTAATTTGGCTTTGCAGAAGTTAGAAAAAGCTAATTTTCCTGATAGGATTAACCATTAACCATAAGCCGCGGTACTTTGTCATGCTATTTGAGATTTGAGGTGAGAATGATTGACTATATTCGTAATGGCGATGATATTTACCGCAAATCTTTTGCGATTATTCGCGCCGAAACTAACTTAGGAAATTTATCCGATGATTTAGCTCATGTCGTGGTGCGACTGATTCATGCCTGTGGCATGACTGATATTGTACAGGATTTACAAGCCTCACCGGATGCTGTAGAAGCCGGACGAAATGCTCTTTCTAGGGGCGCGTCCATTCTCTGTGATTCTCAAATGGTTGCTAATGGTATTACCAAGACACGATTGCCCAGAAATAATGAAATTATTTGTACCCTCAATCGTGCAGAAGTACCAGAAATGGCGCGGCAAATTAATAATACGCGATCTGCCGCGGCTCTGGAGTTATGGCTACCTTATTTAGATGGGGCTGTCGTCGCGATTGGTAATGCACCAACGGCTCTTTTTCACTTACTAGAAATGCTCGATCGCGGTGTGTGCAAACCGGCATTGATTCTCGGCTTTCCCGTTGGGTTTGTCGGTGCGGCGGAATCGAAAGCACAACTCGCGGTAAATAGTCGTGGTGTACCGTTTATCACACTGCACGGGCGTAGGGGTGGAAGCGCGATCGCGGCTGCTGGAGTGAATGCCTTAGCAAAGGAGAGCGAATTATGACTGAATCAGGACGACTTTATGGGTTAGGAATTGGCCCTGGTGATCCTGAATTGCTGACATTGAAAGCATACCGGATTTTGACATCAGTTCCCGTTATTGCCTATCCACAGACGTTGGAAAATGGCAAGGTTTTGGCACGCGCGATCGTCGCGGATTTTATTCGTCCCGATCAGATTGAGATTCCCATGCCCTTGCCCTTTAGTGTGGCGCGATCGTCCCAACCCTATTACGATATTGCCGCGGAAAAGATTGCCCAACACCTAAAGGCAGGGCAAGATGTCGCGGTGCTGTGCGAAGGCGAACCGACGCTCTATGGGACATTTATGTACCTCTTTAATCGGCTCTCAGGGCAGTTTCACACTGAAATTGTTCCCGGCATCTCTTCCACAATGGCTAGTGCCGCGATCATGGGTGTAGCACTCACTTACCGTAATGATGTATTGAGCATTATACCTGCCACATTAGAGGAAACAACATTACGCGATCGTGTTGCCGTTGCCGATGCTATTGTCATTATTAAATTAGGCAGACACTTCGCCAAAGTTCGCAAGATTCTTGAGGATTTAGGACTTTTGAATCGTGCCCTTTACATTGAACGAGTAACCCAACCCCATCAACAAATTATTCCTATTACCGAAGTCGATCCGGTAGATGTTCCCTATTGGGCGTTAATTCTCATTCCCAGTCACACCCAACCACAATAAAATTCACTGTAGGCGAGGTGATGCGGGAGTGGAATGTAGGTTGGGTTGAATTTTGCCATATCTCCGATGAGAAATCGTGGAGAGATTCAACCCAACTTACTTTAGTACGTCACTAAGGTACGAACACTAAATGCCAAACTATTCGTGATACTATCGGCGGAATTAACACCAGACAAAATCGTGATTAACTCTGGTGGATTTACAGGGGTATTCATGTAATTATTGACTATGTAAACCTGCAAATTACCATTAGTAGGCACAAATTGATAATTGTTAATATTTCCCACTAAAACTAATTGATCTTTGCCGACTTCAAAGTTTTGAATTAACGCGTAATCATTATCTCCACTTTGAGCATAGAGACTTCGACCATAATAGGGCATTTTGCGATCAAAAACATCACTGAGAGAAAAGGTATCTTTTTCTGGACTCCCAATTAAGACATCAACTTCATTAGGCTGAGAATTTCCTACTTGCCAATAACTTTGATTAATCTGCTGATCAGTCCCTAAATAATAAGGAAATGAACTGACACTGACTCCATATATGTGAGCATCTTTGCCAAAACCAGTAATGGTATCATTAATGCCACTGTCTCCTTGAAAAACCGCGGTTCGGTTTTCGTATTGTCCATATAAAAGATAATGTTCAAGTCCTGATTTTAAAACTCCTGCTTTGACGGCTTGATCAACATCAGGATAAGCACCACGATAAATGCTTTCGACAAAGGGGGTTCCATGACGAGCTTCTGTTTGTCCAAACTGGAGAAAATGTGCTAATCCTGAACTCAAACTGCCAGATTTGACTGCGGCTGCAATATCGGGATATCGTTGCAGATATTTCTGTTCATCAAAGAGAGAAGAGGGCGATCGCGCTTCGGTTTCTCCAAATTGAATAAAATGATCTAAGCCAGAAGCAAAATTACCATCTTTGACGGCTTGCGCGACCGCGGGGTTAGTTTGCAAGTAAAATTCCTCATTATAAAAAGGAGAAACATTCACTCGTTTTTCTTTTAATCCATATTGGATAAAGTGATCGAGTCCTGATTTGATGATCCCGGCTGGAACGGCTTGTTTTACATCGGGATTTGAATTGAGATAAAAAGCCTCATCGAAAATTAAAAAACTCATATTTATACCTCACATTAACAAGGATAATCCCTGCTTCTTCTCTTTTGATAAATTATTAATTGATAAAATTTAGGACGAAACAGGGTTGATTAAAAAAATGTCATTTGCGCCAATAGATCGCCCCCCGAAAGCTGTTTTTTCTGAGCAAAGTTGCCTTCGGTTTTTCTGTGGTTTTCCTGTTGCTGACTAGGGAGCATCTCATTGTGGTAAATTGGTAGTCGGAGTGAGACGCGGCCACTACAGTTTTTTTTGATTCTTTGAGATGCTCCTGCGGACTAGACGCGATCGACGCGTTTTTTTCACTGTTAGATACATAGACGAATCAATTAAGTAAAAGTTCACCAAACTTACTAATTAATCGGAGTTACACAAAACCTTGTTTTTGGGTTATTTTTTCTAATTAGTAAGTAAGATTCCCCAGAGAAAAAAAGTTTCTTTTAGGTTAGTTTTTATCATTCGGACAAAGATTCAACCAGAAAGGTAAAAAAAACTAAGAGAAAACTAGATGAGAACGCGTTAGAAACAGATGTAAAAGAGAATAGAGATACCCGCCCGATTAATCCATAGAGCCAACAAGTTTGGGGTTAGACTCAGTACCATATTTTATGATCTTAAAGAAATAATAATAACTCCCAAGAAAAAAAATCGTTATCAAGAAAAAAAACAAGAAGAAAGAATAAAATATTAAAGAAATCTCATAAAGTTATTTTGCTCCCGAAATATTCTCCTAAACAGAAGGATATTAAACAGGATTTAAGTGCCTTAAAGCCAGCCAGAATCTATGCTCCTCCCTGCACATCTTTAAGATCCAGAGATCAAGTTATCTGTGCTTACTGCGCTGAATAATATCTTTTATTTAAAATTACAACAAGAATTCTTCCCCCATCTCCTCCTAGGAGAGGGGTTGGGGGAGAGGTGACACAATTTTTCAGAATGAAACAGCCCCGGAGGACTGGGAAGGGATGAAGGATACAGAGAAAAGATGTCATTTCCTATTTCCTATTCCCTATTCCCTATTTACCAAAGCCTTTGCCGCGATTGGTGGAAGGGAGACACAGACAATTTTCTAATTGGGAGCGTAATTGATCATGGTCTAAATATTGACCAATCAAGACAAGTTTATTTTTGCGATCGCTTTTCCACTCATCATCATCAATAGAAAAGCGTTTACCGCTTAAGTGGAAAATATGACATTTTGGACTTTCATCAAACCATAAAATCCCCTTAGCACGAAAGACATTACTGGGTAATTGATTATCCAAGAAATATTGAAACTTCCGTAGGGAAAAAGGTTTCTCACTTTGGAAGGAAAGGGAGGTAAAACCATCTTCTTCCAAATGATTAGAATGATGGTGATGATCATGTCCGTGATGATCATGTCCGTGATGATCATGTCCGTGATGATCGTGATCATCATGGACACAATGATTATGGTCATGATCACATAGGGAATGATCATGACCATCGTGTTCATGGTGATCATGGTCGTCTTTGGCTTCTTCCTCAAAATATTTATCGGACTCAAATAATCCGACACTTAAAATTAAAGGAAGAGAAACTTGTGCTTTAGTGGTTCGTAAAATGCGAGCATCGGGTTTCACATCTCGAATTTTTACTTCTACTAAATCGACATCAGCTTCATCAATTAAATCAACTTTATTCAGCAAAATCATATCGCCATAAACAATTTGACTGAATGCAGCTTGACTGTTAAATAAATCGAGACTATAATTCGACGCGTCCACAACTGTGACAATAGAATCAAGACGAGTTAAATCTCTTAATTCCGTGCCTAAAAATGTCAACGCGACGGGTAAAGGATCTGCTAATCCAGTAGTTTCAACTACCAGATAATCGAGTTTTTCTTGACGTTCTAAAACCCGATAAACCGCATTTACTAAATCTTCATTAATGGTACAACAAATACAGCCGTTACTTAATTCCACCATGTTATCATCGGTGGTAATAATCAATTCATTATCAATGCCAATTTCGCCAAATTCATTTACCAAAACTGCTGTTTTGACACCTTCTTGATTAGAGAGAATATGGTTAAGAAGGGTAGTCTTTCCACTCCCCAAAAATCCTGTAATAATGGTAACAGGTAAACCATGTTTAGGTGCATCCATGATGGATGGAGTTTCACTTTGAGTTGTTGTTATTTGCATAAACACTGGGGTTCATCTAAAGATCAATTAGGCCGGATGAATGGGGAGCATCCCATTTTGGTAAAGGGGTAGTGCAGTGGCTCCCTAGGCTCCCTCTTAGATCCCTAGGGACATGAGGGCAGCCACTACAGTTTTTTTTGCTTTTTTGGGATGCTCTCGGAGCCATGAGGCAGGAGCAATGGTATTTCTCAAGTGCGTACAATGAAAAAATGAATGCCTGACATCCATTTTTTATCCTCAGCTTACCTGGAGGGAGAAGATCACAGGAAGGGGAAACCCCTATGAGTATATCCTTCTTCCTTCTTGCTTCTTCCTTCCTGACAGAATGCTCCCTCTAAGCGGACCCCTGAGCGGGTCTGGATGAATGGGCTGCTCAATCGCCGGCACTTAGAGTCAATTGTAATTGTAGCAAACTTGGTCTATAATTTGAGCAACTGTCTAAACAAAAATCCATGTTGGTACTAGAAGCGAAATTGGATAGTGGTAAACAAGTGATGACGCGTACTTTTTTCTTGTTTTTTGATTCCTAATTTTTTGTACGTTTTTCTCTTTTTCGCAATGTAGTTATATGATTAAATAAAAGGTAGTCAGGAAGGCTAATTTGTGCGTTCAATAGTTGCTCCACTGATGCTAAAAATATAAATAAATAGGCTGTAGAAAAGGCTAATACACAGGGGAACATCGTACTGATGGCAATTAAGTCGACAGGAGTAGGAATCGTCATTATTAAATTAAACGGCATACAAAAGGCAATGGAACCAAACATAACTTCCAGGGGACTTCAATTCAAAATAATTTGTTACCCAATGTATGCCCATTGAAAATAAACCCAAAATCAGCGAAGCTAGAAAAGCCTTGAAACTGAAACAGATGCCAATGGTAAAGGAAACCATTAACCCACAAGCACAAGTGATTCAGGTAATCATTCGGTGAGTAACTGAAGTGGAAGGTAAATAGAGCATGACCAACCCACCTGGGGATGCTAAGATCCCGTAATTGAGTTGATTAAAATAACATTCTGTTAATAAAGGAATACCAACACATCAAGAAGCTAAAACAGGAATATTCCAGAGACGTTCTGTTTGCTTTAATTCCAAGAAAAAGCCTAGTTTTTTGGTGATCAAGTGGGATTATATTGCTCATAATGACATTGTTTTTAGATTCTATTTTTCGAGTATTCACAATTACTTAAAAGCATAACTAGCCATACTGAAAGCACCATAAGTGTAGCTATGATGAAGTTGTATTCCTCTAGCAGTTGCCCCCACCGCACCTAAGGCGACAAACAAAGGCAGTAAATGCTCTTCTGTGGGATGGTTTTCGGGGGCATAGGGGGCAAGTTGCCGATACTGAATGAGAGCTTCCCAGTTCCCTTGCTCAATTGTCTTTGCCAGCCATTGATCAAACTCTTGTACCCAATATGGTGATGGGGCATCGTAATTTTGATCAAAGGCATAAAGATTATGGGTGATGCCACCACTGCCGATGATGAGTATTCCTTCATTTCGTAAGGGTTCTAGTGCCTGTCCTAAGCGCCAATGATATCGGGGATCACGGTAGTATTGAATGGATAGCTGGGTAACAGGGATATCGGCTGATGGATAGGCGAGAATCAATGGTGTCCAAGTTCCATGATCGAATCCTCTGGAAGGATGACTATCACAAGGAATGTTCGCCTGAGCCAGCAAGCTAACTACGCGATCGGCTAGTTCAGGGGCTCCGGGTGCTGGATAGTTTAGGTGATAAAGTTCTTCGGGAAACCCGGAAAAGTCATAGATTGTTCTGGGGTGCTGGGCTGCACTCACCATTGGTGAATCGGTAAGCCAGTGGGCTGATATCACTAGAATGGCTTTTGGTTTGGGAATTTGTTGATGCAGAGACCGTAGGAAGTGGGTGACAGCTCCCTCTCGAATGGCTAAATCTGGCGCTCCATGAGATAGAAAAATGGTAGGTTGCCTATTTATCGGTTCTTCAGGGGGAATGGGATCGTTGATTGTCATTTTCATAGTTTCTATTGGCTAGAACAGTTCTAGTTAGAACTATAACACAAAAAATAAATTTTAGAAGGCTTGTTTTAAGCGACTCAATAAGACTTTGAGCAATTCTAGCTCCGATGGTTCGAGGGTCTCAAACCGCTCTTTAAGATGGGCAATATGGGCGGGAAAGACTTGCTCAAAGACCTGCTGTCCCTGGGGAGTTAATTGTACAATCACGCTGCGGCGGTTATCAGGGGGAATTTCCCGGTAAACCAATTGTTTTTGGATGAGGCGATCGATCACTCCGGTCAAAGTTCCCTTGGTAATTAAGGTGTTGTGACCAATTTCTCCCATACTCATGCCATTGGTGTTTCCCAAGGTAGCAATCACATCAAACTGGGCTGGTGTTAAATCAAATTCTCGGATATGGGCTTCTGAGTAAGCAGAAAAGGCTTGATAGGCCCTAACCAATTCCCTCATTGTGGGGATAAATGCCTGATTTGCGGCTTGAGTTGTTGTCTTCTGGGGCATGGTAGCTCTTGAATATGCTTTATTAAAACTATTCTAGTTAGTCCTATTTCTCTATTTTTGTCAACACCGGTATCCATAAGGGGGTAGTCCTGCATACTAATGTAATTAGGTTTTACAAATCGTCTGTAGGGAGGGGTTATCATGAGGGATAAAATACCAGATTGCCCCCGGATAATCAGGGCTGTTTCATTGTAAATTTTTTCAAGGGCTCTAAGGATATTTTTGGCTAACAAAGCATGAATTATGAAAAACTCTTGTTTTGCTGGGAGAGGCGTTGGAAATATGAAGAGCCAAAATTGGATATTTATATGAAACAGTCCTGCACTCCTTAAGGGGTGGGAGTCTCAAAGTATAATGGGTTCAAAGCTAGGTTTTCTTATTATGGTGCGGGTTGGTGATGCTGTCATAGTTTCTAAGATTTGATCGACGATATGTTTCCAGGTAAAGCGTTGATTAACATATTCCGGTCCCCGAAGACGGGCTTGGGATATCAACGCGGGTTGCGCGATCGCGTTTTCCATTAAACTCACTAAATGTTCCCAATTTGGCTCCAGAAGAAAGAGAGTTTCTCCCTGAATTATTTTTGATGTCAGTTGACTGGAAATTCGGAAAGCAAAATCGGGATGGGTAAAGTCATCCGTCGGTCCATTTTCTGTGCAAATTACGGGTAAACCACAGGCGGCTGCTTCTAACACTGGTAAATTAAATCCTTCGGCTAAATAGGGAGAAACATAAACATCCGCGCCTTGATATAATTGAGCGATCTGTTGATAAGATAATTGAGATCCTGTATAGGATATTTTTGGTAATAATTGGGCACGTCCATAGTCACTTAAAAGCATTTTACAGGCATCTTCAATTTCTGCTTGGGAACCATACAAAACATCTGAGCCTTTTAATACCAGTTTTACCTGGGGATGTTGTTCTGCTATGCAGGCAAAGGCTTTTAATAAGACTCTAATTCCTTTGCGAGCATTACATCCTCCTAAGTTTAAAAATACAAAAGAGTCTTCCCATCCTAAAGCACGTCTTAAGGCTTTTCTTTCCGCATCAGGTAAGGGATAATAAAGACTGGGATCGAAACCTAAAGGAATAACAGAAATCCGATCGCGTTTGATGCCACTATGAATTAATCCTTGTTTGGACCAATTCGATGAAGTAATCACCATTACTTCTGAATTAACTGGAGTTTCTCCGATATGAGAAACTCCGATACCACCTAAGACATTATTATCTATAACTCCCCATTCTGTCAAGGCAAAAACCCAAGTTTTACCATGAGGTGAGCCGTGAAAATTCCAAGGACAATAAATGCGAAAAACGGCATCAACTTCTTCTTGAGGAGAAGGCGAGGATATTTGTCGTAATATTTGAGTTTTGGGATCGGTTAAACTGATATGAGTTTCCCACTTTTTATCAAGAAAGGGCATATCTTTATGGAAAATGTGCAAGTGGGGACGTTTGCTCATTTCCATGAGGATAAATTGATTAATCACGGAATAAGAATGAAATAAAAAACGCCATCCTTCGACGATAATTCGCATCTTTTTTTGAGATAAGAGTTTACAGGTTTTTGTGAGATATTCAGAAACCCCGTTTCTTTCTCCACTTAGAAAAATTCAAAGTTTGATGGAGATGGATTCTTAATTGTACCTGAAGAAAAAACTTGAAACAATTGCTCGACAATATGTTTCCAGGTAAAGCGTTGTAACACATAATTGGGTGCGATTTTACGAGCGCGATCGCGCCAGATATGATTTTCCATTACCATTTCCATTAAACTCACTAAGTGTTCCCCAGAGGGATGCAACATAAACATAGTTTCTGAGTAAATAATAGTCGGTCGAAATTTGCTAGAAATTCTTAAAGCAAAATCGGGATGAGTAAAATCATCTGTCGGACCTCCTGCTGTACAAATAATCGGTAAACCACAAGCCGCGGCTTCTAAAACTGTTAGATTAAATCCTTCTGCTAAATAAGGGGAAACATAAGTATCAGCTCCTTGATATAGTTCAGCTATTTTAGCATAAGATAGGTGTTCACCAAGATAAATAATACGCGACATCACCAGATTTTGTTCTGCTTCATTTAAGACAATTTTACTGGCTTCTAAAATTTCTTTCTGGGATAGATAAAGCAATTCTGAACCTTTTAAACATAATCGCGCTTGGGGATGGCGAGACGCGATCGTGGCAAAAGCCTTTAACAAGACACGAATGCCTTTTCGTGAATTACATCCACCAATATTAAGAAAGATAAAATAATCATCCCATCCTAACTCTTTTCTTAAGGACTTTCTTTGAGTATCAGATAAAGGATAATAGAGAGTTGGATCGAAAGCATGAGGGACAATTTTAATGCGATTTTCCGCAACACCACTGCGAATAAAACCGTTTTTCGACCATTGAGAAGCCGTAATAATCATGGATTCTGAATTGACGGGAGCATCGGTAAATTTTTCCACTTTCATACCATTTAAAACAACCCGGCTTACTTTCCCCCATTCTGTCACCGCAAATACCCATGTTTGAGGACTAATAGACTTGTTAAAATTCCAAGGACAATAGATTTTAAAAGTCACATCTGCTTCTAAATCTGGCGGTGCTAAAGGAATATTATATAAAGATTGTATCGCGGGATCAAGTAAATTAATATCTGTACACCAATCGGGATTTTTATAAGGCATATCTCGATGAAAAACCTCTAAATTGGGATGTTTAATCATTTCTCGTAACTGAAACTGATTAATAACTGAATATGAATGACATAAAAAACGCCATCCTTCTACGATTAATCTCATAAAATTTTCCGTAATTTTTTGGGAATTGATTAATTAAGTCAATAATAACATAAAATTCTGTTTGTTAAGGCGGCTATTTTGAGTGTACAATTTGTTTATATAGGAACAAAAAAACAGTATTAAACCAGACTGATCAATTAAGTCGGAAATATTTTGTCTTGCCATTTAAGCAATTTTATGCTTATAATGTTTTAGAAATAATAGATTTTGAGAGAACAGGCTTATGTCCCTAAAACTTTACAATAGTTTAACACGTCGGGAAGAAAATTTTGAACCAGTAGAATCAGGGAAAGTCAGAATGTATTGCTGTGGCGTTACAGTGTATGATTATTGTCATTTAGGTCATGCTCGTTCTTATATTGTTTGGGATACGGTGCGTCGTTATTTAATTTCGCGTGGTTATCAGGTGCGTTATGTACAGAATTTTACCGATATTGATGATAAAATTCTCAATCGTGCCAGAGAACAAAACTCTTCAATGCAAGAGGTGTCTGAACGCTTTATTAAGGAATATTTTGTCGATATGGATCGCCTTAATATAATGAGGGCTGATGAGTATCCCCGTGCCACTCATACTCTTAATGGAATTACACGTTTAATTCACGAATTAGAACAAAAAGGTTATGCCTATCCCGCGGGCGGTGATGTTTATTATACGGTGAGAAAATTTGCTGATTATGGCAAGTTATCGGGGAGAAAATTTGATGATATGGACGCGGGTGCAAGTGGTCGTTTAACTGATGATTCTGATGAACAAAAAAAACAAGATCCCTTTGATTTTGCCCTGTGGAAAGGTGCAAAAGAGGGTGAACCTTTTTGGGAGTCTCCTTGGGGAAATGGCCGCCCCGGATGGCATATTGAATGTTCGGCAATGGTGCGTCAATGTTTAGGAGAAACGATTGATATTCATTGCGGTGGTGCTGATTTGATTTTCCCTCACCATGAGAATGAAATTGCACAGTCGGAAGCGGTAACGGGGCAATCTTTAGCGAAGTATTGGATGCACAATGGTTTTGTTACTGTTAATGCGGAAAAGATGTCTAAGTCTTTAGGCAATTTTACCACGATTCGAGAGTTATTAGAATGGCTTGAACCGATGGCTTTACGCTTATTTGTCTTAATGGCACAATATCGTAAACCCATTGATTTTACTGATGACGCGATCGCGTCTGCAAGAAATGGTTGGACTACTTTAAAAGAAGGTTTATCTTTCGGTTATCAATATGGTAATCAATGGGGTTGGCAACTTGAGCGAATTGAGGATATCAGTCTCTTAGAGAGTGACGCGATACAACAATTTACTGACGCGATGGATAATGATTTTAACACCGCGATCGCGCTGGGAGTATTATTTGAATTAGCCAAGGAATTACGACGAGAAAAGAATATTGTAGAGCATGGAGGTAAAATCGAAACTCCTAGGGAAGTCTTAAATCAGAAATGGTTAACCCTAGTTAACTTAGCGAGTGTATTAGGGTTAAAATTTACCCCCGAAGTCGAGACAGAAGAAGTGAAAGAGGGATTAAGTGATGGGGAAATTGAGGAGTTAATTGCCCAACGAAAAGCGGCGCGTAACGCGAAGAATTTTGCCGAAAGCGATCGCGTGCGTGATCTGTTAAAATCTCAGGGTATTACCCTCATCGATCAAAAAGATGGAACCACGATTTGGCGCAAAAATTAAGACCATTTTTTCTAACCATAAAGGCACAAAAGAAAGAAAAGAGAGATAAGATTAACGTCACGTTTTTTTTCTTCTCTTTATTCCTTCACCTCAAAGTGAGGTAAAATTACCTACTTTGTGTCATCTGTGCCTTTGTGGTTAATTTTCTTTCACTTCTTTTTCTCACCACCAAGGCACAAAGAAAAGAAAAGAGAGATATTGATAATTGGTTAAAATTTGAACTCCACGGATAATTTTACTGAAATTAGTGTTATTCTATTATATACTATAGAGGTAATACATAATAGGTAATAAGTAATTAGGTTAGGACTTATGCTTTTGGGCAGGGATGGGTAGTGGGAGTGTCTCACTCACTGTCAAAAGTTGCAGATAATTAGCAAATTAGGTTAAATTAGGTTAATCTAGTAAAGATGCACTAATCTACATTACTTATGAATCTTAATGTTGTCACCTTAGTTGGTCGAGTCGGGGGAGATCCCGATGTTAAATATTTTGAGTCTGGTGCTGTTAAATGTCGATTAACTCTTGCCGTCAGACGTCGATCGCGCAATAGTGATGAGCCAGACTGGTTTACTTTGGAGTTATGGGGTAAAACCGCAGAAGTCGCGGCGAACTATGTTCGCAAAGGCACTCAAATTGGTGTCACAGGTGCTTTGAAATTGGATCAGTGGCAAGATCGTAATACAGGTGTAAATCGTACTTCCCCTGTAATTCGGGTTGATCAATTAGATTTACTAGGCTCAAAACGAGATAATGAAGAGGGTAATTCATTCGGCCAACACCCGGACGAATTTTAATTTTAATTGTGGGGACGATCACGTGTGACTACAGACAAATTAGAAATCATTGAAAAAGCCTATCAAGCGGGTTGTGTTGCCTTTGAATCAGGTCAATATGGTCAATCAGTGCGACAATTAGAAATAGCCTGCGGTTTAGTAGATCGCAATTCTCGTTTAGGCAGTGAGATTTCTATGTGGTTAGTAACAGCTTATGAAGCCGCGGGTCAAAATAACGACGCGATCGAGCTTTGTAAAAAACTTACTCGTCATCCTCGTTGGGAAACTCGCCAACAAGCGAAGCGTTTATTGTATATCCTCGAAGCTCCCAAATTAAATAGTCGTCCCGAATGGTTAGTGCAAATTCCTGATTTAGCTACCTTAGATCAAAATCAGAATAATGCCTTTAATGTTAGTGCTAATTCCACTGTTAATAGTTCCGAAAAGAAAAAAGAATGGCTCGACTTGAAACCCGTGGATTCCACTCAGGTTAATACCAAAGAAAACTCCTTTCTCTGGGTAGCCTTAGTCGGACTCACTTTAACTATTATCGGCTTAATGTTTTTTGTCTAAATGAGTTGTCTCAAGGCACAACAGACAAGGGCGGGAAACCGTTTTTTTTCACCTATATTCTTGATGGAGACAACAGATAACTGTGAGAAACCCGGTTTGGGTAAATCTCAAAGAAGGCAAAAAAACTGTAGTGGGTGTAGGCTGTGGGGAGCATCAGAGCGTCTCGCGAAGGCGGCAGCTAATCGGGAGCGAGACGCTCCCACTACTAATTTACCAAAATGAAATGCTTCCCCCGGTTTCTTTGCTTCTGTTGCTTCTGTTGCTCTAAAATAAACCTGAATACCAGTACCCAAAAACAATATTATCGTGAGTGATTCTACCTTAGAAAACCTATTAAAACTAGCCACTTCGCGGGCTTCCGCGGTGGAAGTTTACTATCTTTCTAGTCAAGATACCCCCATTGAATTTGAAAATAATCACCTCAAGTCTTTACAAACTAAGGCTTTACAAGGTGTCGCCCTTCGTATTGTTTATGAAGGGAAACAGGGATTTGCCAGTGCTACTGACTTAAGTAGATTAGAGGATCTTGTTGATGCCGCGATTCAAACTGCGGAAATTGGCGATCGCGTCGAATGTGATTTTGCTAGTAATTTTCACTTAATTACCCCCGATAGTTCCTATATTCCTCCTACAACAGAGGACTTAGTGTCTATCGGTAAAAACCTGATTGAACAGGTACACGCGTATAATTCTGATATCTTAGTTGATGTTAGTTTTCATAGTCGCAAAAGTCGTGTAAAAATTGCCACCAGTGATGGTGTTTATGCTGAACGATCTAGTCAAATTCTTAGTGGTTCCCTTGGTGGTAATTTGGTGCGTGGTGAGGATTTTTTACAAATTTATAGTTATGATGTTGCCCGTGATCGTGCTTTAGAATGCGATCACATTCTCGCGACTTTACTACAAAAATATCGTTGGGCAGAAAATAACGCGAGTATCAGCAGTGGCTCTTATCCGGTTCTTTTTACACCGCGATCGGCTGCAAGCACCTTGGGAAGTCTTTTTAGTACCATTCTCTCCGGCCAAACAGTAGTGCAGAAATCATCACCGCTCGCGGATAAAATAGGCGAAACCCTCTTTGATGAACGCGTCACGGTTTTTGAAGATCCGACAATGGGCCCATCAGCTTGTCCCTTTGACGATGAAGGTACACCCACCCATCAAAAAATCTTAATTGATCGAGGCACTGTTCAAGGATTTTATTGGGATCGTCGTTGGGCAACCCGTGGAGGTGTAGAATCAACGGGAAATGGATTTCGTGGAGGACTTTCTCGCCCTAATCCCAGTTTAGTTAATCTTTGTCTGGCTCCGGGTAGCACTTCCACTGAAGATTTAATCGCGAATATGGAAGAAGGATTAATCATTGATCAGGTATTAGGCGCGGGGCAATCTAATCAATTAGCAGGAGAATTTTCTGTTAATTTAGATTTGGGTTATAAGGTAGAAAAAGGTCAAATTGTCGGCCGAGTTAAGAATACAATGGTAGCCGGAAGTATTTTTGAAGCCTTTAAAAATTTAGTTGATTTAGGAAATCAACCGGAATGGGTAGGGGGTAGTTGTTATCTTCCTAGTCTTTTATTTGCACAATTAGGTGTCGCAGCAAGACAAGGTTAATTTTTATGCAAAACTTTCTCAAAAACATCGCGATCGTTATTTCCGCGATTCTTGTTTTAACCGGTTGTGTTCAATCCGATATCAGGATCAATTTTGAAAGTCAAACTCATGGCGAAATCGTGCAAAATATTAAACTGGGAGAACAAGTTACCCGTTTTAGTAATAGCACAATCCAAGGATATTTAAACACGATTGATCGTCGTGCGAGAAGACTACAAGGGAGAACAAAAAAAGTCTCGAATGAAGAAATAAAGGTAATTATTCCCTTTAACAATGGTAAGGAACTGTCACAGAAATTCAATGAATTTTTCAACCCCATCACCGCCAACAAAACCAAGGGAGATATTCAATTAGAGAATGATTTACCCCAGTGGAAATCCAATCTAAAAGTCAAGCAAAATAACTTTGTATTCTTCTTGAGAAATCGGGTCAATTTAGAAGTAGACTTACGGGAATTATCAGTACGCTCTCCCAATGATAATGTCTTAATTAGTCCAGGGAGTCTCTTAGACTTACACTTGAGCTTAAATACCCCTTGGGGTGCGAAAAATCTTTCTCAAGATGCAGAGGCTCTACCACTAGAAATTTTACAAGAAGGAAAAGAACTTATCTGGCAATTAAAACCCGGAGAAATTAATCATTTAGAGGCGGTGTTTTGGTTGCCAAGTCCTGTGGGAATAGGTGCATTAGTGATTATTTTATTTGTCAGCTTTGGCTGGTATATCAAATATCAATTATTCCCCAAGTTCGGTATTGGCAAAAAGCGACAAAAAAGCGTCGAAACTCAAGCCTAAAAATTATTTATCCTCCCTTGAGGGGAACTCTCATCTATCAATCAAGGCATTCCTTCATGCGTTGGGTTTTGCTAGTTGGGTTGAGGGAAGCGAAACCCAACACATTTCTTAGGTTTCGTGCTTGGGTTTCGTGCCTCAACCCAACCTACATAAAAATCTATAAATAAGGAATGAAAATTTAATAAAGCGTTGGGTTTCGTGCCTCAACCCAACCTACAAAAACCTACAAATTTAAACTATTCAAAATAGTTTGAAATTTTCGATAAAATACATAAGTATTATGAAAACCACGGCGACGATTTCGATCATTACCACGAAAAATGATCACATCAACTCCTAATTTTTCACAAATAGGACAATCGCAATCTTTCCAAGGTAGCTCTCCTAATAATTTCCGGTACATTTTATCATGTAATGCTCTACGCTTAATCACATTAAGAGGATCAACTTTACCATCACGAGGTAATTCTAAAAACTCATCATAAGTTAATAAGATTTCCAGGGTTTCTTCTAAAGAAGACTCGCCTTTATCAAAGGCTCTTAGGGTTTTTAAAGAAGCTTTTTCCAGCTTCGCTAATGTGGGATAATCCGTAATACCCGCTTCCACGACTCGTTTAGTCCTTACTCCATGTCTATTAACAGAAGGAATACGAATCGCGGCGTAGGTGGTTCCATTCATGGTATGATAATTATCTCTTGATCCAAACCAGGCTCTTCGCAGAGGACTAGCACTGTCAAAACTGGTAACTCCTAAATGTCTAAATACAGGAATTGCATTGAGTCTCGCCACCCCAAAAAGATGCAGTCGAGTGGTAGATTTTAAATAGGGATGAACAGCTTTTAAAATTTCAATAATTTCTTTATTAGGAGCTCTGGCAATTCCCCCTAACGCGATATAATCATAACCCATTTCAATAATTGCTTTTACGGATTCCGCGTAGGTTTCTGGACTCCACCCTTGGGCAGAGCCAATAGGTGTAAATTTATATCCCCCCTCGCGATGTTTTTTGATAAAATCTTCGGCATTTTTTAAGGTGATCTCATACCGTTTTTCGCGGATTCCGGGTTGGGCAAAGATACCAACAATTAAATGATCAATACTCACTCCATAATTAAAATATCCTTGCTCATAATATTCTAATATTTCTGCCGTTGTATAAGGCGGGACTTCTTCTTTGATATATCCAAAGGCTCCACAATCTCCCATAACTTCACCCGGAAAACGGATAAATTTATGTATTCCAAATTCATTAATTTGTGCCTTCTTTTTTTTATTACTATCAACCACGACTTTAGATACTAACATCCCATCATAGTTAGGAGTAGGGTATATTTCATGGGCATAAACTTCATCTTTATAGGTATCTCTTCCGGGTGTGAGCACATCATTAATAAAGTCATAACCAGGATCGACATGATCATCCCATTCAGGGATGAAATATTTCATGCCAAAATGAATATTGGGGGCGGGTGGTAAGTCGGGAATTGGTAAAAATTTACTAAATCCTAATTCTTCATCGTCTATTTCTAAGGACTCTATTTCCTTGATTGGCTTAGTTTTTGTGGATTTAGTTTTTTTTGTCTTCACGGTTTCTATTCCTAGAGGTAATTCTAATTGTTGGGGTTGACTATTAATTAGTTTATCAAATAACTCTGGTGTTTCATAGACTTTTGATAATAATTCGGGTTCTCTAGTTAGGGATTCAGCAAATAATTTTAATAAAAAGCCTTTTAATCCAACTAAGCCATATTTATAATGTTTTGCTTCGGCATTAGATAGGGTTAAAATAAAGGTTTTTGCTGCTAATCCTCTAATATAGCTCTGACTTTTGTTACTGGCTAAACATATAAATGTTTGATCGGGTTTAGTGGCGACGGGAAGACTGAGGGATCTTAAGTAATTATCCCCTAATAATAGGAAAATTAAATCATAACTATTAATCGCGTCTTCAAAGCGATCACGTATTTGGAGAAATCTCGCCCATTCATCAACTTCAGTGCCATTCATAGTATTAAATGTAACTTGATAAGGGACAATTAATTGATGTTCCGAAATCAGACCATATCCGGCAGAAAGAATGAGAACATCGACTTGTTTTTGTCCGAAGGTTTCGCGTAATTGTTGTACACCTTCCATTGCCCTTAAGTGTTGTAACCCGGTGTACATTTCACCTGCTCTACAGACAAAATCACTTAATTCTTTTTCGCGTTGTTGGAGTCGGGAGATATCTTTAAAGTCTTCTAATACTAATTGATGTTCAGGATGAAAACGCTTTTCTCCTGTACAGGAAGTGATCACTAAGATACGAGGCTGAAACATTTATTCTTTCTTGAGATTGAGAGTTTATTTTGAGTAGGGGCACGGCAGTGCCGTGCCCCTACTTTGACGCGGGGAAATCCCTATGCAATTGACTCATAAACAGGGAATTTATGGCGAAAATTCGTCATGTTTTGTCAAAGTTTGACCAGAGAAACCCGATTTATGATACGATGCCCTTCGGGATCAGCGCAGCTATCGCGCTCAGAGAGTGGGCTAATTTAGACCCTATACCTAAGTCCCGTTTTATTGTAGGGGTTTATTGCCTAAAATCACCCGTTTTTCTCTATAACATTTTTTTTACTTCATTTGACAAATCTATGGTAAAGCTAAATGGGATTTCCTAATAAGATTAAGACAAGATACATTTTTACCAACTATCGAGGAAAATACGCTACTGTGAAAGGCAATAGAAAATAAAAAATGGAAAATTGAGATAACCAACTTTTATTTTTCAATTTTCAGTCTCAATTTTCCATTTCTCCCAGAGGTAAAAAGATGAACCAAAAAGTGAATAGCGCGACGCGGAATGTGGCGATCGTCGGGCCCTATCTGAGTGGCAAAACGACATTACTGGAAAGCTTGTTATCAGTAACGGGTGCGATTTCTCGTAAGGGCACTGTGAAGGATGGTAACATGGTGGGGGATAGTTCCCCGGAAGCGCGCGATCGGCAAATGAGTGTGGAAGTAAATACCGCGGGTACAGAATATGAAGGGGTGCGTTTCACCTTTTTAGACTGCCCGGGTTCCATTGAATTTGCCCAAGAAACGGATAATGCTTTAATGGGCGTTGATGCCGCGGTTATTGTTTGCGAAGCTGTGCGCGATCGCATTCTCACTCTCGCGCCTTTGTTTAAATTCCTCGATGATTGGGAAATTCCCCATCTTGTCTTTATCAATAAAATGGATCGCACTTCTAGTGACGCGATCGCGACTAATTTCACCGCGCTCCTCACCGCGTTAAAAAGCGTTTCTAGTCGTCCTATTATTCCCCATCAATACCCCATCGTCAAAGATGAAAATCTACAAGGATTTATTGATTTAGTCACAGAAGAAGCCTATCATTATCATGCCGGAGCGCCCGCGGACAAAGTACCCTTACCAGAAGAATTAAAAGAGCAAGAGCATGAAGCGCGTCAGCTAATGTTAGAAGAATTAGCCAATTTTGACGATCATCTATTAGAAGAACTCTTGGAAGAAATTAACCCCGATCAAGAGGAAATAACGAAAGATTTGAAAATGGAATTAGGCGCGGATCTAATCGTTCCCGTCTTTTTTGGTATTGCCGAACAAGACTTTGGGACGCGTCCTCTTTTAGATGCCTTATTACGAGAAGCACCGAGCTCCGATGTCATGGCCGAACGTCGAGGTATTACTCTTTCAGAAGAGGCCCCTTTAGCTCAAGTCTTGAAAACCTATTATACACCCCAAGGCGGCAAACTTTCTCTAGTACGAATATGGCAAGGAACTCTCAATGATGGCGCGACTTTAAATGGTGTTCGTGTCGGTGGAATTTATCGTTTGATGGGGCTACAAACTCAAAGTTTAACTTCAGCTAGTGCGGGTGAAATTGTCGCGTTAGGGCGTTTAGAAGGAATGAAAACAGGGGATACCCTGAGCCAAAATGCCACGGCGCGGACAACAGAATTACCAAAAGCAGAAGTTTTATCGCCGGTTTTTGCCTTCGCGATCGCGCCCGAAAAACGCAATGATGAAGTGAAATTAAGTGGCGCGTTAGCCAAATTAATAGAAGAAGATCCGTCATTAAACTGGGAACAAAACACGGATACCCATGAAATCATTTTATGGGGGCAAGGGGAAATACATTTAAAAGTCGCGTTAGATCGCTTACGGCGTAAATATAATTTACCGATGGTAACAACTTTACCCAAAATTGGCTATAAAGAAACCATCCGTAAACCCGTGACTGCTATTCATGGACGTTATAAACATCAAAGTGGCGGACATGGACAATTTGGCGATGTTTATTTGGATATTAAACCCGTAGCACGGGGAGAAGGATTTAATTTCAATCAAACTATTGTTGGAGGTGTCGTACCGAAACAATATATCCCAGGGGTAGAAATAGGAGTTCGCGAGTATTTAGAACAGGGACCATTAGGGTTTCCTATTGTTGATATCGCGGTAACTTTAACCAATGGTTCCTATCATTCAGTGGATAGTTCCGAACAAGCTTTTAAGTCCGCGGCACGTCTCGCGATGCAAGAGGGAATGCCGAAAGGTGAGCCAGTTTTATTAGAGCCGATTGCATCGGTAGAAATTTATGCTCCTAATGATTTTACCTCGAAGGTATTACAGTTAATTAGTGGTCGTCGTGGTCAAATTTTAGGCTATGATGCTAAGTCTGATTGGCAAGGATGGGATACCATTTCGGCTTATTTACCGATCGCGGAGATGCAGGATTTAATTGTAGAATTGCGCTCACAAACATTAGGGGTAGGTTTTTTTAATTGGCAATTTGACCATTTACAAGAAGTACCAGAACCGATTGCGAAGCGTGTTTTAGCCCAGAAAGTATAAGAATAATTGAGGGGTGAAAAACGTTCAATCCAACCTACTTAAGTTTGTAGGTTGGGTTGAATTTTGGCATATTGCAGATGACAAATAGGTTAGTTCAACCCAACCTACTTTAGGGGTTAATACACCTATTAAATGAACGGAAGGCGCGATCGGCTACCTCTACTGATAGATTAGTCTAAGGATTGCTCTAAACGTTTTTTAATGATATCAATATATATCTCCTCAATTTCAATGCCGATCGCGATATAACCTAGTTCAATAGCCGCAACTAAAGTAGTCCCAGTTCCCGCAAAGGGATCAAGCACTACATGATCCTTCCCTTTTGGGAGAAATAACTCAAGAAGTCGTCTGATAAGAGATATAGGCTTGATGGTGCAATGTTCATCAAATTTTTCATCACTGCCTTTGGAAAAACCTTCCAAGATATTTGACTGAAAAGAGCCATCGGACAATATGGCATTAAAGGGTCCTAATCCAGTTTCTTGTATGGTTTGAATGTAATTATTGATTAGAGGTTTTTGCACAATAACGATAGCCTCCCATTCATTTCTTAGACAAGTGTGCCATCCCTTCCAGTTATGAGCATTTGAATCACCAAGTTTATCTAGTTTCTTCTCAATATTTAAGCCTTTAGGAATGCCGGAGTGCCGTCTATAAACAATAACATCTCGTGCATAAAATCCAGCGTCCTCAAGGGCAATCTGCACATGAGCTAGGGTTCTTGTGCTACTAAAAACAGCCACAATCGCACCATTTTTGCAGACACGCATCAGTCCTTTTGACCAATCTTTTGCCCATTCAATATACTGCACAACATTTTCACGATTGCGCTGATACCACCGCTCATTGCGAACCCCCCCAGCTAAACCGCTCCCATAGGGAATATTTTTAACAAGAGTAGAACTGTCTTGTATTCGCTCCATCCGTCTTTTTATTTCATCATGATCCCAATTTCTACCAATAAACTCATAGTTATAAGGTGGATCTGTTATAACGCAGGAAACGCTGTTATTTTCGAGCAAGTCCAGAATATCTCTGCAATCGCCCTGTAGAAGTTGTAATCTTTTTTTGGTATTCATCGTGTAATGTAAAACTCCTGTGTCTTCGTAAATTTGTCAAAAGCCCGGAGTAAATCGAAACCGCTCTTTTCTCGAATATACGCAAAACTTTTTTCGCCTTGCAAGACATTCCAGCCGCCCGCATTGCACGCGGTAATCGCGGCAGAAAGATTATCCTCTCGAACAATCAGTAAAACGGGTCTGAATCCTTTTTCAGGTAGCAATTTTCCGTACTGCTTAAATTTTTTTAAGGTTCCAGAATCACCTGAACCAATTCTGTATTTTGTATCAATGGCATCGGTCCCAACGATACAATCACAAGGTTCATCATCGCCAACCTTTAACGCAGGTTGATAATCTGGGCAATTGGCACAAAAAACCTCTGTCACAAGACGCTGCCAACACATTCCTAGTTCTCTACCCCAATATTGGCGATTCTCTCTTTTAAGACTAGGGGTAATACCAAAAACATCCATGAGTGGATCATGGTCGTCATTTTCTTCAACGTAGATTTTGTTGCTAAAAGAATTCTGATACTGTTTCAGAATCCCCTTAAGTACACTTTCTATTTGATCAGGTGGCATTTATATTACTTTTTTGTGGGATTAAGGAGCGGTGGTAGTTCCCAATAGAGCAAAAGGTCAACTTTGTGCATAATAGCAATTTCTGAAGAATGAAATATTTAGCTATATCCAACGCATTGTACATGACGGAAACTTACCTTTAATGCTAATACAGCAGGGAACAGGCAACAGGGAATAGGCAACAGTAATGAAAGTCTGTTCATGGCGATTTTTCATTAATTGTAAAACTCATAAAGCTGAAATACCCGGTAATTACCAGTATATCAGATACCAATAGAAATATCCCCAAAATCAGAGCAAAGTCAGGGTTAGCCTACCCTACAGTAGTTAATGATAATTTTACATTCCGTGATCGTAGGTTGGGTTGATTGCCGCAACCAAAGTAGTCCCAGTTCCCGCAAAGGAATCAAGCACTACATAATCATTCTCTTGTGGGAGAAATAACTCAAAAAGTCGTCTGAGAAGAAATAGATGAACTTATCTTTGCCTACGACGCTCAATAGTCTCTTTTATTTAAAATGACTATAACTTCTGAGCGATGGGAGCCATTACATCAAAGGGTACACAGGATTCTCAGAAGAAAAACCCGGTTTCTTGAAAGAAACTGGGTTTTTGTTGGGAGGGTGCATCTCATATTGATAAATAAATTATTCAGATAATGACAAACAAGGATTTCTGCCTCCTATTTCTGTGTTTTGCCAAACTGAGATGCTCCCCGTTGGGAAGAGAACTTAGCTCTAATTAGCTTGAGTTTGGAGCTAACTCCACATTCCTAATACATCTTTTTGATTGGGTCTAATGCGAGGATCATTGGGGATTTTAGCCGTGGGAGCTGCCACTGCGGGTTGAGCTTGTATTCCATAATTTACCGCGATCGCGGGTTTTTCACCACTGGGGAGAGAGGGATTAAAGGACATAGGAAGTGCCAGAGTATTAGATGTTTCTGAGTCATCATGTTCAAACTCTAAACGGAGTTTCACTTTGCCTTTTTTCCAGAAATCTCCGGGTCTTAATAATTCACATTCTAACCCACTAGCAAATAATTTTTCTTCCGGTAACAGTTTGGTTTGAATCATATCGACAAATTCGCTGACTCGGAAGGTGTTTTGAAACATGATCGAACTACAACTCGCCGTCAAAACATCATCAGGATTGAGAACTTGCTCATTGGTATCTGTCATCTGACTTTTCCTTAAATTTAGGGATAATTAACAAATTAGACTTGAGATTTTAGAGGAAATTTAATTTAAAATCTCAAATCTAAATATTAGAAAAACCAGCCGTAGGAATGTAATCCTTTACCTAAAAGGTTGACACCTAGATAACAAACCCAAACGACTAAAAATCCCGTCGCGGCTAAAATCGCGGGGCGACGGCCTTGCCAACCGCGGGTAATACGTGCATGGAGATACGCGGCAAAGACTAACCAAGTGATTAAGGCCCAGGTTTCTTTGGGGTCCCAACTCCAGTAAGATCCCCATGCTTCGTTTGCCCAGACGGCCCCTGCAATAATACCAATGGTGAGGAGGGGAAATCCTAAACCGATGATCCGATAACTGATGTTATCGAGGGTTTGGGCAAGACTTAAGCGTTGGGGGGATAGGGGTGCTGTCGCGACGGTAGTTGTTGTTTCTGTGGTAATTAATTCTAATACCGCGGTTTGGCTGTTACTGGTGTTTGTTGTCTGTAGGGGAAAAATCTCCCCAAGGGTGGTTTCTGTTGATAAGAGGACGTTTTCGGGGTGTTCTGGGGTTTTTTTCCGGTTGTATCGAATACTGTTTGTCCCATAGGAACTACCGGTGAGTTCGATGTTTTGCCCTTTGGTGACGACGAGAAACGCGATCGCGAGTAAGGCTCCTACCATCAATGTCGAATAGCTAATCATCATGACGCTAACGTGCATCATAAGCCAGTTAGACTTGAGGGCGGGAACGAGGGGCGCGGATGCCTGCATTTCCGAAGGTAAGGTGAGGGCTGCAAAGGCGGTAATCCCCATCCCCACGGGCGCGGTAACGACTCCGACAAGGCGACTCCGACTCATATTTTCCGCGATCAGGTGGATCGCGGTAATACCCCACGCGAGGAAAAATAAAGATTCGTAGAGGTTACTGAGGGGGAAATACCCCGCTTCGAGCCAACGAGCTCCTAATAACGCGGCCATACAAAGGTTCGCGATCGCCATTCCCGCGCTTCCCAAGGCTCCCAAGTAGGGAATACCCGGAAATGCTGCACCACACCAATAAATGAGCATGGTAGCAAAGAGGAGGGCAAAGGAGAGATTGTCTAAATTATTCTGGAGTGTAACCAGATCCATAAAGCAGTTTTCCTCGAAGGTTTTAAGGGGCGATGTCTATGGTTTTGATTTTATCAATAACTGCCCACATTATTTACCATATCCCATGTTTTGAGGGGTGAGAGGGCGCTCGTCAATTTTTTTCGTAGCTCCCCCATTGTCAAAGTTGAGACAGGGAGAGGGAAGTAGTCAAGCCTCTCTATCGACAGGCAGGAAGCAAAAAAAACTCTAGCAAGAGGCGGGTAAAAAACTCCCTTGATCCTGGGAATAATTAAAAAACTAACAAATGGGTTTTTTCCCCGGTTTCACTGCATGAATATATTCACTACCCGAACTAGGCCAACCTTGTTTATAAGGGGCTTCTTGGGGTTGTCCCCATCCTAATTGTAATAAAATTTCTAAGAAATCTTCTCGCTCCCATTTTAATAAATTTGCCCATTCTGTTCGTTGCGCGATCGCTTCCACTTCTTCCTGTGTCACTTGTTGATAATTTTTGGCATGATTCAAACTTAAATATAAATCCATTTTGGCTGTAATTTTATGCCAAAAATTTAATATAGATATTTTCCAGTTTTTCATTATTGTTAAATCAGTGGCTAAGGCAATTAAGTTATCATCCACCATCGGAAAACGTAAAGTTTCACCTTTTAACGTCATCTCATGCCAAATAATCCCCGACACTTGATATTCCCGTTGATATTCATGGATCGCGGCTTTAAAATCTTGATACGCGACAAACTTCTGTACTCCCTCCGACTTCTTCATAAAATAATCAATCACTTGATTTCCCGTCGGCGCGATCGTGGACAAATTGAGACGTTTACCCCGCAAACACGCGTGACGTTCATCTTCCAAAATTTTAATCAATTCCTCTGTAGTATAAACCTGAGATGTCATTAGTAAAACCCTTATATTTTCTCGGATAGATCAGGCCGATGTGTCAAAGTCAGGAGTCACACACGAACACCAAAGAAACCGGATTTCCGTAGCTAAAGGTGTTAGGAATCGGGAATCGGGATTAGGGAATGGGAAATGGGGAATGGGGAATGGGGATTGGGGATTGGGGATTGGGGAATGGGGAATCGGTAATCGGTAATCAGTAATCGCTAATCGGAAAAGTAAATGTTTCCTTCTTCCTTCTTCCTTCTTCCTTCTTCCTTCTTCCTTCTTCCTTCTTCCTTCTTCCCAAAAGGAATTAAGCCGATTGAGTTTCCAGTAATTGATTTTCTTGGCGGAGATAAGCCTCAATAAAGGGATCTAACTCTCCATTCATCACATCAGAAATCAAATTAGTTTCCACCCCAGTCCTAACATCCTTAACCATTTGATAAGGATGAAAAACATAATTACGGATCTGATTACCCCAGGCGGCTTCTACCATATCACCACGAATTTCGGCAATAGCTTTAGCACGTTGCTCTTGGAGAATTATTAATAATTTCGCCTTGAGAATCGTCAAAGCTTTTTCTTTATTTTGTAATTGACTCCGTTCCTCCGTACAACGCACTGCAAGTCCCGTAGGAATATGTACAATCCGCACCGCGGTTTCTACTTTATTAACATTTTGCCCCCCTTTTCCACCAGCACGAGAAGTAGTGATTTCCAAATCCTTTTCAGGAATATCTAAATCAATGGAATGATCTAAAATAGGCATCACTTCCACACCCGCGAAACTGGTTTGGCGTTTACCATTAGCATTAAAAGGAGAAATTCGCACTAAACGATGAGTACCTTTTTCTGCCTTTAAATATCCATAGGCATAACGGCCTTCCATTTCCAAAGTCACCGATTTAATACCCGCTTCATCACCCTCGGATAACTCCATCAAATGCACTTTATAGCCCTGACGCTCTCCCCAACGGGTGTACATTCGTAATAACATTTCCGCCCAATCTTGGGCATCAGTTCCACCCGCACCCGCGTTGATCGTGAGTACAGCGCCACTGGCATCATAGGGCCCCGATAGTAATTGTTGTAATTCCCACTGATCGAGATCGTGTTTTAAGTGGGTAAGATTAGATTGTGCTTCTTGGAATAATGATTCATCAGTTTCTAATTCCAATAACTCCAAGATTGCCTTAGCATCCTCTAAACTTTTTTGCCATCCTTGATATTGTTGTAAATGAGATTTCAGATCTCCTAATTCTTGGAGGGTTGCCTGGGCATTAGTTTGATCATCCCAAAAGAGGGGTTGGGAGGCCAAATTTTCTAAGTCCGCGATTTTTGCAGTCAAGGCGGGGAAGTCAAAGATAGTCCTGGGTTTTCCCCAGGCGATCGCACAACAATTCGATATCCCGTTTAATCTCTATAACGTCCATTCTCTTTCCTTGTAAAGTATAAGGGTTTGTCTATTGTGAATTATAACCTAATGGGTGAATAGAATAAAAAAGGGTGGGGAATTTCCCACCCTTTAAGATTAATCGCGACTATTGAGCGCGATCAACAGACGGAGGATAAAGACAAAGAGGTTGATGTAGGTGAGATACATTGATAAAGCCGCGGATAAATATTGATCATCGCGGTAGCTACGAGGCAAGATGTAGAAATCAACAACTGAACACCCTACAAATAGACAAACTCCAATTCCTGAGATGCCTATTTCTAACCAAGAAGGGGTGTATATGTGAAATAAAGAAAAGATGAATTGAGCCAGAAGTACAACGACAAGGGCGATGAGTCCGAGACTAATGGTTTTTGTCAAAGCCATTCCGTCTTCTTCTGATAAATTCGAGCCGATTTGACGGGCAGCAATAAAAGTAATTCCACATCCCAAGGCGGCAAAACCGATGCCTTGGATGCCGACATTAGGAGTTTTTAACGCGACAAAAACCAAACCACTAAGAGTATAACCCGTTAGGAGTCCATAGGTTGCTAATAAAGGTAAAGCTACAGCATTATTCCCTTTATTCGCAACATTTTGGGCGATAAAAAAGAGGATAAGTTGTAGGATTATCGCACCAATGAAGGTGGGGAAAAAAAGCTGAGGGTTATTCTTAATGATACTTAAACCACCATAAGTACCAAAGGCTGTTAAGATTAACCCGCCTCCAACATAGGGGAGCGCGTTGGAGATTACATTCGGGCCAACAAGGGATTGATTTCTGGCTTCCCGCAGGGCTTCACGGAAGTTACTGGTATTACTCATTGGGCTTCCTCTGCTTTCTGGTAAACTATTGTTCTCTCTATTATTACCTAATTTGATCATATTTGGGAAGGAGAGAGAAAAAAGAGAGGCGATCGCGCTCTCTGAGGCCCTGGCTTTTTCATTTGTTAAAAGTGAATTGTCAACTCTATCTCCGTCAAAAACAGAGAAAATAGCCTTTTTTTTTGAACCACAGAGGACACAAAGGACACAGAGGAATGCATTAAGAAAGAACCGAGTAGGCTCCGGCTCTGCCAGAACACGATCGCGCTCTCTGAGGTTCTGGCTTTTTCATTTGTTAAAAGTGAATTGTCAACTCTATCTCCGTCAAAAACAGAGAAAATAGCCTTTTTTTTTGAACCACAGAGGACACAAAGGACACAGAGGAATGCATTAAGAAAGAACCGAGTAGGCTCCGGCTCTGCCAGAACACGATCGCGCTCTCTGAGGAACCCACATTTTGAGAGACATAGATTTTCAATGTGGTATAATTTGAGGTATCGGGTATAAGGGTATAAATCCCAACAATCAAAAAGCAATTTATTTTGCGGAGTGAAACAGGATGAACACCAGTCAAATTGTGAGTGTAAATACAGAAGGAAAACTAGAAATATCACCGGAAATGATACCTCAATTACGTCCGGGCGATCGCTATAGATTAATGGTTACAGAAACCGAGATAGTGTTCCGAAAAATTGCTGAGTTAAAACCAGACTTAGACAACTTTTTGAAGGAACTAGAAGAGTTAGAACCTGATCCCAATCAACCGACTTTAGAGGAAATTAGTCAAATTGTCAAAGAAGTGCGACAGGAGTTATACTCTAAATGAGAGTTGTACTTGATGTTAATATTTGGATTTCAGGTTTGTTATGGGGTGGCATTCCGGTTTAGGTGCTAATGCAGAAGTTCTTATAGGTACAGGGGATTTAGATTTATTGATTTTACTCCAATATGAACAAATCAAATTTTTCAACCCGACCGATTTTTTTACCTGTTATTTTCCCCCTTATCAATAATGATATTTGGGAGAGCCTGATCGGGATTTGGATACATTAAGATATAATAGAGATAAGAGCCTTTTTTATGAACCACAGAGGAAACAAAGAACACAGAGAAATAGATTAAGAGAGAAAATAGAATATCTTAATTTTTTTATTATTAAAACGCAGATAAACGCAGATGTGGATTAACGCGATAAACGGTGTGCAATCACTCAAAAGTATTAATTTATCTGTGTTCATCTGCGTTTATCTGCGGTTTCATTCTGAGTTATAATAGAATTGTGCGCGTGGGGTTAATAATTTTGACACAATTAATTAACCCGGTTTCTGCATTAATCAAAGTCTTTCTAAAATATTTAAACCGTGGGTATCAGTACCACAAGTATTTAACAAATCAAAAGTCTCCGCGAGGGATTTTACTTGGGCTGTTTGTTTGGCACTGGGAAACCAAGGGGCAGGATTTGCGTAAGCATAATAGGTTTCTACGCCATCAATCCCTAATCGTGCTGCTTCTGGAATTAATTTCTCTGGTGACTGACGATAACGACAGGGATGGGCTAAAACGGCTAATCCTCCCGCGTTATGAATTGCATCAATAACATGATTCCCTTGATACGCGTCTCCTTTGGGAGTTTTCCCTTCTAAATAGGGTTTTAAACTGGGATGTTGCGGATCGAAATCATATCCTAAAATATGCACTTCTACATTCAATAAATTGGTGGTTATTTCTATCCCTGTCCAGAGATTCGGTGCCATTATTATCTCTTCGGGGTGATGGAGTTTCCAATGATCTAATTCTTTTTTGGCTTTATAGTACCCTTGGGTACTATGGTGATCTGTGATCGCGAATCCTTTTAAACCGATCGCGATCGCTTGTGCGATTAATTCTTTTGGGTGTAACTTTCCATCAGAGTAAACTGTGTGTAAATGAAAATTATAGGATTTCGGACAGCTATCAATATCAATCCTTTGCAAAACTTGTTTCAGCGTTGAGAGATTGTTCGTCTTGGGTTTTGTGGCCGAGGCAAAGTTGACCGTCATACCATACCATACCATGAAAAAAAGGAGGCTTCTTTAACTATAAGACATATTTTCCAAATAAGGTCTTTAACCGGATTAGCCTAGCCTACTATCATTTTTGACACGGCAGTAGGGACACGGCATTGCCGTGTCCCTAGAATTTATGGAAGGGGGGGCCGCAAGCCCACCCCGTCGAGAAGATGGCTACGCAAAGGAGTGTATTCATAATATTTATATCCTTTTACGCGTTGCGGGCGATCGCGGCTTGGCTTAATAATTGAGTCCAACGTTTTTGTACTTGTTTGGGGGTACATTTGAGCGCGGCCGCGATCGTTTTATCACTTTCTTGATTACGCTTCATTTCCAGTAAGGTAAGCTGTTCAGGAGATAATGTCGCTTTAAAAGCCTCCCATTGTGGCGAAGTCATGCCCAATTTTTGATCAAGTTCCGCGCCTAACCATTGATGAACTAATTGCCAATTATGACTACGGGCAAATTTTTCCACATGATACTTAAACCGTTGTTGTAAATAGTCCCGTTGACGAGGTGATAAACCCAGAATTTGATCAATTTCCGACGCGGATAAATCCTTTAACTTCAACACCAGATAGTCCACACAGTCGGAATGTCCCTGAGATTTTAAATACTCGATTAACTCAGCCACCACGCGATCGCGTAACACACCTTCTGCCGGATCAATACACTCACTAACCATTTGCTCGCGTACTTGTTGGACTGCCGCGCTACGACTATGGTTTTCCGCGTCTTCCCCCTTTGCCGACTCCACTGCCATCTCGATATCAATCGCGGTTTCTGGAGGCTGCCCTTTCGCAAACCCTTGGGCCCGCAGGACGATTAAGCGTTGACGATTACGGCCGGGTAAACCAATTTGCCGTTTTGCATACTGTTCGGCAAAGGCCATATATTCGGAGAGTTCCAGTTGAGTGCGAGGGGTATAATCAGCCGCCATTTGGTGTTCTCTACGGAAAGCGCGGAGGGTTTCAATGTAAAAACCTTGCAGGAAGTCTTCAATTAAATTGTAACGGGCTTGGAAATTTAATTGGGCTGCGAAGGACGCGACATGACGATAAACCATCGAGGCCAGATGAGAATGTAATTCTACACGACCTTGGCGAGAACCTAAACGATAGTATTGTAAGCATTTTTGTAAACGATGACGAGCCAAGTCTAATTGCCAAGTTTGGACTTCACCAGAGTTTTGAATCCGATTACTTTTTTGACAAATGCGTTGTACTTCTAAGGCAATTCGCATGACAACAGCTTGAGAACTGCGGGTGGTTTGTTTGAGTGTAATTTGTAATTCTTTTAATAAGATTTCCGCGAGTTCTTCCGGCTGAAACCCATAATAAACAGTCTCTTCAGAGGTTGTTACATTTTCCTTGTGATTTAATTGAGAGGTAGAAGTGAAAGAAGAAACAGAATTAGGAGAGTTGGTAGATTCGCTGGTAGTAGCAAGGTTGAGAGTCATGGTTTTTCCTCGGGTAATGCACCGGAAGTCGGTGGTTTAACAGTAGTTGAGAGAGTGTCATCTTTGGGCGGTTTTTTGTTCGCTTTTTGTTCTGATTGAACTCTCTATACTTTGAATGGTATAGACGGTTCAATTGAATTAGTTAACCCAATGTTCCACTCTTTCAAGTAACTGTGTTTGGTTTATTCCGGCATTGTTGCCTTATCTGAGTAGATGGCTGTCTTTTGTTACCCTCAAACCCTTATGAGAACAGCCTTTGCCCCTTTTTTCTCCCTAGCGCGATCAATTCACGAAGGTTGATGTCTTACATCTCTTTAGAGTGGACAATCACCCAACTGGTTCCCTAAAACTACGATAAATGGGGCTTTTCAGTCGGACAGGATCACTTTTGATTGGACTGGAAGGACGCGATCGGCATCCCATCAATGGACGCGGGAGAATCCCTCAAGGCTTCTGTGCTTCCCATTACACAACCTTATATAAAGAAACTCCCTGGCTCTGCTCCCTTAAATCCCTGAAAATCCGTTACTAACGCTCCTTGATCCTTCTTGCTTCTTCTTTCGTGCTCAGAAACCCAGTTTCTCCCCAAGTCCCCCAATCCCCAGTTCCCTATTTTTTTAAAGACATTTCCCCAAAATCATGTCAATCCCATAAAAAGTGCATGAATGAAGAGACCTTTAGCAACGAAAAAAGCCCCTAATGCCTATCAACTAATGTTTCTATTTTGATTCCGCAAACCCTAGGATGGTAAAAAACCGGTTTCTAAGGATATTCAATCTGTGAATTTATTTAAGCGCAGATAAACGCAGATAAACACAGATTTTTTTGACAGGAGCATAACTCAATTTTGTCTATAATATTACCATGTTTCTCTTTCAAATTTTATCTTTTGTTATCAATTATGGCTACATCTTCTGGTTGGACTCCCATTCATAATCAATTCCATAAAACCTTACTTTACCGTAATTTATTACCCAAAAATCAGCGGTTATTAGTCGCTGTATCCGGTGGTCAGGATTCCTTATGTTTAATCAAATTATTGATAGATTTACAATCAAAATGGGGATGGAATTTAGCAATGATTTACTGTGATCATCGTTGGCGTAATGATTCTCAAGCTAATGCTGATTATGTCAAAGGATTGGCTAATATTTGGAAAATTCCTTATTATCAAAAAACGGCTGATGTTATTTCAAAAACAGAAGCAGACGCGAGAAAATGGCGATATCAAGTGTTAGGAGAAATTGCTATTAATTATAATTTTTCTTATATCGTGACGGGACATACCGCCAGCGATCGCGCCGAAACACTATTATATAATTTAATCAGAGGTAGTGGCTCAGACGGATTGGCCTCGCTTCCTTGGCAACGTCCCCTTTTTCACACCCAGGATTGTCAATCTTCCATCTCAAATCCCTTATTAGTGCGTCCGTTATTAGAAATTACGCGATCGCAAACTCTCGCGTTTTGTCAAGAACAAAACTTAACAATTTGGGAAGATTCCACCAATGAAGATTTACACTATAATCGTAATCGCATTCGTGCCGAAATCATACCTCTATTACGTCAATTTAACCCTCAAGTTGAAATCAATATCAGCCAAACCGCAGAGCTATTAAAAGATGAAATAGACTACTTAGAACAAACCGCCCAAGAATGGCGAAAAAAAGTCATTTTCGTCCCGGTAATAGAGACAGAGAATCAACCCGAAAAAACCTGGGGAATTAATCGTCATCTTCTCCGAGAAGCACCATTAGCCATACAAAGACGAGTAATGCGACAAATACTGATGGAAATTTTACCGATTCAACCTAATTTTGAACATATCGAGAAAATGATTAATCTGTTACGAGTGCCCAATCGAAGCCAAAGCGATCCCTTTCCAGGGGGCGCGATCGCGCAAGTCGAAAACCCCTGGATTTGGATTAAAAGAGAAAATTAGGCAACCGATTCGGGTTTTTTCATCAAACCCAACAAGACTTCCCGTAACTGCGTGATCGCCTGTTTTTGACTATCAGAACCCCCTTGCACTTGTTGAAATAACCCTTGAGAACCCTCCAACTTTTGACGTAAACCCGTCAAATGATCTTGGAGAGGTTGTAACAATTCCTGATAAAGATTAATCCGTCCCCAGAGTTCTGAAACCGCGCCCTTTTGAGTCAACAAATTTTCTTCTAACTGCTTAATATCATAACGCTTCGCCTCTTGTTCAGAGATTTGACGATTAATATTATCCGCCATTTGGGCAATCATTCCCTGCATTTGAGAGACTTGATTTTCCAACTTTTGTAACTCCTCACCCAGATAAAGACGTTGAGATTCCAAATGAGAAAGAACCGGGCCTAAATCAATCTTTTCACCACCCGGTTGATTAGGCAAAGGATTGCCCGTGCGTCGGGCTAAAACAATGCGATGTTGAAGTAAAACATCCTCACGTTCGCGCAAATTACGACGAGAACCCACCAAAGACTCATTCAACATCCCATAACTTTCCTGCTCCTCCTCCAACTCCGGGGTCAAAGTCCAGCGATCATACTCTGAAGCTGCTTGAATTTTAGCCTTTAATTCATCAATAGTCTGCTGCTGTAAATTTAACTCTTCCTCTTGATCATTAACAAAACGCACCACCTTATCCAAATCCTGTTGGAGCTCATCGACACGATTTTTTAACTCATCCAAAGGCATTTGTTCTAACAAATGCTTATCAACCTTTGGACTTAAACTGACACCATCAGAAGAATCAGCCAAACCCAAAAGTTGTTGATAGACTTCATCGTGATGACGGATTTGTAAATTTAAAACTTGAACTTGTTCTTGTTTAGCATTAAAAATAGATTGCTGAGTTTTTAACTCAATTTGCGCCTCTAGCAAATCATCCTGAGTTTTTTGCCATTCTTGCCAACGAGAATGACGTGATTGATTGAGAGAATCAACATCCTGTTGTTGCTGAGTCGCGATCGAGCGTTTCTGTTCCAACTGCTGCCAATGTTGTTCGAGTTGGGACTGTTGAGTCACAACAATATCAAAAGCCCCTTGGATATGAATTTGTAAATCCTCTAGTGAGGGAGTAGAGTCAGATAAATAATTAATTAACTCTTGAATGTAGCGAGCCTGATCATCATCAAGAACCGCGGACTTCTGCAACTGAGCCTGCATTTCCTCAACCCGTTGCATTTCCGCGCGTAACTGGTCCCAAGCCCCCTCAATTTCGACACGACTCCGTTGCACATCTTCAGAAAGTCGTTGAGCCGCCTCACGGGAAGTTTCAATTTCCTGACGCTGTTCTTCCAGACGTTCCAACTCCACTTCCCGTTGATTTACCTGTTCTTCACGGAGTTGTAATTCCATTTCACGGCGATAGATTTCCTGACTAGAGAAAGTCAGAGAAGCCTTCCACTGTTCAATTTCCTCTTGTTTATCTTGGAACTTATCATTTAAGCGAGAGAAATTTTGGAGAATGCTCACCAATTGACGAGCCGCTTCTTGAAGACGCTGCACCTGTTTACTGGCACTGAGTTCCACCAGTACCAAAGTACCATCATTAAACTTGCTGAGATTGGGATCGTCAACGGGAATAGCTTCTTCTGTGGGGACGGCGCTCCAATTGTGTTCTGCCTGCTGTTTGGCCAGCAGTTTGAGTTCAGCCTTACCGCCACCAAGGCCAAAGCCAGTTTTCTGTTTTTGTATTTCCGCTAAATACAGCACGCTGATTGTCCTCTTGAGGTGTCGTTATGCCGCTCCTAAAAACCTAGACAAAAAGATATATTTGACTAGGACGCTGACCGAGCAGTGCTTTCAGCGATACCTGTTTAAGGTGAGTGGGAACTACAATTTGCCAAGTAATACTTGCCATAATTTGAGAATGCCGCTAGTAGTATAGTTTATCAGATTGAGGGTTTGATGGTAGCAGTAAATCACCAATAGACCTGTTTTATCGTTTTATCATAGTTCCCCATTCAGGAATCCAGAGCAACGAGTCGTCACTACCAATTAAACACTCAATGATCAAAAATAAAACACCCTTATGGTATTATATGGCAAAGGGTCGCTTTGAGGGTTGTCAAGCCCCAATGGGAAAAACCAGATCAGAGCTTGGGCAACCTGTCAGGAGTCAACGCGTAAAACTCTATATTGATTGAGGCAAATCAAGGCTTACATCTGCGGAAGGCGGATGTCTCCTGAGCAACTAAACTCCAAGGAGCCGGACGTAGTGTAAGACAAGCCCCTCTCGATTCCCTCTTCAGAGCGAATGAAAGGGGGGAGGGTTCCGTAATTGCCCGCGGAATCCCCAGCCTCAAGATGTGATTGGGCTGGGTACTTCACGGAGACCAATTAAGCGGCATGCAGGGAAACTTAAATGAAATTGATATGCGTAGTATCCTGGAACTGATTGAGTTGGGTCAACGAACAGGAGACTTGTTCGTTGAGGCCTATAACTCACCGAGTGGTATTACAGGTAGTGCCCCCATGTATCGCTCCCCAATGGGTCTCTCTTGGTTTGTCTTTTGTTGTAATGGTCAAATTATCTATGCCACCCAGAGTGCGGGAAGTTTGGTGCGTTTGCGCGATTACCTACGTCGCTACAAGCTAGAAACCACATTGGATAGCTTACAAGTACCCGTAACGGCTTCTGCCAACGCGTCGGAATATGGTTATCTATGGGCGTTATTGGAAAATCATATTCTCACACCAGCCCAAGGCAAAAGCATTATTCACAGCATGATCCAAGAAACTCTCTTTGATCTGTTGAGTTTGCATCAAGGTTCCTTTACCTTTGAAATGGGTCCAGCTTTAGCCCCCCAGTTGACCACTTTAGAAATTAGTTCTCTCTTAGCGAAGATTATTAAACAGGTGCAGGAGTGGAAACAATTTCATCCTCATATTCAATCTCCCAATCAATGTCCCTCCATTTCCGATCCCGAAGAAATGCGATCGGCTTTACCTCCTAATACTTTTAATACTCTCAGTCGTTGGGCTGATGGTCAAACCTCTATGCGTCAGATGGCGCGGTATTTGAATCGAGATGTCCTTACTGTCGCGAAAGCGATTTATCCCTTTGTTCAACAAGGATTAGTACAGCTTTACTCATCATCCTCAGAAAGCCCAAACCCGAAACGGGAATGGTCTTCCATTGACACCAAAACACCCAGAGTCGTATGTATAGATGATGACGCGGTGATTCGCAAAACGGTAGAATCTATTTTGAATAGTCACGGTTATGAGGCAACGGGTATTAGTAATCCTCTTAAGGCCTTGAGTTTAGTATTTCAACTTAAACCCGATTTAATACTGTGTGACATCGCGATGCCAGAATTGGATGGCTATGAAATTTGTGCCATGCTTCGCAATTCCACCGCATTTCGTCAAACTCCGATCGTCATGTTAACGGGGATTGACGGTTTTATTGATCGTGTCAGGGCTCGAATGGTGGGGGCTACCGATTACTTTACCAAGCCCTTTGGAGAAAATGAACTGTTAACCTTGGTGGAAAAATACGCGGGGATGGGATGTCCCAAAGTCACCCTTGAGGAAAATCTCTTGCTCTAGTTGTTAGAAAAAGAGCAAAATCCCTCAAAATTCCCCTCTTGCTTCCAAGTCAAAATATAATGGACTGGAGTTCCTCAAATTGGCCAAATACCGATTCCTCTTGGTCGAGTCATAGGGGCTGCGAGATATAGCCGCCCCCTCAACCACTTTCTTCCTCAAACCCTAGCTTCTGGAAGGTTCGGTATCCCCCCTTGATGGAACTAATTCCTGTTCAAGTTGAATTCAAACTGGGTAATTCAGTGGAGCATAATGGTAGGCAATCCAGATTTTTTATTATTGAGTCTCGGCGGTGAGCAAGCAGAATTCCAAGAACTAGAAACACCCGAAGGTGAACCTCATCTACGGTTTTATGTTCCTTCTGGGAATGAATTTGCTTTGCCAGCCATTGGCATTCGCGAAGTGATTTCCACTTCTCCCGAACGTATTACCCCTATTCCTAATGTTTCTCCTTTGCTCTTAGGGACTCTTAATTTACGCGGTCGAGTTGTTTGGGTCTCTGATCTTGGTCAATTTTTGGGAGATTCTATCACCCTCAATACTGATCGCCAGGAAATTTTTGTGATCGCGATCGAAGATAAAGACACCCTTTTGGGGTTAGCTGTAGATCGGATTGTGGGAATGCGCTGGTTAGATGTAGAAAAACTGCAAAAACCACCGACGAATGTCACGGATGGTATGGCTCCTTTTGTCAAAGGCGAATGGTCTTTAGGAGAAGGCTCCGAGCAATATCTACGGTTATTAGATCAAGTGGCAATTCTAGGATCAGCACGGTGGGCACTCTAAACTTTAGTCTGAAGTGAATCACGGTGAACATCGTAAAGACAGGGGTAAGCCTTGGTCAGACTAGAATGGTATCGGACTGCGTCATGATAAACATTTAACATTAAACCTAAAGTCTAAAATCTTAAACGAAAAGGGGGGCGGCAAATGACGACCACAAATATAGATTTTCATCAGGAATACGAGCAAGCCCAAGAAGCTTACATGGCTCAAAACTACGATGAGGCGGCGGCACGGGTATATAACTTAGTAGAACAGTTTCCTGATGATCCTAGTGCCCGTCTCCTCTGTGGTCATATTTATTGTTATGGCTTACATCAATATGATGTCGCACACCAACAGTACGGTCTTGTCCTAGACCTCACCGATGACCCAGGTTTATTAGAACACGCCAATAGTGGACTAAGTTATGCGAGTCAGTTTCTCTCTGAGGAACAGGGAGTGACTGGGGGTGTGGAATTGTCGAGCGATGACTCCTTGATCTTGACCAGTGAAGTCTTAGAAGCCATAGAAAGTCAGGAGTCCCTCAATAGTAATGGGGATTATCAAAGCCAGTCTTGGTCTAATTCGACCAATTCTATAGGGGAATTAGAAGATCCAGAATTGGACGAAGCCTATTTAGGAAATCTGGACTTAGAAGACTTAGAAGATGACAACGAATCTATCTCAAATTCTCCCTTTGCCACCCCCTCTCACCTCACAGGAGTGCCAACTAAGGAGGGTAGCTTCGGATTACAAATGGGGACAGTATTACCCACGGAAAGTGATGACTTAGCAGAATTTAATGATCCTTTTGTCTTAGATGAAGTTGAATTAGACGAGGATGCACACCATGAACCAGAATTTTTATCAATGGACATGATGGATATGGACATGATGGATATGGATGGGGACATGGACATGGACATAGACATGGATGTGGATATGGATGGGGACATGGACATGGGTGTGGGTGTGGTGGTGGATGGGGACATGGCCGCGACCGAATTAATTGAACCGAATGGCTCAGATATTGAAAATGTAGAAGATTTACAGTCAGCTTTTGAAGTCAGTGATAGCTCCGCGGATATCAATAGCGCGGGTCTGTTTGCCCCCATAGAATTGCCTATAGGCTTTGAATTGGAAGATGAAAACCTCGCTCCCTCCTCCTCTGGAGGGACAAAGGGAGATCGACAGGGGGGACAAAGGGGGATTGGTAATGGCAAAACAATACCAGGCTCAGGCTCTAGTCCGGTCCAGTATGAACCGGGTGTGGATAGTGAAGAAGAAACCCTCTTGATGGGAGGTGCTCGTTTTGAGCCTCAACAACGTAGCATTCCTCAACAGAACTCTTTCGGGACATCGCCACAGTCTCGTAGTTGGGAACCCATGCGAGGTTATGATTCACCGCCTCATCGGGACAACTCATCCAATATAGGTTCGGCGACTCCTCAAATAGATGATTTTAATATTCCCGAAACCTTTGATCTTGATGCCTTTGATGATGATGAAATTTTGGATCAGGACTTCTCCTTTGATGAGAAATCTAGTCAGGGCCAACCAATGCCCGCGCCCCATTTTTCTAATGGTAAGTACGAACATGACTCTGTTGTGTCCACACCTTCTGAGGAGGTAGGTTTCCTTGATGAATTTGATGAGTTTGATGAGTTTGGTAGTATTCCTGACTTTGATTTAGATGACAATACAGGTTCCAGTCTAATGAATGGAGTCGGTATTAGAAATGCGGGTGGTGGTACTTCCAGTAATTTTGACTTCAGTGAAGATGGCGATCGCTCTGCTATTGGTGATAGTGAAATGTTTGGTATTTCTAGTAATAGTGTTGAGCCTGGCGCGGTCTTTACCAGTTTCTCTATTGATGACGAACCTATAGATACGACTGTCACCGTCGAACAAGGTGGGTTTGCCTTCTGGGAAAACGCACCCCTGATGACGAAACAACTTTATACCGCGGTGGGAACGGGTTTGGTCGCGTTGGTTTCCGTCGCGATTATTACTAATATCACTAACTATCAAAGTCTCCAACAAAATAAACCCGAATTAATCGCGGAAATGCGTCGCACGGGATGGATCATGACTCTGGCTGCGGGAGTGAGCAGTTTTCTCACCAGTTGGGGATTGGGAACTCTTGTCAGTAAACAAATTAAAAAATCTACTGATGATCTCCAATCTCAATTTGAGGCGATCTCTCTTGGTAAGTTAGAATCGCGTGCGACTGTCTATTCTGAAGATGAATTTGGCAAAATGGCAAGCTCGTTCAATCTCATGGCCAAAATTATCCTTACTACTACTAGAGAAGCCCAAAATAAGGCGATGGAAATGGAACAGGCGAAGGAAGATTTACAACGTCAAGTGATTCGTCTGCTTGATGATGTGGAGGGTGCTGCGAGGGGAGATTTAACTGTACGAGCAGAAGTTACCGCGGATGTGTTGGGCGCAGTTGCAGATTCTTTTAATTTAACTATTGAAAATCTCCGCAAGATTGTTACTCAAGTTCAAAAAGCTGCCCAGGAAGTTAATAAGGGTTCCGCGGATAGCGCGAAGTTCGCCCAAGGTTTATCTTCTGATGCTCTTCGACAGGCGGAGGAAATTGTCGCGGCTCTTAATTCTGTTCAAGTCCTGACTGACGCGATTCAACGGGTGGCTGAAAGTGCTAAGGAAGCTGAAGAGGTGGCTCGGGGGGCTGCGGCAACCGCGAATCGAGGTGGTGAAGCGGTGGAACGTACTGTGGCAGGTATTTTGGAAATCCGTGAAAATGTCGCCGAAACGGCTCGTAAGGTGAAACGGTTGGCGGAAGCTTCTCAGGAAATTTCTAAGATTGTTGCGTTGATTGCTGGGATCGCGTCTCGTACTAATTTACTAGCTTTAAACGCGAGTATTGAAGCAGCCAGAGCTGGAGATGCAGGTAAAGGATTCGCGATCGTTGCTGATGAAGTCAGACAATTAGCGGATCGCTCCGCGAAATCCCTTAAGGAAATTGAACAAATCGTGATGCTCATCCAAAGTGAAACGGGAGCAGTAATGACCGCGATGGAAGAAGGCACTCAACAAGTTATAGAAGGGACAAAATTGGCAGAACAAGCTAAACGCTCCCTCGAAGATATTATTCAAGTTACAAACCGCATTGATGTCTTAGTACGTTCAATTACCACTGATACGATCGAACAAAATGAGGTTGCACGTACTGTGGCAGAAGTGATGCGAGGGGTGGAAAAAACCGCCCAAGAAACTTCCCATGAGTCTCAAAGAGTCTATGTTTCTTTAAATAATTTAGTCGGCGTTGCCCGAGATTTATTAGCCTCTGCTGAACGTTTCCGCGTCGAAACGAGTGAACCACAGAGATAGGTGATAGGTAATAGGTGATAGGTGACAGGTGACGGGTGACAGGTGACAGGTTAATAGGTGATAGGTGATAGGTGATAGGTGATAGTTCAAAATTAATTTCCCAATCCCTAATCCCCAATTCCCAATCTCTAAATCCCCAATTCCCAATCTCTAAATCCCTAATCCCCAATCTCTAAATCCCTAATTCCCAATCCCCAATCCCCAATCCCTAATCCCTAATCCCCATTACCCAATCCCCATTACCCAATCCCCATTACCCAATATGCTACCAGAACAACAAGAACGAATCATGGGTTACTTTATTGAGGAAGCGAGAGATCACCTCAATACCATAGAACAAGGTTTACTTTCTCTCCAAACTACCATCGAAGATCCTGACTTAGTTAATGAACTGTTTCGAGCTGCCCATTCCGTTAAAGGTGGAGCCGCGATGTTGGGATTAACCAGTATTCAACATATAGCCCATCGCTTAGAAGACAACTTTAAAATCCTACAAGAAGGAAAGATTCAAGTTGATCAAGAATTAGAATCTGTCTTTTTACGAGTATTTGATGTCTTGCAAGAACTCCTCGAAAAACTGTCAAGTTCCGCGGGAATCCCAGAAGATTTTGCGGCTATGATGTTAGAGGAAGTAGAACCACTTTTTGTTGACTTAAATACGCGTTTAACCGGAGTAGTTCCAGCGGTATCACCGACTAAAGTATTAGCTATGAGTACGAGTTCTTCCTCTTCTCAACGACGCAATAACATCAGTCAACCACGACATCGTAGTTCTGGGACTGAGGAAAGCGCAATGCAGCTTGTTTTTAATGCTGATGTTACTAAGCTATTGCGGGAAATGTTGGAGGAATTTAAACAGCCAGATCAACCGGAAAGTCGCCAGGCCCTTACTCAAATTTGTCACAAACTTAAGGCGGCAGGAGAATCCTTTGATTTACGAAACTGGATACAGTTGATTGATGCAGCAGAAAACGCGATCACGTACTCAGGAAATAATTATAAAACCCTCGCACCCATAATTCTCAAAGAAATTAAACAAGCCAAAGAATTAGTCGCAAGTCTTCGAGAATCAGAAATAATTGTCGGAGAAAATATCCGCCAACTATTGCCAACACCAGCAACAGTAGTGGCCGACTTAGAGGAATTATTATCATTTACTGAAACTGATACTGTATTTATGGCAAATGAAAAAATAGACACCGAGGAACCCCTCTTTGAATGGAATCAAGAAACCTCCCTAGACCAATGGGAAAATCCCGAACAATCCCTCCTATTAAACTTAAAGGAAAACAGTACAGAAACTACCTGGTGGGATGAGGAACTTTGGAGTGAAGAAAAATCAGTCCTAGAAAATGATGACAATGAAGATTTTAACTTAATGAGTTCTCATCAAAAACGAGGTCCTGAAGTTGGCATGGCAGAGTTAAACAGTCTTGCTGACTTATTTGAAGAAATTCCGGATTTAGAAGAATCTTGGGACGATAATGAGATGGAAATACTTTCTCTCCCTGCAAACTTACCCGAAGAAGACTTTAATATCCAACAAGAAACCCAGCACTCGGAAGATTTTACCGATCTCTTATTTGATGATCTAGAGGACGAAATTCCTGAAAAAGCGGCGGCTCAAACGGATGATGAATTTGCCAGTTTATTTGGAGAGAATTTCTTGGCTCAAGAAATGAATGAAATAGATCCAACAATAACCGCTCCTACTGGTGAAAAATTATTAGTTCTGACAGAAGAAATAGATGAGTTTGACGATCTTTTAGCAACAACCGAGAAAATAGAAGAAACTCCAGCAATTGATGCTGAATTAGACTTAGATTGGTTAGAAGATAGCTCCGATAATCAAGAAGATATCTCATCTATTTCTGAAGCTAGTGAAAGTCTGACAGAGTTATTCGCGGGATTAGGAGAAACGGAATTACCGAATTTTGGTAATATCCCACCCCAGTCTGAGTCTGCCCAGATAGGAAGTGTGGGAATAGAAATTCCTCCAAAAATGGAACTAACACCCAATATTATTCTCAATGAAATTGTAGGGGAAAGAGAAGAACTCTCTTTAAAAACTAATCTCCCCCATGATACATCAACACCCATCAGCGAAATCCCAGAAATTGCCCCTGATGATATGGATTTAGAGGCTCTATTCAATGAGGTAACGAGCACTTCATCTCCGCCTAATCTCCCTGACTTAAACACGGAAATCCCTGAACTCACAGAAACAGCAGATATAGATTTAGAGGCACTTTTTGGTCTCGATGATAAAGAGGAAATTTCTGTCTCTGTTCCCACTGATGAGGAAGAGACGGAGAGCAACGCCAACTGGTTAGAATCTCTATTGGATTTGGATAATGATATCAAAAATATCTCAAACCCAGCACCATTACTAGAAACAGCAGTCGCGTCAACTTCCACGGAAACTGATGAAGATATGTTGGCACTTTTCTTAGATGAATTTACAGAACCGGAAAATTCACAAACAGAAACGGTAGAAATCCAAAATTTCGATCAATTATTAGAATCTATGGATGCCCAAACCATTACCACAAAACTAGAAGAAACAGCCCTAAATCCTGAAGTGGCTGAACAATTATTGAGCGGTATTGATTTAAAAGCCCTAGATGTTATTTATCCTGCATTTGATGATTTAGAGGCTCTGTTGAAGCATGACTCTAAAGAGGTGATTACTGCGAATATATCCACAGATGTTTACGCGGAATTAGAACAATTGTTACAACTGGGAGAAACAAGCCGTTCTAGTAAGGAACTTAGTTCAGAACTAACAAATATTTCCACTCCTACCGATTTATCCACGGATTTATCTAACATGAACTCAATGGAGGATAGTCTGGTTAAATCTCATGGGAAAGATGATTTTTCGGAGATGAAAAACCTCCTTAATACAGATATCGTAGGCTCCGGTAAATCTTCTAGTAATGGAAGTATTGTTAGTTCGCCCCGTGGTGGTGATCAAAGACCCCGTAAACCGCGCACTGAGCAAACGATGAGAGTACCAGTAAGGCAACTGGATAATCTCAGTAACCTTATGGGTGAATTAGTCGTTAACCGTAATAGTCTTGAACAAGATCAAGAACGGATGCGTCAATTCTTGGAAAATCTTTTGCATCAAGTTACTTTGCTCAGTGATGTTAGTCAGCGGATGCAAGACTTCTATGAACGTAGTCTATTAGAAATTGCTCTTCTGGCGAACCGACAACAGGGACGCTCACCCTGGCGCAGTAGCAATGAGGATACTGGACATAGTAACAGTGAATGGCGACCAGAAGAAATGGATCGCTTTACTCCATTCCATAGTCTCGCTCAAGAAATTATTGAGCTTATTGTGCGAGTCCGAGAATCGGCTGCTGATATCGAGTTTTTAGTAGATGAAGCAGATCAAGTTACTCGTCAATTACGTCAAGTTACTACTCAGTTACAAGAGGGTTTGACTAAGGCGAGAATGATGCCTCTTGCTCATACAACAGATCGTCTCCATCGCGCTGTTCGAGATATTTCGGTGAAATGTGGTAAGAAGGCGCAATTAATTGTGGAAGGGAAAGAAATTTTAATTGATAAAATGCTCCAAGAGCAGCTTTATGACCCCATGACTCATCTAGTCAATAACGCGATTACTCATGGTATAGAAACCCCGGAAATTCGTCAAGCCGCGGGAAAACCTCCTACTGGTCGTATCACAATAAAGGCTTTCCATCAAGGCAACCAAACAGTTATTTCTATCTCTGATGATGGTGCTGGAATCAACCCCGAAATCGTCAAATCTAAGGCGGTGAAGAAAAATTTAATTACCGCGGCTCAGGCTAAGAAAATGTCACGTGCGGAAGTGTATGATATGCTCTTTCTCCCCGGATTTAGCACTAAAGACATAGCAGATGATTTCTCTGGCCGTGGTGTGGGTATGGATGTAGTACGCACTAATTTAACGGAAATTCGTGGCAGTATTTCCATTGATTCTACTGTTGGTAAGGGGACTGTCTTTAGTATTCGTTTGCCTCTTGTTTTAAGTATTTCTAAGGCTCTTTGTTGTATCAGCGATCGCGCTCGTATCGCGTTCCCGATGGATGGGGTAGAAGATATGTTTGACGTGCCGAAGGAACACATCCAAGTCGGCAAGGATGGTGAATCATGTATTGAATGGCGTGGCAGTTTATTACCCTTCAAACACCTACGGGAATTATTAAAATATAGTCGTCATATTACCCGAGCTAATTTTTATGGTGGATCGGGAGAAGTAGACGATTTAATATCAGTAGTTGTGTTACGTTCGGCGGGTACATTTCTCGCGGTGCAAGTTGATCAGGTTTCGACGGAACAGGAAATAGTTATTAAACAATTAGAGGGTCCTATTCCTAAACCGATTGGTATTGCAGGTGCTACTGTTTTAGGGGATGGTCGTATTGTCGCGATCGCGGATGTTTTAGAGTTAATTGATCTTGCCACAGGCCGTCTCTTAAATGAAACAATATCTTTGGGTTCTGGGGATGATAAAATCATTGAAGCTGATATGTCTGAACCGGAAGAGCCTACGGTTCTGATTGTTGATGATTCTATTACTGTGCGTTCGCTTCTTTCTATTACCTTTGAAAAATCAGGTTATCGGGTTGAACAAGCTCGTGATGGTAAGGAGGCATGGGAAAAACTCAAATCTGGGTTGCCTTGCGATATCGTTTTCTGTGACATTGAAATGCCGAGAATGGATGGTTTGGAATTATTATCTCGGATGCAAAAAGATCCACAATTGTCTAATTTACCCATCGCGATGTTGACTTCTCGTGGTGCAGATCGTCATAAACAAATGGCTTACAGTTTGGGGGCTCGAGGTTACTTTACCAAGCCTTATTTGGAAGAACATCTCTTGGATGCGGCTGCGCGGATGTTAAAGGGTGAGGTTGTGGCTCCCGCGACTGCTTAATTTGAAGATACCAACCGGGTTTCCTCTCCTAGAAATCCGGTTTTTGGGTTTTTTGGGAGACGCGATCCTGCCTTGAGAAAAACCGGGTTTCTTCTGTACATCTCAACATAGTGATAAATTTCTGAGAACCCGGTTTCTTTAGTCTTTATCCTATTCCCCATTCCCTTGTTTATTTAGATTTCTGACTAATGCGAATAATATAAGGAATGTACTTATTTTTTTGAGGAGAGCCGATCCAAATATCATAATTTCCTGATAACCATTCACCTACAATACCCGGATTTTTTCCCTCATAATCATCATTACACCAACTTCCGCCCGGACCTCGCACTACTAAAGTTGTATCTTCACTACTCTTTACTTGTAAACTTAAATATTGAAAAAAACTGGTTAATTCCATTTTATGATCGGGTTTTTCATCAACAAATCCCACACAAGGACCTGTTATTGTTTCCTCCCGTCCTGACTGTTCTGCCGCGGTAACAAAACCGCCACTAATACCCCTAATTGTCATGGGATCTGGCGTAAACTCAGGACTTAATTTTACATTCTCAAAAATGGGAGTAAAGTTTTTTTCTACTGCATCTACTCTCACTATATTAACACTTGTTATGGTGACTAATATAATTAATAAAAAAGAGAAAATTTGGGGGGGGTTTCGGAAAAAACGCTTGTTCATCATTGATGTGATTTTTGTGGTCTGAGGCTAGAAACATAATAGATGAATTTACTATTGATTTTAACAAGAATAAATGCCACAATAAGGTTTATTTATCAAGATAGACCGGGTTTCTCAAGGACATAAAGAATCCCGGTTTATCAAAGTTGTCCTTTGCCTTTTTTCTATAAAATGAGGCAAAAAAATAGAGAAAGGACTAAAAAGTTTTATGATTTCTTACCGAGAATTTCGGAAATTAAATTCTGCACATTTTGTGATAACTCTTGACGAGTTGTCGCACGCAGTAAATAACGGTAAATAAACCACGCGGAATAGGCAACACCAATTAGTTGGAAACTAGGTGATAGTAAGGGAATATCGTTGATGACATCCACTAAACCCAAGACAACTTTTAACGTGATTACTGTGGCTACAATCAATCCAATAACAGTAATTGGTTGCTTATATTCTTGATAAAATTTACCAACAAATTCAGGAAAATCGGATAAAATTGAAACGATTTGTTCTTTGAGCGCGTCCCACTGAATACCGGATTCTTCAGCGGCGGGAGTTTCGGAAATAAAACTACTTTTGGACTGTGTTTCAGTAGTTTCAGGGGTTAAGGGTTCTGGTTGATTTGTAGAAGTCATGGTGACACTAATAGTGGGTTCTTCTTCTGGGATGTCTGGTGTTTCGATTAAAACAGTGGTTTGGGATTCCACTGGTTTTGTGTTAGGGTTTGGGGCCTCTTGAGCAAGGTTGTCTGTTTTTGACAGATCCCCTACCGGATTCGAGATTTTGGGGGTTTTTGTTTGTGGTGTTTCCTCTTTGGGAGTTTCCACTACTTTCACAGGGGTTTCGGTTACTGCCTGAGTGGGTGAGGGTTCCTCTTTGGGAGTTTCCACCACTTTTACAGGGGTTTCGGTTACTGCCTGAGTGGGTGAGGGTTCCTCTTTGGGAGTTTCCACCACTTTTACAGGGGATTCCGCTTTGGGGGATTCCGCGGTAGAAGTAGTTTGGACTTCTTCACTACTATTGAGTTTTAACGCGTTTTTCAAACGAGCAATATCCAAACCACGTTGATGCAGAATTACCCAAGATTCTACCAGGTCTGGGCCGTGCATTGCGCCTGTGAGGGCCCCACGGAGCGATCGCATGACGAGGCCTTTATTTAAGCCCTTGATTTTACCAACTTTTTTAGTAATTTCTTGGGCTTGTTGAGAGGTGAGAGTTTGATGAATTTCTAACTCTTTGAGAACCGCGGTAATGGCATCAAAAGTACCCTTTTGTTGAAATAGGGTGATAACCTGTTCTTCATACTCTAGGCTTTCGACGAAAAACAGTTTACACATCTCTACCCCGTCTTGCAAACGGACAAGACTGGGCGCGATTAAAGTGGTAATTTGTTCTAACCAAGGGCGATCGTTAACTGCGTCAAAGTCATATCCCGCGTTTTGCCAATAGGGAATCAGGGAATCGGTTAAATCCGAAACCGGGGTTTTATGGAGATATTGACTATTAATCCAGTTAAGTTTATCCCAGTCAAATTTTGCCCCGGCTTTGTTTACTCGTTCAAAAGTAAAAACTTTGGCCGCGTCGCTGAGGGTAAATAATTCTTGGGTGGAGTCGGGGGGAGTCCAACCCAAAAGAGTCATGTAGTTAGCTAAGGCTTCGGAGGTTAATCCCATATCTCTAAAATCAGAGATAGAGGTAACGCCATCGCGTTTGGAGAGTTTTTGACCTGCGGTGTTTAAGATTAAGGGAGTATGGGCAAATTCGGGAACCGGGGCTGATAAAGCCTCATAGAGCAAAATTTGCTTTGGGGTATTGCCAATGTGATCTTCACCTCTAATAACATGGGTAATATTCATCTCGATGTCATCAACAACGACGGCCATGTTATAGAGGGGTTGACCTATACTATTACCTGCCGCGGTGCGCGCGATCACCATATCTCCCCCTAAGTCGCGGCCTTTCCAGGTGACTGTACCGCGTACCATGTCCTGCCAAGAAATGGTGCGATCGTCATCTATGATAAAGCGAATAACGGCTTGACGACCTTGTGCTTCATAAGCTTTGCGTTGTTTCGCGCTCAAGTTACGATGACGGTTATCATAGCGGGGAGCTTGTTTATTGGCTTTTTGTTGTTCTCGTAGTTGATCGAGTTCTTCGGGGGTGGTATAACAGCGATAGGCGAGTCCTTTATCTAATAAGGTTTGAACGGCTTGCGCGTATAAGTCCAGACGTTGAGATTGATAAAAGGGACCTTCATCCCAGTTTAGGCCTAGCCATTGCAGACCTTCTAAGATATTTTCGGTATATTCGGGGCGCGATCGTTCTAAGTCGGTATCCTCGATACGGAGGATAAACTTACCGCGATGATGACGGGCAAATAGCCAGTTAAAGACGGCTGTTCTGGCGGTCCCGATATGGAGTTTCCCCGTGGGACTAGGGGCAATACGAACTCTTACTGTCATCTGGAGTTGAGTGAGATTTTAGATTTTAATTTTAGTATGGATTGTTACTCCTTAACAGGGGGGTTTCCTCTTGTCGTCTAAAACTATCTCTGTTTATCTGCGTTTAGGAGTGGTTAAAAATTTTGATATAAACTGTTTCTGAGTTATGAGAATACCTTGGTTAAAATGAGCAATTGGCGAAAGTATTGTCAAAGAAACTGGGTTTTTCTTTGACATTCTTTAGAAGAAACCGGGTTTCAGGTTTCAGACTGATATCGATGGGGCTAATTGTCGATCAGAAATCACGTTTCTGCCTGATTCTTCTTTTGTCCTCTCTCTACCAAGTGGGATCAAAAGACAGATTAATTGTGATTTCTTCACGGTTAGCAGGAACCGCGGTAATACAAGCACAAATCACGGGTCCGTTTTCAATTTCTACTTCACAAGCATGACAGGAACCCATTAAACATCCCGTGGGAATACAAATTCCAGCGCGATCGGCCACATCTAACAATGGCTCTCCTACTTGGGCTTCAACTGTGACATTATCGGGTAAAAAATGAATCTTTGTCATGGGAATTGGGGATTGGGGATTAGGGATTAGGGATTAGGGATTGGGGATTAGAGATTAGGGATTAGGGATTAGGTAATTAATAGTTGATAATGATCAATTGTTAATTGTTAATGAATCTTCTTCTTCCTTCTTCCTTCAATTCAAAATTGGTGTTAAATCTAAATATTGTTCAACAGTGTCGGCAAGGGAATTTAAAAGCATTTCACGATGTTCCCGATAATTCGGAATCCCCGTTGGTAAAGTGCGTAAACCCCGCTGTTGACGCACATGGTTTAACCACGATCGCCGCCAAGCACCATTATCAAAGATACCATGTAAATAAGTCCCCCAAACTGATTGGGAAAGATTAACGACTCCTAAACTGCTATCATCAAATAAAGACATGATTTCCTCAAGTTTATTGATCTGTGTATGTCCCTGATGAATTTCATATCCAGCTACGGGTAAACCTGGTTGGGGATACTGGGAAGTCACCAGACGCTGACGGGTAATTTTTTGAGGAGTAATAACCGTTCTTAAAGGTAATATTTTTAGACCAGTATACTGTCCTTTTTGTCCTTCTAAACCTTCCGGATCTAATAGGGTTTCACCTAACATTTGAAACCCTCCACAAATGCCCATGACAATACCACCCGCTTTCAGATAATTCTTAATCTCCAGTACCATTCCCGTTTTTTTCAGCGTTAATAAGTCCGCGATCGTTGTTTTGGAACCCGGAATAATCACCGCGTCAGGATGTCCTAAAGAATCTTGGGGATTAATATATTGGAGCTTGACTGTAGTTTCTGCTTCTAAGGGATCAAAATCCGTAAAATTAGAAATTCGGGGAAGACGAATGACTCCAATGGTAATTTCAGCTTTATTTTTTTGAGCGCGACGATCTAATAAATCGAGAGAATCTTCCGCGGGAAAAACTTCATCGATCCAAGGTATCACCCCAACAACAGGAATCCCCGTTCGTTCCTCTAACCAAGTAATTCCTGAGTCTAAAAGAGATTTTTGACCCCGGAATTTATTAATAATTACACCTTTAATTAATTCCCTTTCATCCGGTTCTAATAACTCCAGTGTCCCGACAACATGAGCAAAGGCTCCACCCCGATCTATATCAACGACTAAAAGGGTTTTTGCATTCAAATATTTGGCTACCCGCATATTGGTTAAATCTCGATGTTTGAGATTTATTTCCGCGGGACTGCCCGCCCCTTCACAGACAATTATATCAAATTCACGACTTAAACTCTGTAATGATTCTTGAATGGTTTGCCAACCCATATCAAAGTATTTTTCATAATATTCTGCGGCTCCAGTAATTCCTACGGGTTTCCCTTTCATTATGACTTGGGATGTCATATTCCCTTGGGGTTTTAATAAAATTGGGTTCATTTCTACTGTGGGTGAAATACCCGCGCCCCAGGCTTGCATCGCTTGGGCATAACCTATTTCTCCTCCTGTGGATGTTACATAGGAATTTAAGGCCATATTCTGACCTTTAAAGGGGGTGACACGCTTTCCTGTCCGTGATAAAATTCGACAAATCGCGGCTGTTAATAAGGATTTTCCAGCGTGGGATGTTGTTCCCACTATCATTATCGCTTTCATATATTTTATTTCAGGGTTTGAGTGGTTCTGGGAACGGGGAATTTATCTTATTAAATTGATCTGATTTTAACCTATATTGTTATCTTTTTATTTCAGTTATTTCATCAACTATGAATAAGTCCCTTTTCAGGATTAAGGAATCAAAAATTAATACAGTAGTGCAAGCCTCTTGCCTGCCTTCCGACATTTCGGGGCAAAACTACCAAGCCCATTGTAAAGTTATTTATTTTCTATTTCTAAATAACTCCATTTAGACCGATGTTAATCCTAGTAGTATGGATTGCTTATTACATGATTACTCAGAGAAAAGTCCTAGGAGTAGCGCTCAAGCATGACAAGCTGGATGCTTATCCTACTTGATGTAGTTTAAATTTGTCGATTATTTAGAAAAATCCTAACCCACGAATGAAAATATTTTTGACTCGATCACATACTGTCGCCGGTGGAATGTCTCCTCCTTCTTTTTCGTATTTTTCCACTAATTGACGGCCCAATGGTGTCAGACGAAAACTATCGGTAATTCCCTGGCCATCGACTTCTCGACGCAGTAATCCTACCTGTATTAACCATAGTAAATTATTTTCACAGGCTAATTCTGTTAAGTGGGATTTCGTATATCCTTTCTCTAACCCCGATTCCAACACGATCGCGTTTAATTGTACACTCTGATCTCGCATTGTGCTAAACAGAGATAACCGAAAGGGAGAACACCGTAAGGCTAATTTTGCCCTTTCTCTGGTATTATCGGGATATTCAATAGAGTGGGAGCCTGGGGACTTAATAGTATTCATAGTGGGTGTCCAATAATTTCCGATTTCCGATTCTTGATATCACAAAAGATTCACTCCCCAGTTTAACCGAAAACGGAAAAACCAGGGAATGAATGATAAAAATATTCATTTTTTAATTGGGGGGAATTTACCCGATAAACTGGGAACGATGTAATTTAGCTTCCCCATGATTGGGTATCCACGCGAGCCAGTCATCTTCTGATTCTTGACATAATAACAGAGCTTCATCACCGCTAAAGGGGTGAGGTAATTCCTTTAATTTCACCCAAGTGGAAGGCTTCATGCCCTGATTTAGTTCACAAAATAAAGCCAATACCGACGTTACGCGATCGCGTTGCATAATTCCCTCCATCCTTTGCATAATTGCTCACTGCAAAGACCCACTCAGAATCCTTAAACACCAAGTTAACCTTGCAGATTGACTTATCAACATTTCTTTCTGTATCTATCGTTACAGAACTCTAGGAAAAATGTCAAGAAATTGTCGCATAACTTAACAAACTGCTCCCCGGAGAAACCGGGGATCTGAAGGAAAAATGGTCATTTCAGCCCAAAGAAGAGGATGAGAAACCGGAAAAATAGCTGGCAGTGGGTCAATTATGTTAAGATAAGTTAACAAAAATCACCTTTAATGTCATTCACAGGAAAATCCGATGATGGCTTGATCACAGTCCATGATTTCCCCTGTCTTGGAGGAGTCACAACCGATACTGACAAGATATAAGCGCGATCGTCGATTAAATTTCCCTTCATTCTCAGGTATCTTGTTGCACGAAGGAGTTACAGCACAACCACATACTTTTTTGACATTTGCTGTTTATATTATGCACCGAAAACAACTTAATTTTTTCATAAAAATAGGGATCATTCAAAAGCTTAAAAAAATCACCAATTTTTTCATCGAAATGTGTGAAAAAATTGAATATTTTATCGAAAACCTGTATTGAAAAAAACAAAATCAACCTATCTTTTTTCGATATTACCAACAACTGTGGCGCAGGCATCTTGCCTGCGATTGACATGATTTCTGGGAGAGATATCTTCAGGATTTCTCAGGATATTTTCGCGATGCTTTGCCGTCACTTATAGTATTCTTCAAAGGCTTAATTAATAATTTCAGTGGAGTTTGGTTGCATAACTCATTATAAATCTCAATTAGATGATAAAGTAGTAAAGCGTCTCAGGACTTATAGAATCAGACTAACCACCCAGACTTAACTTTGACAACTATGAGCACCAGTATCCTGACTTATCTTGCCCCTAAAGAAATTCCCGTCAACCAGGCTACCGTTTTAGTCGGAACCTTTGATCCTAAAATAGTGACTACCATTTCCCTCATCGCCGAGGATAAATATCCTCTCAATATTACCCTCAACACTAGCACCGGATTATGGAGTGTCAGTCTCGATCAAGGCTTTACCACCGCGGGAATACGCTGGTTACGTCTAAAAGGAACCGATAAAACCGGAAAGGTAGTTAGTGAACAAGTTGTTAATATTAATGTTAATACACAAGCCCTTAGTGCCCCTTTTACCCTAGTTACCCTTCAACAAACTACCTTTAAACTCAAACCCTCCGATGACACGACTCTCAAGGCGCAAGAAAAAGTACCTCTCCAAGAAGGTCAAGTTTTAGGCGTTAATAGCTTTGAATTTACCAATAATTATCTCAAAGTTGAATTAATTAACCCCCTTCCCACCCTAGGAAAAATAGGTTATTTTTCTCCTAACCAAGTCCTCTTAGTTCAAGGCTCAAAACTCATTACTAATTCATCTAATGTTCCCCAAGTTCCCACCGGAACGGCATTATTAAGAATTGTGAAAACTACCCCCATTAAATTACGTCCCGATGATTCTTCCCAACTTCCTTCCAGTTTACAAGCAACCTTAACCCAAGGCGAAAATTATATTATTCTCGGTTATGCTCCCGTGGAAGGGCATTTTCGTGTTAGTTTAGCTCAACCCATAACCGGCTTTGGCTCTGTGGGATATATTTACGCGCTCCATGTCCAAATTTGGAAAGATGGTAAGCAAGTTATTTACGATCGCGATGCCCTTTTACTCAATATCCTAAAAACCACAGCCTTTAAAAAACGTCCCGTTGATGCTGTGACATTAAAACCCGACGAAAAAGTCACATTAACCGTGGGCATGATCTATGGAATTTCCAGTTATACTTTTGAAGAAGGACACATTAAAGTTGCCCTCAGTGAAAACATCCCCAAATTCGGTAATACAGGGTATCTTTATCCTGATTTTGTCCAATTTACTCGCGGGGGTAAAGTCTTCGATCCTACTCCGAATTTAACCTATGAAAGTCCTAGAGAATTTTTAGTAAACAAACCTGTGATTTTACAGGGAAAATTTGATCTCAGAACAATGGCAAATGTTTCCCTATTGGCGGAGGATAAATTTGCATTAAAAGTTGTCTTAAATCGGATCAATGGCACTTGGCAAGTGAATTTAGATAAAGGATTTAGTATCGCGGGTTCCCGTTGGTTACGTTTGAAAGGATTAAATAGTGCCGGGAAAATGGTGGCCAGTCAGATTATTAATCTGACTGTTTTAACTGACGCGAGTAACGCGGGAGAAACCTTAAAATTGAAAGTCGCACAAGATACTTTCTTTAAATTTTCACCAATAGATGCAGATAGTTTAACAGATGAACAAAAAATCTTTGTCAGAACCGGTCAAACTTATACAGTGAGTAAATACGGACTGGTAGATGGTCATTTAAAAGTTGTCTTAGAGCCTCCTATTACTCCCCTAGGAAGATATGGTTATTTTTATGAACCCCATGTGCAATTAACGAAGGGCAAAAAGCGACTAATTTTTGATATTTCTGAAGTCCCAGAGACCACGATCGCGCCCGCACAACTTTTAGTCATCAAACCCACACTTATTAAGGCAAAACCTCAAGATTCATCAACTTTAGCCGCCAATCAAAAAGCACAATTACCATTAGGAAAAGTTTATCCGGTTACGGGATATGCTTGTATCAAAGGGCATTTTCGTGTGACATTAGCCGAGTCCATACCGGGGTTTGGGAATGTGGGATATGTCTATTGGCAGCACGTTCAAATTAAAAAGAATAATAAACGTATTCCCTACGATCCTAAAGCCCTAACGACAACTATTCAAAAACCTTGTTTTTTGAAGAAAAAGCCCCTTGATTCCGATCAATTAACGGGGAATGACAAAACAGAATTAGTAGTGGGACGAGTCTATGGAATTAGTAGTTATACCATTGAAAGTAGTCACGTTAAAGTCGCGCTCAATGAAGAGTTTCCTAAATTTGGAAATACGGGTTATCTCTTCCCTAGTAATGCGATGTTTCGCCGTGGCGATCAAGTATTCAATCCGATACCTAATAATGTTGAATTAAATATCGGATATTTGTCCCAGCGAGATAATCCGCGTTTTTATTGGTCAACTTGTAATGTGACATCGATCGCGATGTGTTTCTATTATTATGGCGTAGAATCTCAAGACGGAGGCCAATTAGAGGATGAATTATTACAATGGTGTATTGACTACGCGGGGGAAGGTTCCCAAACGGATCATAATGTGTTGACGGCCTTAATTCGTGCCTATAAATTTAAGACAAATTTTAGTACAACGAGCACTTGGTCTCAGCTAAAATCAGAATTAATTAATCGTCGTCCGATTGTTTTAGCTGGTGATTTTACCGCGAGTGGTCATATTATTACGGTAATTGGTTATAACAGTCAAGGATTTATTGTTAATGATCCTTGGGGAGACGCGTTAACGGGTTATAGTGATACGGAAGGTTCTCACTTACTTTATCCCTATGATTACTTAAATCAGGTTGCCGGACCTGATGGTAATGTTTGGGCTCATTTTATTTCTCCTTAATTGGCAAAAAAAACGCGATCTTGCCCAGTCGAAACCGGGTTTCTTCAGAAATCTTGACTTATTGATGAACCTCTGACTCCAAACCCGGTTTCTGATCGCCCTCCTATCAGAGTGATCTCAAAGGATTAAAAAAATATTAAGTTAACTGATTACGATCAAAAAGCTATTGACAGAGGACTTTTGAGGGTCTATTATAATAAACAAGTTAGATATCCGACAACTCAACGAATTCTCAAACCAAGGGAGCTAGAGATATCTGGAGAAATTCACTCCACAGTTGCCAAGCCGCTGATGACAGCCCTAAAAAAAGTTCAGTTTTCGGTTTTCTAATTGTGGGTGTTTATGCTAATTTAACGGGAGCATTTCATATTTGTAAATTGGTGGTGGGAGCGTCTCACTCCCTATTAGAGCCAGCCGGGAGCGAGACGCTCACAATACGGTTTTTTTTTGCCAATTTGAGATGAACCCACCCTATCTTGATAGGAGAAAAAGATAGGGGCTAATGATACGGAGTGTCATTCCTGAAAAAGCTGAAGGCTTTAGGAATAATAATCTTTTTTCTGGGATTGACGACAAAGACAGCCAAGAGTCAAGAAGTCCCAATATTTTTCAGGCGACTCAAGTTTTTGCCCATGTCTAGGTGAGAAAATTAAACCTCCGATAACTCACCAATAACTCTTATCCGTGCCGTGTGCTCAAAGCCCACGCACCCAATTGCTTTGCATAAAAACAGATCCTTTTAGACAAAAGCCGAAAAATTATGACAAACTCAATTATTTTTGTCGATTCTTCCCTACAGGATTATCAAAGTCTGATCGCGGGCGAAAAAGACTCCGAAGTTGTCATTTTAAATGACAATTTCAGTGGCATTACTCAAATTACAAACGCCTTAGCCGGTAAAAGTGGCATTGACGCGATACACATCCTGTCTCACGGGAGCTCAGGTAGTGTCACACTTGGTTCGGATACCTTAAATAATCAGGATTTAGCCCAGTTTAGTCAAGAAATTCAAGGCTGGAAAAAATCCTTAACTCCTAATGCTGATATCCTCCTCTATGGCTGTGATGTCGCTCAGGGAGAAAACGGTTTACAATTTGTGCAAAATCTCCATCAATTAACCCAAGCCGATATCGCAGCCAGTGATGACAAAACGGGGAAAGGCGGCGACTGGGAACTGGAAACCCAAGTCGGGAGCATCGAAACCCCATCTATTACCCCAGAGCATTATGACTACACTCTCGCAGCCCCCGTCGCGAATGCTGATACCAAAGTGCTAACAGTCGGAGCGGCGCAAACAAACATTAATGTGCTTGCCAATGACAGCGATGCCGATGGAGATAAGCTCAGGATTCAAAGTGTCACCACTCCCACTAAGGGCGGTACAGTCACCATCGAAGATGACATAATAGCCGGGGGCGATGTCGGCACTGCGGGCGGGGTGAACGCGAACAGAATAGCCAAATGGAATGGTACAACCTGGTCCCCTTTGGGTTCGGGGTTATATGGCTGGGTCTTTGCGATCGTGAGTAATGGCAGTGACCTCTATGCCGGGGGCGAGTTCACTACTGCGGGCGGGGTCAGCGCGAACAATATAGCCAAATGGAATGGTACAACCTGGTCCGCTTTGGGTTCGGGGTTAGGTGGCTATGTCACGGCGATCGCTAGTAATGGCAGTGACATCTATGCCGGGGGCTATTTCACCACTGCGGGCGGGGTGAGCGCGAACAATATAGCCAAATGGGACACCAC
>JBBITB010000010.1:0-24421 GCA_037440985.1 Microcoleaceae cyanobacterium bin_387
AGTTGACAGTTGACAGTTGACAGTTGACAGTTGACAGTTAAAAATTATCAATTATTGATTATCAATTGTCCGATTACCGATTACCGATTACCCAATCCCCATTCCCCAATTCCCAATCCCCAATCCCCATTACCCATTTTCCCAAAAACTTGATTTTGTCCCTTAACATTGGGTATAATAGAAAATTTGAGTGAAAAATCTACAGGAAGATTATGTCTAAGCGCATTCAGTTAGTTTTAAGTAAAGAAGTCAGTAAGTTGGGTAAAGTGGGCGATCTGGTTGAAGTTGCACCCGGTTATGCCCGTAATTTTCTCATCCCCCAACAAATGGCGGTGCGGGTGACTCCGGGTATCCTCAAACAGGTGGAGCGTCGTCGTGAAGAAGAGCGTCAACGTCAACTTGAACTTAAAAAACAAGCCGAAACTCGCAAAGCCGCGATCGAAGGTAGCACTTTCACGATTGCCAAACAATTAGGTGAAAATGATGCCATCTTCGGAACTGTCACCAGTCAAGAATTAGCAGAATTAATCCTCAATACTACTAACCAAGAAGTAGATCGTCGTGGTATTACTCTGCCGGAAATTCGCAAAATTGGTACTTATAAAGCTGAAATTAAACTGCACCCCGAAGTTACCGCAGAAGTGCAAGTGCAAGTGATCGCGAGTTAAAGTTTTTTGTTTAGGACTTATAGAGAAACCGGGTTGGGAGCATCGCATTTTTGTAAATAGGTAGTGGGAGCGTCTCGCTCCCTCTGATCTCCCTAGGGAGCGAGACGCTCCCACTACATTTTTTTTGCTTCTTTGAAATGCACCCACCATCTTTTTTAGGTTGAGTCTTTCGACTAATAGCTGCTATTTGATAAACCTGGTTTCTTGAGTTTTGGGGGCTGGACGATGGATGAATTAATGCCGACTAATATTGAGGCTGAAGAAGCGATTTTAGGGGGCATTTTGATTGACCCGGAAGCCATTTCGCGTATCGCGGAAACTCTCCGTGCTGATTTTTTTGCTATCACATCCCATCAAATTATTTATAAAGGGGCTCTTGATTTATTTTTTCAGGGTAAACCGACTGATTTAATGACGGTGACAACTTGGTTAGCCGATCGCGATCAGTTAGAAAAAGTGGGAGGACAGGGAAAATTAGCGGAATTAGTAGAGCGGACGGTTTCCGCGGTTAATATTGACCAATATGTTACGTTAATTGAAGATAAATATTTACGACGCAAATTAATTGGAGCGGGTAATGAAATTGTGCAATTAGGGTATCAAACCGCGATGCCCTTAGAAAGTGTTTTAGATCAATCGGAACAAAAAATCTTTAGTATTACTCAGGATCGTCAACAACAGGATTTAGTTTCTATTGGTGAAACTTTAATTTATACATTTCAAGATATTGAGCAACGCCATGAAGGGGCAATACTTCCGGGTATTCCCTGTGGTTTTTATGATTTAGACGCGATGACTGGTGGGTTTCAGCGTTCTGATTTGATTATTGTTGCGGCACGGCCCTCAATGGGAAAGTGCCTGTCTTCGACATCTGAAATTTTACTATCAGACGGCAGTTTAGTAACTATTGAAGAAATATATCATCGTCGTCGGGCAGAATTATTGACGTTAACGGATAGTGGGAAATTCGCTCTGACTCAACCAATTAATTTTGTCGATGATGGCATTAAGCCAGTATTCCGAGTTACCACCAAACTCGGACGAGCAATTGAATCTACAATTACTCATCCTTTTCTCACGATTAATGGCTGGAGACATCTAGCACAACTTAAACCGGGCGATAAAATTGCTGTGCCTCGTAAACTAGACATTTTTGGGACAGAAACAATCGAAGATAGTGAAGTCAAACTGTTGGCATATCTAATCGGAGATGGTTGTTTGACAAGAGCTTTGCCCCAATTTATTAATAGTAATCCCCTGACTCTCAGGTGGCAGAAATTAGGTCTCTGGGGTAAAAATGCTCATAATAAAACTATACCGAATGTGGTTTTTCGGTTGACACGATCGCGAGTTTCTTTATTTCTGAATCGCCTCTTTGCCACAGATGGATGGGCGAAAGTCCTGAAAAGTGGTCAAGTTGAGTTAGGTTATGGCACTGTTTCCGAGACTCTAGCACGACAGGTGCAACATTTGTTACTCCGATTTGGGATTATTGCGGCTCTGAAAAAGCGGTTTGTGAAATACAAAGAAACTCGCAGACAAGCTTGGCAATTAGATATTACTGACGCTCAATCTATTAAGATATTTATTTCCGAAATAGGAATTTTCGGCAAAGAAGAGGCTCTTGCCAAAGTTCAAGCAGCATTAACAAATAAAAGATATCAAACTAACCGCGATTTAATTCCAGTGGAAATCTGGGAAGAGATTGCTGCCGCGAAAGGAACTGAACCTTGGTCACATTTAGCGCAACGGGCTGGAATTAAAGGATATAGAAATATTCATGTAGGCACACGATCTTTATCGCGAGAACGACTCTTTATTTTAGGGACTGCTTTAGATAATTTGTCAATCCAGCAGTTAGCCACAAGTGATATTTATTGGGATGAAATTGTTTCGATCGAATCCGTTGGCTGCCAACAAGTTTATGACTTGACAATTCCCGATACCCATAATTTTGTAGCCAATGATATTTGTGTTCACAACACGAGTTTCGCGGTTAATATTGCCCACAAGATCGCGGCAGATAAAAAGTTCCCCGTGGCTATTTTTAGTTTAGAAATGTCTAAGGAACAATTGGTACAAAGAATTTTATCCAGTGAGGCGAGTATTGAGAGTAATCGTTTAAGATCGGGGCGTGTTAGTCAAAATGAATGGGACTCTTTAGTTAGCGCGATCGGTACTTTATCTGATTTACCCTTATTTATTGATGATAGTCCTAATATTACTGTAACAGAAATGCGTTCTAAAGCCCGTCGTTTACAAGCCGAACAGGGTGGATCTTTAGGTTTAATTTTATTAGATTATTTGCAATTAATGGAAGGTGGAGGCGATAACCGTGTGCAAGAATTATCTCGAATTACGCGAAGTCTTAAAGGTTTAGCGAGGGAATTAAATGTACCAATTATCGCGTTATCACAGCTTAGTCGAAGTGTAGAAGCACGGACAAATAAACGTCCGATGATGTCAGATTTGAGAGAATCGGGCTCAATTGAACAAGACGCGGATTTAGTGATAATGTTATATCGAGATGAGTATTACAACCCTGATACACCCGATCGCGGTTTAGCAGAAATCATTATTACCAAACATAGAAATGGACCAACGGGAATAGTCAAATTATTATTTGATCCTCAGTATACTCGCTTCCTTAATCTGGTTTCAGGAAGGCGATAATAATAGATTTTTTCTCGGCTTTTTACCGGGAAAAAAACTCTATTCTCGTCAAGAGAAGAAAATGAACCACAAAGGCACAGAGGACACAAAGAGTCTGATTTTTCATCTGTTTGAAAAGAGGCAATCCTGAGCGCGATCTTGATGCTTCTGGGTTAATATTCTTTCTCTTTTCTTCCCTTTGTGTCTTTGTGGTTATATTATCAAAACAAGTGTCCGGGTTTTTGGGAAAATTCTATGCTTTGGCAATGGGCATTCGCCAACCTGTACCAAAAGCGCGATCGCTAATTTTTAATCCGGGTGGTGCTTGTCGTCGTTTAAATTCTGCCCGCATCACCATTTGTACTACTCGTTTTACCGTATCAGCATCATAACCAGCCTCGATAATTTGTTCGGGTGATTCGTATTTTTCTACTAATCGGTATAAAATATCGTCTAATATCTCATAAGGGGGTAAGGAATCTTGATCTAATTGTCCGGGTTTTAATTCGGCACTGGGGGGTTTAATCAGAATATTGGAAGGGATAATTTCACCGGTTTTCGCGCGTAAGTTTAACCATTGACAAAGGGAATAAACACGGGTTTTGGGTACATCAGCAATCACCGCTAAACCCCCATTCATATCTCCATAGAGGGTGCAATATCCGACGGCTATTTCTGATTTGTTTCCTGTGGAAACTAATAAATGTCCGAATTTATTAGAAATCGCCATTAATAAATTACCACGAATCCGAGATTGCAGATTTTCTTCTGCTAACCCGAAACTGGTTCCCGCAAATAATTCTCCTAAGCTTTGATCGTAGGTTTTCATTAAGTCACCTATGGGTAAAATTTGGGTTTTAATGCCTAAATTTTTCGCTAATTCTAGGGCATCTGTGATAGAATGATCGGAACTATAGGGTGATGGCATTAATACCCCTAATACATTTTCTTTTCCGATCGCGGCAGTCGCGATCGTTGCCACTAACGCGGAATCTATACCACCACTTAAACCCAGTACAATTTGAGAAAAACCACATTTTCTCACATAATCTTGCATTCCTAAGACTAGGGCTAACCAAATTTCTTCATCTTCACTTTGAGGAAGAATCGCGATCGTGCTTTTTTCTGCCTTTAAATCCTGTATTTCTTCATTAAATTCTAAGATCACAAAATCCGATTCAAACGCCTGAGCACGACAAATTACTTCACCTTTACGGTTAAACGCGACACTACATCCATCAAAAATTAAATCATCATTACCTCCTACTTGATTAGTATAAATAATCGGTAATTCATACTGACAGGAATTATATCGAAGCATCGCTTCTCGCAATTGTTGTTTACTGACACGATAGGGAGACGCGGATAAATTAATGACACAATCTACCTGTTGTTTTGCTAATTCTTCTATAGGATTACAAGCATAACAACGTTTGCCCCAAAATTCTTCATTATTCCATAAATCTTCACAAATTGTCACCCCGATTTTGCAGTTATTTATGATAAAATAGTCACTGGTTTTTCCGGGTTCAAAATAACGATCTTCGTCAAAAACATCATAGGTAGGTAACAGTCGTTTATGGAAAATTTGCTCAAGTTTACCATTTTGGAGTAACGCGGCACTATTAAAAAGGGATTTACCTCCTTCTTTTTTCGCGTCTAAATTTGGTGTGACAGTGCCGACGATGACAGCTATTTGGGGAGGTAAATCTTGGGCTAGTTTTTCTAAATTTTGCCCTATTCTCTCGATAAAACTGGGATTAGTTAATAAGTCTCTGGGGGGATAACCACAGATGGCTAATTCTGGAGTAATTAAAAGGCGACATTCAATTTTTGAGGCTTTTTGCGCGGCTTCTAAAATTAATTTAGCATTACCTTTTATATCTCCAATTTTTGGATTGATTTGGGCGATCGCGATTTTCATAATAACCTTCCTTTGAGAATTTTTGGCGAAATTAAATAAACACTAGAGCTTTATCTTTAAGGGGGAGAAACGCGTCGCGATCGAAACGATATAAACTGGCTGGCCTTCCTGCACCCCGCGATACTTTAACTCCAGTATCCCATAGAAATCCTAATTTGAGTAAACGGGATCTAAAATTAGAATAATCTGAGAAATTTTCCCCTAAAACTGTTGTATAAAGTTGATAAAGTTCATTTAATGTAAACAATTCGGGTAAGACTTCAAAGGCTATGGGACTATATTCTAACTTATTGCGTAATCGTTGATATCCATAGGCTAAAATTTGATTATGATCGAAAGCTAATTGGGGGAGTTTTTCCACAGGATACCAAGCAATACCTCCGACTCCTGTCGCGATTAATTCGGCTTCTTCATAGCGCACTAAGGCAAAATAACTTACTGATAAATAACGCACTCCATAACTATCTTTTGCTTCTCTAGGATCACGTCTTGGACCGCCAAAGGTGTATAATTGCTCTAAATAGAGATTCTTTACCCTAATTTTTTCTGATAAAATGCGATCAGCTCCTTCTTCTAAGGATTCCCCTTGACGCACTAAAGTTCCGGGTAAACTCCAATAATGTAAAAAGGGTTCTTCTTGTCGCATTACTAATAATACTAAGAGACGATTTTGTTGAGTATCTACGGAGAAAATAACATTATCTACTCCTACTTTAAAATCGGCTAATTCCGAATTTCCATTTTTTTCTCTTCCTGCCATGAGTATAATTTCTCCTGTTCAATATATGCTTTTATTGCGGGGCTTAAGGCGTTTATATCCCTTTTTTCTCGATAGGCGGTTGATGATATGTTTGGTCCGATTAAGGGCGCGATCGTGATATTTCCTCCCAATTTTCTAATCTCTCCTAAATTAATATCTTCCGTGGGATAACCCGGACGATAAATTACCAGTAATTGCACTTGTTTCAAGAAGTCTTCTATTTTATACCAGCGAGGTAATTGTGTCACTAAGTCGGAACCAATAACAAAGGTAAATTCGGCATTTTTCCATAAGATATTGGCTTGTGCCACGGTTTCCAAAGCCCGATGACTACTCAATTCTGGATAAACAGAAATATTTTGCTCAGACGCGTGAATTTCCTCTATCATTAAACGCAACATTTTTGAGCGTTTTTCTAAAGAAATTCTATGAGATTTAAAGGGATTATTCGATGCCCAAATTGCCACATGATCAAAATTTTGAGATAACCAATTGATAATAAATTTATGTCCTTCCGTAGGCGGATCGGCACTGGTTCCAAATAACGCGATTTTGGGCATAATGGGGAATGGGTAATGGGGAATTGGTAATGGGGAATGGGGAATGGGGAATGGGGAATTATTAATCAACTTATCAGAAACCCGGTTTATGGCTATTTTGTTACCCAATAACGATGGATTTTTCTCACTCAATAAACAGGTTTTCTAACAATTATCGGTGGGTAAGGGCGGGTTCACCAATATTTTCAAAACATCACCTGAATACAGGTTAACCCGCCCCTACAATCTCATCGTCAGGCAAGGAAAACTAGCAATAAATAGCCGTTTTCAAACGATTAGCTAAGTCGATAATATCATCTTTTCTGGCAATAGTATCTATCCATTCTTGGGGTATATTTTCTATGCCATAGTAAATTCCGGCTAATCCTCCTGTTATTGCCGCGGTTGTATCCGTATCTTTCCCTAAATTAACAGCTTTGAGTACGGTTTCCGCAAAGGAGTTGCTAGTTAATAAACACCATAATGCTGCTTCTAAACTATGGACGACATAACCCCCTGATTGAATTTTATCTATGGGTAAACTATCAATTTTTTCGCTGAAAATTCTGGCAAAATGAGTCATTTCTTCTGCATACTTTTCTTGTCCATAAATTGCTTGGATTTTTGATAGTCCTTCTCGATAAGCTTCTTGAGGGTTTAATCCTTCTAGTAAAGCTTGAGCGATACTAATATAAATGCCGCAAGACATTCGCGATCGCGCATGGGCATGGGTAATCGCGGAACATTCATGGACTCTTTGAATTAATGTAGGAAAATCGAGGGTTTTATGTAAATAAACCATAGGCAAAATTCGCATTAATGATCCATTGCCATTACGCTCTTCACTATCATCACCAGCCAGAAGAGGTGACACCCCTTTTTGAATACGATCGAGGGCATTACTGGTAGTAATCCCAATATCAAAAACGACACCATGAGGAGTCCAATAACCCTCTTCACACCAACGACAAAAGGCTTGGGCAATTTTATCTAAATTAAACCCTTGACATAGAGTTTCAGCTAAACAAAAAGTAAGAGAACTATCATCGGACCAAGTACCGGGTGGTTGGTTATAAGTACCATAACCAATCATGGTTTTTACGGGGTTAATACTCCGCTCTAAACGACTGGTAAATTCGACGGGAACGCCTAACGCGTCTCCGACACACACTCCCATTAAACCTGATAAAACTGGATCTTTTTTTGACATATTTGATAAGGAAGAAGGAAGTTAACAGTTGACAGTTGACAGTTGACTGTCAACTGTCAATTACCCATTCCCTTTTGCGTTTTTTGGGTAAGGGTTTGTAACTCGGTAGAAATTTCGACTTTCGGGGAAATTGGATTTTCTAAACTACGAGTTTCCCCAGGTAAACTGGCAACATTCGCCGCCGTGCGAAGGGCAATATCTTCTAATTTTTCTATCGGTTTGAGCCGTTTGCCTCCCTCCATCACTAATTCCATTAAGGGAATGGGTGAGGAGCGATCGCGCTGAGATAAATTCTCCGTTGTTAACCCTAAACAGTCTCCAGAAATTTGACTATTCTCAAGATAACGAAAAATTTGTTTTTTCCCAGGATAACTAATTTTACCACTAGCTTCTTTCATTACCGCGATACCGTCTATTTCCACTAATTTATAAACCCCATTCACTGATGCTCCACTGACTAAACGAGTCCCGAAACCATAACCGTCAATACACGCACCTCCTTCTTTTAATTGCGCGATTTTCCACTCGTCTAAGTCGCTTGTGGCAAAAATAGGAACTCCGGGTAAAAGAGCTCGTGTTTCCTGAGATAATCTTACTAAATCTCCTGAATCTAAACGCACTCCCCCTAACTTTATTTCTCCCTTTTCTAACTGTTGCCCTAAACTACGAGCAGCCGCGATCGTGTCATAGGTATCTATCAATAAAGGAGCCCCCGGAAAATAACGATGAAATGCCGTAAACGCGTCATTTTCACTCCCCTGGGTTGCCGTTAAAGCCATGACTAAAGCATGAGCCATTGTCCCCACGGGTTTCCGCCCCAATTTCAGCGCGGCTAAGACATTAGAAGTCCCGTCAAAACCCGCGGCTAAAGCCGCCCGCGCCGCCCAAAGAGAGGCTTGGGGACTAAAGGCTCGACGAGTGCCAAATTCCCATAACTTGGCCTCCGTACCCGCGACATCTCGAATACGCGCGGCTCTCGTCGCAATTAACGTCTGATAATTAATCGTATTAAGGAGATAAGTTTCGACTAACTGGGCTTGCCATAAAGGTGCCTCTATCCGCAATAGGGGCTCATGGGCAAAAACCGCGGTGCCCTCCGGTACAGCCCACACATCTCCGGTAAAATGGGCATCCCTTAACAATTCCCAAAAGGCTTGGGGTGTGTGGGTAAAAATTCCGGTATCGCGTAACGCGTCGATTTGGGTTGCAGAAAACCGAAATTTCTCTAGGTAGTCAAGGGCTTGGGCTAATCCCATCGCGATTAAATAGCCAAACCCCTTGGGCAAACCTCGCATAAATAATTCAAAACTCGCGGGGCGTTGCTCTAATCCTTCTCCGACATAGCACGCGCCCATCGTCAGTTGATATAAATCTGTTAATAAGCTGTAGTCGTCTGACTCCAGATTGAATTGCTGATTTTCCCCAAGGGCTTTGAAACCGATAGGCGCGTTACATTCTGTCAATTCTGTGAGAATTTTCATGGGGGAACCCCCTTATAAAGTTTATGTTTTTGATTTTCTAAACATGGTTTCTTGGGTTGGACTACCTCAGTCCCCATCTTCTCGTCTCTTGTCTTTATTATAGTAGATATAACCAAAAGTAGGTATGACTATTTCATTAAAATCTCTAATAATAATGGGCTTAAACCCTTTAAAATATCGGTTTTTGCTTATATAACGAGTTTACTTATGGTTGATCACACATATATTCGTTGTATATGCAAATCAAAACTTGATATTTATTTATTGGGACGTTCGGGCGAATGGTCAAGGATTGTAAAGAAATAATGCAGATTTGTAAAGTGTTTACTCAGGAAAAAGGATAAATTATTACGGATTACTAAGTAATCAAAAAAAATATTGCTAAGTTGCACAAAAGACAGAAATTGGGATTATTATGAAGACATAAAAAGATGGATGCAAAAAAAGCGAGGAGGGTTTTATGAATCTCTCAATGATGATGAAAAATGCTGTCCAGTACGTTTCGGGAGCAGTTGCTCGGATCTTTGGCCCGACTGATGATGAATACCCCCCAACTGGCGTTCAACCCTTTGAAGGTGAACGTACAAAGCAATCTCGTCCTGCTGATTAGTTTTTTCTCGATATCATGTTGGCTAAAATAGAAGATTGTTCTGAGTTTCCTCTAGGTATTTTTATCAGTTAAAAAAACCTATGTTTTTGAAACCACAATCTCTGGAAAAACAATTTTTTCTCCTAGAATGTTAAACTTACTCGAATTAACCTCATCCTACCCTTGGGATGAGGTTTTCGATTTGGGGGAAGGGGATTGGTGATTGGTAATAGGGGATTGGTGATAGGGGATTGGTGATGATGAAATTTTTGTTGTCCCCAGTCCCCAGTCCCCAGTCCCCAGTCACAACAGTTGATTGAGGAAAAACGCGATCGCGGCGCAGCCGATAGGTACGGTAAGATTATCACAACCGAATTTAGAAAAGGATTCTAAGAGAATAGCCACGATCGCGACTATTCCCGATATCATCCAAGTTTGCCAAATGGAGCCTTGAATAGTCAAGAAAATTAAACAACAAACGAGATAACTTACGATTCCCATTGTCAGGGAACCTTCCCAACTTTTTTGCATCCCGAAAACTTGATAACGATGTTTACCAAAACGTTGTCCGATCGCGGCGGCCATTCCATCCCCCCAAGTCATCACTAAAATACCCAAAGCCGCATAATAAGGTTGTTGTAAAGGCCAAAACCAAGCAATAAGAATACCGATACTCACGGCATAAAAAAAAGTTCCCCAACTGTGACGGCCGACACTATTAATACTTGGTAAAATGGGAATTTGATAGGAAATCAGCGCGATCGTTCCCGCGACAAAAGCCGCACCAATTCCCACCCAAGCCGGAATATTTAACCACCAAGCCAATAAAATTACATTTCCCGTGCCAATATGTACAATTTTTCGTGTCACCTCCGGCTCGACTTTCAGGACGCGATTAACGGCTTCCGCGAAAATTAAGATTAACCCTAACCAGGAGCCAACTAAGATAACTTGCCACCCAACACTGGGAATAGACTCAAAGATAGACACGGCAAAAAATGTTTAATAAGACATCTTTAATCCTAGCATTTATCTGTAGGTTGGGTTGAACAACATGAAACCCAACACAACTGAATAGGAAGGGAAATTAAATCCCTTGACTATTTGGTTAGAACTTTAGTCCATAGGTACTAAAAAGCAGGCAAGATGCCTGCACTACTGTATTAATTTTTCATTCCTTAAAACATCCTTGATCCTAGCATTTATCTGTAGGTTGGGTTGAACAACGTGAAACCCAACACAACTTACAGCATTTCCCGCTGTTATGAAACACGGTAGGGACACGGCAATGCCGTGTCCCTACGGGGATTGAACGATAAGTTGGTGTACCTCATAAGCGTGGTTTCCGCTGTAATCGGGAAGGGAAATTAAATCTCTTGACTATTTGATTAGTAGTTTAGTCCATAGGTACTAAAAAGCAGGCAAGATGCCTGCACTACTGTATTAATTTTTCATTCCTTCAGACATCATTAATCCTACCATTTATAGCAACCTCGACGCGTAAGAAGTTTTAATGCCTCAAACCATTAGTTTTATTGCTTCTTCCTTCTTCCTTCTTCCTTCTTCCTTCTTCCTTCTTCCTTTAAACAAAACGATGGGTAAATTCAGACATCAAATCAATACGTCCTTTTCGTAACATCGCGGGATCTAAACGTTCCGTAGTATTACAAGTCAATAATACTACTAACTTTTGCTGCATGGAAATACCCGACTCATCAATGACACTTTGATAAAGAGTACCATCTAATAAACTCAAAATATGCTCTGTTTTATTACTCTGTTGAGCCGCTTCAGATGCCCGATTTTTCGCTAAATTATCCGCCTCATTAATAATTAGACAAATCCGCTCTAAATAGGTTGGTGGAATAAAATTCTCTACCGCGTCATGATCGAGAATAAAAATTACATATCCTAAGGGTACTAAAATTTCCTTCGCGATCGCTTGTGTCCAAGCTGTTTTTCCTGTGCCCGGTTCTCCCTTTACTAAAACGGCTAATTGATTTTGCTCCAGAATTGCTTGTTGAACGCGATCGCTAAAATCTTGAATATCCTGGGGAAAAGAGCGAATAGGATATTGACTATGTACCTTTCCCACTCGACTTTTATAGCCACTCAAAATCACAGCTAAACTATAGGTTGCTTTATTAACCAAAGATGTCATATCTTGGGCAATAAGAGTATAACGTCGTCGTCCTCGATCATAATTATCAATTTGTAACCAACAACTATATTTAGACCAATACGCGTAAACAGTTCCTAAGATTTCTAAACGTTCCCAAGTGGAAAAACGCTCAATAGGATAATAAAAATGACGCTCCATAAAATATTGAGTAATCATCTCTGGTTTACCCACTATTTCTAAGATTTTAAAAATCGTTGTTTCTTGCAATTTATTCAAAACATAATCAATAGGAATACTCTCCCGACTTACTAATTGTACTACGGGGGTTTCTGTAGTCAAAACATCCTTATAGCGATAATCAGGAGAGGGAGGTTGAGGGGTAATATAATCCCAAAATTCATCAATTTCGTAACGGACATTTTCCGAAAAAATATTAAAAAAATTCGCCCACCAAGAATAGTTATTTCGCCCCAACGCATCGGCAACATCACTGGCAATATCCATCGTTTTTTTGGTTAATTCAAAGGGATCATTAGAAACTAAATGCCAAAAATAATCTAACTCAAATTGTCGATAAAGAGGTCGCCACCCTGAACCCAATAAACCGCGACTTTGGGCATTGGCTTGATTAAATTTTCCGTTGTTGCCAAAGTATTCTGGCCCCATTTTTGTCACTCCTGTTCTGAAGAACATAACATCTAGTTTCGTCGTTTTTTTCGGTGGGGTTGAGTCTGATTTTCCCTTGAAGGAAAAACTTTTGGTTTTCCACCAAACCTACTTAATTGTGATATATTCTCGTGGGACAAAATCCACTAACCAAACTCCATTTTCGGAACAATAAAAACGATAACCATTATTGTACATCGCGATCGCATTAATTGTAAATACAACGGGAATACCATGTCTAGCTCCTACTGATCGCGCTGTTTCTATATTACTAGAAAGATGAACGTGATGTCTTCCCATTTTGCTGAGTCCTTGGTTAAGAATTGATACAACATTTTTTTCTCCTGTTCCGTGATATAATAAACTAGGGGGTTCCTGGGGTTCCAGTTGTAAATCTATTTCAATACTATGACCTTGGTTGGCACGAATTAAGGAGCCTGTTTCATCAAAAGAAAAGCGTTTTTTATCATTATTACTCACCACTTCTTGCAGTTCCATCAGTTCCATCGGAAAATTGTCTTTTGCCGCCGCGATTAATAGTTCATTAACCGAAACCCATCCCCCAGATTGGAGTGTTAAACCGATTTTATCCGGGCGATGCCGTAGATGATAACTCAGATATTTACTGATTTTTATTAACCGATTATAATTCATCTCGATCAAAGATTAAACATGAACAAATTTTCAGGTCAAGACGGAAAAAGTGCTTTTTTATTGAGTTGCATTTTTCTATAATACAACTTGTGTTACAAAAATGTCAAGCCTGAAGAGCAAAAAAAGACTGAGGATAAGTATCCCTCCTAGGGAGGTCGATTTTATATCATAATAAAGAAAAATTGTCAATCCCCTATTCTATAGATTCAGAGGCAGATAAATAACCTGTAGGGGCAATCCCCCGTGGTTGCCCCAAAAAAACTCGTCAATCTATAAGTTTTGAGATTTTAACGCAAGGGAAAAAACGATCGCGTTTTCCCTCATCCAATCAGTTATGATCAGAACACATAAAATTATCTTACTCGACACTGAAACAGAGGAGAAAAAATCATGTTACCCGAACCGAAAAAATATTGGACACCCGAACTTTGGGCAAGTTGGAAACCCTTTGGTTTAGGGGAACAATATCCCAATAATTATTGGGAAGTCTTACGGGCAATTTGGTTAAGTCGAGATAATTTTCCCTACGCGTGGGAAGTGCTTAATAAAGGGGTTTGTGATGGTTGTGCCTTGGGTACAACAGGCATGAAAGATTGGACATTAGATGGTTTACATCTTTGTAATGTCCGTTTGCGTCTTTTACGCATGAATACCATGTCGGAATTTGATCATAAAATTCTCTGCGATGTCGCTCCCTTAAAGAAGAAAAATAGTGCTGATTTACGGGAAATGGGGCGTTTAGCTTATCCCATGATTCGTCATCAAGGAGATAAAGGTTTTACTCGCATTTCTTGGGATGAAGCCTTAGATATAATACGCGATCGCGTCCTAGCCACAACCCGCGATCGTCTCGGTTTTTATATTACCAGTCGAGGCACAGTTAACGAAACCTATTATGCCACCCAAAAAGCAGTGAGAGCAATAGGCTCAAATAACATAGATAATGCCGCCCGTATATGTCATTCACCCAGTACAACCGCGTTAAAATCCTCACTAGGAATAGCCGCGACAACTTGTTCCTATAAAGACTGGATTGGCACAGATTTGTTAGTATTTATCGGCTCCAATGTAGCCAATAATCAACCCGTTACCGTCAAATATCTTCACTGGGCAAAAAAAGCTGGCACTCGCATAGTAGTTATTAACACCTATCGAGAACCCGGAATGGAAAAATATTGGGTTCCTTCCATCGTAGAAAGTGCCTTATTCGGCACAAAATTCGCCGAAGACTTTTTCTTAGTCAATGCTGGTGGTGATATTGCGTTTCTCAATGGCACAATCAAACATTTAATCGAAAATAACTGGCTTTCTCACTCATTTATTGAGAAATATACTAACAATTTTAATGAACTAAAAACCACCTTAGAAAAGCAATCCTGGGAAGACTTAGAAAAACTTTCCGGTGCAAGTCGCGAGGAAATGTTAGCCTTCGCGAAAATAGTAGGAGACGCGGAAAAAGCCGTCTTTGTTTGGAGTATGGGAATTACTCAACATGAATGCGGCGAAGATAACGTCAGAGCTATTGTTAATCTAGCATTAACTAAAGGATTTATCGGGCGAGAAGGATGTGGTTTAATGCCTATTCGTGGACATTCAGGAGTCCAAGGAGGGGCAGAAATGGGATGTTATGCCACGGTGTTTCCGGGTGGGAAATCTATTACCCAAGAAAATGCCGATCAATTAAAAGAAATTTGGGGGTTTGATGTTCCCGTAACTAAAGGTTTAACCGCGTCAGAAATGATTGATGCCGCGTATCAAGATAAGTTAGATGTTTTAGTATCTGTGGGAGGGAATTTTTTAGAAGTTTTACCCGATCCTGAGTATGTAGAAACAGCCTTAAAAAAAGTATCCTTACGAGTACATTTTGACATTATTTGCTCCAGTCAAATGTTAATAGATCCGGCAGATACAGTAATTTTATTACCTGCTACTACCCGCTATGAAGTGCCAGGGGGTGTCACGGAAACAACCACAGAAAGACGAGTCATTTTTAGTCCTGAAATTCCGGGGCATAAGATTGGCGAAGCGCGTCCAGAATGGGAAGTTTTTCTGGAATTAGCATCGCGAGTCCGTCCCGATATTGCCGATAAACTTAAATTTAAGAATACCTCGGAAATGCGAGAGGAAATTGCCTTAGTTAATCCCCAATACGCGGGGATTCAACATTTAAAAGAAGCCGGCGATCAATTTCAATATGGGGGGAGTCATTTATGTTTTGGTTGGAATTTTCCGACGGGGGATGGGAAGGCTAATTTTAGTCCCTTATTGCCTCCTCAAAAAGATTTACCGCCCGGTTATTTTATTGTCGCGACGCGACGCGGTAAACAGTTTAATAGTATGGTACAGGAAAAGAAAGACTCGATTACTGGCGCGTTTCGAGATGCTGTTTATATCAGTGAAAATGATATGACTCAGTTAGGGTTAAAGGAGGGAGATTGGGTTTTACTGAAAAATGACTTAGGAGAGTTTAAAGGGCGTGTTTATCCTTCTAAAATTAAACCGGGTAATTTACAAATACATTGGCCTGAAGGTAATATTTTATTGGATAAAGAGAAGCGATCGCCCGTTGCCGGAGTTCCCGATTATAATGCTTTGGTGAAGCTGGAAAAACTGCTTTGAGCATCACCGAAATATCGGAAAATCCACCCCATACCATTGAGAAATCAAGGTGCATGGGGTGGTGTTATGGAGATATTTGTTGGTAACAGAATTGCTGCGAAAAACCGCGGCTACAGCCCTTATGGGCAACTACTTACAGCAGTTTCCTCTGCTATGCAGTACATCTTGATCCCCCTAAATCCCCCGATCGAAGGGGGACTTTCTTTGTCCCCCCCTTCTTAAGGGGGGCTAGGGGGGATCTAACGTACCTCATAATATCGAAAAGTGCTGTAAATTCTTATTTTATTTATGAGTAACGCGATCGAATCCATTCCCATTCTTTAGTTAAACCTTCGAGTAAAGAAACTTGAGGAGCATAACCTAAAAGTTTTTGCGCTTTGGAGACATCCGCGCTCGTATGTCGTGCATCACCTTTCGCGGCTTCGATAAAATTACGACGAATAGGATGGCCAACTATTTCTTCCATTGTATTAATAATATCAGCCAATCCAACCCGACTTCCCCCACCAATATTAAACACTTCACCCACAGCCTCAGAAACACTACCCGCGGCTAAATTTGCCGCGATACAGTCACTAATAAAAGTATAATCCCTCGTTTGCATTCCATCACCATAAATTGGAATAGCTTCATCCGCCAAAACCGCTTTAAAAAAGAGATGAAAAGCCATATCAGGACGTTGACGAGGCCCATATACTGTAAAGTAACGTAAAGCCGTCGCGGGAACCCCAAAATTATGATGATATAACAAACATAATCTTTCTCCAGCTAATTTCGTAATTCCATAGGGAGAAACTGGGTTAGGACAAATATTTTCATCCGTGGGTAATGTTTCCGCATTCCCATAAATAGATGAGGATGAAGCATAAACAAATCTTTTTAAGTTTGGCGCATCTTTCGCGGCTTCTAATAATACTTGCGTTGCATCAATATTCCGCTCTGTGTAATGATGAAATGTCGCCCCCCAACTGGCTCGGACTCCCGCTTGGGCTGCTTGGTGATAAATTACGTCTACATCCTTAAGAATTTCTGACCAATTTAATGCTAGAATGTTCGCTTCAATCAGTTGAAAATTAGGATTGGTTTCCAAGGATTTTATATTTAGACGTTTAAATTGGGGATCGTAATAATCATTGAATTCATCGACACCAATAACTTTTTCTCCTTTAATTAAAAGAGACTCCGCCAATTGAGAACCGATAAAACCAGCGACACCTGTTACTAAAGAAATACTCATTGTTTTTCCTCTTTTGATTTTTTTAAGTAGATGTTAATAGGGTTCACCCAATAAAAATAGAAACATTTCTTGATAGAGAATTGGGGCTTTTTTAGTCGAAAAAACTGGAACCAATAGGAGTGACAACTCTCAAGATTAATGCACTTTTTTACTTAACCTGGGAAATATGGAGAAGCCAAAACCGCGAAAACTCCTAAACCCTAAACCCTAAACCCTACACCCTACACCCTAAACCTTACACCCTAAACCCTACACCCTATACCCTACCCTTAGTCAAAGAATTTTTCCGCAAACCCCTAAATACACCGGGCTATCTAAAATCATTAAAAACTTATTGGACGATACTGTGTTGCCAATTTGTCAGAAATTTACAATAATTTACATAACGCTATTGAATTACGCGATCGGACTGAGATTTTTTCTAGGTTATTTAGGCTGTAACCGGGTTTCTCAAGCCCAAATAGTTATTCCCTGTTATCGTCTGAAATGAGAAATTTTGTTTATGAGGTGACTATTTTCTAAACTAACAGGATAAAAACTGATTAGGAATCGAAATTAAATAAGTTGACTATTTGCTTGGTTGTTTTGCCCATAAATGCAGGAAAGCAGGCAAGATGCCTGCACTACTTTATGTCTTTTTTCTGAGATAATTGATTTGAGAAAACAGGAAGATTTATTTGGGTAATCCTGGGTTCTAAAATACTATTTTGTGACTTAATTTATCTATCCCTTTTTTAGTCTTCAAAAGAATCTAAGTCTAGTGCTTTAGAACCACCTTTTTCTAACTGTTTTAAGACTTGACCAAGTTGATACCAAACCAACCAGCCAATAAATGCGGTTAGGGGTAATGATATCGCATAGGAAAGGAGTTTCGGAACGCCAAAAATTTCTACCCCTGAAGATAAAAAGATACACACACCGCCAGAAATACCTAAGAACGGGGTAAATAATTGAGTGCCTTTTATGTTGGCTAAAGTACGACTAGAACGGTTTTTTGACCAGTCATTTACTAGCATTTTTAAGGTCTTTTCAAAGGCGAACCCAGAGGCGAGTCCGGCCAAAAGACCTGCGACAAATAAAAAGTAGGGAGGTTCGGGTATATAATAATAATACATGAGAAATAGGGTATGGGGATTAGTTATTTGGGATGGGTTTTAGCTCTGAGGATTCACAGAAACGGGGTTTCTTTGATTGTGCTGATCAAAAGCTGCCAGGGGTTTTAACCCCTGACAGGTTTGTTCGCCCTCACGCGTCCCTAAGACACGATCGCGGCTGTAGAAATGTCTCGTATCACGCCTAAAGCAGCATTAAAGAGACGATCGGGTTTAAGATCCTCTTTAACGAGATTCCATAAACTTTGCACTTCATCGGTGTGAATGCGGTCATCTTCTATTAATGCTAACATCAGTTGATGGCGCAAAAATGCTCCTTCTTCGGATAAGAGATATTGTAACCCTAATTGTGCCGTTGGTAGAATATCAAATTTTTGATCGGAACGGGCGATCGCGATCATATTCTCCAAACGACCCCATTGGAATTTACCATCCTTAAATAATACCTCAATCAGACGGCGACGTAACGCGGGAGATTCCCCATTCAATAATCGTCGTGCCACAAAAGGATAGGCGACCTCAACTATCTTAAAATTAGGATTAAGCGTTAATGCTAACCCTTCCTCCGTTACCAAAGAACGAATAATTAAAGCAAACTTAGCCGGAACTCGGAAGGGATAATCATACATTAACTCCGAAAAACGATCAGTAATCGTTTTAAAATTAAAATCCGATACCTTTTCACCCATAATATCGCCTAAAACCGTCTCTAAAGCGGGAATAATAGGGCGAATATCAGTATTAGGGGTTAAAAAACCTAATTTAACAAAATCCCGTGCTAACTCATTATAATCCTTATTAATCAGATGTACCACCGAATCGACTAAAGTTTCCTTAGTAAATTCTTCCATCTGATCCATCATGCCAAAATCAATGTAAGCCATGCGTCCATCAGTTAGGGCAAATAAATTACCCGGATGGGGATCGGCATGGAAAAAACCATGTTCTAATAACTGTCTTAACCCACTCGTTACACCGATTTCAATTAACGCGTCTGTGGCTAAACCCGCGGCTTTAATAGCATCGGTATCCGTTAATTTTAAACCATTAATCCATTCCAGAGTTAAGACACAATGAGTGCTATATCGCCAGTAAATACTAGGAACTTTTACCGTAGGATCATCAGCAAAATTAGTCGCGAACTTTTCCGCGTTTCTCCCCTCATTGATATAATTAATCTCCTCAAACAACTTAATGCCAAATTCATCAACAATAAGCGTCAGATCGTGACCTAAATTTAAAGGAAGAAAGGGGCCAAATAATTTCGCGCCCTTACGCATTAAATAAAGATCAAGGGTTAAAATGGGTAATAAATTAGGGCGTTGTACTTTTACTGCGACATCTTCCCCAGTTTTTAAACGAGCGCGATAAACTTGACCTAAACTTGCCGCGGCGACGGGGTTAGGGGAAATTTCGGCATAAATATCATTGATATCTCGCTGTAATTCCCGTTCAATAATATTAAACGCGATCGCGTTATCAAAAGGAGGTAACTGATCTTGTAATTTAATCAACTCCTCTAAAAAATCCTTACGGACGAGATCCGGGCGAGTGGAAAGAGCTTGACCGACTTTAATAAAAGCCGGGCCTAAATCCGTTAAAATTTCTCGTAAATGGGTAGCCCTTTGGGGATGATGTTCACCTTCTTGATGTTGCCATTGATCCCACAATAACCCTAAAACAAAACCCGCAAAAAACCAAAGGATGGTGAGAGTTCGCCAAATAGCTTTCCAAGGACGATAACGGTAATAGGACGCGATCGCGACAGCATCGTAACGACGTCCAGACATACTATTCAAAGTCTCTGCCGTAAATTGTAATTGTCCCACTCCTGAAATTTCCCCTTCTGTTAAATGGGTGATGGGTAATGGGTAATAGACATCTCCCCAAAATAAAGTCTTTGGCCGACAGGATGCCTGCCCTACAATAGTTTTTGGAGATATCTAATGGATAATGGGTCATCTGTGTTATGTCCCACGTGCCATCCCATTAACGCCATTGACTATATTTGTTTCTTTGGCTTAAATATAGTACACAAAAGTACAAATTTACAGACCAACTAAGGAAGACTTTGGCTTAAACAGTCTTTCAAAGCATAGATAACCCGCTCCTGTTGTTGTGAGTCAAGTTCGGGGAACATCGGTAAAGATAAAACTTCCTGGGCCACTTTTTCGGCAAAGGGAAACTTACCCGGAGCATACCCTAATGACTCATAAACAGGTTGGAGGTGTAAGGGTAGGGGATAATACACCATCGAACCAATACCAAGTTTTTGTAATTCTTCGCGTACCCAATCTCGCCAGAGTAAATCGGGGGGAAACTTTCTCCCTTCCCCGTGACAAAGACGAATCGTATATTGATTCCAAACCGCGTCACCTCCATCTTGGGCTTGGGGGAGAATTATCTGTGGGATCTGCTGTAATCGTTCATGATAAGCCTGGGCTATCTTTGCTCGTTGCTGGTTCCAATGGTCCAGATAACGTAGTTTAATTTGTAAAATCGCGGCTTGGATAGCATCTAAACGACTATTTATCCCTGTTTCATCTGAATAATAACGAGTGGGTTGGCCATGCTCTTTTAATTTGCGTATCCGAGCCGCGATCGCGGGATCATTAGTCGTTACCGCGCCACCATCCCCACAGGCTCCCAGATTTTTCGTCGGGAAAAAACTAAAACATCCCACATCGCCAATACTCCCCACTTGTTGCCCATCCCATTGAGCACCCGTGGCTTGAGCACAGTCTTCAATCACAATCAGATTATAGGAGTGCGCGATCGTGATTAACCGCGTCATATCAACGGGATGCCCAAACAAATGCACAGGGAGAATAGCACGAGTTTTGGCAGTAATCGCCCCTTCTAACTGGTTAACATCCAGATTAAAAGTAGTGGGGTCAATATCGACAAAAACCGGAGTAGCACCTACCGCGGTAATAGTCTCCGCGGTGGCGACAAAAGTAAAAGGGGAAGTAATCACTTCATCTCCCAGCCCAATATTGAGGGCTCGGAGGGCAAGATAGAGAGCATCCGTGCCAGAATTACAACCAACACAGTGCTCAACACCGATATACTGGGCAAAAGCTTGTTCAAACTGTTCGACGATGGGACCGCCAATATAACGGCCCGACGCGAGCACTTTCAGAACGGCCGCGTTTACCTCTTCACCAATAAGGGTGTATTGTTTCGCCAAATCAAGCGGAGGGACATTATTCACTCTTCACACCACAAAGCTTATGGATTATCAAAGCAAATTTTGATGGCAAAACTGTTTCTCAAACCCTTTCATTTTTATTTCTTATACATATACCAGTAATTTATCAGTTTTTCCAAACATGACAGGCTTAATTCAACTTGATTTTATCGACTTAGGGTGGGCCCTGGGAATGATCGGTCTCGCGATCGGGCTTTCGGGGTGGCAGAGGTTCGGCTTAGAATGGCAATTAGGTCAAGCCGCGGGACGTACCCTGATTCAAATGACATTAGTGGGCTATCTCTTAGCCGCGGTATTTGATCCCCGCGCCAAAAATCCTTGGTTAGTCATCGGGGTTTTGATTATCATGCTTGGCATCGCGAGTGTAGTTGCCAAAAACCGCATCAGTAAAAAAATCAAAGGCTTATTTCTCTTAGTATCTAGTTCCATTTTTGTAAGTGCCGCGTTTACCTTAATTTATGTCAATCTTTTGATTATCAAACCCCCAACTTGGTATGAACCCCAATATATAATTCCCCTCGCGGGAATTTTGATCGGAAACGCGATGAATGCCGCGACAATATCAGGGGAACGCCTTGTCAGTATCCTTAATTCCAGTCAAATCGAAATAGAAACCCATTTAAGTTTAGGAGCGACACCTTTAGAAGCCGTCTCCGAATATCGTAAAGATGCGGTAAAAGCCGGTTTAATTCCCACGATTAATACGATGATGATCGTAGGTGTTGTGACATTACCCGGAACCATTACAGGACAATTATTAAGTGGAGTAAGTCCCTTAGATGCCGCGTCTTATCAGATTTTAATAATGTTTATGTTAGCCTTGACAACAATAATGTCAACTTCTTTATTAACCGCGGCATTATGTCGGCAATTCTTTAATAAATCAGCCCAATTAATAAAGATTTAAAGAATCAACTGAGCGTAAATTCTTTTCGTTATTGGGCATCAAAGAGTTTACTTACCATTGCCAAAAACATGACATTGCCGCGGAATACTTTTATCCAGAACCCAAGGATATACAGCGGAAACCACGCTTATGAGGTACACCAACTTATCGTTCAATCCCCGTAGGGACACGGCATTGCCGTGTCCCTACCGTGTTTCATAACAGAAACAGGTAGGTTGGGTTGAACGGTAGTGAAACCCAACTTTTATGACTGATGGGAAGTTGCAACTTTAATTGGAATTACTATAAATAAAAAAATCTTTTAGTGTTTATTACTTTTGGTCAAATTTCTGTTAATCACTATACCTCTTGAAAAAATAAGGTGAAAGGCAGGCTGGATTCCAGCCATACCATAATTTGGGGAGATATATGGTTATAATTTATTGTTCATATATCTCAAGAGGTAAGTCATCGGGATCTTTAAAAAAAGTAAATAATTTACCTGTTAATTCATCAATTCTTATGGGTTCAACACTGATTCCTTTTGATTCTAAATAAGCCACACATTCTGTGATATTCTCGACTTCAAAAGCGAGATGTCTTAGTCCACAATTTTCGGGCTGACTGAATCGAGGAGGAGGAGAAGGAAAAGAGAAAAGTTCGATCATATCATTATTTCCTACTCTTAGATCTAGTTTATAAGAGTTTCTATGTTCTCTAAAGGTTTCATTAATTATTGAGAATCCCAGTATATTTGTGTAAAAATCTTTAGATTTTTCGTAATTGGAACAAATAATAGCTATATGATGAATTTTTTGAATTTTCATGTTTTTACCTCCAGTTTTTACAGCGATCGCGTTATTCGTTTGAGTGAGGTACAGGGAGGGGGTATAGTATAGGTTATTCTTACCCCAATAGCACCCTCTTATGAAAGCATAATCCATAACCTCCCAGTTTTGTGCAGAAGATATTGAACGTCAGTACAAGCCCCTTGGAGGGCAGAAAGACTCAAGGGCGAGTCATCCCAAGGGGCGGAGGGTTTTCTTCAGCTATAATTCAGCTTCTTGATTTAACTCTCTTAAGACTGACATAATATTTTGAGCCAGTTTTAAAGCCGTTTGTAAGTCCTTTGACAAGTTAAATATAGTATCAGCATAATCAGCTTTATTCCGAAGTTCTCTTAATCGGCTTAAGTTTTCACCGACTTGGATCATTCTTTTTGCTTTTGATTTATGGAAAATAAATTCTTCAGCAACATATTGATGTTCATTGATGTTATGATTTTGATTGCGAGAAAGTCTGGAATCTTTTTCCACATCACGCAAGTAATTTCTGGCTAGACAAAATACGGAATAGTACGCTCTGCTTATCGCAGAACGAAATTTGGCATCATTATTGGCTAAATCGCCAGATATGGCCGCCAACTCTTGTGCTAAATTAAAATACTCAGACCAATCAAATCTCATCTGACTCCCATCCTAGATTGATATGTAGTTTATTTTTAGCAACAGTAACTCCAGCCTCTAACCACCAAGTATCGTCGAGAATCATTAATTTGTCTAAAGCTTCATCAACTTCGAGTTTGGTGTAGATGGTAATCCAAAGCGATCGCGCTCCAGCAATTTCGGGATCTGTTGTGACTTCTAAGGCCAATCTTTCGTGAGGAAATAGCTCTCGGATTTTAGGGTGAGCTTCTAAGATTAAACTCATCATCGCGTCTTGTTCGATAATTAGTTTAAAAGTTTCTCGCGAGTCTTCGACGGTATAGAGACTGAGAATTTTATCAAAATTCGCGATTAAATCATCAGGGGAGCGGGTTTTGATAGTTGACTCTTGCGTGACAGTCATAATAATTTATTGGTAAAGGTATTTCATTGTTTATATTGTAGCAGATATCGGGTCTATTTATACCATTTTCACCGAAAGTCGTGCGCGTCCTCGCGTGGGATTTCTCTACCGAAAAAAGGACGCGAGGGGTAAAATCCCATCAAATAAGGAGAGGAAGCGCGATCGAGTGTATTCTCTTGTTTCTTATTTGTTGTTTGTTGTTTGTTGTTTCTTGTTTCTTGTTAGTAGTTTCTTCTTTGTGTC
>JBBITB010000010.1:24521-67198 GCA_037440985.1 Microcoleaceae cyanobacterium bin_387
CTCTGTGTCCTTTGTGGTTAATATGAGAGGATTAACTGGAGAAAAAAGGGTGATCGAGTGTATTCTCTAGTTTCTTCTTTGTGTCCTCTGTGTCCTTTGTGGTTAATATGAGAGGATTAACTGGAGAAAAAAGGGTGATCACGAGATATTTAATAAAATTAATGAACCACAAAGACACAGAGAACACAGAGGGGGATATTGCCCTCAATTTTAGAAGAAAAAGGAGAGGAAGCGCGATCGCGTTTTTTCTCTTGTTTCTTCTTTGTGTCTTTGTGGTTCATATTAGATCATTAACTTAATAAAAAAACATCTTCCCAACAATTGCCCCCCACTTCCAAGCCAGCCAGAGAACTATTTGCTTCGATAATAACCGTCGAAGAAGAGCGCGATCGAAGCTGTAAAAACAAATCCCCCTTCAAAGTTTCACGACAACAAAAATCCAAACCCCTTTGAGTCGGAGCCCTTAAAAGAGTACCCTGACGGAGAGTAGTACCCCTTAACACAATTTCAAACTCTTGATTTTGGGCATTCATGAGCCAATTTCCCCAAGGGGAAACTTCCCATCTTATCTGAGAATTCCAAGGAACAAACTCATAAAAAATCCCTTGATAATGTACACCAATCAACCCCACAGACTCACCAAAACCTAAAACCTTACGTCGTCCACCCACCGCGGTTAAACTCAAATCAGAAGCCCCATCAAAAGCATTACAATTAATCCAAAACCACCGCTCAGGAAAAGCCCCACCCCAATTTTTCTCACCATAAGCAGGACTATTTTCAAACTCATAAACTTTACCCTTCCATTCAATCCAACCGGAAGCTAAACCACGCGCCATTAAAACTTGCCAACCCGGTTCAAAAATCGGTAAAAATGATAAATATCCCGCGGTGGCTTCTTGAGGAAATCCTAAATTTCCCCAACCATAAATAGGTTTAATCTGATACTGCCATTTATAGTAATCACCTGTAGCCGGATCATATAACTTCCCTTGATGTAAATTAGCCGTTACCTGATAACCTTCCTGAATATAATTATCAAAATCCTGGTTTTTTAAATATCTCGGTTTAATCCCTAAAGAAGTATTACGCCAATGGCCTAAACCTAATTCATTTCGCCACGCCCAAAAATTATTAACATTAGGAAAACTTCGACAAAAATAATCATCATTAGGAGCTAAAATTTGCACCCCGCCACCACTATAAACTTGACCCCCTTGGGGGTCTTCAATCGAATACATAAAGGCAAAATTTTCTTGAATTTTTGGTAAAGTTACTCGAAAATACCAACCTTCAAAAAAACGACGGTAATAGCTCTCCCAATGATAACCACTATGGGGAGTTTGTAAATTAATCTTCTCTTCTTTCTCCCGCGCCCAATCCATAAATAGATATTTTCTCCCAGAAATGTTGATATAGTTTAACTTCTCTCTCTTCTTCTTTCCTTTGTGTCCTCTGTGCCTTTGTGGTTCATAATTCTTAACTTAATAAAGAAGCGTGATCTTTATCTTGAATCAAGATTTTCCATCCCATCATCCCTGTGAGGTAAAAAATCAGGATTAAGAGTTTCTTCAATACTAAAAGGAGACTCTAGGGGAAAAGTATCAAGAGATAAACCCGTTTCAGCCGCGGCTTCTTTTCTCGCATCTTGGTAAGTGTCCTCAAAAACCTCCTGCAAATAAGGTTTTAAACTAGGACTATCTTTTAACTCATCTTTCAATCGGTTACGATGTTCTATAATGGTATATCGCCACTGATTAGAACGTAGTTGACATTGATATTGATACTTAAGTAAGTACATCAGTAAGATTTTTAGATTACTTTTTACGGCTTTTTTTTCATATCTACAGAGACTTTCAATTTCCTCAATCAAATTTTCTAAATCTATTTCCTGAAATTGCTTTTCTTTTAATGAATTTGCGGTGGTTTGTAACCACAGGAAAAAATCTTGCTGATAAAGATGGGCAAGATTCATGTTTTTTGCTTGAGTCACTGTCATTTTCCTAACTTTCTCAACCAATGATATTACTATTGTAGCATAATCGTCTTGATTATTATTTTCTCTTGTAATTGAAACGACAAATAAACACAAAAAGTAGCTAATCTCTTGACATCTATAGCTATTTTGCACTAAAATTATAATGAGGTATTTAAAAATATCCTAAACCAAGAGGAACAAAAAACATGAGTGTAGAACACGCGGTTATAGAGAAAATAAGGGAATTATCACCCTATAAACAAGAAAAAGTCTTAAAATTTGTTGACTTGCTTCAGCAAGAGAAAGAGGAAATTGAACAAGTTTTTATGGAACTTGTTTATCAGTGGCGTAGGGAAACTAGGGGCATTTCTTCAACCAACGATTTCGCGATGCACCCAGCCTATCAGCAAATTATTGGTATGGGTAGAGATGTGGTTCCTTTACTGTTAAGAGAATTAGAGCAAAAATCTGGACAATGGTTTTGGGCTTTAAAAGCAATTACAAGGGAAGATCCCGTCCCCCCAGATAAACGAGGGAAAACTCAAGAAATGATTGAAATTTGGCTGAATTGGGGGAAAGAAAAGGGTTATAAATGGTAGGAAATAACGCGTGGATAGCACAAGTTAAACAATGGATTGAACGTGATTATCCTAATTTATTAATTACAGGATATGAGATTACCAGTCCAGATACTATAGATTATAATTGTATAGCTTGGGCAGCAGGAATTACTAATGAATGGTGGTGGCCAGATGCCCAAAATCAACATTATTGGCCTCCGGGTGTACCCAGAGAGGAGACTCTTGATTCTTTTATTAAAGCTTTCCAAACTTTGGGTTATGAAGTGTGCGATCGCGGTGATTTAGAGGTGGGACTTCAAAAGATAGCTATCTATAGTTTGGATGGAAAACCTAAACACGCGGCGAGACAATTACCCGATGGAAAATGGACGAGCAAACTGGGTCAAGATGAAGATATAAAGCATCATACATTAGAAGGATTAGAAGGAAAATTCTACGGGAAAGTCGTTTGTGTGATGAAAAAAAATATAGTGTTGATCTTTCAAAAGTAAAACTTGTGGCACAGGCATCTTGCCTGTGACGGGCTCAGATCCCTGCATTTACATCTCATTTAAAAATGCTATAGCGGTTCTCACAAAGATGGAGTATGCCAAAACCCAGTGTTGTCAAGCGTTTCAAGTTTAAATGAATACCTCATCTATCCAAGAAGTGCTATATATCCTAGTGAGTAAATCTAACTAGCCCCTTGAGTTATCCTATCGAAAATCCCGATCGCGCCCCTTCAAAACCTATCTCAAAAAACATCAAAATCTAAAGTTCCCCTCAAAGGAGAACTTTAGCCAAACACTCACGTTAAAAGAAATTGACGAGAGTCATTAACGTCTATTTTTCGCTCACGGGTAAACCCGAAACCACAGGCGCGATCGCGTTTAATTTTAAGTCAGGATGATCCCCTTCCACTTGACGACAATTCCATTCATTTCGGAATAACAAAACAGGACGACCCCAACCATCTTTTACCGTCACAGTATTAAATAAACGTCCCACTTTTTTTAAGGCTTCCCAACCCCCATCAACCCATCGTGCCACACTAAAAGGTAATAATTCTAAGGTGGATTCCACTCCATATTCATTTTGCATCCGAAACTGGACAACTTCAAATTGTAATTGACCAACCGCGGCTAAAATCGGATCACGTTTCGCCTCATCCGCGGAATACATAATTTGAACCGCGCCCTCTTCCTGTAATTCCGAAACCCCTTTCCGAAACTGTTTAAACTTCGAGGGATTCGGATTTTTTAAATAGGCAAATAACTCCGGGGAAAAACAAGGAATCCCCTCATATTCTAACTTTTGACCATTATAAATAGTATCACCGATCGCGAACATACCCGGATTATTTAAACCGATAACATCACCCGGATAAGCAACATCAATAGACTCGCGATCTTGGGCAAACAATTTTTGCGGTCTTGATAAACGAATTGTTTTACCAGTACGGGCATGATTTACCATCATATCCTTTTCAAATTTGCCCGTACAAACCCGCACAAAGGCAATACGATCGCGATGTTTCGGGTCCATATTAGCTTGTAATTTAAAGACAAAACCACTAAATTCAGGATAACTCGGATCAAGCTCCCCTAAATTACATTTACGGCCATAAGGTTTGAGCGCGTATTCTAGAAAAGCATCTAAGAATAATTGCACACCAAAATTAGTCATAGCACTCCCAAAAAAGACAGGAGTCATTTTCCCCTTACGGACTTGTTCGATATCTAATTCCGTTCCCACCTCTTCCAAGATTTCTAAATCATCCTTTAATTGATAATACAAATCTTTCTCTAAGAAGTCTTCAATACGCGGATCATCTAACTCAATGATAGTATCAAGAGCTTCAAAGGCCCCATGTCCCGATCGCTCAAATAAATGAATTTGACGTTTCCGACGATCAAACACTCCCTTAAAGCGATCGCCCATACCGATAGGCCAATTAACTGGATAAGTAGCCAAGCCCAATTCTTTCTCAATTTCATCCAATAAATCCAGAGGTTCTCGCCCCGGACGATCTAACTTATTAATAAAGGTAAAAATGGGTAAACCACGCAAGCGACAAACTTCAAATAATTTACGAGTTTGAGGTTCCAAACCTTTAGCCGCGTCTTCTAACATGACAGCATTATCCGCGGCTGCGAGAGTGCGATAAGTATCTTCACTAAAATCTTGGTGTCCGGGGGTATCTAAGAGATTAATTTGATAATTTTGATAATTAAATTGTAACACTGTAGAAGTGATAGAAATTCCCCGTTGTTGTTCCATCGCCATCCAGTCAGAAGTCGCGTGACGTTGAGAGCGTCTGGCTTTGACGGAACCCGCTTCGTGAATAGCCCCTCCGTAAAGCAAAAGTTTTTCCGTTAAAGTCGTTTTTCCCGCGTCAGGGTGAGAGATAATAGCAAAATTGCGACGACGTTCGACTAAGGTTTGTAATTCTGAGAGTAGTTCTGTGGACATGATGCCAATTTGTGGATAACATGATCATTATATAGCAGAAGGAAGAAGGAAGAAGGAAGAAGAAAGAAAGCCCTTCGGCTTGGCTTAGGGCAAAAAAAAGGAAGATGCAATAAATTTAATGGTTTGTGCAATGAAGAACGTCAATATGTGTAAAGCGTAGTGCTATAAACTATCGCAATCCCTCTCGAATTCCTGAATTTTTGAGAAACGGGGTTTCTTTACCCAAAATTGTCATTGACTCCAAGATTATGAGAAACCGGGTTTCTTTTGTGAGTATATCTTACGATAATAACCGATCGCGAAAAAAAAAAGACCGATACCTGTTGAATCTTAGGCAAAGATGCTAAAATTTTAAACTATAAGCTAGGGGTGCCCGATATACCGGGCTGAGAGAAACCCTTAGAACCTGAGTCTGGGTAATACCAGCGGAGGGAAGCTGTCTATCGAGGGAATTAAATATGCGTACAGAATGGATCGCGAAGCGTCGTAATCATGACAATGTTAGTCAAATGCACTACGCGCGTCAGGGGATTATCACTGAAGAAATGGACTATGTGGCCAAACGGGAAAATTTACCCCCCGATTTGATCCGTGAAGAAGTCGCACGGGGACGCATGATTATTCCTGCTAATATTAACCACACTAACTTAGAACCGATGTGTATTGGCATTGCTTCTAAGTGTAAAGTTAATGCTAATATCGGTGCTTCTCCTAATTCTTCTAATATTGATGAAGAACTCGCGAAACTTCAACAATCCATTAAATATGGTGCTGACACCGTTATGGATTTATCCACGGGTGGCGGTAATTTAGATGAAATTCGCACCGCGATTATTAAGGCTTCTCCTGTTCCCATCGGTACAGTTCCTATCTATCAAGCCTTAGAAAGTGTGCATGGTGTCATGGAAAATCTGACGGCTGATGATTTTCTTCATGTGATTGAAAAACACGCGCAACAGGGTGTTGATTACATGACAATTCACGCGGGAATTTTAATCGAACATTTGCCTTTGGTGAAATCTCGCATTACGGGTATTGTTTCTCGTGGCGGTGGTATTATCGCGAAGTGGATGTTACATCATCATAAGCAAAATCCCCTTTATACTCACTTTGATGATATCATTGAAATCTTCAAAAAATATGATGTTTCCTTTAGTTTAGGAGACTCTTTACGTCCGGGTTGTACTCATGATGCTTCCGATGATGCACAATTAGCTGAACTTAAGACTTTAGGTAAATTAACGCGTAAAGCTTGGGAACATAATGTGCAAGTAATGGTGGAAGGTCCCGGCCATGTGCCGATGGATCAAATTGAGTTTAATGTCCGTAAACAAATGGAAGAGTGTTCGGAAGCTCCTTTCTATGTTTTAGGGCCTTTAGTGACAGATATTGCACCCGGTTATGATCATATTACTTCTGCTATTGGTGCGGCTTTAGCGGGTTGGTATGGCACTGCAATGTTATGTTATGTTACTCCTAAAGAACATTTGGGATTACCTAATGCGGAAGATGTCCGTAATGGCTTAATTGCTTATAAAATTGCGGCTCATGCTGCTGATATTGCTCGTCATCGTCCGGGGGCACGCGATCGTGATGATGAGTTATCTAAGGCTCGTTATAATTTTGACTGGAATCGTCAATTTGAATTAGCATTAGATCCCGATCGCGCTCGTGAATATCACGATGAAACCTTACCCGCGGATATTTACAAAACCGCAGAATTTTGTTCAATGTGCGGGCCGAAATTCTGTCCCATGCAGACAAAAGTTGACGCGGACGCGTTGGACGAATTAGAGAAATTTTTAGCAAAAGAACCCGTCACTCAACGTTAATTAAAACTTAGCTATCAACCAGGTTTCTTTAACTTTACGTTGAGTGCATAATTCCTATTAATTACCATCTTAATAGGAAGGATTATCAAAAAGGTTTGTTGGTATAAATTTACACCGACAAACCTTTTTTTTCTTATTATCCCAAAGCCCCTATCAAATTACCTTCTCATAGCTTAAATCGCTTTTTACCCTCGGTTAAAAACTCAATTTCCTATTCGTATTTAGCGTACTTTAGCTATGAGAAATTGGTTTTAACCCTCAATTTTACAGTCCTCTTTAGAGGACTTTAGCTATGAGACAGGGGTTTTAACCCCTGGCGGAATTATTCATCATCTTCATCATCTTCATCATCTTCATCGTCTTCATCATCTTCATCGTCTTCATCATCTTCATCGTCTTCATCATCTTCATCGTCTTCATCGTCTTCATCATCTTCATCATCTTCATCGTCTTCATCATCTTCATCATCTTCATCGTCTTCATCGTCTTCATACTCATCCTCATCCTCATAATATTCATATTCATCCTCTCCTTCTTCCTCTTCATACTCTTCATATTCCTCCTCATTATAGGAATAGTAATCTTCATCATCATCGGCAGAAACACCCGTAGAAAAATCCAGATCACTTACCGCACGAATTACCCAACAAGAACGACATAACTCAGGATTTGTCATATATTCATAAGGAATATAACAATATCCCTTATCCCCCCACTTTTCTCCCCAAGAATTGCGGACAACAAAAACCTTATACTGATCAGAATATCCCACACAAAGCATCGCGTGTCGCCCATGTTCTGTACGGCCTTCTTCCGTGTTAAAATCGGGAACAGGAACCCCTCCTTTATAACGTGCTTTATCAAAAGACTTAAACAGAGTTATGGAAAAAATAAAAGGATAACCCTCAGCTAAACATCGTTTCATCGCATCAAGTTCTAAGGGTATTTCCTCCGCGTCTTCAATTAAAAAACGAGCCGCTTCTTCATAGGCTTCTGCATGAGGTTTTTTGTTGATAATTTTCAAGTCATAGGGCCAGGTTTCTTCTGTACAAGTCCCCATCTCTTGTAAAACTTCAATACTGGTAACAATGGAACTCCCTTGATCGCCTTTAATGCCATCTATTTTCCGAGCATTATAATAAATGAATAAACGACTAACATCTCCCGAATATCCCAAAATGCGATTGGCTAAATACTCATAAGCACCCGCGATCGCGTTGGAGACACAACTATTAGCTTGTGATTGATTTTCCACGGGAGTCATGTATTCACGCAAATCAACGCGGGGAGGTAATGCGCTCTTGGTATAGCGACTCCCGTCATATTCCTTATATTTTTTAGGCTTTTTCTGGGATTCTATTACCCCACCCAGTTTAATTTTTTGGCCGGTTCTTTTTTGAAGTAAATAAGTAACTTTACGTTGGAGATTCATAGTATTCCTGTCATTGATGAGTTGGCTTGAGGGTATGATATCGAAAAAATTATGTTTTGACAATTTTTTCGGGCAAAATGTTTGTAACTGATTGAGAATAGATGTAATGAGAGAGCCTTCACTGTTCATTATTTTCTATTTCTAACAACACCAATACACTGACTTTTAGTGAGAAACCGGGTGGTTTGACAAATTCCCGACTTTTCAGTGAACTTTCTGAGACTCTAACCCGGTTTCTTTCGCTCTTTTGCTTACGTCTTTTTTTGATATCAGGGCAATTTTCCCATTTACCGATTCAACCCAACCTACTTTTAGAGTTGACAAAAGAGACTTTTTGAGTCATACTAAAATTAAAGTATTCATTTAACTAATATTTATGAATCAGACAGTCATCTTGGGGAGAGTAATAAGGCATTATACCAAAGAAAAAAAACTAAATGCCTCTGTGTCTCAATGGGGGGCTATGAGCCTTACGCTCACGATTATTTTGACTCAGGGAATGCCCACGCGGGCGCAAATTAATCCACCCCCCATTCTTAATCTATCTCAGAGTAAAACGTCAGCCCTATCAGATCCTAGTAATAATAAAGCAACAGTTTTATTTTTCGAGACAAGTCGATACGCGGTGAGAATTTATCGTCAAAGTCAACATAGTCAATTTTATATGAATGTTTATGATCTGGAAAAATCCCGTCCAATTATGACAGGAAATCCAGCAGAAATTTCGCCAAAACGGGGAACTGATGATAACTGGACAACTTATGTTAATATTCTAGGAGATGTTAAATATTATGCGCGAGTTAACCCCCAGGGAGGTGCGGAATTACAAATTATTAACGCTCAGGGCAAAACCACCTATACAGAAGTAGGGACAAATGTCGTAACTTCACCCTAGTTAAGGGTTAGAGACGAAGATTTTAATATTCTCTTGACTAACTTAAATTATATTATGACAACAGTGACCGAAAAAAATAATTCTAACCGGATACAAAAACAAGGAGAGTTTCACCTTTCTCTGGCCCGTGCCAGTATCCGTCAGTCTTTGGCAAGATATAGCAATTTACGTCATTTTTCCCCCACTCGTAACCCGGAATTAATTTCTACCTTACAAACTCAGTTAGACATCCTTTCTTCTAACTTAGATAAACTTGAGCATAATGTAATTCGTATTGCTGTCTTTGGTTTAGTCAGTCGAGGAAAGTCCGCGGTTTTAAATGCACTTTTAGGTCAAAAAGTGCTGCAAACTGGCCCTACTCATGGTGTAACACAATGGCCGCGATCAGTACGTTGGACAATACCCCCAACCCCCGGAACAGAAGATAAAATAGGTGCTCAAATTGAGTTAATTGATACCCCCGGACTCGATGAAGTAGGAGGAGAAGTAAGGGGAGAAATTGCGAAGGAAGTTACCAGTCAAGCCGATTTAATTTTATTTGTTGTCTCAGCAGATATTACTCGCACGGAATATGACGCGTTAATGGAATTACGGAAGACGCAAAAACCTTTAATTTTAGTATTTAATAAAATCGATCTTTATCCTGATATTGATCGACGGGCAATTTATGAAAATTTACAAACTTTAGCCCAGGTAGAATTAACTAAAGATAATTGGGAATTAGAGACACCTCTTCCCGTTAAAGATATGCCCTTACCTTCCGATGAAATTGTGATGGTTGCCGCGGAGCCAGCACCTTTGCAAGTGCGGGTAGAGTTACCGAATGGTAAAATTAATTATGAATGGGAAACGCCCCAACCTAAAATCGACGAGTTAAAGCAAACTATTTTAAGAATTTTAAACCGAGAAGGGCGATCGCTCATTGCCATTAATTCCCTTCTGCAAGCCCGTAATGCCGAGTTAATACTCGCCCGAACAATGGTAAAATTATGTCAAAAAGACGCGGAACAGTTGATCGAAAACTTTATGAAGTATAAGGCGATCGCGATCGCGGTTAATCCGATAGCAATTTTAGATGTATTAGGGGGAAGTCTCGCGGATTTAATCTTAATTCGTTCCTTAGCGAAATTATACGGTTTTCCCATGACAGGAAAGGACGCGGGAGAACTTTGGAAAAGTATTTTGTTTAGCGTGGGTAGTTTAATAGTGGGAGAATTTACCAGTAATTTAATGTTAGGATTAGGTAAAATGGAGAGTGTGGCATCTTCTGATCTAAATTGGGGGAATTATGCAGGAGGCGCGATCACACAAGCCGGAGTCGCAGCCTATGGGACCTATGTAGTGGGAAAAGCCGCACAAACCTATTTAGAAAAAGGCTGTACTTGGGGAGAATTAGGACAGGATCGAGTCATTCAAAATATTCTCGATCAAGTCGATAAAAATACCATTCTTTATCGCTTAAAACAAGAATTTATTAATGTTTGATACTCGTTTTCTCTAAGATATAACTGGCAAAAAATACCCATGCCAGTGGTCACGAGAGCCGCTCCCTCACTGAGGGTCTAAGTTAAAACAAAAAACAAAAAATGAAGCAGTTTCAGAAAAAACCTGAAGGGAAGGATGAGCCAGAGAAGCACCAATAAAACCAATCAAGGCAACATTGCCTTGATTGAGAAAGTTCCTGACTAGACGAGGGGGAAAAAACATAATAGAATCCACCTCGGTTACACTTTTGTTACATTGTCGCGTAGAGTTAAATTCCAGATTGGGGGCAAAGAAAACCAGTGGGTTTGTTTAATCGCTTTTCCTTAACGGGAGGTATGGGGATAGACCTGGGTACAGCAAACACGCTTGTTTATGTATCCGGTAAAGGAATAGTTCTTCAAGAACCTTCTGTCGTCGCCATTGACCAAGATTTAAAAGTGCCTATTGCTGTTGGTGAGAAGGCAAAAAAAATGCTAGGACGTACCCCGGGCAATGTGATCGCGGTAAGACCTCTTCGAGATGGGGTAATCGCGGACTTTGATATCGCGGAACGGATGCTGAAAGACTTTATCCAACGAGTCTATGAGGGGAAAACCTTATTTCCACCTCGCATTGTCATTGGTATTCCCAGTGGAGTGACGAATGTGGAACGACGGGCAGTGATGGACGCGGCCCAACAAGCCGGAGGCGGTGATATCTATTTAATAGATGAACCTATTGCAGCCGCGATTGGTGCGGGTTTACCCGTATCAGAACCAACGGGCAATATGATTATTGATATTGGAGGCGGGACTACAGAAGTCGCGGTACTCAGTTTACAGGGTACGGTGTTGAGTGAGTCAGTGCGCGTAGCCGGGGATGAACTGAATGAGGCGATTATGCAATATCTGAAGAAAGTGCATAATTTAGTCATAGGTGAACGGACTGCCGAAGAAATTAAGATTCAGATTGGTTCAGCCTATCCGACTAATAATGATGACGCGGTGATGGAAGTCCGTGGGATTCACTTATTATCCGGTTTACCTCGGACGGTAGGGATTAAAAGTCCAGAAATTCGTGAAAGTATGGCGGAACCTCTTTCCGTGATTGTGGAAGCGGTGAAGCGCACTTTGGAACGGACCCCCCCTGAATTAGCCTCCGATATTATCGATCGCGGGATTATGTTAGCGGGTGGTGGAGCCTTAATGCGTGGGTTGGATACTTTAATTAGTCACGAAACGGGTATTGTCACTCATATTGCTCCTGATCCCCTTTGTTGTGTGGTGTTAGGGACTGGTAGGGTTCTGGAAAATTTCAAAGAATCAGAACGGGTGTTCAGTGGACGATCGCGCTAACTGTACAGGATTAACTAAAGGGGTTCTGGGATTTCAGGGGGGCGCATGATGGTTCAATTGCAAATCTCAAATCCTCATCCGCCTTTTTAACTGAAAATACTAGATATCTGATCATTATGATAAGAAATAGCTTGCGTCGATGGCGAGATTGGCGATTATCAATTTTTCTGATGGGGATTGCACTGGGAGGGGCCTGGTTTGTGCGCCATACCCAAGGGGGTCCCATTATGGAAATTTATCAATTAATCACTCGTCCCTTAGAGGTGAATGCCCTAGCACAAGAACAATTGCTCAGTGCGCGTACTGTCGAGTTACAAGCTAGAGTTCAAGACTTAGAAATCCAAAACCAGAAATTAAAAGAAGTATTAGGTTTGGTCTCTGCTCAGAAAAATAAGGGTATTGTAGCTCCGATTATCGGACGCAGTGCGGATCGCTGGTGGAATCAAGTCACTTTGGGGCGTGGTAGTAAAGATGGGATTGTCGCTGGTTTTGTGGTGATGGCACCGGGTGGACTGGTGGGCCGGGTAACAAGCGTAACTTCTGATACCAGTCGAGTTTTACTCGTGAGCGATCCTACCAGTCGTGTCGGGGCCGGAGTCACTCGTAGTGGAAATATGGGTTTTGTCAAGGGGAAAAGCCAAAAAAAACCGGTGGTGGAATTTTTTGATAATTCTCCGAACATCAAGGTGGGTGATGTGGTGACAACCTCAAATTTTAGTCAATTGTTTCCTTCTGGGTTGCCCGTGGGACGGATCATATCGGTGGATCTGAATAAGGGACCGGCCCCAGAAGCGAATTTGGAATTTTTTGCCCCGATTAATTCTTTGGAGTGGGTGGTGGTTTATCCCCATAAAGCCTTAGAAGATAAATCACCTAATTTACCCAAGTCTGAGAAAACCACCAATGGAAATGACAAAAAAGATGAGGAGAAAAAAGGGGAAACTTCTGTTCCCAAATAACCTCTATTAGAGAACTCCTCTATCTGCCCTGTTTTTGAGAATTTTTTCAACCTCCATCTCAAATCTCCCATCCCAGATATCCTAATTCCACATCTCTATGAGTTATTGGTTGCGTCGGCTTCAGGTTTCTCACCAATGGATGACGATTTTTGTCACCGTGGTTTCTGCTTTGGTTTGTATTTTACTTTTACCCACTCGCATTCCTGGTATGGAATTGTTGGACCAGGGCCCGAATTGGTTATTGATTTGGGTGGTGGCTTGGTGTGTCAAGCGCGATCGTACTCTTGTGGAGGGGGCTATCGCAGGGTTGGTGTTAGGGATGATTCAAGATGGTATGACAAACCCCGAGCCGACTCATACTCTTAGTTTAGTCTTAGTGGGGGTTCTGACGGTGAGTCTGGGGAAGTTGAAGTTATTTCCCCAAGAGTTGATGGAGAAAGATTTGATTACTATTTCTTTACTTGTGTTTGGGATGGCGATCTTGTCGGAGACAGTGATGGCTTTACAGTTTCAAATATATCGCGATCGCGACATTGATGATATTTGGCTTTACCATCAGCAAGTGGCTTTGGCTTCTGGCATCATTAGCAGTCTTTGGACGAGCGCGATCGCGTTTCCCTTGACTCGCCTCAAATAATTTTTACTCTTCACTGGAGGCTAGTTTGCACGGAATCATCTATAGCACTCTGGATCATCCTTGACGCGGTTAAGGGTGTCAATCATGGATTTTATTGATTCTTCCTTCTTTTTCCAAGCCGAAGGGCTTTCTTACTTATGATTGATTAAAACTGATAGATTTCCTAGATGGAATACCCGTCACCTATCTCCGTAATTTCACGGAGAAAAGAATGAAAAATGCTACCGGATCCTAGACAAAAACGCTGTAAGCTTGAAAAATCATTAGTGAAGAATCCTGGCACTTTTTGGTCTTTGCTGACCAACTTTACACAATCTTTAAAATTCATTCGTCAATTGCAAAGTTTTGGTAAACTTTAGTCTCACCCTCTTGAACTCCGTTTCATTATCCTACATAATGAGAGACAGGGAAAAGAAAAAACATACTCTCAACCATTCAGGGGGCTACCGATATGAATACCACATTAAAAGCTACATTGGCCGCGATCGCGACAACATCTGCTCTCATAAGTATTTCCGCACCCGCCCACGCGTTTAGTTTTGGTGCTAATGGTATTAGTTTTGAGCAAGATACAACGGTTAACTTTACCTTCGGAAGTACCAATAGCTACGATAAGTACTCCTTGGGAGTCTATCAAGTCAGTAATGGTAGCATGAGTAACGTCGCGAGTTTATTCTGGAAAACGCAGCGCTCTGATAATGGTGGCGCAGATGATTATAAAGGGACTTTCGGTCCGACAGTCACATCTAGCACTGGCAATAGCACTGTTAGTTTCACTTTCCTGGCAAATCAAGTTTACAGTTTAGGTCTTTATAGTGGTGACTTTAATGCCAGTACCGGTTTGACTAGCCGGGTATTCAATGTTGGTAGTTATGAAGTGGTGAGTTCAACCTCTGGTGTGAATTTTGGAGGTTATCAACAAGCGGTATTTGGTTCTAATCTCAACATTGATAAGAAAGGCATCACACCCTTTACCGTCAACAATGGTGCTCTCTCAAACTACACATCAGCAAACATCTTCAAGGGTCCTGTAACGATTGGTTTTGAAGACCAACTATGGAATGCAGATAAAGATTATAACGATTTTACTGTAACCGCGAGCGTTCCTGAACCTTTTACCATGAGTGGATTGGCATTAGGTTTAGGTGGCTTAGTCACTATGCGTCGTCGTCAACAAAAGAAAGCTTCATCATAGATTCACTCTTTAACTTTACTAATACCCCCCGGAAGACAAATCGTTGATAGTTAGGATGTTTTTGGTCTCAAATAAGGGAGAAGAATTTAAAGATTCTTCTCTCTTATTTTTTATGGGGATAAATTGGTGATTTCCATATAAATATGTTCTAAACGCACGGGATGTCGTGCGATGGAGTCTATGGTAATTTCATCAAACCTGAAGAGGATTTCTTTTAAGTCTAAATGTTGAGGTATCCAAAAGGCTAAATCGCCTCCATAACGTCTCACGGTAAAACCCCATTTTTGCGCCAGCGCGATCGCGTCTTCTTCGTCGGGTGTTTTCATGATAATCACTTCCACCGCGCTCACTAATTTTCTTAACTCATCTAAGGTTCCTTCGGCAATAATATTACCATTTTTCAGAATCCCTATTCTTTGACAAAGTTTCTCGGCTTCATCTAATAAATGAGTAGTTAATAAAATCGTCATTCCCTGCTCTTTTAACCTTAAAATTAATTCCCAAATTTCATAACGGGTTTCAATATCTAATCCCGTTGTCGGTTCATCTAATATTAATAATTCCGGTTGATGCACTAACGCGATCGCGATATTCAAACGTCGTTGCATCCCACCACTAAGGGTTTCTACGGGACTATTCGCCCTATCTAATAAATTAACTGCTTTTAAACAATTGCGGATTTGTAATTTTCTTTCTATTTTTTCTAAACCATAAATTTTGGCGAAAAAATTAAGATTTTCTTCACAACTCAAGGTGCGATACAGTAAATTTTCTTGTGGTGCGACACCAATTAAATATTTACTCGCGGCAGAAAAAGGTTCTTCATTAATTAAAATTTCACCACTATCAGCTTTCAGTAAATTACATAAAATGTTGATTGTTGTTGTTTTTCCCGCCCCATTTGGCCCTAATAAACCATAAATTTCCCCTCTTTTAATATGAATATTTAAATCCTGAAGAACTACTCTTTTTCCATAGGATTTACTTAATTTATCAATTTCTAACACTATTCCAACTCCTCTGCTTATGTCTAATGACTGGGTGTATTTTTCCGGTTTAATTGTATGATATCCCCTGTTGAAGAAACCGGGTTTCTAGGAGAGTTTCCTGAGAACCGTTTATCGCTCAAAAGAAACTGGGTTTCTCCGTTAAATAACATAGCTATAGTCTTTTTTCTCGATTTATCATGCGGCGATAGGAAAGCCAACCCGCGATTACCATAACTACAGAAAAAATAGATAAAAAATTAAAATGAATTTGGATCTCTTCCAATGTTTTTCCATTAGTCCATACACCTAATAAGGCTTCATTGATATGATAGATCGGATTATATTTGGCTAATTCTAAGAGATTTTTGGGGAAGAATGTCGCGGGGATAAAGGCACCTCCTAAAATTAATAAAGGTACGCCAAAAGTTGCGACTAAAGAGTTAACATCTTCTGTGCGTCTGGCTAATTGAGTACCGAGAATAAAACCGACTCCGACATAAGATAGAATACTGAGGAAGATAATCACACATCCTAAAAGAATTGAACCGTGAAACTCCGCACCATAAAAAGACGCGATCGTGTAAACTAAAATCCCTTGTCCGATCGCGATAAAACTATGAGCGACAAAAATTCCTAAAAAATAGGATAAACCACTGAGAGGGGAAATAAATAAGCGTTTAATCGTATGTTGTTCCCGTTCCCCGACAACGGTAGCCACACTTCCGCCTAAACAACTAAAAAATAACGCGGCTCCCACCAGACTTGTCGGGGCAGCATTTTCAAAGGCTTTCGCGGTAGTCATTTGGGCTCTTTCCGCCAAAATAAAACCATTAATTAACAGTAATGAAACGGGAAAAATGCTCCAAAAGATTAAACTGCGACGACGACGTAAGAGTTCAATTAAAATTCTTTGGGCTACCGCGATAATTTCCTGTAAAAATCTCATAAAGTTTAGATTAGAGATGCTTAAGCCTCATTTCTCAAGAATAATTTGTGATAGACATTAAATAGGATATCACTTGTGATAATTATAAACTCTTGGGGAATCGCGATCGCGTTTTTTCTGAAGGTTTCGAGAAGAGCAGATACAAAGGGCGTCTAAATGATTCGTACAATTAAGCCCCGTGGTTGCCCTCTACCCCTAGAAATAGGTTTATGTGCTTGGTAGTGCCAGAGTCGGAGCGCACGATGGCTGCACCTGTCGGAGTACGCGATTGTTGTACGCGTCGGAGCATGGGAGAATTAAAAGTAAGCTATTTTACGGTGTTTGTAATAATTCAACATGGCAACGATTAACGATAACTACCTGAAACTGAAAGCGGGCTACCTGTTTCCCGAAATTGCCCGTCGGGTGAATGCCTTTGCACAGGCTAACCCTGATGCCAAAATTATCCGACTGGGTATTGGCGATGTGACTGAGCCTTTGCCCCAAGCTTGTCGTGACGCGATGATCAAAGCTGTGGAAGATATGGGCGATCGCGATTCTTTTAAGGGTTATGGCCCCGAACAGGGTTATGCTTGGTTACGGGACGCGATCGCGCTTAATGACTTCCAGGCGCGGGGATGTGATATTTCCGGCGATGAAATTTTTATCTCCGACGGCTCTAAGTGTGATACAGGTAATATTCTCGATATCTTTGGCGATAATAACCGTATCGCGGTAACAGATCCCGTTTATCCTGTATATGTAGATACAAATGTCATGGCCGGACATACAGGAGTGGCTAATGATCAGGGAGAATTTGAAGGATTAGTCTATATTCCTATTACCGCGGAAAATAATTTTACCGCGACAATTCCCACCGAAAAAGTCGATTTAATTTATCTTTGTTTCCCCAATAACCCCACGGGATCTGTTGCTACCAAAGAACACCTAAAAGCATGGGTTGACTATGCGAAAAAGCATCATTCAATTATTTTCTTTGATGCTGCCTATGAAGCCTTTATTACCGATCCCAAAATTCCCCATTCTATTTATGAAATTGAAGGGGCAAAAGAATGCGCGATCGAATTTCGTTCCTTCTCCAAAACCGCAGGTTTTACCGGGACTCGTTGTGCCCTTACCGTAATACCCAAAAATCTTACCGCGAAAGCCGCCGATGGTTCCGATGTAGAATTATGGAAATTGTGGAATCGTCGTCAATCAACTAAATTTAATGGCGTATCCTATATTGTACAACGGGGTGCGGAGGCTGTTTATTCCGAAGCCGGAAAAGCACAAGTAAAAGCCTTAGTTAGTTTCTATTTAGAGAATGCCAAAATTATTCGGGAGAAACTAGCAGCCGCGGGTTTAGCCGTTTATGGAGGCGTAAATGCTCCTTATGTTTGGGTAAATACTCCCAATGGTTTATCGAGTTGGGATTTCTTCGATAAATTATTACAAACTTGTCATGTTGTTGGCACTCCGGGTTCAGGTTTTGGAGCCGCGGGTGAGGGTTATTTCCGTATTTCAGCTTTTAATAGTCGCGAGAATGTGGAAGAGGCAATGAAACGGATTACCGAGAAGTTTAAAGTATAGTAAATAAGGAAGAAGGAAGAGGGATGAAGGAAGAGGGAAGAAGGAAGAAGGAAGAGGGATGAAGGAAGAAGGAAGAGGGATGAAGGAAGAAGGAAGAAGGAATAAACCACAAAGGCACAGAGGCACAAAGGAAGAGGGATGAAGGTTAACTGTTAACAATTAATAGTTAACCATTCCCGATTCCCGATTCCCGATTCCCATTCCTAACACCTTGTTATGATTGCTACCATACTGATGTTACTTCCCAAACGACTTGAGATGCTTATTATCACGCGATCGCGGTTCCTGAATTATGGATTTATGACAGTGGAAGACTGAAGATTTATTTATTAAAAGAGGGAAGTTATCAAGCATCTAATAACAGTGAAATTTTCCCCGAAATTCCTATTACCGAGATGATTCCTACTGTGGTAGAGCGAGCTTGGCAAGTCGGAAGTTTTCAAGCTTTGGCAGAATGGGAAAACGCGATCGTACCCTCATTTTTCCCAGGGTTTTAGTATCAGCCCTTAACCTTCAATAAAATCATCATTCTTGTGATGTTGAATACTTTCATCACGCACGCGAGCAAGGATTTCTTCAGCAAAATCGAGCTCAATCCCTAGCCAATAACGATTTTTTTTCTCACACACAGAAAAGGTTGTACCACTTCCACCAAAAGGATCGAGAATCACATCCCAGGGTTCAGTTGTTAACTCAATAACACGATCAAGAATTTTTGTAGAAAGAGCATTAGCTTGGCGTGATTTTGATTTAAACTTCCAGTGACGTACAGGAGGGATATCTGTCCAAACATCTCTTAAATTCACACCTTTAGGATTCATGGCATCGCGGTGTCCACCATAATCCCGAATTTCTCCACCACAATGACGACATATCTCAATTGGTGTACGAATTTTTCGGAAAGTTTTAGGCTTTCCTTTCGTGAAATAAAGCAAACTATAATGACTTGGATAAAGTCTGCCAGAAATCGGAAAACCATTTTTCATCTCTATGGCAATATCATGTCTAAATGTTAATCCTTGATTAATCAGATAAGCACCAAGCATGATATTCCATTTGGGTAAGTTATAGATAAACAATGCACCACCAGGCTTAATAATGCGAATACAGTGATTGATCCATTGGTAGCACCAATTTAGATATTCTTCATCTAAGAGATTATCTTTGGATTTGCTACCATACTTTTTATTGAGATTAAACGGTGGATCGGCAAAAACAGTATCAACGGATTCATCTTTAAGCGCGGGTAGAATGTCTAAACAGTCTCCTTCAAAAAGTGCTCCTAGATTTGTCAAATAATAAGGATTAAGATGATAATAGTCTTCTTGCAAAAAGGGCTTGATATCAAAGAGAGATTCATCGAAAAGTAGAGAAGTTTGGAAATAGACTTCCATTTTTTTAGTCTAACGAGCAAATTGAGTTAATATAAGAATAACTCAACTTCGGGGAGATGGCAACTATTATGATGAAATTTATCGGCATTGACTTTGGTTGGATGTCTGGCCCCAGTGGTTTATGTTATCTTTCTTGGGAAAATAATCAATTAAATCTAATTGAATTAACTCGTTTAGAATCCATCGAAAAAATCTTAGAATGGCTCGATCGCGCTCTTTCCCCCAATCAACCAGCAATGATCGCGATCGATGCACCAACCATTATCAACAATCAAACAGGAATGCGACTCCCAGATAAACTCGCCCATAAACATTTTGGCAAATATCACGCGGGATGTTACCCAGCCAACTTAAACCGTCCCTTTGCCCAAAACACCATAAAACTAGGTTTAAACTTACAAGAAAGAGGATTTAATCATGCACCCATAATAGAAAGACAAAAACTCGGACGTTATCAAATCGAAGTATTTCCCCATCCCGCGATGATTAACTTATTTAAGCTAGACAAAATCTTAAAATACAAAAAAGGAAAACTCGCCGATCGCGCCTTAGAATTAAACAAACTGCGCCAATATATCATCGAGATATTACCCACACTCACACCCTCTCTTAACATCCTCTCCCAATCTCCCCAACAAACAGAGAAAACCCCTCTGTGCCCTCTGTGCCTTTGTGGTTCAAACCTTCCCGAATTGCCCAGAAAAGGACAGGAATTAAAAGCCCTAGAAGATCAACTAGATAGTCTAATCTGTGCCTATATCGGAGCCTATTGGTGGTATTGGGGATTAGAGAAAAATTTAGTCTTAGGAGATGAAAAAAACGGTTATATCGTCATTCCTCAACCCCTTTCTTAACCATCAAATTCAGGACTTACAAATTATAAGCGTAAAAATCATATCAATCCCAGGCAAAATTCCTGCGCCACAATAGTTATTGGAGATATCTAACAATACATAGTATAGGAAATCACAAAGAAAACCGCGGTTTATCCCGATCGCGCTCAGAACTAATTCCCCTTATTATAGCTTATTGCGAATAAATCCTAAATAAATTCGAGTTTGTTGCCAATAAATCCTAATTAATAAAAATAGGGATAAATTTTCCAGATTGTGATTATGATCTGTAATGAAATGTCAAAGAAATATTGTCAAAGAAAATCACCCATAAAAACTTCATGCCAAACACACGAGATCCCCAAACCTTTACAGGACTTTCCGAAAAAGAAGTCCTAGACAGATTGAAACGAGAGGGTTATAACGAACTCCCTTCCAGTCATAAACGCACTTTCCTCGACATTATTTGGGAAATGGTGCAAGAGCCCATTTTTCTCTTATTAATTGCTTGTGGTGTAATTTACCTAGTTTTAGGTGATGTACAAGAAGCCTTTATCCTGCTTGGTTTTGTCTTTTTTATCATGGGTATCACCCTCTATCAAGAGCAAAAAACCGAGCGATCGCTTGAAGCCCTCAGAGACTTATCAAGTCCCCGTGCCCTAGTCATTCGTGATGGGGAACGAAAACGTATCGCGGGTAGGGATGTAGTACGAGGAGATATGTTGATATTAGCAGAAGGCGATCGCGTCCCTGCCGATGCCCTTCTGCTTTGGAGTACCAACCTCACAGTGGACGAATCCCTATTAACGGGGGAATCATTACCCGTGCGAAAAGTCCCCCTAGACGCTCCAAATTGGGACGCGCTCCAATCAAAAATTGAAAATTTAACCCCCCCTCGTCCCGGTGGTGATGATCTACCCTCCGTCTATTCTGGCACCCTCATTGTGCAGGGACAAGGTATCGCGCAGGTAATAGAAACAGGAATGCGTACCGAAATGGGTAAAATTGGTAAAGCATTACAAACTATTGAACCCGAAGATACAAAACTCCAAAAAGAAACCAAACGCATTGTCGCAAAACTTACTCTGATCGCGATCGGTATTTGTATCGCAGTTATTATCATTTATGGCTTAACCCGCCAAGATTGGTTACATGGTTTCTTAGCAGGTTTAGCCCTCGCAATGGCCATTTTACCTAACGAATTTCCCGTAGTTTTAACAATTTTCCTCGCGTTAGGAGCATGGCGTTTTTCCCAAAATCGTGTTCTTACCCGTCGCCTTCCTGTCGTTGAAACATTAGGATCAGCAACCGTACTTTGTGTTGATAAAACAGGAACATTAACATTTAATCGAATGTCCGTTAGTCAGATTTCCGCTAACGATGAACTCTATAACTTTGCCACACAAGGGATCGACATTTTACCAGAAACATTCCATGAATTGATCGAATTTGCGATTTTAGCCTCACGCAAAGATCCCTTCGATCCGATGGAAAAAGCCCTTAAACAAACCGGGACTAACTATTTAGAAACAGAACACTTTCACGATGACTGGCAACTATTACGGGAATATCCCCTTTCTGATCAATTATTAGCCATGTCTTGTGTATGGAAATCCCCCAGTGGAGAAGATTATATTATCGCGGCAAAAGGAGCACCCGAAGCGATCGCGGATCTCTGTCATTTCACCGAGGAACAATTAGAAGACCTCGCGCCCAAGATCGATAGGATGGCAAAAGCAGGATTACGCGTCTTAGGAGTAGCAAAAGCATCATTTTCACCTCACGAATTACCCAAAGAGCAACACGATTTTGAGTTTGAATTTCTGGGTTTAGTGGGAATGGAAGACCCCGTGCGTCCCACCGTAGCACCCGCGATTTCCGAATGTTATAGCGCGGGTATTCGCGTCATTATGATTACAGGAGATTATCCCGCAACCGCGCAAAATATCGCGAAACAAATAGGACTTAATCCCTCCAGTGAAGTCATTACAGGCCCCGAACTGGAACAAATGACAGAGGAGCAATTAGAAGCACGAATCGGCTTTACCAATATCTTTGCACGTGTCGTACCCGAACAAAAACTTTTAATTGTCAACGCCCTAAAAAAACGGGGAGAAATTGTCGCGATGACAGGGGATGGAGTCAACGATGCACCCGCCCTGAAATCAGCCAATATTGGTATCGCGATGGGAGAAAGAGGAACCGATGTCGCACGCGAATCCGCCGATTTAGTATTACTTGATGACGACTTTTCTTCCATTGTCGAATCAGTACGACTAGGGCGACGTATTTTTGATAATCTGAAAAAAGGAATGGCCTATACCCTCGCAGTTCATGTTCCCATTGCCGGGATGTCATTAATTCCTGTGATGGCAAAATGGCCTCTAGTTTTGATGCCTGTTCATATTGCCTTTTTACATTTAATCATTGATCCCGCCTGTACAATCGTATTTGAGGCCGAAGCTGAAGAAAATAATGTGATGACTCGTCCCCCTCGTCCTCCCAAAGAACCCCTATTTGGCCCTGAGACTTTACAATTGGCATTACTGCAAGGAATTAGTGTATTAGTCGTATTAGTTTTGGTATTCGCGATCGCGTACTATTCAGGAGAGAGTAAATTTACCGAAAAGAATGCAAGAGCCCTCGCGTTTACCACCTTAATTATCTCAAACTTGAGTATGATATTAACCAATCGCTCATGGTCCCAGACTATTCCCGAAATGATGCGAAAACCGAATACGGCCCTATGGTGGGTTATTGGCGGTGGAATTATTTTTCTGGGTTTAATTCTTTACATTCCCGTATTACGAGAACTGTTCCGTTTTTCCTATCTCCACATAGACGATTTAATTGTCAGTATCGGCTCTGGGGTTGTCAGTATTCTTTGGTTTGAAGCCCTCAAACTCTGGAAGCGGAAAAACAGGACCAAAGCATCGTAATTTATCACTTACCGAGAAACCGGGTTTCTTCATATATTTTTGTCAGAAGCCAAACGCGAAGATCAGAAACTCAGTTTCTTCATATACTTCTGTCAGAAGCCAAACGCGATCGTCACAAACCCGGTTTCTTTAGTTATCCCAACAAAAAAGAACGTGATCAGTCCTTTTTCCTGGCAAAATCCGAAGCGATCAATCACTATTTTTATCCGCTTAAAGGAGGAATTTTACCTTGTTATTCTCTAGATCAAATCTATTGATAATCAAGTGATTTACAGCGTTTCAGATACATTAAAATCACAGGATCATTCGGATTTGTTTGTAAACAAAAGGAAAAGAGCTTTTTCGCTTCAGAAAAATTTTGCATCTCGTACAAATATAATGCTTCCGTAAAAAACGGTAAAGACTTGTATTTAGCCTCTTTAATATTAGGCAAATCTACATCAAATACCTCATAAATAGTCACTAATTCTGATTTCCCTTTAACCTGAACGCGATCTAAAATCCGAATCGCATAATCATCAGGATTTTTCAATTTTAGAAAAGTTTTATGAGTGATAATTAAAGGAACACCATAGGTTTTAGTTAAAAGTTCCACACGAGCAGCTAAATTAACCGCGTCACTAATAACAGTGCCATCCATCCGGTTTTGTCCCCCCACAATTCCTAACATTAAACAACCGGTATTAATACCAATACCAATTTCGATCGCGCTCTCGCCAGAGTCACGACGAGATTGATTATAGAGCCGAAGTTGATGCAACATAGAAATACCCGCTTTAACAGCATCATCCGCGTCATTGCCAAATAAAGCCATAATAGCATCACCAATATATTTATCAATAAACCCCTGATTTTCAATAATTGCCGGTTCCATCTGACTCAAAAAAGAATTAATAAACTTAAAATTTTCTTCAGGAGTCATCATTTCCGATAAATGAGTAAAGTCTCGAATATCAGTAAATAAGATCGACATTTCTTTTTCCACCGCGTCTCCTAATTTCACATCAACCAAACTTTCATAACCTAAAAAAGAGAGAAACTGATTCGGGACAAAACGACTAGCCGCGTCCGTTAATCTTAATTCACTTTCTAAAGAAAGTTCTAAAGTACAATTTAAGTCAAAAAGTTCTGCGATAAAAGTTTGACGTTCCTCTTCAGATTTTTTGCGAATGGTAATATCTTCGATAAAGCCTTGATAATAAAGAAGTTTACCTTGCTCATCATAAACACAACGGGCATTTTCCGTAATCCAAATAATGTCACCATTGTGGCGATAGACTTGAGATTCAAAATTAGAAACTGATCCCTGTTCTGCCATTAATTGTACGAATTCATGGTGACGGTTAGGATCAACATAAATTTGACTTTCAATATCCCTGACACTGGCAATTAATTCTTCCGGTGAATTATAACCGTAAATAGTAGCCAGGGCAGGGTTAGCACTAATATATCTTCCATCAGGTGTAGATTGAAAAATTCCCTCTAAGGCATTTTCAAAAATGCGACGATATTTTTCTTCAGTTTTTCTCAGTTGTGCTTCCGCGTTTTTCCGTTCAGTCATATCTTGAAAAGCCGCGATCGCGTAGGAAATATTACCATTAGCATCATAAATAGGAGTCCCCCAAGCTTCTAAGAAAAGAGTTCTATTTGCTTGTCTAATTTCGATATTATCCACCGTTGCGCTTTCCCCCTTCAAAGCCCTATCTAAAATATTTTCATCTGAAGTAGAGAACCTTTGACTTTGTTGGAGATAAATTTGATAAATTTCCCGTAATCTTTCCGAAGAACTATCACTAAGAACTTCTTGACCGAGTAATTCCTGAGCCCGGGAATTAATATAGTAAGGTTGTCCTTTATGATCGGAGACAAAAACACCAATAGGCATCGCTTCCAAAAACTTCATTAAGCGGTTTTCATTTTCGTGTAATTGCACAATTAATTCACCTTGTTTCCGATTTAACTCCCTAAGTTTTGCATTTTTTTCTTCTATTTTTTGATCTTGAATATAGCTATTAATAGCTTCAATAATCGTTAGTTTAAAATCTTCAGTCTCCCAAGGTTTAGCAATATAACGATACAATTTTGCATATTTAATCGCGTTAGCTACGGATTCAATCGTAGCCTCACCAGTGAGCATAATTTTCAAAGTTTTTGGAGAACTCAAATGCACCCTTCTTAAAAATTCATCGCCCTTCATTACGGGCATTTGATAATCAGAAATAATTAAAGGTATTTCGTGGCCATCCTCTAACAATTCTTCTAATAAATCTAAAGCTTCCTCTCCACTTTCTGCCAATTCAATCTGATAATCAGAACTAAAGGTCGCTCTGATTTCAGCTTTGAGAGTTCTCAAAATACTTATCTCATCATCAACACAGATAATTACCTGTTTTTTCATGCTAATCTCAATGCAATTATGCAAAATTGGCTAGGAAGAAATTACTTTCATGATCAAGCGATCACGTCCTTGTTTTTTAGCTTCATACAAAGCTTTATCTGCCTCTGCAATTAAAATATCAGGGGATAACTTATAAGAGGGAAATATCGTAGATATACCCAAACTTATCGTAATGAATGAACTTACATCAGAGTTAGCATGAGGAATATTGAGTCTGCTAATTTCTTGGCGAATTAACGTCGCGACTGTCTGAGCTCCCTCTCCAGGGGTATTCGGCAAAATCACCGCGAATTCTTCACCGCCATAACGGGCGACTAAATCCGCGGGTTTTTTCAGCGCACGACGAATCGCGTTGGCCACCTGCTGTAAACAATAATCACCCTGTTGATGTCCATAGTGATCATTGTAGCGTTTAAAATAGTCCACGTCACATAAAATTAAAGATAAGGGATAGTTGATCAAGGCCATCCGTCGCCATTCTTGTGATAAACATTCATCAAAACGACGACGATTCGCCACCTGTGTTAATCCATCTAATGTCGCGAGTCGTTTTAATTCTAGGTTAACTTGTTCCAGCGCCGCGGTTCTTTCTTGTACTTGCATCTCTAAAGTTTTACTATAATCTTCTAAGAGTTTTTCTGCCTGTTTATGTTGAGTGATATCTTGAAAAGCCGCGATCGCGTAGCTAATTTCTCCCAACTCATTATAAATAGGAGTTCCCCACAATTCAATGGGAATCACCCGATCTCCATTTTTTTGACAAATTTCTAAATCATCCGCGGTTGCCGTTTCCCCCCGTAAAGCTTTCTGTAAAATATCATTGACGATAGGATAAAAATTATGACTCCATTCCTGATAAATTTCTCTCAAATTTTCCCCAGTAATATTAGTCATAATTTTCCGATACAGTAACTCTTGGGCACGGTAATTGATATAGTAAGGTTCACCATTCAAATCTACAACAAAAACCCCCACAGGCATCGCATCTAAAAATTGTTTTAAGCGATTCTCATTTTGATGCAGTTGCAAAATAAGTTCAGCTTGTTTTTCATTTAATTCTTGAAGTTTTGCATTTTTTTCCGCGATCATTTGGTCTTGAATATAACGATTGATCGCTTCAATAACAGTTAATTTTAAATCTTCTGATTCCCAAGGTTTAGCAATATAACGATAGAGATTAGCATACTTAATAGCATTAGAAATTCCTTCAATATTCGCCTGACCTGTTAACATGATATTCAGAGTATTAGGAGAATTCAAATGTACTAATCTTAACAATTCATCACCCTTCATTCCCGGCATCAAATAATCAGAAATAATCAAAGGAACTTCATAGCCTTCTTCCTGCAAAGATTCCAGTAATTCTAAGGCATCTTCACCCCCTTCGGCTAATTCTATCTGATAGTCAAAACCCAAGACATTTTTCAGTTCTGATTTGAGACTTCTCAAAATACTTATCTCATCATCAACACAGATAATTACTTGTTTACTCATGTTCTTTGTAATGCCGCTTGTAAGGTTTCAATTAACTCAGTTTCAGACCAAGGTTTATATAAACAACGATAGAGATTCGCCCTTTTGCTAACTCGCTCTATCGCGTTCTCATCGGCTTGACCTGTCAGCATTATCTTAACAATTTTGGGGAAAATTTGATGAACTTTAATCAAAAATTCATCACCTTTCATTCCCGGCATTAACCAATCTGAGACAACCAAAATGATATTAATATCATGCTGATTTAGTTCCTCTATTAATTCTAATGCTTCCTCCGCATTTTCGGCAACTTCATAGAGATAAACATTGCCAAAGGCAGCTTTCAGTTGAGTTTTGAGACTATCCAAAATCACTTTCTCATCATCAACGCATAAAATTACAGGTTTGGCCATGACAAAACTCCTAAGTCGGCTCAATGGGTAAAACAATACTAAAGGTGGTCTGACCAGGTTGGCTCTCCACTAATATCTTACCAGAATGTTTGTCAATAATTTTTTTGACTATATGGAGTCCTAAACCACTACCCTCCCCTGGGGCTTTTGTAGAAAAAAAAGGTTCAAATATTTTCGGCTGGATTTCTGAAGTAATTCCCTTACCACTGTCGGTAATCTTAATAATTATCTCTTCTTCTTCCTCCTTGGTCTCAATTGTTAATGTCCCATGATTATCCATAGCTTGTAAGGCATTATGAATAAGATTTGTCCAAACTTGATTCAGTTCATCAGGATAACAGAGTATTGCCGGTAATTCTCCATAGTTACGAATCACATTGACCCCATTTTTTAATTGATGAAAATATAGAGTTAAAACCGTTTCAATTCCTTCAATAATGTTCGTTTGGATTTTGGCTCCTGATGTGTCATAACGGGCATAGGATTTTAACGCAAAAACCACCTTAGATGCACGATTAGTAGCAATATTAATTGTTTGTGTTCCTCTTTGTAACTCCGAAAGTTTATAGGCCATTTCTACGAGATAATTACTATCCCGTCGTTTCAGCATCGGCAAGATATCATCTATATCTTCATAAATTCCCATATCCACTAGAGCATCCGCGATGGTGTCAGAGTCTTCAATTTCTGCATCCTCTAATTGGCGCATTAAAGCCCGTTTATATTGTCTTTCTTCCTTCGCAGATAAACTAGAATTCGTATTAAGAGAGCGTTTCAATAGACCTAAAAATTCTTGAGTTTCTTCTGGGGAGATAGATTGAAAAAGAGGAGGTAAATCTTCAATGATTTGATTTAAGAATTTAGCCATATTTCCTGCCGAGGAACGAATCGCCCCCAAGGGAGTATTAATTTCATGGGCAACTCCAGCAATAAGTTGTCCAAGGGCAGCCATTTTTTCTGATTGAATTAATTCTTCTTGCGTAGCCTGTAAATGGGCAAGAGTTTCTGATAATTCTTGGGTACGTTCCGTTACCTGTTGTTCTAAAGTGCGATTATATTCTGCTAATAATTTCTCAGCTTTTTTGCGTTCAGAAATATCTTGAAACGCGCTAATTGCATAAGCAACTTGCCCATCTTCATCATAGACAGGAGTTCCTAGTGCTTCAATCGGAATAATTTTATCTGGTTGATGAATTTCCAAATCATCAGCATTGGCATTCTCACCGTGCAAGGCTCGCACAATAGGGACTTGTTCCGGTGGATAAATTTGATCAGTTCCCGCAATATAAAGTTGATAAACTTCCGCAATATGTTCAGAATTTGCGTCCGAAACTACCCCTTTTCCTAATAATTTTTTCCCCAGGCTATTCGCATAATAAGGATTGCCATTTCGATCTAAAATTCCGATACCAATGGGTATGGCTTCAAAAAATTGTTCCAGTCTACTTTGACTTTCTCGTAAAGCTTTTTCACTTTTTTTGAGATTAGAATACAGTTTTGCATTAGTAATCGCGATCGCGGCTTGTCCAGATAATAATTTGACAAGTTCTAAACGTTCAGGAGTAAAAGCATCACTGGTGAGATTATTCTCGAAATAAACAATCCCATTCAACTGACCTTGATTAATTAAAGGCGCACAAAGAACAGACTTAGGTTGTTGTTTTTGAATATAAGGATCGTTGAGAAATTTATCAGAATGAAAAGCATTTGATAAAACAATACTTTCCTTAGTACGAGTGACATAATTGATTAGAGAAATTGGGAGACGATTTTCCAAAGACAGAGATTGTAAAACAGTAATCTCCTCAGAAGTAATTGATCCCGCGGCTTCAATCAGCCATTCACCCTCGGATTTTTGAGAATCTGGTGCGGAATATAAAATCAGATAACCCAATTGAGCCCCCGCGTTCTCCATCAAAATTTTCATTAAAGCTGTTAATAACTTATCCAGTTCAATTTCACCCGAAATCACTTGAGATGCTTTAATCACAGCCGCTAAATCTAATGCGGAACTAGACTTATCATTTGTCGAACTATCTGTAGTCGTTGTTTCGATAACCCTCCTTCGGTAAAGAGAAGTATTTGCACTCAGTAATTGGGGATAAATTTTTTCTAAATAGTGAACTTTTGCCAAGGCTCCCCAAGTCGTATAATTATAATAGGCTTCCATCATATAAGATTTCGCAACTTTCTCTCTTTTGCACGCGAAATAGCATTGAGCAGCAAGTTCATTAGCCAAAGCTTCTTCCTGAATATATTGATTAGATTTTGCCCCGGAAATGGCACGTTCATAGAAATCCATCGCTTCCCATAAATCACCGGATACTTTTGCTTTTTCTGCTGCTACTAAATCATATTTATGTTGAAAGTTCATCGGGGCATGATGGGCATATAGTTGTAACTTTTCTTGATTGTTAATTACTTTTAAAAATAAGGGTTTTTTTTCATTTATTGGAGCATTAGGATATAATGCAAGTCGGATTAAAGAATCATAAAAATAGAAAATAGGTACAACAACAGACGCGGTGACACCATCTAAATATTGTTCGGCTTGAACTCCATTCTCTAAAGCTTGCGAAAATTCTCCAAATAAATAACAGAGAATCATTTTGTTTAAATATAAATGATGTAGTCCCGTGCGATCATTTCTGGCTAAATGACGTGGAATAAATTCCATTTCATTATAAATTTCACTGGATAAAAAATAAGGATTTTCAGAAGGTTGTAATAAATTGAGAACTACCTGATGATAAAGACGACTCCATGTCCAACTATTCCCTTGATTTAATTGGGAAATAGATTGACTTGTAATCGACATTTCTTGTTCTAATTCGTTCAGTTGTTTTCCCATAAAATAGGAATGTAGATCTTTGTGTATTGCCCCATAGCTACCATATTCTAAATGTCCGTTTTCCAATCCAATTTCACAGGATTTATTTAAGATAGGTAAAGTATCTTTCAGAGCCATTTTGCTGTGCATGAGCGCTCCAACAATGACAAGAACTTCTGTTTTTAGTTCTAATACATTTAATTTTTCTATGAGATTTAGGGCTAATTGACTCAACTCATAAGCAGTATTGATATCTTGGATAAGACCAATTAAAACGGTGGCATACCCAACATAACCATAGCTAGATAAGGGGGAATTTCCATATTTAATGGATAAATTAACCTGTTCACATAATACCCATACAAACAGTCCAAAAGCCGTTTGATAAGTAGCAGAACTTATTTTTAATAAAAGTCTCATCGCGGCTTTTTTATCAGGATCAGTCATTAAGGGTAAATTAATCAAGTCCTCAATATTTTTATCTCTTAAAATTTCCTGAGTTTCTTCTAGTTTATCCTGAACTTCTAAAGAGGTAAAAACTCGTGGTAATTCTAGGTTTAATTCTTGAAGTCCATTCCGTCCCATTTCAATAGCTTCTGAGAGCATACCTTGAGCGATATAACTCTGTATTTTTATCTCGTAAATTTTGATTTTATCGAGGGAATTTTGGGTATTATTAAAGATGATATACTCGATTTCATCCATTTGGTCAAAATTACCATTGAGGTAATAAATTTCATAGGATTCTTCATAGACTGCTAAAGTAAATTTATATTGATTGTTCCAGCTATCATCTGGCAATAATTGTCGAGAAATTCTCAAGTAATTGAGGGCTAGGGTATAAGCTGTTGCCGCTTTTGCTTTTTGGGCTGCGTTGAAATTGAGTTGGGCAATTTGCTCCTTTTCTTCTGGATTGATAATTAAATCAATACCCAAATTGATATTATCAACGATCTCAAAAAGTTTTTGCGCTAAATTTTCTCGGGGTGTATTTTGCCATAAAAGACGACCTATTTTTAGATGAATAGCTCTCTTATCTGACAGCTCTATTAAACTATAGGCGCCTTGTTGAACACGATCATGCAGAAATTTATAATGAGAAATCAACAAATTTTCATCGATCTCAGACATAGGTAAAATCAATCCTGCTTCCACAGCAAATTTAAGACTTTCCGTCAGTATTTGTGGTTCTTTTTCGCTAATAATAGAAAGACTTTTTACATTAAAGATAGAACCCATACACGCGGCAAGAGGTAATAATTCTTGAGTTGATTTTGGCAATTTTTTTAACTGTGTAATCATTAAATCGACAACATTAGAAGTGATTTCTTGTGCTTCTATTTCAACAATATTCCATTCCCAAGACAATCGCTCATAATTGAAAATTAGTAAATTTTCTCTATAGATATTCTTGAGGAATTCATTGACAAAAAAAGGATTTCCACCGGTTTTTTTTAATACCAATTCGGCTAAAGGGTTAACCGTTTGACTATCTAGTTGTAATGAGTCAGCAATGAATTGACTGATATGCTCTATTCTCAAAGGCTCTAAGGTGATCTGATTAATTTGAAATTTTTCTTCTTGTAATGTTTCAATCATCTTTCGGAAAGGATGTTGAGGTAAACATTGATTATGACGATAGGCACCAATTAAAAATAAATATTGATTTTTTTTCTCTAAAATTAACTTAATTAAGTTTAGAGAGGGGACATCGGCCCATTGCAAATCATCCAAAAAAATCACAAGGGGATGCTCTTTTTGACAAAAAACTTTGATCAAATTGGCAAAGTTCAGATGAAAACGGTTTTGTGATTCGGTGAAACTTAATTCGGGAACGGGGTGCTGTTTACCCATAATTAGTTCTAAGTCAGGAATAGCATCAATAATGACTTGTACATTATTGCCCAGACTTTTTAATATTTTCTGCCGTAATTCTTCCAAATGTGTTTGGCTTTCTGTTAAAAGTTGTTGTACTAATTCCTGAAAGGCTTGAATGAGAGCATGATAGGGCGTATTCCGTTGAAATTGGTCAAATTTTCCCGTAATAAAATATCCTCTTTTTTCTGTAACTGCCTTATACATTTCTTGCGCGATCGCGGATTTTCCGCTCCCCGCGTCACCGGCCAGAAGCATTATTTCAGAAGGATGAGAGGGGGAGGTGAAATCGGAGTTTGAGTCATTCCCTTTTTCTTGGCTCTCATCCATGAAGGAGGCAAAAGAACTCATTAAAAGATCAATTTCTCTTTCGCGACCATAGAGTTTTTGAGACAGGTGAAATTGGTCAGAAATATCATTTTCTCCTAAAGTAAATTCCTCAATTTCATTATGAGCCTGTAACTGCATGAGACAAAAAATTAAATCGGATTGAATGCCCCAGGCACTTAAATACCTTTCTTCCGCAGTTTTGGCTAAAAGCTTCATCACAATATGAGAAACCGCGATGGGAATTTCCGGATTAATTTCGTGGGGAGGAATGGGCTGTTTTGCGATATGACAATGGACTAATTCTAAAGGATCATCACTGTGAAAAGGCACTTGGTTTGTGAGCATTTCATATAAGGAAACACCAAGGGAATAAAAATCGGTACGGTAATCAATCCCTCGGTTCATTCTTCCTGTTTGTTCGGGGGAAATATAGGCTAAAGTTCCTTCTAAAAAATTGGTATTTTTCTGATTGGGATTTTCGCGACTGAGGACACTACTGATACCAAAATCGGTGATTTTCACCATGTCGGTTTCGGGGTTATAAATTAAATTGCCCGGGTTAATATCTTTGTGAATAACATGAGAGCCATGAATTTGAGTTAACGTTTCTGCGACTTTGATAAATATCTGGAGTATTTCTTCTAAAGAAAATTCACGAATTTCGCGCCACTGTTTTAAAGATTTTCCCCCAAAATCTTCCAAAATAAGTACCAGAGTGTTTTGATATTTCTCTAAACTATAGGCCTGGACAACCCCTTCTAAGGGAAGACGTTTAATAATTTCATATTCTTGTTGATAACGGTTGAGTTGTCTTGGAGTCGGATAATCAAATTGTAGGATTTTGAGGATAACTCTTTGATTATCCTCTGTGCGTATTCCTTGATATACTAGAGTGTGGTCACTTTCATAAATTGGGGTTTTGACTATAATATTTGGAAGGGTAATCATGGTTTTTCCTTCTTGAGTTGGAGTAAAGTGTCCCCCTATCTGAAGCATCCCTTGAGGGAAGACAGTTTGTTGTGTTTATGTCCATGATATCACAGACTTAACGTGACCATATTTTAATGGTCTTATCTTTGCCGCTACTCGCTAAGGTTTTACCATCGGGACTAAATGCCACAGTGTAAACTTCATCGTTATGTCCGGTTAATGTATTCAGTAATTCTCCTGTCTTAAGCTTCCAAATTTTGACAGTTTTATCTTTACTCGCACTCGCGATAAATTGATTATCTGGACTAATGGCAACGGATATTACTTCGGCTTGATGACCTCTTAATGTGTAAATTAAGTCTCCTTTGTCTAAACTCCAAATTTTGACGGTGGCATCGTAGGAACCACTAAGAATTAATTTGCCATCAGGACTAATGGCCACACTTCTCACGTCGGCGGAATGTCCTTGTAGAGTGCGGATTAATTCACCTGTGACTAAATCCCAAACTTTGATGGTTTTGTCTTTGGAAGCACTGACTAATTTTTTCCCGTCTGGACTGATCGCGACGGATAAAATAGAATCTAAATGATCGGTTAAATTATAAATTAATTCACCGGTTCCTAAATCCCACACTTTAACTGTTTTATCTCCACTACCACTGGCTAAGATTTTACCGTCGGGACTTATTGCTACAGACCAAACTGTGGCATTATGTTCTAATGTACGCACTAATTCTCCTGTTTCTACGTTCCAAACAAAGATGCGCCAATAATAGCTTCCTCCTGCAATTCTTGTGCCTTTGGCATTAAATGTTACTGTCCAAATTGGGGAAGCATCACCGTCAAAGGTGCGGATTTGATTACCATTTTTGAGATCCCAAGTTTTAATGGTTCCATCTTTGGAAGCACTGGCAAGAAGTAAACCATTGGGTTGAAAGGAAATCGCCCCAATGGGATCGGATAGTTGCCCTAAATTACTGAATTGTACATTTTGCCAGTTCAGGCTTTCTTCACATTTTTGATTAAGGGTTTTCGCTTTATTGTAAACAGGTGATTTCTGATTGATTTGCTCGAAAATATGAGAACATTTTTCATAATTTTTCCTTTCTAATAAACGGTTTATTTCATCTAGTTTTGGGGCTTCTTTCGCCCATAAATCTTGTTGTTCTTGCCATTTTAAATAGGCATAAATTGATCCCGCGATCGCGACTAACGCGGTAACAGCAGATCCCCAAATATAAAGGTGGGGTCTGATTTTTTTCTGGTGCTGAATCGGGGCCGTTGCAGGTGTAATTACGGTTGTAATTACGGGTGTTACTACGGGTGTTACTACGGGTGTTACTACGGGTGTTACTACTCTTTTCTGAGGGGAATTAGCTAACTCAATTTTCACACCTTCAGGATAAAAGCGAAAAACTTTTTGAGGTGGGTTGTGAAAAGGGAGAAGGTTAATGATGAAATTTTGTACTTTGAGTAATAACGATTTCGGTAACACTCTACTTTCGATTAATTCAATTTGCGCGTCATCGAGGTTTAAGATTTTCTGTAATTCTTGTAATTCCTCACGTGTCTCTTGAGAGAAGGGATATTCTTCCTGTACAGATTTGATTAAGGCTTGTTCATATCTCTGACATTTTTCGTTAAATTTACGATAGGGGTTTAATACCTCATCTTCTATTTGTTCTATTTCTTCTGGGCTGAGGTCTAAGTTAATTCGTAATTCTTCTAAAATGGTACGACCGACCACGGAAATATCGCCCCGATTACTAGCAAGACGTTCTAATTCTCGGCGATATTCTTGGAGTTTAGGGGGTTTGCGAAAAAGCCGCTCGTGTAAGACATTTAAGTCTTTTAATACATCCTTTGTTGTCTCATATCTTTGATGATAATCAAAATGAACCATTTTATCTAAAATATTTTTAAATTCGGGAGAACACACGGTTAAATGATGCCACATGATTTCCCCGGAATTGCCATTATTATGATTACGCAGTTTGGATAATTCATAAGTAGGAGAACCCGTTAGTGCCTGAATTCCTATGATCCCCACCGCATAAATATCACTATTAAATTGGGGATTATAATTAAATTGTTCCATTGGCATATATTCTAATGTGCCGATGCGAACGGTAGGGGTGTTTTGGCGATGTTCAATAGAAATTTCTTTGACCGCACCAAAGTCAATTAACATTAATTTTTCATCGGACTCCCTGCGGACTAAGTTCGCGGGTTTTATATCACGGTGTATGACATTATTACTATGAACAAATTCTAAGATTTCGAGGATCTCTTTTAAAAGATTAATCACTTCTGGTTCTGGTAGGGGTTTCCCTGCTATTAACTCATCGGCTAGGGAATGACCCGGAATGAAGGCTTCTACTAAGAAAAATTCTTGATTATTCTCAAAATATGCATAAAGTTGCGGTATTTGTTCATGTTGACCTAATTTTTCTAAGATTTCTGCTTCTTTTTGAAAGAGACGACGGGCAGTATTAATGAGTTTGGGATCATGATTCCCTGGACGTAAATGTTTGACAAAACAAAGGGGTTCCCCAGGACGACGTGTGTCTTTCGCAATATAGGTTTGTCCGTATTCACCGCTTTCTATTACTTCGATGATTTGATATCGTCCATCTAACAGTTGAATAGTCATAAATTAATCAGAACCCCGGATAAATTATGAATGATTTTCAGAAACAGTTGCTCATTCATTAGTAGAATGTCCCAACCTCTCACTTTAGCAAAATTTTTTAATTATGCACTTTTTGTGATGAAATTAATCCCCCTTTCCCCTCTCTACTGGGGAAGGAGGGATATACCTCAAGTATGATCGGGGCGCGATCGCACCCACTCTCTCCTTAGATGTTATACCATTTCACTTTCAGGCTAATACCAATATATCTATTTATTCGTTTAGTCCTGTCCGTGCTGACTTGGGCTTCCATAATAGCACGCGGCTTTTCCCTCCCTTCCTTTCCTATCATCATTTTCGGGAAATGGCTTTGGGTATTAGGTTTCGGCTTTAAGGCCTCAAATGGGTTCAGTTTTCCCTTTCCGTTTTTCACCTCAGACTTTGCACTGATAAGCTAAGACCTATAATCTACCACCTTTTTCCTACTATTTTCTGGGTTCACTCTGAGGACAAGGGTGATTTTTCCTAAAATAGAAAATAAAAAACAAAATTATTATCATGACTATTATTGGATTCTATCCTAAAGGGAGGCAGCTTTGTCCAATGTATCTGTTCTTACTGAATTTCGGACAAAAATTCCCTCTTTTGATAATGAAAAAACTTCTTAACTATTCTTCTATTTAGGAGATGAGTCTTTGGCGGCTTAGTCTTTCCCACAGATGGTAAAATCTGGAGTTTCTCTGCGTTTCTTTTTATGTTAATTTTGATAACAAAAATATCTCTGATATCGAGATTATTTTATACTTTAGTTATTCATGTATATCTCAAAAAAAAGGGTTTTTATGCCGGATATTAAACAGCGTCGGAGCGAAAATGTTAATGGGGATTTTTATGTTGATAGTACCTGTATTGACTGTGATACTTGTCGGGCTATGATGCCGGAAGTTTTCGATCGCGTGGGTGAACAGTCCGCGGTTTATCATCAACCTGTGAATGAGATAGAACGGGTAAAGGCGATGCAAGCTCTGTTATCTTGTCCGACTTATTCCATCGGGACTGTCGCGAAACCGAAAGATGTCAAGGAAGTTCATAAGACTTTTCCAATTTTAGTGGGGGATAATGTTTATCACTGTGGATTTCATTCGGAAAAATCCTATGGTGCGGCTAGTTATCTAATTGTACGACCGGAAGGTAATATTTTAGTTGATTCGCCTCGGTTTGTGGCTCCTTTGGTGAAACAAATAGAAAAGTTAGGCGGTATTCGTTATTTATATTTAACTCATAAGGATGATGTCGCGGATCATCAAAAGTTTCGGGATCATTTTGGCTGCGATCGCGTCCTCCATCGTGACGAGTTAGGGAAGCGTATTAGTCAAGTGGAAATCGAATTATCGGGGGAAGAACCCTATAATTTAGACCCGGATTTATTAATTATTCCAGTTCCGGGACACACTAAAGGTCATACGGTTTTACTCTACAAAAATAAATACTTATTTAGTGGAGATCATCTCGCGTTTTCTGTGAAACTTAATCAGTTGATCGCCTTTCGTTCTGTTTGTTGGTATTCTTGGTCTGAACAAATTAAATCAATGGAAAAATTAGCGCATTATTCTTTTGAATGGGTATTGCCCGGTCATGGCCGTCGTTATCATGGTGATCAGGAAATGACCAAAGATCAAATGCAAAAATGTATTCGGTGGATGGAGACAGTTTGAAGAGGATTTACTTTACCTCAAGATCCCGCCAGGGACTCAAGTCCCTGACTAATAGCTAAAGTCCGTTAAAACGGACTGAAAGTCAAAAATTTGAATGGGATAATTTCTGCCTGAAAAAATCAGGACTTACGCTAAGTTAACTCTCTTTTGTGATGGCGAGTAAAATGTGTAGCCTGCCCTAGGGATTAGCAATCCCAAATCTTGGCAACAGCATTATAGTGGGTAAGTCTTGAAAATGTTGGTCATAACAAGCAAAAGAAACTGGGTTTCTCACCTGAGACTATTGCACAAAATGAGTAGGGTTCAAGAAACCTGGTTTCTCAGGGAGAATTATATAAGAATATTCATAGTTATTATATAGCACTACGCGAAGACATTAGGAAGTTTTTAATTGCTGAAACTCATTGATTTTCTTCTTTCTTCCTTGTGCTTTTTTTTAGAAACGAATACCGATCGCGCCTTCTAAATTAGCTTCGGTAAGGATAACTTGGTCAAAAATAGCATTTGTCAGATCGGCATTTTGAAAAGAAGTGCGACTAAGTTGTTCTAATTCCGTGACAGTTTGAATAAACAAAAACGCGGCAAAGGCTAAAATGACACCGGAGCCTAAGAATAAAAGCAAACCTCGCGATAAGTCCCCCCCGATAAAAGCAATAATTCCTCCCGCGCCAATGACTGCGGCCGTACCCGCGATCGCGCCCGCGATAATTCCACTTTCTCCCCGTGTCATCGCGATCGCGACTGATGCGGTGGCGACAACCGCAGAAGCACTACCGATACTGCCGATCGTCAGCCCCCCTAAAGCCGCGGCAAGAGTAACCGCGATCGCGATCGCCCCGGCTCTGGCGATTAAACTCCAGACACGACGACGACTTTTACCAAATTTAGCCCCGGTAAAATTAGCCCCGCGTAAAATTGCGCCGGTAAAATCACAGCCCCGTAAGTCGGAACCGGCAAAATTAGCCTCAGAAAGGTTTTGATCTTTAAAAGCGCGATCGCGTAAGTCACGGTTAGCCAAATCAAGAGTCATAAGAAAAAGCCGAGATAAACAGAAATACACATAAATTATGATACTCTTTTATCGGGTTTGGCTAAGGAAGTTATACCATTTCAATTGAAGGTTGATACTAAGTTTATTGGGTTGGAAGTAGTGCGAGCGTCCTCGCTCGCGATTATCTCCCTTGCGAAGGACGAGCACCCTTGGGAGGGACGATCTCCCTTGCGTGCAAGCAATAGCGCGCGAGGACGCGCGCACTTCCTTTCGTGTCATCATTTTCCTGAAATGGTATTAAATCAACAGATTACACGGTCAAATCGTCTAAATTCCATTTTCTATTTAAACAGTAGGATTTTTACTATTATGTCATCTACGCCCTTCACCCCAGAAGAAATCGCGTCGGAAGGATTGAAACCAGAAGAATACGAAGAAATTGTCAAACGTTTAGAGCGTCATCCCAACAAAGCCGAATTAGGAATGTTTGGGGTAATGTGGAGTGAACACTGTTGTTATAAAAATTCACGGCCTCTGCTCAAACAATTTCCGACAACAGGCGATCGCGTGCTTGTTGGGCCAGGAGAAAACGCGGGAGTTGTTGACTTGGGAGATGGGTTACATCTGGCCTTTAAAATTGAATCCCATAATCATCCTTCTGCCATTGAACCGTTTCAAGGCGCGGCAACGGGAGTAGGGGGAATTTTACGAGATATTTTCACAATGGGAGCGCGTCCAATTGCTGTATTAAATTCTCTGCGTTTTGGCCCCTTAGAAGATGCCAATAATCGACGCATATTTAGTGGAGTTGTTGAGGGAATTAGTCATTACGGAAATTGCGTTGGAGTTCCCACAGTTGGCGGTGAAGTTTATTTCGATCCTTCCTATTCAGGAAATCCTTTAGTTAATGCTATGGCGATCGGTTTAATGGAAACGCGAGAAATTGTAAAATCGGGTGCTTCAGGCATCGGAAATCCTGTTTTATATGTGGGTTCTACCACCGGACGGGATGGCATGGGAGGAGCGAGTTTTGCTAGTGCTGAATTAACCGATCAATCAATGGATGATCGCCCCGCGGTACAAGTAGGAGATCCTTTCTTAGAAAAGTCCTTAATTGAAGCTTGTTTGGAAGCTTTTAAAACCGGAGCCGTAGTCGCAGCACAGGATATGGGGGCAGCAGGTATTACTTGTTCCACTTCGGAAATGGCTGCGAAAGGGGGTGTGGGAATTGAATTAGATTTAGATTTAATTCCGGTACGGGAAACGGGAATGGTTCCCTATGAATATCTTTTATCGGAATCTCAAGAACGAATGTTATTTGTTGCCGAAAAAGGACGTGAACAGGAATTAATTGATATTTTCCATCGTTGGGGACTCCAGGCCGTTGTCGCAGGAACGGTGATTGAAGAGCCGATTGTGCGAATTTTATTTCAAGGGGGAATTGCCGCGAATATTCCCGCGATCGCGTTGGCTGATAATACTCCAATTTATCATCGAGAACTCTTGACAGAACCGCCAGAATATGTTAAGAAAGCATGGGAATGGTCCGTTGATTCTTTACCGATTTCGACGAGTGCAGGAATAGAAGTTAAGGGCAAATTTCAGACTTGGAATGAGGTGTTATTGACGTTATTAGATACTCCCTCGATCGCGTCGAAAAAATGGGTATATCGTCAATATGATCATCAAGTACAAAATAATACGGTGATGTTACCCGGTGGAGCCGATGCCGCGATCGTGCGTTTGCGTCCCCAACAAACTCACCTAGATACATCAGTTAATGTTCCCCCTTCTTCATGGGAAAAAGGAGTCGCGGCGACGGTAGATTGTAATTCTCGTTATGTGTATTTAAACCCATACGAAGGGGCGAAAATGGTAGTAGCAGAAGCAGCGAGAAATTTAAGTTGTGTCGGTGCGGAGCCTCTGGCAGTAACAGATAATCTCAACTTTGGAAGTCCTGAAAAACCAGTAGGTTATTGGCAATTAGCGGAAGCTTGTCGAGGGATATCGGATGCTTGTCGGGAGTTGAAAACTCCTGTTACTGGGGGGAATGTTTCTCTTTATAATGAAACCCTTGATTCTGATGGTACTCCCCAAGCAATTTATCCGACACCTGTGATTGGAATGGTGGGATTAATTCCTGATATTAGCAAAATTTGCGGTCAAGGTTGGCAGGATTCGGGGGATATTATTTATTTATTAGGGAGTGGTGTCAATGTTACTTTGGGTGCGTCGGAGTATCTGGCAACGATTCATAATACGATCGCGGGTAAACCTCCGACAGTTGATTTTGAGTTAGAAAAACGGGTACAAAGCACTTGTCGGGAAGGAATACGTCAAGGATGGGTGCGCTCTGCCCATGATTGTGCGGAAGGAGGAATCGCGATCGCGCTTTCGGAGTGTTGTATTTCCGGGAAACGGGGTGCGGAGATTGTCATCAATTTGGGCAGTGAGCAAAGAGCCGATGAAATACTTTTTGGGGAAGGCGCGAGTTTGGTTATTGTGTCAGTTTCTCCTGAGAATCAAACCCCTTGGGAAGCTTTTTTACAGGAGCATCTGGGTGAGGTTTGGCAAAAGTTAGGTGCAGTGACGGATATCGACTCTTTGTTACGCGTGAAAACCGCCGATGAGCAAACTTTAATTGAGGTGGAAGTTTCCCAAATGCGTGATCGTTTTGATAACGCGATCGATCGTCGTTTAAACAGTTAATTGTAATTGTAGAGTCAACCCGGTTTTTCATCATCTATCGGGGCAAGAAACCGAGTTTCTTAATCTTCTTAGAAACCCGGTTTCTGATCACCGTGCTAATCATCTTGATTATCCTTGGATAAAATATATTCCTCCTCAAAAACCTCTGACCAAGAAAGGGAAATTAATAGACATTTTTCACCCATTTCATCCTCGGCATCCTTCACCGCGTTATCAAAAGATTTGTCCCAGATAGACTCAAGAAAATTCCGATTCAAACTTGGTATTTCTTCTTGACTTTCAGCAATTTCTCGACGCGCCGAACGAATACTAATAGTCCAACTAGAACTACGTTTTTGAGGTTGACATTTCCACTTAATGACGTGAAGCATTAAGCGAATTAACTGGCTTTTAACCGCTCTTTTTTCAGTCCTTCCCATTGCTTCAATTAGAGATTCTAAACCTTCCGTTGCTTCCATAGATTTTCCTTCTTTGAGAAGTGTCTGGACTGTTACAGCCGTTTGATAATGAGAACACACTGCTAACCAGTCCCAATCTTGTTTAGTCAGCATTGCCATTTCCTTAATATTACCAATATTCATCAATTGATCATAACTCAAAATATAGTGTTCACCTTTGAGGGGTGAAACTTGTGGCACAGGCATCTTGCCTGTGACGGGTTCAGATCCCGTTCCACATTTACATCTCATCTTGATCATCATCGGATAAAATATATTCATCCTGAAAAACCTCTGACCAAGAAAGGGAAGTCAAGTTACATTTAACTTTCCTCATTTCCATTTCAGCTTCTTTGACAGCATTCTGAAAACATTTATCCCAAATCGACTCAATAAAATCTCTATTCAAACTGGGAACTTCTTCTTGAATATCCTCTATTTCTCGACGAGCCGAGAGAATACTGATAGCCCAGCTATAACTACGTTTTTGAG
>JBBITB010000010.1:67298-86395 GCA_037440985.1 Microcoleaceae cyanobacterium bin_387
ATTTCTCGACGAGCCGAGAGAATACTGATAGCCCAGCTATAACTACGTTTTTGAGATTGACATTTCCATTTAATCACATGAATCATCAACCGAATTAACTGACTTTTAAGTGCTAATCTTTTTGATTTTCCCATAGATTCAATTAAGGCGTAAAGTCCTTCACTTGCTTCCATCACTTGATTCTCCTGTAATAGTTGCTGGATAGTTACAGCCATTTCATACTCCGATCCGGTAGCTAACCAGTCCCAATCTTGTTTAGTCAGCATTGCCCTTTCCTTAATATTACCAATATTCATCAATTGATCATAACTCAAAATAGTGTTCACCTTTGAGGGGTGAAACTTGTGGCACAGGCATCTTGCCTGTGACGGGTTTCTCTCTTTGAGAAACCCGGTTTCTGTGCAACTCATTTTGAAAGTTGGGTTTGAAAGTTGGGTTTCGTTGCTCAACCAAACCTACAAATAGACTGTTTAAATATCTAAACCAATAACGGTTAAATCTGGGGGATGTTCCACCACAAACTGATAATATAAATCTTGTTTCTCTTGAGGGGGTAATGTTAAACGCCATTCTAATAACCCCATTTCATTGAGTTGTATTTTGGGGGTTGTCATCGTCACTCGAACTTTTAATTGTTCATGGCGACTCACGGGTAATTGTTCTATTAATTTTAATAATATTTCTTGGTTTCTTAAATTAGTAATCACCACTCGATAAGCATAACTAATAATTCGTTGATTTCCCGTTGATTTTTTTTCCTCTTTTCGCTCCACCAAATCTCTCTGAATTTTTAATCCTTCATCAATCCCTAAATTGACTTTAAATTTTTCCCCGGGTAAAACTCGATCAATTTCTGTAATACCTAAAAATGTAGTATGACGAAAAATATTCACGTTTCCCGGTAATAACGTCACACCATCAAGGGTATTTTGCAGGAAAACTTGTAAATAGGAAAAACTGACTAATCGCGGAATTACAATATATTCAAAATCACAGGTGTACTCATTTTTGCAGATGGTAATATTGTGAGATTTTTTATCATTAGGAATATGGCTATTTTCTGCCAACACGAATGTCACAATACCACTTTCTTTGGAGACTCGTGGTGTAAAGCTTTGAGGTGTAACGGGTACAGGTGGCCTTTGGGTATTTCCTGTTAATACTTCAAATTCTCCTAGGATGTCTAACTCTTTTTCGCTATATTCAACGGATGAATTTTCTTGATTCATAACTCGTTGTTGAATAGGAATTTTAAGGAGATCAATATACCAAGAATTTAATTGAGGGAGTCCCGTCCCGATCGCGGGTTTGGCGGTTGATAAAGTCAGAGCAACATTATGCCAATCTTCCCCAGTATTTTGCCTAACTGTGGCTAAATAATGAAGATGGACAATTTTCTTATTAATATTGACTTGTAAATCATAAAAAGGAGTCCAACTCGCCTGCTCTACTAAATAGGAAATTTCTAGTTCAAATTCACCCTTTTCATTGGTTTCAATAGGCACAATAACCGTAAAACTTTCTTGAGGACTCGTCTTTTCTAATTGCTCTAATTGTTGCTGGAAATTACTTAATTGTCTCTCAATTTGTTGCTGTTGTTTTTCGAGGTGCGCGATCGCGCTTTGCACCACTTCATAATTTTCACCAATAAAATTAAATAAATCGCTCACCTCATTTAAACGAATTGAGGGTTCAGAATGAGAATTAGTGAAAGAATTAATATTTTTTTGACTAATATTTTCGATAAACTTAAGTTGTAATTCTCGAACTTTAATTTGGTACTCACAAGTACGTTTTTGCTCTTCTAATTGTTGAATTTTACGAAAAAAGTGATTAGCTTTATTTTCAATGGATTGACGACTCAATATTTTTTCGGTGCGAATCCCTAATAAACGCACCGGCATAGTCCCCGATCCTTTTGCTATTAATGATTCGGGCTTTAATGTCATAGGAATTGCCGCAATCCTTAATTCTTTTTCTTTACCTGTTAAAACAATTTTCCCCCGTCGAGTGACTCGTGCTTGTTCACTATAAATAGTGACTTCCGTAATACGAGTTTCCAAAAATTTGATCGACTCTTGATGAGAAGTTTCTACATGACTCACAGCAAAATTTTCCTTGATAATTAAGTTGAGGTAAAGCACCAATTATGAATCCGTTTTATCCTGATAAAAAGGATTCATTTTGCCGAAAAAAACGGGTTTATATTAATGATTTTCGGAGATCGGGGGTAAAGGGCTAATGCCAGCTAAATCTAAAATTTGGGGTATTAAATCTTCTCGTTTTACTGCCATAATATGCACACCTTGACACAATTTACTAGCTAATTGTACTTGCTCCGCAGCTATTTTTATCCCTTCTAATAAGGGATCGGAGGCTTCTGCTAACCGTTTAATCATCGCGTCAGGAATATGTACACCCGGAACAAATTTTTTAATAAATTCGGCATTTTTCGCGGATTTTAAAAGAAAAATTCCGGCTAAAATCGGTTTATTACATCCCTGGGCGATTTCATTCATAAATTTATCCAATTTATCAAAATCTGTAATCATTTGACTTTGGAAAAATTGCGCCCCTGATTCTAATTTTCTCTCAAAACGTCGTTGTAATCCAGACCAACTATCAGATTGAGGATCAACCGCGGCTCCGACAAATAAATCAGTTTGGCCATCGGTAAGGGGTTTATCATTCAAATCAAAGCCATTATTCATTTTTTGAATTAATTTTAATAAACGCACTGATTCTAAATCAAAGACACTTTTTGCCTTGGGATGATCGCCGGCTTTTACTGGATCTCCTGTCAGTGCTAAAATATTATAAATTCCTAGGGCGTGCGCTCCCATTAAATCCGCTTGTAGGGCGATTTGATTTCGATCGCGACAAGCAAACTGACAAATAGGTTCAATCTCATTTTGGAGTAAAATCACGGATACTGGCAGGGGAGACATTCGCAAAACGGCGCGACTTCCATCGGTAATATTAACCGCGTGAACTCGCCCTTTTAACTTTTTTGCTAGTTCTAAAGTATGAGTAATATTACCCCCTTTTGGGGGTGCGACTTCCGCGGTAATTAAAAATTCTCCAGGGTTTTTACAAGCTGTCCGAAAACGATTCATAATATTGGGTAATTGGGAATTGGTAATAGGTAATTGGGAATGGTGTTAAGAAACAGGATTTCTTGATAGCCCGGTTTCTTAATTTAGTAATGTAGTCCTGATATCAAGTCTATTAAATATAGAGGGCGGGTTTACGGGATTTCTTGCTTCTCGTTAAGATATTGGCGAACCCGCCCCTACGGTTATGGTATTTAACCGGACTTGATATGGGGATTATTGCCTAAAAGAAACAGGGTTTCTTTTCTCTTTCATTTGAGATTTAATTATGACCGTTTACTGATAATATCATACTACAAGGGCATAGAATAACCAAAGGCAGCTTTAACTCGATTGAGGGTTTGATTCGCGATCGCGTCTGCTTGTTGTTTTCCTTGACGTAAGACTGACTCCAGATAGGCGCGATCGTTCATAATTTCCTTATACTTATCCTGAATAGGTTTCAGAGCATTAATCGTCGTTTCTGTCAAGAGCGGTTTAAATTTTCCCCAACCCATATCTTGACATTCATTAATCACCTCTTCTTTAGTTTTATCGGAAAGAATATGATAAAGAGTTAAGAGATTTCGCGCTTCGGGGCGTTCAGGATTATCAAAACTTAAACCCATCACCGGATCAGTTTTACATCGTTTAATTTTTTTGCTAATCTCATCGGGAGAATCTAATAAATTAATACGACTTAATTCCGAAGGATCAGACTTAGACATTTTGCGAGTACCATCAGTTAAACTCATTACTCTCGCGCCATCGGTTCTAATCAGAGGTTCAGGCATTTTCAAAATAGGTTGTTCCGGTTTTCCAAAAAGATGATTCACCCGAATAACCAGATCACGAGTTAATTCTAAATGTTGTTTTTGATCTTCACCAACGGGAACCTTATCTGCATCATAAAGTAAAATATCCGCGGCCATCAAAACCGGATAATTTAATAAACCCGCATTCACATTTTCACCTTGTTTAATCGCCTTTTCCTTAAACTGGATCATATCTTCCAACCAGTTAATCGGAGTAATACAATTTAATAACCAAGCCAATTCCGCGTGAGCCGGAACATGGGATTGTACAAAAATAGTAGAATATTCTAAGTCAATACCACACGCGAGATATAAAGCCGCGATCGTATAAGTATCCGTGGCGAGGGTTGCGGGATTATGGGGCGCGGTGATCGCGTGTAAGTCAACCACACAGAAGAAATTTTCATATTCCTGTTGCCCTTCCACCCAGTTACGAATAGCACCGAGATAGTTGCCAAGGTGAAGATTACCCGTTGGTTGCACTCCAGAAAGAACTCTTTTTTTAGCCATGAGGAAAGATAGAATCAGGATCTCAATTATCTAGTTTTCTCTAGTTTAATCTACAGGAGACGCGATCGTGTCATCTCTTTACAGACATTAATAAAACTTGCTGATCCCTCTCAAGGGGTTTCTTTGCACCACAGAAGAAAATCAAAGGAACCACTAAGGCACAAAGACAGGAAGAGATTATTTTCCCAAGGTAATTTCTCTTTCTTAGCTGAGGGTATCTGGGTCTTAGTGGTGATAATATCATAGTCTTTTTCCCCAAAAAATATCTTAATATAATGGAAAATTTCCGAGAATTTAGTGAGATAATTGCGTTACTATGCACCGAGTCCATAAAAAACAGGTATTTTTTTACAAAAAACCATTTTCTGCTAAAAATTCCGGTGTGATGTCTTCGACATTCTCTAAGGCGGGTTGTTGGTGATGTCTCGATGAAGCTTGTAAAAATCTCGTCACATATTTTCCTAAGATATCCGCTTCTAAATTGACTAAATTTCCGGGTTTTAAATGTCGTAAATTGGTGTGATTATAAGTATGGGGAATGACTGCGACTTGAAACCAATTTCCTTCGGGATCGCAATCAGCTATGGTTAAACTAATTCCATTAACCGCGATACTTCCTTTAGGCACAATAAAAGGATCGATTTGATTTTGCCATAATGATTTATCACCCGCAGGCGCGCCAAAACGCATTTCCCAAGAACTCCCCGTTGATACTGTAGAGATAAGACATCCCATTGTGTCCACATGGCCGGTGACAAAGTGACCCCCTAGTTTACTTCCGGCGCGTAGGGAGGTTTCCAGATTGACGAAACGATCGCGCACTTCTCCTAAAATGGTACGACGTAGGGTTTCGGGAGACGCGATCGCGACAAAGCCTTGGGACAAAATACTCGTTACCGTCAGACAAACCCCATCTACCGCGACACTATCGCCGATGACAAGATCGTGTAAAATTAAAACAGAATCTTCGCCCAGACAAGTGACTTGAAAATGCTCATCATCAAGACGATCGAGGGTTCCTAATGCTTGAATAAGTCCTGTGAACACATTAATTTGGAGAAATAGAGTGAAGTTTTATTATACTTAAGTTAGGTCATCTCAGTGTCCTGTTAACCCTATGACTAAAAGTGTGATGAGGCTGATCGATGATTGAAATGAAAGTCGTGGGAATTGCCTTGGATGCCGCGTCCCGCAGTCCCATCGTTCTCTTGAGGGATGCCACGGAGCGACGCGCCTTGCCCATTTATATCGGCCAAGAACAGGCAAAGGCAATTATTGGCGCATTGGAAGGCCATAAACCGCCCCGTCCCCTGACTCATGATCTCATGGTCAATTTGTTGGAGTCATGGAATCTTACTCTCGATAAGATTGTCATTCACTCACTACAAGATAATACATTTTATGCAGTCTTACTCGTGCGTCAGGGAGACATCAAAAAAGAAATTGATGCTCGTCCCTCTGACGCGATCGCGTTAGCCTTACGCACGAATACTCCTATCTGGGTAATGGAAGAAGTGATCGCGGACGCGTCAATTCCTGTGGATCGAGACCGAGATGAGGCGGAGCGTCGCGCTTTTAGCCAATTTGTCGCGGATCTACGTCCAGAAGATTTAATTAAACGTGCGGGTTATCACGGTGGCGAATCCTCTTAAAATTATGGTGAGATTTTGAGGTTTTTCCTAATCTTAAATCTTAAATTAACAGATGCGTTATCGGCGTTTTGGTAAAACTAATCTGCATTTTTCTGTATTTTCTCTGGGGACAATGCGTTATCTGGCCTCAGAGGAAATTGCTATTAAAACGGTACAAAAGGCTATTTCTTTAGGGATTAATCATTTAGAAACCGCTCAGGGTTATGGGCAAAGTGAACAATTTTTGGGAAAAGCTCTCTCTGGGGGGTTATCTCTTCCTCGTTCGGATTTTTTTATTACCACTAAAATTGCTCCGACTCCTGACTCCGATGCAATGGAATACCAAATCAACGAGTCTTTAAAACGTCTTAATGTAGATTATTTAGATTGTTTGGCGATTCATGGTTTAAATACTTGGCAACATTTAGAAATGATCCAAGCCCCTCAAGGCTGTATGCACGCGATTCAGAAGGCTATTAATGACGGAAGGGTACGTCATATTGGTTTTTCGACTCATGGCTCTTTAGAGTTGATTTTGGCTGCTATCAACACGGATTTGTTTGAGTTTGTTAATCTGCATTATTATTATTTCTTTCAACGCAATGAACCCGCGATCGCGATCGCCCATCAGAAGGATATGGGAGTTTTTATTATATCTCCCGCGGATAAAGGCGGACAACTTTATACACCTCCAGAAACTCTGAAAAATTTAACTCAGCCTTTGACACCTTTAGAGTTAAATTATCGTTTTCTGCTTAGTGATCCGCGTATTACTACTCTCAGTGTTGGTGCTGCCAATCCTCAAGAATTAGAAGAACCTTTAACAGTGCGCGATAAAATTTATCCCCTCACCCCTGAAGAAATAGAGATATTAAACAAACTAGAAAATCAAGCTAACAGTATTTTAAAGACCGAAAAATGTAGTCAATGTTATCAATGTTTACCCTGTCCCGAAAATATTAACATTCCTGAAGTTTTACGCCTGAGAAACTTAGCAAAAGCCTATGATATGACAGAATTTGGCAAATATAGATATAGAATGTTTGAAAATGCCGGTCATTGGTTTCCGGGTAATAAAGGAAATCGCTGTACAAATTGCGGAGATTGTTTACCGAGATGTCCAGAAAACCTAGATATTCCCAGTCTGTTAAAAGATACTCATAACACTTTAAACGGTGTCAAACGTCGTCGTCTCTGGGAAGACTAGACTAATCCCAAACATCTGTGTTTATCTGCGTTTATCTGCGGTTAAAATCATCCCTCATTATTCCGCTCAAAAATCCTCCAATAACTGCCATTTTAAACCGTTATTATTCAATAGTAATAATCGAAAAATATGAGGAAAATCAATAAAATATTTTTAATTATTCCCACTTATTTTATCATAACAATAAGTGCCGGAAAAATCTTACCCGTAAACGCCTTACCCCTATCAATACCTATGGGGGTGACTTGTCCAACCGGTGATAAATCAACATGGCTAGAACCGCCGCTTTCACAATTAGAATTAACAATTCCTAGTCTTTGGAGCCTGAAAAAAGATTTGGGAACGAAGATGATAGAAAGCTGGTTTCTTGTTCCCGATAATAACTGGATAGTAATAGTTATTAATCGACAATATTGGGGTTTAATGGATTACCTAGAAAAATATCAAGTCATTAACCGTTTAGCCACCGCGTCACGTTCAGATGGTTATAATCTACGATTATGTAATAATAAAGGTTTAACTCTGGGAGTATATTTTTGCGAATTTTCTTCGGCATCATCAAGTAATTTTGTTCCGTCATCTTGTCATCTTGATATGGGTTCCATCAATGACGGAATACGCGAGAAACGGAAGCTTTTTTAGGTGTTATAGCCAGCACCAAAAATCAGGTCAGAAATGATTCGATCTCCTAGATCCCCCCGGCAAGGGGGGCTAGGCAGCATCGAGAAACAGTAGGAAACATTGATGAAATTGGTATTAGGTGAATACCTAAAATCTAAGAGCTTACTCTTTACCAAAACTCATACCGGAAGCAAAATCCTTACCATAACCTTCTTCACCATGTTGACCAATATCCAAACCTTGGTCTTCATCCATAGGTTTGACACGCAATTCCATAAAATAACCGAGAATTTTCAAAATCACAAAAGTACCAACAGCCGCGAAAATATACGTTGCGGCAACACCGACAAATTGATCCCAAAGCAGGATCGGATTTCCAAACAATAAACCATCGTTACCTGCCGGATTAACTGATTTTGTGGCAAAAACTCCCGTTAATAAAGCCCCAATGGTTCCGCCAACACCGTGAACGGGATAAGTATCAAGAGAGTCATCAAACTCCAGTTTAGCGCGCCAACTAACCGCGAAGAAACAACAAACAGAGGTAATAGAACCGATCAGAAGGGACCCAATGGGGGTGACAAAACCGGCCGCGGGTGTAATACCGACTAAACCTGCTAAGAAACCACTCGCGATACCAACCGCGGTGGGTTTTCCTCTCATTATCCATTCAATGATGACCCAGGTTAAACCCCCCGCAGCCGTGGAGACTGTGGTGGTGACAAAGGCAACGGTGGCTAAAGATCCTGAAGCTAAGGCACTTCCGCCATTAAAGCCCATCCAACCAAACCATAACATCCCAATTCCTAAGAGCACATAGGGGACATTATGGGGCGCGTGGGGTCTGGTTAAAAAGTCTTTACGTGGCCCAATCATCCAAGCCGCGACTACCGCGGAGACACCGGAACTGATATGAACTACTGTACCACCAGCAAAGTCTAAAGAGCCGAGGGACGCGAGCCAACCTTTGCCCCATACCCAGTGCGCGAGAGGGCTATAAATGAATGTTGACCAAAGGATAATAAACCAGAAATAGGTTTTAAATGTGACGCGTTCCACGATCGCGCCGGAAATTAATGCCGGAGTAATGATCGCGAACATCATCTGATAAACCATAAAAAGTTGATGGGGAATGGTTCCCGCGTAACCCACAGGATCGGGTTTATCCGCGCCCACATTGTTTAAAAAGGCCCAATCAAGTCCACCAATCAAGGCATCAAGGCCACTAGCAAAGCCTTTGGTGTTTAATTTGCTCGGATCAATATCAAAGGCTAAACTATATCCCCATAACACCCAGGTAACACCTACTATTCCCATGAGGATTAAACTCATCATCATGGTATTGAGGACGTTGCGCGATCGGACTAAACCACCATAAAAGAAGGCTAATCCGGGTGTCATAAAAAGTACAAGGCCAGAAGAAATTAACATCCACGCAGTATCACCCGTATCAATGGGATTTTTCGCGGCTTCTTCCGCCAAAGCACTTCCCGTCAATGGCCCATTGAGTAGCCAGAATGAAATAACAGCAATTAGTAACAGTTTTTTGATCACTTTCTCATACCCCCCAATACTAAGGGTTTTGCCTGGTTGAACTTGCATTGCAACATTTGAGTCCTGATAAATTCTGTATTCGCTGATACGGAAAACCCCGCACTATCACCCATCTCAGTGACTTTGAACCGTTTATGGTATATTGGAATCCCTAAAAAAGAAACATAATAAATATCTTATCCAATTCCGTGAGAGGAAATTAGCCCCCTGATTAGGCCCCTGGGCCGATTTATTTTCCCAAGTAAGGGCATTTTTCTTCATCATTGCTGGGAGAATTAGTGAGGGCGTCAGGGCTTTTTCCTAAGATTAATCCCCCCTCAGAAATCTTAACGATATCGGAAGCACTTGACATTCAAGACACTTGGGAGGAATTAAGATTTTTTCAATTGGCACTGCCATATTATGGAACAATACTGGAGTTCAAATAGTACCTTGTGGTGTGAGATTTCACCGAGAAATGATGCTCGCGATTTAAACATGCCTTACCAAAAATCCCAACAGGGTTTTATGGGGGTAGTTTCTCAACCGGATAGTCTGTAAGGGTTACATCCACTAGGTATCAAGAGGAAAAAATTGGCGCAGGTATTGTTATTAAGGGCAATGCTGTTTCATTAAAGAAGTCATCTATCATCCGAAAAAAATAGAAAAATCATCATGACGAAATTTTTATTAAGAGTTCCTCATTTTTACAGGAAGTTCAATCACAAATTCAGCACCTTGATCTGGTGCTGAAATACAGCGAATTTTCCCTAAATGTTTTTCCACAATAATTTTATAACTAATAGATAATCCTAAACCCGTGCCTTTGCCTACGGGTTTAGTCGTAAAAAATGGGTCAAATAATCGTTTTTGAATCTCTAAAGGAATACCCATACCATTATCGGCAATACGAATGATTATATGGGAAGGTTTATGAGAATTTTTTGACTGATATTTGACATCAGTACAAAGGCGAATTGAGGGAAAAGGACAAGTCGTCATTTCCGATAATGTTGCACCTTTCCACTCTCCATTTTCTATCGCATCTTCTAAAGCATCAATGGCATTACTAATGATATTCATAAACACCTGATTTAATTCCCCCGGATAACATTGAATAGGAGGTAAATTTCCATATTCTTTAACAACATTAATTTTGGGACGATCAGGTTGTTCCTTCAAACGATGTCCTAAAATTAAAAGGGTACTGTCAATGCCTTCGTGAATATCTACGGCTTTTTGTTCCGCTTCATCTAAACGAGAGAAGTTTTTCAGAGATAATACGATACTTCGGATGCGCTCCGCTCCCATTTTCATGGAATTGAGCAAATTTGGCAAATCTTCTAATATAAAATCTAAGTCTATTCCTTCAATTTCATATTGGATTTTCTGAGAAGGGCAGGGATATTCTTTTTGGTAAAGTTTGATTAAATTTAGTATATCTTGAAAGTAATCTTTAGCATGGGAAATATTCCCATAAATAAAATTAACAGGATTATTAATTTCATGGGCAACGCCCGCGACTAATTGCCCTAAACTTACCATCTTTTCATTTTGTACCATCATACTGTGAGTGTGTTGTAATTCTTGAAATGCCTTCGCGAGTTCTTCATTTTTTTGTCTTAATTGACTTTCCGATTCTTGTAAGGCTTCTTCAAAATTTTTGCGATCACTGATATCTGTAATCATCCGCAAAACTCCCTCAAATTCCCCCTGTAAATTAAACATGGGAGTGGCGGAAACTATTGCCCATAGATGGGAACCATCTCGACGAATAAATTTAAAATCATGGCGCTCTTGAATCCCTTGGCGACGACGTTCAATATAAGTTTTTGCTATTTCTTGACTTTCTTCATCCAGAAAATAAAAAAGCGATCGCGTCATCATTTCTTCCACAGTGTAACCTAACATTTCGGCAATACGACTATTAGCAAAAATCGTATTACTATCAGCATCAAACATCCAAACGCCTTCCGATGCAGTTTCGACAATGGAACGATAATGACTTTCACTTTCCCGTAAGGCTTCTTCTGTATTTTTGCGCTCAGTAATATCGCTTTCTACCGCGATAAATCCTTGAAATTCCGCCGTTTGGGGATGATAAATAGGAGCGATAGAAATTGAAATCCAATAACCATTACCATTTTTATTATAATTAAAAAGTTCTCCATCAAAATGACGACATTTTTTTAAAGATTTACGAATTTCTTGCACTGTATTTTGATTGGTTTTCGGTCCTTGTAGGAAAGAACCAGGTGTTTTTCCCTTAATTTCTTCGAGGCGATAACCTGTGAGGCGAGTAAAACCTTCATTAACCCAATCAATACATCCTTTTTCATCGGTAATAACGACAGCATTTTGAGTTTTTTGGGCAACCAAGGCTAAACGAGAGAGTTCTTGTTCATTTTGTTTTCTTTCCGTTATATCTTCCGCAATTCCCAAAATATAACGCAATTGCCCTAGTCCATCAAAAAGAGGGACTTTTTTAGTATGAAAAACACGATCACCTTTATGGGGAGTTTCCATATATTTTTCAGCAATATCAACCCCAGAACCGGTTTTAATCACTTGACGATCTTGGGCTTCTAAATCAATACATTCAACGGAAGAAAACAGTTCCTCCTCATTTTTTCCTAACGCGTCTTCACGGGAATAACCAAATAATTCTTCGCTGGCAGTATTCCAATACATAAAACGCCGTTCTTCTGCATCTTTAATAAATACTCCTACGGGGAGATTTTTGAGAACGGCATTAAGAAATTCTTGAGTATATCGCAAATTTTCTTCCGCCCGTTTCCGTTCCGTAATATCTAATATTACACCATCCAAAAAAAGCACAGAATTTTCTTCTGTACTATAAATTCCTTGTCCTTTATCATAAACCCAGCGAATTGAACCATCCGCGCAGATCATTCGATATTCTAAAATATAAGGTTGTCGTCTTTCCCCACTTTTCCTCAGACAAAGATTTATCTTATCCCTATCTTCAGGATAAATAATACTGCTAAAAGAACGTACACTATTATTGATAAAATCTGAAGATGGATAACCCACGATCTCCACAATAGCATCACTAAGAAAAGTCATTGTCCATTCATTATCATAGGTGCAACGATAGACAGCACCCGGAATATTTGCCACTAATGCCCGATATCGTTCTTCACTTTCTTTGAGGGATACTTCACTTTCTTGATTTATGTTATTATGATAGAGTTTGGCAGAATTGGATGAAATTGACATAGTTTTTTCGGAGCTGTAGGTTGGGCATGAGCTGGCTATTTTGACAATTGACTGATCAGCTTGATAATTTTAATTGTATTGAATTTAACGGATTTTTGGGTGATTTTTCATCTATTTTTCACTGCTCCCAGTAAAATTCAGTATAATTTCGGGGTGACGATGTATAAAATAAGACCTATAAACATAAGGGGAACGAGAGAAAAATGAAGGATGAGGAATTGTCAACAAAGGAGGGACATCCAGAAGCGATTCATTCCTCTGCCTCCTCTGAGGGTTATCCTTTTGTGCCTCTGTTACGTGTCGATCGCGTTTCTGTGGTTGCACCTTTTGGGGTTCATTCTTTATTAACAGACATTTCTTTTAACGTTGATCCGGGCGATCGCGTTGTTATTGTTGGAGCATCAGGCGCGGGTAAAACCACACTTTTGCGAGTGCTAAACCGTTTGCTCACACCCTCTAAGGGTTCTATTTATTTTGAAAATCAAGATTATGGAAAAATTGACCCCATCACATTACGCAGACAAATTACCCTCGTTTTACAAGAGCCAAAATTATTAGGAATGTCGGTAAAAGACGCGTTACTTTATCCCTTAAAAATACGGGGGGTGAAACCGACGGAGATGGAACCGCGGATGCACGAAGTCATGGAAAGTCTCCATATTCCCCAAGAATGGTTAACCCGTAATGAATTAGAGTTATCCGCGGGACAACGACAATTAGTCGCGATCGCGCGCGCGCTCATTATCCAACCCAAAATTCTCTTATTAGATGAACCCACCAGTGCCCTCGACACCGGAAAAGTCGGACAAGTCTTGCAAATTTTGACACAATTAATCCAGAAAAATATCACTGTCGTAATGGTAACTCATCAATTAGAACTCGCTCAAGGCTTTTGCACTAGACTGTTACATTTACAGCAAGGAGCTCTGCGCCAAAACTCCCCAGCAGATCTGATCAACTGGGGAGACTTACGAGAAAGTTTAATTGAAGAAGAATCCCAACTTGCCCAAGAATGGAATTAACAGGGGACTGGGGACTGGGGACTGGTGATTGGTGATTGGTGATTGGTGATTGGTGATTGGGGAGATGGGGAGCATCTGTTACTGATTTCTTCCCTTCCCCAATTCTCCCATTTCCCTTCCCATTTCCCTTCCCAGTTCCCTAATTCCCCAGTTCCCTAATTCCCCAATCCCCTCTCACCAGTCCCCAATCCCAAATCCCCTGTCAAGCACGCACAGCGCGTTGATGGAGGGGGAGATTCCATTGGGGCGCGTGTAGGATTTCTAAATTAAGACGATAACCGACATTACGAACAGTTTGAATTAGATTCGGTTGACGTGGATCAAATTCAATCTTTTTTCGTAACGATAAAACATGAGTATCAATCGTGCGAGGATTATCAATAGCATCAGGCCAAGCCCGTTTCAGTAATTCCGAACGAGATAAAGGCATCCCCCCCGCCTGGGCTAATACATACAGCAAACTAAACTCTTGAGGTGTGAGCTCAATGGGTTCACCCTTTAAACGCACACGACGCTGTATTAAATCAACTTTCAAATCACCATAATCTAAACTGGCCGGCGGAAGTACCGTGCGGTTACGCCGCATCAAGGCTTCTACCCGTGCCATAAACTCTTGCATTCCAAAAGGTTTAGTCAAGTAGTCATCGGCACCAGCTTTTAAACCTTCCACTATATCGGCTTCGTTATTACGAGCCGACAACATTAAAATTAAAGACTGTTGTTGTTGTAACCATCGACAAAATTCGAGGCCATCTCCATCCGGTAATTCAGCATCCAAAATAACCAAAGTCGGTTGGCGACTGTAGAATATATCCTTACCTTGATGGATATCGGATGATTGATATACCGAATACCCCACCTGCTGGAGATGCCAACCTAAGAGCGATCGCAGGTGCGGATTTCCTTCCACGATTGAAATACAAGTTGATCCCACAGAGGCGAGTTTCCCTATATCATTATACCCCTTTACCTTATCAAAGCCTTTGTCAGGGTTCTGTAACCTTTGTTACTCAAGTGCAGATTACCTTGCCATACCCCTGTACGTCTTTCTTCTTATCGAAAAATACCATCAGATACAAAGGTAAAAACCTCTTTTCCCCTACTTTGTCAAAATAGTAGGCTCCGAAGAGTACCCTACACAACAAGAGCGATCAGGGGGAACCGCGCCACCCCGAATATTTGTCTTGTTACATTTTCCAGTTGAGTAGAAATGCCAGAGGGCTGATACAGCGCGATCGCGCCCTCGATCAAATTTCCCGCCGCCCTAATATCGACACTTCCAGGGGAAATCAAAAGGAAAATCCTGACTCTATCGAAGTTAAACACCCATATTGCCACGACATTTCATCTACTTTATTATTGCCCATTTCTGAGGAGCTAAATATTCTACGTCTGCTCAAAAATTAAGAATTGTTGAGTTTTCGGGAAAAAGAGCAGAATTGAGCAGAAAAAAATGGTATTTTAGGCGTGAAGTAATATTGGGAAAACCTAAATATGCGACAAGAGATCAGAAAAACCTTTGTATTAGTAATAATGCTGGTATTTTCGTTGATACTATTTCCCCATCCGGCCCTAGCTCTTCCTTTTCAGGGTGAGTTTACCGCGAAAAATACTTGTCCTGCCTTAATTTCCATTAAACAAGGGACTAACCCCGAAAATTTAACCTTGGAGAAAGGAAAGACTTATCAAATTATTGGAAAAAACCAAGATATTCCTTCCCATTATCTTCTCAAAATCCCTAGTGCTAATCCCTCTGAGCGCTGGGTTGCGATTAGTTGTGGCAACTTTGCTGATTTGCCTGCTACAACAACTCCTAAAACAAATCAACCTGTTTCTGGAACTTCTTCAGGCACTTCAAAGGACTATTTACTAGCCTTGAGTTGGCAGCCAGCTTTCTGTGAGACGAAACCTAACAACCAAGAATGTCAAATTTTAGCTAAAGATCCCAACCGCCCTGAAGCTACCCATTTTGTTTTACACGGTTTATGGCCCCAGCCCATATCTAATAGTTACTGCGGTGTCAGTAAGAGTGATATTAGTTTGGATAAAGATCATAAGTGGTCCGATTTGCCCGCGGTAGAAAAACAACTTTCGCCCCAGACTTGGCAAAAGTTACAAGCCGTTATGCCCGGTACTTTATCCAATTTGCATCGCCATGAATGGATTAAGCATGGCACTTGTTACCCAGGTACAGCCGATGAATATTTTGCTGAGGCAATTGAGCTACTGAATGCTTTTAATAATTCTCCCGTACAAAAAGTAGTTGCTAGTAAGATTGGTAGTCAATTACCTGTCACAGATATTGATCAAGCTTTGTCTACTTTTGGCGCTTCCACGGGAGAAAAGGTCGAGGTAAAATGTACTAATGCTGTATTGGGAGAACTTTGGGTTAATCTCGAAGGCGATATTACCTTAACTACTCCTGTTTCTGACTTGCTCAAAGATGCTCCTGCGGCTCAGGCTGAAAAAATAGCATCTTGTCTAATTGACGATGCCCGCGATTAATTAATTTGGTTTGATAGCTTTTTTGCCCTTCTTCAAACTGTTTATGATAGTAGGCTGCGTTAGAGCAAAAAAACTGCTCGGACTAGGTTATTTTTGATATCTAACCTAGCCTACAGATCCTCTGAGGATGCCTCCGAGGAAATCTCTTTCAATAACCCTCTTTTCGCGCTGCTATTAAAGAGACTTGAGTCATCTTTTCCCATAGATAGAAATTATATGGGGATGTTGTGCGACAATGTATCGCGGTGGTTTCGGGTGTCTCTAGGAAGTGGGGGTTTCTTAATGGTGTTGTCTGAGGTGTTGGTTTTGGCTGATGGGATGGGATAATGGGATTGGGGGCCCTCTTGGCAGTAGTTCCTTTTTTGAGTCGAATAAGTGGACGTAACGGTTAGAATAAAGAAAATATGACAAGTCATATTTATTTAGCCAAAAGTTGACCCCAGAGTTGACCCAAAAGTTGGTATCAGAGCCTAGTCGGGAGTCCTCAAAACCCTTGACTTAGTTAAATAGGCAAAATTTCCGAAACTTACCCCTTCGTGAGTGCATCTTTATATGGAGAAGGACTGCAAAATTCGACAAAATCCCGATTTTTAAGAGGATGCCCTGAATCCTGAAACCAATAGGAGATTATACTATGCTACAAGATACTCGTACCATTCGTCATTATCAGAAACTTACCGATGCCCTTGTCGAAATGTGGAATAGAGGTTATCGCTATGATGATATTCGTTTGTATTTGGATGGCTATTTAGCCGCGTTACGTCATACCAACGCGATCGAACCCTATTTAATCAATAGATTAGAGGAAGAAGCCAGTCGTTATATTTATGATTCCTCTAATTTCGCGATTCCTCAACCACAGCCTGAATCGGATTATTATTAAGCACAAACTCGATATTTTGTCAATAGTTTCTAGTAGGGAGTAGGGGCTAAAGCCCCTGAAAATCCCTAACGTGATTGCGACAAAATTTTAATTTAAGAAGCCAACGCGACTTCTAACTTTTCTTGCAATTCGCCTTTTTGGTAGAGTTCAATCATAATATCACAACCACCGATGAACTCACCCTTGATATAAACTTGGGGAATTGTTGGCCAATTGGAATAGTCTTTAATCCCTTGACGAATTTCCGGATCAGACAAAACATCAACGGTTTCGTAGGGAACTCCTAAATTATTCAGAATTTGAACAACCGTATTAGAAAAACCACACTGGGGCATTAACTTATTGCCCTTCATAAAGACTAAAACTTTGTGGTTTTTTACTAATTCGTCAATTCTGGCGTTGACATCTGTTGTACTCATTATTTTCTCCCAAAAGGTGTTTTGTTCAAGCGATAAGGACTAACTAAAAACCTAGAGTAAATCGAAGATTAAGCATAAATAATTAGTAAATGAAATCACTAATTACTATGCTAGAAAACCCGCTCTCCATTGCCTATGAAACAGGAGTTTGAGACTTCCACTCACCAGGAGTGTAAGTTTTCAAAGCCAACGCGTGAATTGCTTCACTCTGCATTGCCTGTTTCAGGGAACCATACACGATTTGGTGTTGTTGGACGCGACTTTTGCCTTCAAAAGCAGAAGAAACAACGATCGCGTCATAATGATCGCCACCGCGTAAATCTGTAATTTGAACTTCGGCATCAGGCAAAACCGCCTTAATCATCGCCTCAACTTGAGATGAATTTACCATGAAATGTCCTACTAGATTACTCTCATTATTAATTTTATAGCAGAAGGAAGAGGGAAAAAGGAAGAAGGAAGGAAGAAGGAATTAACCACAAAGGCACAAAGGAAGAGGCAAGAAAATCAAGGGTTTGTGCAATTATGAAGGTGAATAAGTCAAGGGGGTAGTGCTATAAAGGACTTATAGTTATTTCGGCTTATTAGATGAAGTTGGTGCAGTATCCTTCTTATCATTAGAAGGCCCAGTGGGGGACTCTGGAGAAGGAGTGGGTTTATCACCATCACGGGAGGGACGAGGATAAGGCGTATCAACAAACCCTAATTCGAGTAATTGCTGATAAGCTTTTTTCCCTAACTCACGCGTAGGTTGTTGAGAGCGAATAATCTGCACGAGAAGTGGTACGGCTAATTCGGGTTTATTTTGAGCACGATGCACTAAAGCTAATTGATAAGTCGCTTCATCGCGCATTTGGGCTGTGTCTAAAGCCTTATTCCGATTACTATCAAAAAGACGACTATCAACTCCCGAAAAACTACCCGCTAATTGTTGATAAAAATTTGACAATTGATTAAAAATTTGTCGTGCTTCTTGGAGTTTTTGGGCGGCAACAGTATAATTTTGATCGGAAATCGCGCTCGCGGCTTCGGTCATTAAACGTTGTCCCCCCTGTACACTTAAAATGGTACTTTCGGGAGAAATGGGGCGGACATTGGTTGGTTCTGTTACGTCATTATTATTATTGTTAGGATCAGCCGGATCAGTCGTATCCGTTGGTTGGATCGGAATAGCGCGATCGCGCTTATTATTTTGAGGAGTATTATTTTGGGGAGTACGGGGAGAGGGGGACGTTTTTTGAGCCCGGGCTTGCAATGGGTAAAATAGCCCAAAAGCCAACATTACCGCGAGAGAGATTTTCGCGGTGGAACGGAGAAAGGGAACAAATCCAGCTTGTAGCATGAAGTCACTTAGCGCGGGGCGAGAGTAAAGACCAAACTTGTGCCCATCTTAGCACCAATGTGCAAAAATCGTAGAGGGGATTTGGGAATTGGGAATGGGTAATGGGGAATGGGGAATGGGGACTGGGGACTGGGGACTGGGGACTGGGGACTGGGGATTTGGAAATAGGGATTGGCGATTAATAAGTATTAATTCGTAATTATTGATTCGTAATTATTCACATCTTCCCCCTCTTCCCCTTCTTCCTTCTTCCTTCTTCCTTCTTCCTTCTTCCCTC
>JBBITB010000010.1:86418-90089 GCA_037440985.1 Microcoleaceae cyanobacterium bin_387
CCTCTTCCTTCTTCCCTCTTCTTCCCTCTTCCTTCTTCCTTCTTCCCTCTTCCTTCTTACTTAGTTAATGTAGGTGTATTAACAATGACATCATCGCTCCCATCTGCCGCGATTCTGCACGAATATCAAGGGATAGGTGTTCCCGATGACAGTATCGCGATTATGTTGCAACGAGGCGGGGAAGAAATTCTCCTCACTAAAGTCGAACATCGTTTTACGGTTTCTCCCTCGGCAAATGCGGGCTCCGTGGAAAATTGGGTATCTAAGATCCCCGCGACTTGGTTGCGTCATGTGCCTGGTAGTAACTTAGAAGAATTTAGTGTCGATGATCCTGAAAAACTCAAAGACATTATGGCAACAGCCCGCGCCCTTGATGAAATCGACTTTGCCAGTCGTGTCTATCATCCAGCTAATCATGTCGGGGCTTACTTTTACTTAACTAATCAGATTACGATTCAGTTTGATCCTAAAGTTACTCCAGAAGCGAGAAACACGATCGCGTCTTATGTGGGAGTAGAAGAATTAAAAGTAGTTGAAGGGATTCCCAATACCTTCGTCTATAAACTCACGACAGACTCTACGGAAAACCCAGTTAAAATCACCAATCGTCTTACCAGATATTCCGAAGTTTTTGTTGCCGAACCTAATATTATTATCCAAAGTCAAAGACATTACACTCCACGCGATCCGTTATATCCCAAACAATGGTATCTCAATAATCAAGGAGGCGATCAACTCTCCGTTAATTCCCATATTTCCGCGGAAAAAGCTTGGGATATTACCAAAGGTTCTCGTTCCATTGTACTGGCGATCGCGGACGATTCCGTTGACTTAAATCATCCTGACTTTAAAGGAGCCGGAAAAATCGTCGCGCCTATCGACTTCAGAGATAATGACACATCACCCCTACCGGGTACAACCGACGATAATCATGGTACCGCGTGCGCGGGGGTTGCGGTTGCGGAAGAAAATGGTGTAGGGATTGTGGGAGTGGCTCCGGGTTGTGCTCTGATGCCCATTCGCACCACCGGTTATTTAGATGATGATTCCATTGAATCAGTCTTTAATTGGGCGATCGATAAAGGAGCCTCCGTCATTTCCTGTAGTTGGGGGCCCTCCGCGGTTTATTTTCCCTTATCCCTACGACAACGGGCTGTGATTAGCAAAGCCGCGACTCAAGGTAGAAAAGGTAAAGGAAGTGTAATTGTCTTTGCCGCGGGTAATGCCAATCGCCCCATCAATGGTACGATTAACGAAAGAGGCTGGCCGAATAACGTTTTAAGTGGTCAAACCCAATGGTTAGGGGGTTTTACGGTGCATCCTGATGTGATTACAGTTTCCGCCTGCACCTCCCTTAATAAAAAAGCTGCTTATAGTAATTGGGGAAGTGGGATTTTTGTCTGTGCTCCTAGCAATAATGCCCCCCCCGGAATGTGGTTACAAGAAACGGGTTTTGTTAGTACCCCCCCAGAAGTGACGGGAATGTTACCCGGTTTGGGCATCTTTACCGACGATCGCGTAGGAGGGGATGGTTATGATCCAGGTGATTATACGGGATATTTTGGGGGGACATCGAGTGCGACACCGGTTGTCGCGGGAGTCGCGGCTTTAGTGTTATCGGCAAACCCGGATCTCAGTGCCCAACAAGTGAAAAGCATTATCCAACAAAGTGCGGATAAGATTGTAGATCCCGATCCCGATCCTCAATTTGGGACTCGTCAAGGCAGTTATGACACAAATGGGCATAGTGACTGGTTTGGTTATGGCAAAGTGAATGCCTATAAAGCGGTGCAAATGGCTGTACAAATGCGAAATGGCGGTAGTAGTGGTGGGGGAACTACCAATAATGGTCGCTTTAGTGATATTAGTGGTTATTGGGCTCAAGCTTTTATTGAAGCTTTAGTCGCGATGAATGTGATTTCGGGTTTCCCTGATGGGACTTTTCAACCCAATAGTCTTTTAACGCGTGTTCAATACGCGGCGCTTCTCACTAATGCCTTTAATGCTACACCAAAACGAGCCGCGACAAATTTCGTTGATGTACCTTTTAGTTTTTGGGGACGAGACGTGATTCTCAAAGCTAATCGGGCGGGTTTTCTTTCGGGATATCCGGGGATGCAGTTTCGTCCTCAACAAAACTTAACTCGTTTAGAGGCGCTTTTAGCTTTGGTGAGTGGGTTAGGGTTAAGCGGTGGTACTCCTGATAGTTTAAATGTTTATGGCGATGTGGCTCAAATTCCTACTTTCGCAGTGAGCGCGATCGTGTCTGCGACAGTAAATCACATCGTAGTGAATTATCCCTATCGGAGTATTCTGTCACCGAATCAAAGTATTACCCGTGGGGAGGTATGCGCGTTTATTTATCAATGTTTAGTCGCGACAAAGGGTGCGAAACCGATTAATTCTGCCTATATTGTCTGATTTTGAGGTTTCTCACCTCAAGGGCGGGCACGGGGGCGCTTTGGTGTCAACTTAAGCCTAAAACTATGGAGAAATCTCGCTTTTAGCTGAGTCTCGATCCCCCTAAATCCCCCTTAAGAAGGGGGACTTTGATGCTCTTGTCCCCCCCTTTTTAAGGGGGGCTAGGGGGGATCAACAGGCTTAATGGTCAAACCGTCAACAGATACTATATTTGAGCTTAAGTTGACACTAATGACGGGGGCACCGCCCCTACAGAAACCGGGTTTCTTCCCTAAACCTTGTCGAGGTGCGAAAACCCCAAAAGAAACCCGGTTTCTCAGGAGATTTCCTCAACCCAACTTCTCACCGCGTGTAACAAGTTTTCCTGAGACGACACAAAAAACCGCGAGGAGGATGAGCCGGGTAAGGCTTCCGGTGTCACCCACGCGAGGTTTAATACGTCGGTGAGATAGTCGCAACACTCGATAACTTCTGGGTTAGGTGTCGCGTCTCCCTCTAACAAAATGAACAAATGGGGGGTTTGTAATTGCTTTTTCAGGTGGATAATTTCCCTTTCTAAATCAGTGACAGTTTGCACATTTGGGATAGTCTCATTAGGTAATAATTTTTGATAGAGACGGTTACAAAATGCTTGGACAAATCTGCTTTCACTGTTGAGATTTTGCAGTCTTTTCGCGTCGATGCAATGGAGGTGGGGGTAAGGGAGTTGGCTACAAAGATTGGTGAATAGTTGTTCTAATTGTCGCACCGTTGGGGAATTGCCAACGGGGGTATTATCAATAATTTCAGGATGGGGGGTAAGGGTGTTGTGATGCCATGCTTGATAGAATTTAGGGTAGGTTAGATTTTGGGCGCATTGCCAGAGGAGTTTATAGCAATTTTCAAAGAGATTAAACTTATTGTTGTAAACTTCATCAGTTAGGTTATGGTTGAGGGCAACAACCACATCTGCGTATTGTTTTTGGGTTTCGATAATTTCCCCTAAACTATAGGCAACACTCCAGCGAGTAGCTTCATTCTGAGTGGTTTCTAAAACCCGAATTAACTCCCCTATTGCTAACTCATTCCCCGGGGCAATTTTCCCTAAACTAGAGGCAACCCTCCCGCGAGTATCTTCATTCTGAGTGGTTTCTAAAACCCGAATTAACTCCCCTATTGCTAACTCATTCCCAACGGCAATTTCCCCTAAAATCTGGGCAACTCTCCCGCGAGTATATTCATACTGAGTGGTTTCTAAAACCCGAATTAAC
>JBBITB010000011.1:0-207 GCA_037440985.1 Microcoleaceae cyanobacterium bin_387
GTTCTCGTTTCAATCCCTAGTAGGGATTTAGGTTAATTGCGACGATTAGGATGTTGATATGCAAAAATGGAAAAAATGGCGTTTCAATCCCTAGTAGGGATTTAGGTTAATTGCGACCTGCATTCCGTCCCAAAACTTGGACGACATCCTGAGCGTTTCAATCCCTAGTAGGGATTTAGGTTAATTGCGACCGGGAGTCGCGGCCTT
>JBBITB010000011.1:260-2335 GCA_037440985.1 Microcoleaceae cyanobacterium bin_387
GCGACAACCCTTGTCAAAATATGAATCCCGTGGGGCATGGGTTTCAATCCCTAGTAGGGATTTAGGTTAATTGCGACGGGTAGTCAAAGGGGTTTGAGTCGCCCGTTTGATATCACTGTTTCAATCCCTAGTAGGGATTTAGGTTAATTGCGACCCCGGGTCTGAAACCCTTGGTGTATTCGGTTTTCGAGGTTCGGTTGCGTGAATCTGATCTAAAAGTACCATTCCAGCCATCGACTTGTCAATACCCTTTTTCAAATTTTCCGGCAAATCCTTATCCTGTAAAGGTTCTAGCCTCTGCGTGAATCGTTTTTTCGGGTGAGGGGCATCAAACTCTTACAGCATCAGGATTACAGCCGAAAAATTTGATACCCCGATTTTTACACCTACCGATTCACGCAGACTAGGCAAAAAATATAGTCCTGTCGGCCGGCACAACCCCGCCGATACGCTCGATCTTCCCCTGACAGCAAGCGCAGAGGGGGAAAAATAGAATGCTATCTTCTGCGGGTTTAATCACTTTGTTGAGACGCGATCGTAGTTTCGCATACTGAGTCTCGGTCAAATCAGTACACTCAAAGACACTATACTGCATCCACTGGCCATAGGACTTCAGAATTTTGTGAATCTTAGTGCGGCGTTTATCTTCCGGCACGTCGTAGGAAATGAGAATGTGCATAACTACCTCAACACTAAAGGTGGATATTTGTCAATTTCGCCCATCAAATATTTCGCTAACAGTCGCGCTTGAATAAGAAAAGCTTCCTGATAGGTGCATTTGCGCCCCAAAACCGGATGCTTAAACTCCGACTGCTTTTTCTTTTCATACAAAGTGAGAAATACTTTCCGGCCGGCATCCGATAACCGCACCACATGACTAATAGGTTCGACGGTAAAATCATTGGGGGTAAGTAGGCGGCGGTTAATCGCGTTCAAAATCATATTGTCTGCCACTAAAGGGCGAAATTCTTCCATCAAATCAAAGGCTAATCCCACGCGGCCATAACGTTGAACGTGCAGGTATCCTAAATAAGGATCAAATCCGACTATATTAATGGCACTTTGGACATCGTGACGCAGGAGGGTGTAGCCAAAATTCATTAAGGAATTAACCGGATCAGTCGCAGGGCGGTGTCGGGCTTTAAAGGTAAAACCTTCGGCGCGAATTAGTTGCTGAAAAACTCCAAAATAGGCGGCACTTCCCGCGCCTTCTAAACCCCGTAAGGAGTCTATATTTTGAGTTTTGTCTAGTTTGGGAATGATGTTAGCAATTTGAGTAATTGCGGAAGTGAGATTAAGCTCTGGATGTTCCCGCTGAGTTTGGGATAAACCGGTGCGATAGTTTTTCAATTTACCACGAATAAAACCCTGGACAAGGTGAATCGCGTGGGGAGTTTCTCCCGCGGCTTTCCATTGGGCATCACGGACAAATATATTTTTGGTTAACTCCGGTTCTAGTTTTCCTAAAAATTGACCTGTATCCGAGAGAAATGTTAAGGGAATTTTCCGTTGCAAAAGTTCGGAGACGGCTGCTGGGGAAATCGTGGCACGCCCTAAAATTACCACGCCATCTAAATGAATCAATGGCACGTCTTGTAAGGTTTGATTTTTGGCTTTTACCTGAAGGCGTTCATCGGTTTTACCGATAAAAACATCATCTTGATTGATATACAGTGTTCCCATGATTTTTACTCCAAAAAGTTAAGTTTGATTCCGCCAGGGACTCAAGTCCCTGTCTCAAAGCTTAAGTCGGTTAAAACCGACTATTTTTCTTGAGGTTTTTTAGTCCTTTTTCAGGGACTTTTGCTATTAGTCCGTCAGGGACTCAAGTCCCTGTCTCAAAGCTTAAGTCGGTTAAAACCGACTGGGTTGATTGAGGTTTTTTAGTCCTTTTTCAGGGACTTTTGCTATTAGTCGGAAGCGTCCCCCATCGGTGAAAAGCGACTATCTTTATTGAGTGCTTTTAATCATGTTTTAGCAGGTGGGATTCGGGATGCGCTCGAAGTTAAAAGCGACTATCTTTATTGAGGGTTTTTAGTCCGTTTTAACGGACTTTAGCTATTAGTCGGGGACTT
>JBBITB010000011.1:2435-85337 GCA_037440985.1 Microcoleaceae cyanobacterium bin_387
TTTATTGAGGGTTTTTAGTCCGTTTTAACGGACTTTAGCTATTAGTCGGGGACTTAAGTCCCCGGTTGATTCCCGCGAGTGATTTACCCAATCAGTTTACTTCTTGATAACGACTCATTTTCTGTGGAATTTGAGGCAAACATTGGGATTTTAAACTGCATCCTTGACAGCGTTTGCTGTAAATAGCTGGGGGCATTTTCCCTGTTTGCAGCAATATTTGTACTGTTTGAATAGTCTCGATCGCGCTTTGTCTTAATTGCTGAGAAATATGGACTAATTGGCGTTGATGAGATTGGGCATAATAAACATAACCTTGAGTAATAGTTTGCCCTGTCATCTCTTCCAAACAAAGAGCTTGAGCGCAAACTTGTAACTCATCATTATCCCATTCCCCTTTCTTTCCCCGCTTATATTCAACGGGGTATAATTGTCGATCTGTCGATTCAATCAAATCCGACTTACCGATGAGTTTATACTGCTCTGACTTAAGCCAAATCGCTCGCACTTGCCAAGTTTCATCGCGGTTAATCTCACTGAGAGTATGCACTCTTTCATGTAAACTTGTTCCCTCAATCGTGTATTGATTATCACTAAATTCACCCGCACACACCATGCGCCAACAACGGTGCGGACAATAACTGTACTGATTCAGAGACGCGATCGGAATATAATCAAAATCATTCATAAATTTTCACCATTTATTTAATAGGAATACGACGAGTCATTCCCATACCCATCGTAGTTTTTTTGCCAATACCACAATAAAGAGCAAAATCAGCTAACGCGTTAATTTGCTTAATCGCCAAAGGTTCTAAATCTCCAAAAAGGCGATAACTAACTTCCCCAACAATTCCGATAAACTTGCTACGAGAATCGGCAAAAATTTCCGTTTTGATATTGACAAAACTCGAATAAAGTGCTTCAATAGGAATGGTGGCAATTTCATAATTGCTGTATTTATTCCAACGGCTAAGTAAACTGTTAAAAAGACATTCTCTGGTGGGGATAACAGAGTCATACTGTCCTTGGCGAAAGGCAGTAGGAGTGGCAAAACTAAACGCGATAATACGATTAGATTCCGAAGCCTGTTCATATAATTGAGAATAAGTACAAGCATTAGCCCAAGGTTGAGTAGATTGGGGAGTCCCTTGAATACTGGTAATAAGTAAATCCGCGGGACCGAGATGCCAAGGTTTATGGGGATTAAGATTAAGCCAAAGGTTAGTTAATTGGCCGAATAGGGTGTCATCTAAAAGAGAAATGCGCCACCACAAAGGAGTATGTGCCTCAATAGGTTTAGAGTATTGAAATTGGAGAGGAAAATGTTTAGGAGAATGGGATTTGATGGTTTGTAAGGGACTGAGAGTAAAGGCTTTATTGATAGAAGAATCATGGAGATAGTCGCCTAATTGTTTGTCAACGGAGCTAACAAGAGTGAGAAATAACGCGTGTAAATGTCGTCCGGTTAAATATCCCGTAGGAATAGGGGAAAGAGGGAGCAGATTGAGGATTAGACTGTGTGGCATATTGGGTAGGTGACTGATTTAATTGCTGTTAGTCTACCAGGGGTTAAAACCCCTGGCTAATAGCTCAAGTCGTCTCAAGACGACTAATAAAAAATAAGCGCGAAGGATATTCTCTGGGGGGCTGGCACGGGGACACAGCCCCTACAGGAAAAATATCTATTATTTTGGCAATTTATCCAGCCTTAAAGCGATATTGCATACAGGCAGGAATGTTGATCTTTTCGCATTGGTAATATTGCCCGTTAATTTTGACATTTTTAATCAAACTAACTGGGGGCATATTTACCACGTCGTAGCTAATCACTTGATGTGAAAACATGACATCTAAGGGATTAAGCGGATAAGAACAAATGAAATCACCATTTTTGCGCTCAACTTGGGTAATTTCTTCAGTCTTTAACTCAGCTTTACTCATCCACTTACCTAGACGAATCCACTTTGCCAGTTTCAGAGGTTTTTCTGAGATGATAAAAAACTCAAATTTGCTTTCTGGAGCAATTTCTTTAGCTCTGCCAAAACTGGGGATATTTTTCTGGGTTTTCTCCATCTCAACATGATAATTATTGTTGGCATATTTCCAGGTATTGAGAGTGGAGGCGTGAGAGAGGGATCTGGCAGGAGTGACATAAATTCCCTGTTGATTGAGTGGCGTTAAATGCTGCTCATATTTAGGAATTTGTTCGGGGCAAAAATAGCGATAAGAATGTTCTTCGGGAACGGTGGTAGAGTAGGTATTGCTATCTACTAATCCGAGGGCGTAACAGAGCGCGTAATTATGAATTATGGGCTCTGTTTCGTAGAGGCGGCCGATTTCGCGTGTGGCAAAATAGAGACTATCGTGTAGTTCAATTTGACAACGGTAAATGAGAGGCATTAATGTCATCCTCCCTTAGCAGCTTTATCAGCTTTAGCTTTATCAGCTTCAGATTTCTGTTTAATGTGTTTTTTATTGTAGGCTTTAGCTTCCGTGTCAGCCTGCTGTAAAATTCCTTTAATTCCCTCTTCACTACCTGTCAGAGATTTGACCTCGTTTAACAACGCGGTAAACTGAGTACCGACAAAATCTGTATGCACGATAAATTCTTCAGACATTAATGTTTGGATCGCACTACTCGCGGCAAAAATGACATCATTTTCATTGAGTGGATCGCGGGAATTGAGTTTATTTTCAGCTTGTAATTGGTCGTAAATTGCTTGCGTCCAACGGAGGTTACTGGTAATTTCACCGTCCGCAAATACCACGCCAATTAACTCATTTCTGACTCGGCCTGTGCGGGTAGTTTGAGCGCCATAATGCCGCGTTCTGAGGATGTTGTTAAAGACATATAAGAAACCCGCTTCTGTGGGATCTTTTAATGTCACAATGCTAGGAAAGAAAACCTGGGGTTTGATATGATCTTGCTGATTGATACGACTGGTTACTTCGCCCGGTTTTGAATCGGCCTCACCTTTAGATGCCATTGTGCCATTTTCAAAGGGAGCATTGAGGGTAAAAGTTTCGTGAGATTCATCAAAACCTGTAATTGAAAATGCTGTATCAACTACTACTTTTGATTTCTCAGAACCAGAGTCGCCAATGGCAAATCCGTAGATAATACAGTCAGGATTATCCATTGCAAATTTGACATTATATTCGCAGTCTTCGGCGGTCATTAAGCCATAGTTTCGCAGCAATTCTCGTCCGACTAAACGCTCTGGAGTAGATTGCTTGCGTTTAAACATGGTGAGGCGGCTGATCGGTTTTTCGTCTTTAATTCCGGCGCGAACTCGTGCTTTATTTAGTTCTCCATCTGTCTGAAATAGTGGATAAGATTCTGTCACTCGTACAGTCAGGAAGTGGGCATATTTCCCCATTGGTTTGTAGGGAATTGCAGAGTGGAAGTGCTTAGAGTCAATGGTTTTGAGAAAAGTCATGGTAATTCTCCTGAAGAAAGTAATATTAGATAAGTGAGCCGACTAAAGATTGAACCAGAATCCGCATTAAGGGATCTAAATCATCAGGAACCCGATAACTATCAAGTCCTTGATCAAGATGTTTTTTGATGCGATCTAGTTGGGCAAATACCCAAATTTTGCCCGTGGTGACTGCACCAATTAGTTGATTTTGTTGTTGATTTTCTTGCCATTTATCCAAGGCAATTAATTCCGCCAAAAGTTGAGTCATCCCATAATCTAAATCCTCCTTTTTAGCTTCAATCACTAAGAGATTATTTCGATTTTTAATCAAATAATCAAAATAGCCTTATAATTGTTCATTTACTTTGATTTGATACTCGATTTTTACTTCAGATTTAATATAGTGAACTAAATCTAAAATAATCGGTAAAACTAATACTTCTCTGGGACTTTTTTCATTGGCTAAATCAAAGTATGGCAGAATTTCATCAAGACGTTCTTGTAATTCTTTTAGTCGATCCAGATTCTCCTTATATTGGGGTAAATTGAGACGTTTTCTACTAAAAGTATAGCCAAATTCTTTAGCTAAATCTTGAGGTGAAATACCCATCTCAAAATATTTGCTAAAAGTATAGGATTGATTGGGATCAAGGATAGACATAATCTAATTTTCTCCTAATTTTCAGGTAGCATTTGCCGAAAACTTATGATCAGTGACGAAGCTTATTATGGCAAAGACCACCCTAATACTGATAAGTTAGGCGACCAAGGATTGAACCAAAATTCGCATTAGTGGCTCTATATCTTCGGGGACGCGATAGCTATCTAAGCCTTCTTCAATGTGTTTTGTGGCTCGATTTAGCCGTCCAAACTTCCAGATACTACCAGTTGTGACAGCACCAAGTAGAGTGGATTCTGTCGAGGTTTTTTCCCATTGATCGAGGGCGATTATTTCGGCTGCGAGTTGCGTAAAACCATAAGTCAAATCTTCTCGCTTTGCCTCAATTACTAAAATCTCTGATTGTGTTCTCAATAGATAATCTAAGTAACCTTGCAGTTGTTCTGTGACTTTGATAGGATACTCGATTCGTAGTTGAGCTTTGGTATAGTGAACGAGGTCTAAAATTACTTGAGAAATCAATATTTCTCGTCGAGATGTTTCAGTAGTAAGGCTGACATAAGGTAAGACTTCTTCAATGCGTGATCGTAGTTCTTCTACACGATCTAATTCCCCAGAATACTGAGGTAAGTTGAGTCGGGTTCGTTCCAGTGTGTAGCCAAATTCTGTCACAAGATCATCAGGCTCAATCTGGAGTTCAAAAATTTTGCTAAACGTATAAGCTTGATTGGGATTTAGTAGTTTCGACATGGCGAATACTCGTGATGAATTATCCTGAAAAAGTTTTGTTGCTTCAAAGAGTGTAAAACTAGGACCCGAAGATAAGTCATGAATCCTCTTCCTCATTTGTTAAGTTATCATCTTCATCATCTTGTTCTTTTTTCCCACTAAGTTCTTTATCCTCTTCCCGGCGATAAAGGGACTCGCAGGTATCGCGAATTTGGTTGAGTTGTGTCCCGACAAGACGATCGCGATCGCCCCCGAGTAACTTTTCAAAAAAATTGTGAGAAAAGTAACGAGAAAACTCTAAAATAGCCGTTTTGTCTTCTGCACTTAAGGTGCGAGTTTGTTCAACAAGATTAGAAACGGCATCTGCCACCTTATTAACCAGATTACTGCCAGAAATACTGGCATCAGTTTGAATTATTGTTTGAGAAGCAATATCTATGGGTTGCACAATATCCATTTGATCAGAGGTATTTGCTCTGTAGAACTTGCGATACAGATTAACGAGTTTTTTAGCATAATTTTCTCGGTCATTTTCCAAGCGATATAAAAACTCGCAAGTATCTCGGATGAGATTGATTTGACGGCCGGCTAAACGAGCGCGATCGCGCGCAAATGAGTTCTCAAAAACCTCAACAACAAAGTAACGCGCAAACTCTAAAATTGCATCGCGTTCCTCATCGGGTTGGGCAATTACCCAACGTCCCTCTGCGGTAGAGTTATGGACTCGCTTCATCAGTTGAAAGATTTTAGCTGCTACAGCTTCGACTAAATTAAATCCTCCCTCCTTATCAGCTTTGAGAATTACATCAGCAGCTTCATCAATTGGCTTGAGAATTGCATTCGATTTCATCGGTTTTCCTTTACTTGATTTAGCTCGGTAAAACTTGCGGTAAAGTTCCGTAAGTTTTTTCGGATGATTCAAGGGTGATGTTGCTTCCACAATTAATTCCTCCAATTCAGGTTTATAAGTAACATAGGGGTCAAAACAAGGGTAAAAAGAGTGAGCATAAAGCTTAATTTTGCTCAAACTTGGTGCATCTAATTTTTGCTTCCTAACCCACTGATTTAGGTAGCTAAATACATAAAGTGGACTCGTTTCAAAATCCTTGGCGAGTTCAGTTAATTTTCCCCAGTTGGAGTCATAACCGGACTTCCCTTGTTTAGCATTAACATCAAGATGAATGGCATAAGCAGCAGTTAAAACATTCAAAGGTGCAGGATAAGATTTACCGTTTTCTTCCCATCCTTCTAAGATGTAGTCGAGACGGAAGCGATCGCGCCTCGTCAAAACCCTAAAAGCTTGTGGCGCACTATCAAGAAAGACGCTTTCTTCAAACTCTGCACCGTCGTTAAAGGGTGGAATGGGCGACTCAGAAACCACGGTTTTGACATCCAGAATCATTGGGAAGGCAAAGGCTAACCAAGCAGGCATTACCCAAGATTCAGTGTCGGTGGCATCCTTTCCTGGTGGCAGTGCCATGAAGTAAAATGTTAGGGGTTGATCTTCGGGATAGGATAGTTTAAAAGTGCGATCTTTCCCGGGTTCAATATTTTCATTGATGAGGAAACTATCTACACTTTGGTAGCGATCGCGCCCAAAATTAGCCTGCATTTCTTTACTAATAAAATGATTACGAATGCTGGTATCAAAGCGAGTTTGGGCAATGCTAATGTAGGCTTTTTGCAAAAACTTATTAGTTTCAGGCGTGAAGTAATAAGTAGGATAAAAATAGAGATAGCGATATTTACCATCTTCAAATTTTTTGCCCACAGCTTGAGTTTGATTCATTAAAATTTGCCTCAGCATCATTTCAATGCCTGCAATACTAGAAATATTTCGTTTCGCGTTAGAACCTCCCAACATTTGTTTGTTAGTGTAAACTTGAGGGGTAAACAAAACGGCAGATTCCATTTGCTCATTGACGGTATAAGCTGAATGAGAAATAGAACAAATTAACTGTCTGCCTCTCCCCTGTTTTTTAGCTAATTGATAGCGTTCCAACTCATCTAAGAATACCTCCGCGGATGCCTGGACAAATGGTGCTTTTCCGGGTAGCATGACAACCCGTGTTACCCACAGCCGCAAATCTTCCCAACCGTCAGGTAATTTGTACTGTGATAGGATCGGTTTAATAAGTTGGGAAATGTGCGCGATCGCTTCTTCACCAATTCGATAAATATCCTCTGGACTTATACCCGGATGAGTGTCTAAATACTTGGCAGCTAAGTAATACCATTCATAGGGAACGCCCCCTGTATTCCCTTTCAGTTTGTGTTGTTTTAGGCTCTCATTAATTTTCTGGATTTCCCGAACTTGTGGGAGGTATTCAGCCAGATTCCAAAATTCAGCAATTCTATAGAGTAACTTTTCGGATGAATCCAAATTATCTGGCACCTTGGGTAATTGCTTATTTTTTTTACATTCAGCTTTAATTTTATTAATCCGCTCGCCCCAAATTTTGCGGCTAACTAAATCTCCAAATTCGGCAATTTGGTCGATCCGAATGTCATCCTCAAATTTCCAATCGTAATCAGCAGACAAAACATTTTGTCTCTGAAACTTAACCAGATTTTCGCTGCGACTTTTAGCAACAGAAGCTTTGTTAGAGTTAAGAATCCGCAAGGTAGCTCTAAGTGCTACTTCCATCAATCCGAAATCATCAAAAAATTGTTCGTAATATTCGGCATATTTCATGCCTTTTCCGTCTCTACTAAATCCTGTTTGCCTATTTAACAGTTGTTCACCACAAAGCATTTTAATTTTATTGATGACTCCTTCAGGCAAGTCTTCAACTGAGACAGGAGGAGCATCGTACCTTGCTAGGTAAATTACACCTGTTGGCAGATAAAGCAAGGGTTCGTAGTAGGTACAATCATCTGCATTAAGGGCAGTATGTAGCTCCATTAACGCGTTATTTACGACGTTGGTAAGTACGCCTCGATTCTCCGCGATGTTGTGGTAAGTGAATTTTAATTGCCCGTCGCTTAGGCTGTGGATTAACTCCTTTAGTCTGGTATTTTCTGCATCTTGGGGATGTTTGATAATAGAGGCGAGGGAATCGGCTAAACAGGTTAAGTCTGAGAGACTGCGGAGAGTACGATCGCGTATTTTAGGATTCAAGCCAAACTGAGAAAAATTCCAGTTTGTATCCCAACGCCGTTGGGCATTATAGGCAACACAAAGTAAATCATCAATATATTCTCGATAGGCCTGTGGATCATGGGGATTAAGGAATTGATCAAGTCCTAACTGACGCACTTTTTCATTAATAATTTCGCGATGCTGATCAAGGGATAATTTGCGACAATCATTGGGGACATCTGGGAATTTTTCAAAGTCATGGAGAATAAAACCAGCAATGACGAGCCGCCGTTCCTGTTCTCGCACTACTCGCCTCACGGTGGTATCGAGTTTTTCTAAGCGCTGTTCAATTAAATTCGCGGGGAAAAGTCCATTGAGTAAGTGAGTATTTAGTGACTGATCTGCCGCATTATCTCGCCTGATATTCTCTTTACCTTTTTGCCGATCTAATTCATCAAAAAATTTGCCGCCTTTTGCTGTAATGCCAATGGCCATCCTGAGCAGGTTTGGCAGCACATACTCGGCAAAATCGGCCATGACACGATCGCGGGGATTTTGAGTTTTAATTGCTTCTCGCAATAGCTTAAGTGTTAGTAACTCGCGCTGTTCAGGTTCGTGGGCGCGATCAGATGTTTCAAAGCTAGAAGCTAATTCTTCATCCTGTAACCAGTCATCATCTGAATTATCTAATGGTTCAGAAGTGAGATTAATGGAAGGATCAAATAAGGAAAGTTGTTGATAATCTTCATCGAGTTTTTGAGTTTTTTTAGCCATTTTTGGCCTCTAGGGAGTTGAGATAGGTTGTGATTTGTTGGATGTAAAGTCGATATTGCTGCAACGCTTTGGGAATGGCGGCAAATACTAACTTGTGGTTAATTTCGTCATACTGATGGACTAAACGGTTTCGCATTCCGGCTGATTGTGCGAGTTGTGCTGCTAATTCCCGCGTAATAATTCCTCGCTTTCCAGCTTCCGTAAAGGAATCAAAATAACTTGCGGGGGTAGTTTGATATAGCTGCACCAGCAAATAACTATTGATATCTGATGCCGCTTCGACGATTAATTCTATAAGTCTTTCCGCAATAAGCTGGAGATCAAAATTATTGAGATATTCCTCAAAGCTGAATGCTTCAAATCCTTTGAGTCGGTCAAGATACCTCATCATTAAGGTGATTCTTTTGGTGATGATTTGACGTTCCATTTTGGTTATACTCCCCACTTTTTCAGCCAGAGGTCAATACTTTCCCGTTGAGCTTGGCGAAATTTTTCTGTGTCTGCATAAATCTTCCATGCTTTTAATTGAAAATTGACAAATTCGCCTTGATTTTTTTCATGAATAAGTTTGCCATCACGAGCTACATAAAAACCGACTAAAGGTGAGCATTGATTGAGTTCAACAACATCAATGATGTCACTGTTAATTTCAAAAAAATCTCCGAGTTTTTGAGGAACTTCAAACCAAGCAAAACCATTATCTTTGACGTAAGATTGACGGAGTTCATCGTCATAGAGAGCGGCAAAATCCCAGTCACTTTTGGCATGGGTATCGCCTCTGGCGCGCGAGCCAAATAAGACTAACATTTTGAGATAGGGAATTTTCTCAATGAGTTGTGATGAAAGTTCTGTTAGTGATTGTGTTTTCATTGCGGTTGACTATTTGGAAAAAAAAGGGGCTGTAAACTGATTAACTTTCAGCCCCAAAAAAAAGTTATGCTGCTAATCTCACAAACATTTTAGGTATCACATAAGATGGTTGTGGAAACAGATCCAGTTCTAACTGTTCATACTCAACGCATGGCGGAACTTCCTCGAACTGCTCTGTTTCACCATCAATAGCAGTAGGCTGCTCAGATGTGTAAAGTCCCAGATCGAAGAGTTCCAACTGCACATAGTTATCCATGTAGCGCAACCTCCATTGATATTGTTTCTGAATAGAGGCTTGTAACCTAAGAAAGGCATAGATCGCGTCAGAAAAGGGCTCAAAGGCCGTCCAACGAGTCTCCGTCCTTGTACTCAAGCGCTGAAGCCATCCTTGTTGGATATCATAACACAGCATCAATGAGTTCAGCTTCGGAAGACCATATAAACTTTTTCCTTGGTCGTACCTACTACCAAACCGCGTACAATGATTGAGGAAAACCAGAGGATTTCCCTCTAAAGTGATGAGCGGGTGGAAAAAATCCCTAGCAGGGATTGAAACTTCCGACGCTGTACTCAGGCGTTTACGCCTTCCTGCCCATCCTTGCAAGCTGTAGCCTGATATAGACAAAAGCCTGCAAGTCTCCAAAATCCCTATCAGGGCTTGACAATTTAGGCAATCCATGATTCATCCCCCTTGCTCTTAAGCCAGTGGGCCAGCGTGTCCACTAACAGGGCTGACTGCCCAAAGGCGATCGAATAAGGTGCAGCATCGTGGAAACTATACCGATCGCAAATGGGATAAATCTGAAAGTGCATAGGAAGTCGCAAACGCGATCGTACCTCCGCCACCGGATGCCGAAGCACATAGCACACCAATGCTTGCTTCTTCAAACGCGTGTTAATTTCCCCGATCCAGTAATTCTCAGGCTGCCAAACTTCAATCCCTCTTAATACCTCAACTTTCCATGCCGACGCGATCGCGCTTAATTCTCCAGAATAATTAAATTTCCAATTCAATCTTTCCTCTCGATAAGACTGTAACTTCAGAAAGGCCATACAGTGTTGAAAACGACCCTTCGCAATCGGTTGTTTAAATCGTTCTGATGTTTCGTTTAACAGTCGCATAAAGGCGGATTCTGTCATCGTTTCAATTTGCAAATTACCTAAAATTCCGGCTAAATCATAAGTTTTAAACCTCTCCACTTCGTTAGCTTCTGTTAAATCATAGATGCCACATTGTAGAGGACTTGATCCTCGGAAACTCGCTGCCTCTTCACAAATAGGATTTCCCGTCTTATTTCCTGATAACTGTTGCCATTCTTTAGCCCATTCTTTAATTTTTCCTGCAACTTTACCTAAGCTAGTATTAAAGACTTTTTGACAATCATCCTTTAAAGCTTTTTGACTGTCTGCATACTGTTGTTTAATCGTCTTATGTCCTAATTCCCAACAAATTTGTACGGATTGAACAGATCCCCATCGTGAGTAATAGCCCTCAAAATTGTTAATTTGTCGATATTTTTCTCGGATTTGATGATAAAAGAAAGGACGATCATAAATCTCACCCGATGTTAAGGGAGGAGCCTCACCTAAAAACAATCTTTCTACAAGAAATTTAGGAGTAAGCGCGATCGCGGTAAAATTGGCAAAACCAATAAACTCGCCATTTATCTCATAACCATCATGTCGCCCTAAACGTCCTAAGCGTTGGATAAAATTACCTGCATCCGCGGATTCAAAAATCAGTAAATTGATTTGGAAATCTATCCCAACATCAATGGTGCTTGTACCCAAAACTAAGTTAGCCGAACGCGATCGCTCTTTTTCCGTCTTCCCTGATAAACCCGTATTTTCACGAACATCTAAGTTATGACTAGCAAATAATTCCCTAAAAAATGGAGTGAGACGCTTAACAGCCGCAATGGAATTAAGAATAATAGTGCCTTTACTACCCGGATATTTAAGAAAGTATTCTAAGATAAAATTGGCATTTTCTTTAAGCCAAATTTCCGAAGAATTAGATTTCGGTGCTAGGGGAATAAAACTTAGGGTACTTTCTCTTAAAATTTGTCGCCATCCCTGGGCATTTAACTGTTCATTTTCCGAGATGCTATTAGGAAATTGATATTTTTCTGCGCGTAAAGGGTTAATCAGTTTATAGCGAAACTTACCTATTTCTAGTTTGTTCATTAATTGCTCATCAGGGGTGGCAGATGAAAAGATAAATTTTTTGTGACGATTGGTGTGACGAATTAATAACATTGTGTTGAGAACACTGGTAATTTGAGGCGCGGAAAAGATGTGAAATTCATCAAATATAAATAAGTCAAAATCTTTATCAATCCTTCCCCATAATTTATCAGGACTATCATCACGACTTAGATAGGCCCCACGATGGAGATAATGAAAAATATCAGGGTTGGTTAATAAAATTTCCGATTGACTGGTACGAGTCGCGATCGCGGCGGATTTTCGTAATTTTTCATTTTCGGCATAAATCTCTAATTCCGGGCCACTGAGTCGGACAACACGCGGTTGATAATCAGGCTTAAATAGTTCAATATAACTATTAATTTGAGTATGCTGATCTCTGGCTAATTCGTTTGTTGGATAACATCCTACCACACAAAAATCTGTCTGTAATGTCTCCAGATAAATCGCCAAACTTTTACCATCACCCGTCATCGCGGTATTAATGATAACATCAATATTGGGATCGCGAATTGCCTTTAAAGTTTCGAGTTGATGCCAAGAAATTTGCCATCCTTGAGGTAATTTCACCCCTTGAGGACTTTCTAAAGCCGGACAAGAATAAACGGATTGAAGTGTAATTTGGTAATCGGAAGATAAACTATCCATTGTTAAATCTCCATATTTTTTTTTAGATGTTGGGAGTAGTTGGTCGTCCTGCATAACTAATGATGCTATTCGATGTAATCCTTTCTGTATAAGGATTGAGAAGACTAAAAGCCTGACTTTTGCAGCACTACCGGAGTAGTCAACACTACTCCCTTTTATTGAGGTCGTGAACAGCCGTCGCCGCTAACAGTAAAGGTCTTTTATTTTCAGGGACTTTTCCTATCATGCTAACTGTCAAAATGAACTGACAGGCGGAGTCAAGATGCTCTGCAAGGGTTGTCCCTTTCCTAACACCATACTGGTGATGAGCGGCATGGCGCTCGTACAGCATGGGGCGAATTTCGCTGAAATATCGCTCATGTAAGGTTTTCGGTTCACGGTTCAAGAGCCGGCGCTCGTTTGACATAAAAAAATACTCCTATTCGGCAATGAACTATGGCAACAGACAAATCAAGAAAGTTGTTTCCAAGTCATTAATCTATCTCCTGTTATTCAATCGGTTGATACTCTTGCCAAATTTTATCTACCTGACTTTTTAATGCTGGTAACTCTCGCTCCACAACTGCCCAAACAATTTCTAAATCCACACGGAAATATTCGTGGGCAACAAGATTCCGCATTCCAATAATTTGTTTCCAAGGAATCAGAGGATATTGCTCTCGCAAATCAACGGATAAATCTCCCGCCGCTTCACCGATCACAATCAGTTGATACAAAATCCCACTTTGTATTAAGTCATTCCCTTCAAAGATTGCTTTTCCTCCCTGGGCATACTGTTCAATGCGGTCAATAGCCCTCAAGATATCCTGCAACTTTTCTCGATCGCGCCTCATAAAGGGTAAGCCTCTGCTAAGATACGATCGCGCACTCGCTCTTTCAAGCCATTCTCAGTAAAAACCCACACATTAAAATTTAGTAACTCCCGTAACGCCACCATTAAACCACTTTGATCGAACAAACTGCGCCCAGATTCTAAGTCAACAATGAAAATCAACTCTAATTCATGGTTTTTAATTTCTGGCAAAACTCGCAAATTAGAAGCTCCATACTGAGCAGCAAATCCTAAAATTTCCCCCTTGTAAACTTGCATCTTTTCCAGACTTTGAGCTATTACTCCTGCGGGAAAAACTGTCGGAATCATAAGCTCTAAAGAGTGAGCTAGACGGATTTTTTCTTCAGGAGCTAAAGTCTCCGCTTGCTTTATAATTGCTTGTAAAACGTCCTCAGCCATTGCTTGATTCTCCTAAAGAGACGGTTTTCGATTGTATGAATTGGGTCTGTTAAAGGTTGGGTTGAATACTATTATAGCCCAAGCTTTAGAAGCAAAAATTACTGCTTAAATAATCCCGCCCTTGCCTACCAACAACCGATATTCTTTTTTGTTCCCTTCGATGGGGCGCGTTTCAAACTTGTAACCACGCTTCGTCAGAATGTACTTAGTAGCAGAGAAGCGATGGCTAACTTTTTCCACCAATTCATCGGTAGAGTGCCAAAGCCCATCAGACATCAGTCGCAGCATTCGATCAGGAAGATTGTCGTCTTTCATCGGCATAGGAAATTTCCTCAAATGGTTAACTTTGAACTTTCGTAAATCCCTATCAGGGGTTGTCAGCCAGATTGGCCTTTTTAGTCCCTTTCTCAGTGTCCTTGTACTGTGTCCACTTATACGCGTATATCTTTTATTTTTTCGCGTATAATCTTGTTATAAGCTTTATATTTTGTTATGTCAATCTTTTATACACACACAGTGTCCGTACAAAATGAGTCGAAAAGGTCAATCAATTACCCTATCCGTATTGGAACGGGACAAAATCCAACTAGAAGCCCTTGCGCTAGAATTTGGGAAGACATGGGGCGATCGCCCGAACATATCCAAACTGATAGAAGCGATCGCCCGCGGCGAACTGACGATCGCGCCTAATCACGACTGGTCCCAAAGCCGTATCAAAGCCCTAGACATAGCCCGACAGGAATTGCTGGACTTAGGCAAAACCGATGAAGCGCGGGAAATTGCCCAATTGTTACGCGATCGTAACGAACTCACTCTCCCCTTTCGAGCTGAAATTGAGCGATTTTTAAGTAACCCCTTACCAGCTTGGCGGCAAAAAATCGACAATTTTATCCACAGACAGCAACCCTTTCGCCTATCTTACCGGGATGCAACAGATCGCCTTTGGCATTACACCATTTTGCACGCTCAAATCGTCCCTGTGGAAAAGCGACAATATTTAATGTGTCGCTGCGAAGAATCCGAAGGTAATCAAGACGTACCCGGACTTCAACACAACTGGACGCTGTTACTAGATCGTATTGAAGATGCAGCCGTAATTTTGATCGATCAACCTTGGCTGCCAGATTTAGCCCGGATTCCGGTAGAATTTCATTTATCTGGCAGACTTGCCTTTAACTATCGGCGCAAGCAAGAAGATGAAGAAGTCAGCGAACCAGAAGGCGATCCACCGATTAAACGAGTGATTCGGAATATCTCTAATACCTTTTGGTTTTTCCGAGAAATCTCCCCATACTGGGAAGACTGCGAAATTGTCTCCCCTGACAGTGTGCGCCAACGTTTCCAAAAGAAATTGAAAGCTATGCACGATCGCTATCAAATCGACTAAGCGTAACCTAGGGACACGGCATTGTTGTGTCCCTACAACGAAAGACACAAAAAATCTCCCTCTCTTCCCAGAGGTGTTGGGGGAGAGGTGACACAATTTTTCAGAGAGGCTGAAACAGCCCTGCACCCTAAACCCCACACCCTTTCTACGAAGATACCTCATAGCAACGACTGAGTGGTTAGCACATACTCAGGGAAGCCAAGTCAAATCGGGGGTTTAAGCCCCTTATCCCCAACCCGTTGACAACTGCTATAATTTGATAGGTTCTTAAATTTTGTGGAAGACGTGAATGTTCCCGTAATCAACGTGAGTTTTCTCTTCCTCCCAAACTACGTCCGTGGCTGGCGACTTCGGAAAAATTCTAAGGCAAAAAAAGACGCGGCAACACTTCCCGCAATATATATTTCACCGTTCATTATTTTTGTCATTACTTCTGTAACAGGAACTAAGACAACTTCGATTTCTTCGGTAATGTCTAAATCTCTATAGGGTGAAGGTTCGACATTTTCTGCTAAATATAAATGAATTTTATTTGTATCTTTGACGGGATTATCGCATAAGACAGCTAGGGGAATCATTGTCTTTGCAATATATCCGGTTTCTTCTCTTAATTCTCTGGCGGCTGCAACGGCCCCGGTTTCTTCGAGAGGATTAAAACCACCCGCAGGTAATTCTAATAAAATCTCCCTTAAACCATGTCGATATTGACGGACAAAAACGACTTGATTTTCAGTTGTTACCGGAAAGACTAAAGCAATATCTGGCCGAATTGTGACAAAATAATCCTCAATAATTGTGCCATTAGGTAATTCTACTTTATCCTGTCGCACTTGACACCATTTGTTATTTAATACCCAGTCCGACTGTAGGACTTTCCACTTGTTAATTTTTGTCATCGTCTTTGCTGCTCCTGGGGATTTAGGTTAGCCCCAATGATAAACTAATGACAATATCTATTATCATCTTAAGATTAACCGGAATGCCCGATCGCGCTCGTGTCAATTTTCCATAGATTGTCTCTCAAATATAGAAACCAAAAGTTATGCAGTACCCTACTTTCCAACTATCTGTACTAAAAACCCTGAGTTTGGTAGGTATTTTAGCCCTATTAGGAGTATCTCATCCGAGCGCGATCGCGGTGATACCCTCTCAAGGGAAACTCATCGCCCTAGCCAGTATCTCCGACTGGCAATTCGATCCGATCACTTCTCAATTAGAATTTACCCTTCCAGAAGGAATGTCTCCCCAATTCTCCCTACTGGAAAAACCCACTCGTATTGTCATTAGAATCCCCAATCTCCAAGTTAGCACCGATAGCACTCAACTCTATGAAAATGGGGCAATTCGCTCCATTAGTTTAACTCAATCTCAACCCGAAGAGGCGAAAATTGAGATTAACTTTGCTCCAGAAATTACCCTAACGCGTGAACAAGTACAATTACAACGACAGGGTACTAATAATCGTTGGGTTGTGCGTCCCCAACTGAAACCGCCAACCCCTACACCAAATAATATCGCGACTCAACCGACTCCTGAACCCACTCCAACACCCACTCCCCAAGTTACTCCAGCACCCACTCCCCAAGTCGCTCCTCAACAAACGTTTACTCCTCCGACAGTGACAATACCGACTCCTACTCCCGTGGTGGCGAGAGTTCCCGCGTATCCTTCTTCTGCTTTGCCACCGACAACGCCGCCCGTGGTGACAGTACCCGCGTCTCCTCCCACGCGATCAATGGGAGCTACTCTACCCCCGCCACCTTCCACAATGATGCAAACCTTTGCCCCCCCCTCAAGACAAGTGCCCTTTGCCACTCCGGGCAAAATACTCGCGTTTGGTGAACCTTTACCGAATCAAGGGGGGGAAACTAATGGCATTCAGGCACAGCCAGGGAATATTTTATTGCCCGCGGGTACGACATTAACTATGGTTTATCCCTTAGAAAACCCCTTGAAATTGGAACCAAAACCCGATCGCCAAGATGTCTTATTACTACAAGGGGGAATTATGGATAGTAATGGCGCGATGTTAATTCCCCCAAATACACCCGTGATTGGAGAATTTGTCACAAGTCAAGAGGGAAGTCGCTTTATTGCGCGAGCGTTTTATGTAAATGGTACTTCTATCCCCTTGGCTGCGGAATCTCAGCCCATAAAAGGCGCGGCAAAACCTTCCCAAGGGGCTCTGATTCGTAATACCAGTATTGGCGGGATCGCGTTATTACTGCTAACGGGGTTTTCAGGAATCGGATTATTAGCGGGGGCAGCCGCGGGAGCCGCGACTACCTTTGTCACAGCCCCTCATCCTGGGACAATTCAACCGGGGATGGTGCTCGAAGTGCGTTTAACTCAAGATTTACCGCGATTTTTATATTAGAAACCGGGTTTCTCACCGTTGTCTGTTGTCTGAAATGAGTGGGGTAAAGAAACCCGGTTTCTGATCTTGAAAAAATTATTTGAACCTTCTTGTGAGAAGTCCTGTCTAAAGCTCAGATTCAGAATTGCTCAGGAGTATCCACAGGTGTTAACAACGGTATCTGCCGATGTTGCTAATAACTCTGATATAGAGCTCATCGAGCGATGCGTCAATGGTGATCGCGCAGCCTTTCGCCATCTCTATCGACGCTATGAGCACAAAGTCAGGGCAACCCTATATCAACTCTGTGGCTCATCCCTTCTCGATGATTTAGTGCAAGAAGTATTTTTACGAGTCTGGAAAGGTTTACCGAAACTGAAACAACGGAACACTTTTTCGACTTGGCTCTATCGCATTACTTGGAATGTTGCCACTGATCAACGCGAAAGTTTTGCCAAACAACACTCCTTAGAAGCGAAATTATCAATACCCGACGATGGGGTGGTTGAGTCTTCAGAATTAATGAATTTACATTATCAAGACTTAGTGCAACGGGGACTCGATCATCTTAGTTTTGAGCATCGTGCAGTCTTGGTATTACATGATTTAGAAGATGTCCCACAAAAAGAAGTGGCAGAAATTTTAGGCGTTCCCGTGGGCACAGTCAAATCGCGTCTTTTTCATGCCAGATCCGCGATCCGCCAATTTTTACAAAAACAGGGGGTGAATTTATGACTGAACCCATTGAAGAGCAAAAACTGCTTTATTTCTTAAAGAGAAATTCCCCAATTCCTCCTGATAGTATCCCTGATTTAGAGGAAAAAATCATGGCTGCTATTGCCCAGGAGCCAAGAATTAACCAAACAACTGTTAGACGTTTATGGTTAGTTCCCGCCGCGATCGTGACGAGTGTGTTAATCACAGTATCAGGTTATTTCCTGTTCAAAGCAACACAAATCCAACCCGTCGCCCAAGGGCAAGAGGCAGAATTAGAAGCTTTTATCATTAATAACTGGGATAGTACCCTCCATGACTCTTCTGGAGATAAGTATAAGGAAACCTCTAATGAGGAAGACTTTTTCCGGGCAAGTTTCCCCGACAATTAACCAAATATTACCACTTCTTTCTTAAAGGTTATTATCATGTTTTTACGTCGTGTTTCTGTCTTAAGTTTACTCATGTTGTCTTTGGGAAGTGCCGCGGCTTTTGCAGCCCCTAATCCCAAATACTCTAATGATAAATTGAATAATCAATCTCAAGGAGGTTGTCAAAAGCAACCTAATGGGCAATTGAGTAATAAATCTCAAGGCCCTTGGCAAAATCAACGTAACGAGCAATTAAGTAATAAATCTCAAGGGGGTTGGCGAAATCAACGTAATGAGCAATTGAGTAATCAATCTCAAGGAGGTTGGCGAAATCAACGTAACGAGCAATTGAGTAATCAATCTCAAGGGGCTTGGCAAAATCAAGGCAATAATCAACAATTAAATCGTCAACATCAAGAGGATAAAGCCAATCCCAATAAGAATGAATCCAACCGTCATAATCAAAAAAATAAAAACGACTCACGGGATATGATTACTTCTCAAGTTGAGAAAAATCAAAGTCACCACCAAGAGCATCGTTAATTTCTCCCACAAATTAGTAGTAGGTTGGGTTGAGGGACGAAACTCAACCTACAAAGAAATGGCGAATGTATTGTTGGTAATTCATGGTTTATCATAAAATTAACCCGTAACAAATATTGATCGCAACCTCGACAGTATTTGAGGTTTTCAATTGCGGAAACCATTGTTTTTCTCCTTCTTCCTTCTATATCTTTAATGAGGTAATTATCATGTATTTTCGTCGTCTTTCTGCCTTAACTTTGCTCATGTTATCATTGGGAAGTACCGCGGCTTTTGCAGCACCTAATCCCCAACAATCTCTGCGCCAATATTCTGATGAAATTGCCCAACAACCAGGGCGAAAACCCGGAATGGAGAATCCAGAGCGTGTATTTGAGCAACTCGGATTAAGCGATGCTCAAAAAGCACAAATTAAGTCAATTCGTGATAAATATCAACCTCAATTAACCAGTCAACGTCAAACATTCCAGCAAGCGCAAAAGGAATTACGAACATTAATGACTTCTAATGCTGATCAAAGTCAAATTATTGAAAAACGTGCTCAAGTAATGGCAATCAAGCAAAAGTTAGACGATTTACATTTTCAAAGTATGTTGGCGATCCGTAACATTTTAACTCCTGAGCAACGGACGAAGTTAGATGAATTAATGAAACAACGTCATCAAAATACGAAAAATCAAGGACCTAATAAAAATAACCCCAAATAACGCCGATCGCGTCTCTTGGTAATTTATCCTTGATCATGTAAAATTTAAAAAGGAGAATGGTTATAGACTATTCTCCTTTTTCTGCTTAGATAGAAACCGGGTTTCTTTAACAATACCTTCGTCAAAAACGATAAAAATCCGAAAATCCGTAGTCTGTAGGGGCGGTGCCCCCGTCATAGGTGTCAACTTAAGACTAAAACCCTTGATCGATCTCGCTTTTAGCCGAGTCTCGATCCCCCTAAATCCCCCTTAAGAAGGGGGACTTTGAATCTTCCTGTCCCCCCCTTTTTAAGGGGGGTTAGGGGGGATCGAAATCCCATTATCAGACAGCATTCTGGCACTACGTTTCGGCTTAAGTTGATACCAATGTGCCCCCGTGCCTGCCCTCGAAAGGTAAGGTATCGTTTAGAAGATAGTAAGAAATCGGGTTTCTGGGAGTTCGGTTGTTTCTAGGAGTGAATGGGATTGCAATATATTTATTTACATGGGTTCGCGTCGGGACCAGAGTCTTTTAAAGCTCAATATCTACACGATCGCGTTTCGGAATTGTCCCTTAATCTGGATATTCCTAACCTCAATAATGGTGATTTTTCTCACTTAACTTTAACTCGTCAATTACATCAAGTTGAAATATTATTATCTCAACTTAAACCTGTAGAGAAAGTAACAATTATTGGTTCTAGTTTTGGGGGACTTACTGCTGCATGGTTGGCACAACGACAAGAATGTGTTTCGCGTATTGTGCTTTTGGCTCCCGCGTTTCAATTTGTTTCCCATTGGTTGCCTTTATTGGGTACTCAAAAGGTGACACAATGGCAAAATGATGGTTATTTATCGGTTTATCATTACATCGAAAAATGTGATCTTCCCCTTCATTATCAATTTGTTACTGATATGACAAATTACCCGGAATTAGAATTAACTCGCCCTATTCCTACCTTGATTTTACATGGAAAAAATGATGAAGTTATCCCGATTCAAGCTAGTCGGGATTTTGCGCGCGATCGTCCCTGGGTGACTTTACAGGAATTAGACAGCGATCATGGTTTGGGAAATGTCCTTCCTGACATTTGGCGCGCAATTAGAAAATTTTGTGATCTTTAAGTGTTAAAATAGCATATACTGAGAAAGAGCATTCCTCTGTATCGTCAAAATGATATCGGCAAATTAAGTCAGATAAATCTGGTTGATATCTCAGTCCTCTTTACGGTTGTTTACCCTGAATTTCCATGACTAAAAAAGAGCAACATCCTGATCAAAATCCTGAAGAAAAAACTTTGCTCTCTACTCTCGCCATTGATATTGGTGGAAGTGGTATTAAGGCGATCGTTTTAAATCATTTGGGAGAGCCTATTACCGAAAGACTCCGCGTTGAAACCCCTTCACCGGCTAAACCTGAATCGGTTTTAAACGCGATCGCGTCTCTGGTTTCTCAAAAAGGAAATTTCGATCGCGTTTCGGTGGGTTTTCCTGGGGTTGTGACTCATGGTATTATCAAAACTGCGGTTAATTTAGAGCCCGATTGGATCGGATTTAATTTAGCAACAACATTAGAAGATAATTTGAACAAACCCGTCCGAGTTATTAATGATGCTGATATGCAGGGACTTGGTGCGATTTCCGGTAAGGGTGTCGAATTAGTTATTACTTTGGGAACGGGTTTTGGCTCGGCTTTATTTGTGGATGGTAAGTTAGTTCCTAATTTAGAATTAGGGCATCATCCTTTTCGTAAGGATGAAACTTATGAGGAACAATTGGGGCGTATCGCGTTAGATAAAGTGGGTTCTAAAAAATGGAATCAACGTCTGGAAAAGGCGATCGCGTATCTGCTCAATATCTTTAATTTAGATGTTTTATATCTCGGAGGTGGGAATACAAAAAAAATCACGATATCTTTACCGGAAAATGTCAAAATTGTTCCCAATGTTAGCGGACTTTTAGGGGGAATCGCCCTTTGGCGTGATCCAGAAATTTAACCTAATTCCTCTAGCTATTATCAATCACAAATCTTCTATCTGATCATGTTTTCTTTTATTCGTCAAGACTTGACAAAATTCACAGCTTATACTCCTCATCCGGGTGGAAATTCGGGGGAACCTGTTAAATCTCCCCTTCTTTTGGATCGTCTCGATAGTAATGAGTGTGCCTACGATTTGCCCTTAGAATTAAAGGAAAAGTTGGCCTTAACTTATCAAAATCTGATCGAAACTAATCGTTATCCCGATGGCAGTCATTTTGCCTTAAAAGACGCGATCGCGTCCTACGTTAATGAATCTCTTACCGAACCCAATATTATAGCAGATAATATCTCCGTTGGCAATGGTTCCGATGAGTTAATTCGCTCTCTTTTAATGGCGACTTGTTTGGGGGGAGAAGGTTCGATTTTAGTCGCGAATCCGACTTTTTCTATGTACGCGATTATTGCCCAAACTTTGGGGATTCCCGTTGTCAATGTCGGACGGAATGAGGATAATTTTGAAATAGATTTAGTCGCAGCACAAGACGCGATCGTGTCTCCGAAAAATCCTCCGATTCGTGTAGTTTTTGTCGTGCATCCTAATTCCCCCACAGCCAATGCTTTGACAACCAATGAATTAGAATGGTTACGCACAATCCCCGATCATATATTAGTTGTGATTGATGAAGCCTATTTTGAATTTAGTCAAAATACGGTTTTGGGTGAATTAGCAAAACATCCCAATTGGGTGATTTTACGCACTTTTTCTAAGGCTTTTCGATTAGCGGCAATGCGGGTAGGATACGCGATCGCGCATCCCGAATTAATCGCAATTTTGGAGAAAGTGCGTTTACCCTATAATCTGCCCAGTGTATCCCAAATTGCGGCACAATTAGCCTTAACCCATCGGGCAAGTTTACTCTCAGTAATTCCCGAAATTATCTCGGAAAGAAGTAAGTTAATTTCAGGACTTTCTCCCTTAGAAAATTTGCATATTTGGCCTAGTAATGCTAATTTTATCTATGGACGAGTAAAAACCGATAACCCCAGTAATTTAGAGCAGAAACACGCGGAGTTAATGCAGAAATTAAAAGAGCTAGGGACTCTCATTCGTCATACGGGAGGCGGATTAAGAATTACCGTCGGAAGCCCTGAAGAAAATGAGCGCACTATTGAGCGGTTTTTCTTAATAGGTAATGGGTAATAGGGATCGGTAATTGGTGATTGGTGATTGGGGATAGGGGATGATGAAATTTTTGTTGTCCCCAGTCCCCAGTCCCCATAACCTATCTGACTTGACGAATAGTATGAGGAAAAACACCGATTAAAAGAGATAAAATCTCATCAGGTAATTGGGCGACAATTTCTGCACTAAAATAATGTTCTAAATGGGTTAATAACATACGCGATCGCGCCAAAGAAGACTCCTGAGAAGTTAACTGATGTAATAAACGCACCCATTGTTGACGAATATTATAAGCTTTTACACGATCTTGGCAAGATTGAGGAGTTATAACACTAAAATCAGCAACAGGAATAATCTGTTGACAGTCCTGATCAAATATACCACCAAAGGCAGCACCAGGCCCCGCAAATTCAGCATAAAAAGGCTTAATTAAAATAACACCTCCACGATGTTGATCATTAACCATGAACAATTCACCTTTGTGGATCTGTGTTAAAATTTCAGACACTTGGGTATCTTCCATTCCTCTGTATCTAGTGTTAAAACGTTTTTGATACCCCGATACTAACATAATACCCTAAAAGTGTCATTATTGAGGCCTTTTCCTGTGAATCAATATCAAATACAACTAGAAAACGCGATCGTGATCCTAAAAAAAGAGCTTCCTAGCCTCTTTCACCAAGATATTAGTTATGATATCTATACTCAAGATATCTATTTTCGCGATCCCGTCAATACCTTTAAAGGAAAATTCAACTATCGCATCATTTTTTGGACACTACGCTTCCATGCTCAATTATTTTTTACCCAAATATACTTTGACTTACATGAAGTCAAGGAAACCGAATCGAATATAATTTTAGCAAAATGGACAGTACGAGGAGATTTACGCGTACCCTGGAAAGCCCAGATTTTTTTTAATGGTTATTCCACTTATAAATTAAATGAAGATGGGTTAATTTATGAACATATCGACACTTGGGATCGTTCTCCTCAGACAATTTTAAAACAATTTATAACTCCCATTAATGAGTTTAAGTAATAGAGCAGAAGGAAGAATGAAGAAGTAATCAATCCTCCCTCATTCCTAAGTGCTGATCGTGTCAAAACATCTGTGTTTATCTGCGTTTATCTGCGGTTAGTTAAATAAATTTATCTAAACCACAGAAACAAGACTCTCGATTATCATTAAATAGGGTTTAAGCAAGAATCAATCCCGCGCGATGGGGGATACTTAATTCTAATTGATTTACAACTCCTGTAATATTCCAAAATGCTTCTCCTCTACCATAGATTATATGACCGGGTTGCGTTTGTAAATACTCCACAGGAAAACAAACATCGACGGGTTCTATACTGGTATTAACGGCAATAATTAATTCCTGTTTCCCTAATATTCTAGTAAAGACATAAGTACAATCATCGGCATACAATACTTGATAACTCCCGGTTTGTAATGCCGCAGATTTTTGGCGAATCTCGATCAATCTTTTATGATAATTTAAAACCTCTAAATCCCATAATTCTTCTTGAGGAAAACCGCGGCGGCAATCGGGATCTCTTCCCCCTTCTAATCCGACTTCATCTCCATAATAAATACTGGGCGCGCCCGGAAATGTAAATAATAACAAAGTAGCTAATTCCACACTGGCTCTATCTTCTGACGCGATGGTAATTAATCTCGCGGTATCGTGACTGTCTAATAAATTCAATTGTGTTAACTGAATTTCCCAAGGATATAATCTTAATAAGGCTTCTATTTTCTCTCGATATTCCTTGGCATTTAGGGCGGGATAAGGCTGATAAGCTTGTCCTTTCACGATATCTTTTTTTACGCGAGCGCCCGCGGTAAAGGCAATCGTTGATTCGGTAAATAAATAATTCATTACCCCATCAAATTGCGTACCATCTAACCATTGACTCGCGTCACCCCAAATTTCTCCAACGATATAAGCTTCAGAATTAATCGCTTTCACTCGTTGGCGAAATTCCTGCCAAAACCCCGGAGTTTTAATACAATTAGGCACATCTAAACGCCAACCATCTATTCCAAATTTTATCCAATATTCTGCTATTTGCATAATGTATTCCCGCACTTCCGGGTTATCGTGATTAAACTCCGGTAAGGCGCGATTATTCACCCAACTGACATAATTTGCGGGTTGACTTCCATCATAGGGAGAGAGAGGCCAATCTTCAATTTTAAACCAATTTACCCAGGGGGAATGGGGGCCGTTTTCCAGAATATCATTAAAAAAGAAAAAGCCCCGACTCGCGTGATTAAATACTCCATCAAGGACGATTTTGATATCTCGTTGATGGGCAGCTTCTAATAAGGCTTTAAATGCTTCATTTCCTCCTAAAATCGGGTCAATTTGATAATAGTCATGGGTATGGTAACGATGATTACAAGCTGATTGAAATATGGGTGTAAAATAAATAGCATTTATGCCTAAATCTTGTAAATAATCTAATTTCTCTAGGACTCCCCATAAGTCTCCACCCTTATATCCTTGTAATGTGGGCGGCGCATCCCAAGGTTCCCATTGGGGGGAATTTAAGAGACGGGGACGAGGTGATTGACTTATCGCAACGCGATCGGGGAAAATTTGATAGAATACCGCGTGTTTTACCCAGTCAGGTGTCTGAATTTGCATAAAGGATTTGTGATAATACTACTTTTTCACTCATTTATAAACTATAATAAAGTAAAGTTAAAACTTTGATGATAAATCTAAGTCAAAATTTATGGCACTCTTTGGATTGGGAAAAAAGTTAACTTTACCGACACGGGAAAACGCGTTACCCGGACGCGCGGAAGAAATGCCTGTGCCTGGGAAACACTTTGTCAATGGAAATCCCTTAAAAGCCCCTTTTCCTGAAGGCTTAGAAATGGTTGTTTTTGGGATGGGTTGTTTTTGGGGGGCCGAACGTAAATTTTGGCAATTACAGGGGGTTTTCTCGACAGCAGTAGGTTATACCGCGGGTATTACTCCTAACCCGAATTATCAAGAGGTTTGTACAGGGATGACAGGCCATAATGAAGTGGTTTTGGTTGTCTATGATCGCCAGGTTATTTCCTATCAAACACTCTTAAAGGTTTTCTGGGAAAATCACGATCCTACTCAAGGAATGCGTCAAGGAAATGATGTGGGGACTCAATATCGTTCCGGCATTTATGTGTATTCTGAGGAGCAAAAAAAACTGGCGGAAATGTCTCGTGATATTTATCAACAGGCTTTGATTAAATCTGGCCATAAGAAGGAGATTACGACGGAGATTTTGGATGCGCCTCCTTTTTATTACGCGGAGAATTATCATCAACAATATCTGGCGAAAAATCCTAATGGTTATTGTGGGTTAGGGGGTACAAATGTGAAGTGTCCTGAGATGACGGATACACCATATCCTGCCAGTGTTTAAATGTTTGTAGGTTGGGTGAAAAACATTTGTGTCAACTTAAGATTAAACCCTTAGTCAGGGGTTAAAACCCCTGCCTAAAAGCGAAAGTCCTCTGAAGAGGACTAGATTTCTTGCCAAATAAGCTGAAATGCTGACAATTCCGTTGATAAGAATCGGCATTTGAATGAATTTCGCTTTAGGTCTACTAATGACTTATTCAGTCCTCTTCAGAACACTTTTGCGATGAGACAGTCAGGGGTTAAAACCCCTGCCTAAAAGCGAAAGTCCTCTGAAGAGGACTAGATTTCTTGCCAAATAAGCTGAAATGTTTACCATTGCGTTGATAAGAATCAGCATTTGAATGAATTTCGCAAGATATCTACAAATGAGTCCTCAAGTCCTCTTCAGAGTCAGGGGTTTTAACCCCTGGCGGGCTGGAGCTTAATTTAACACGAATGGGTGAAAAACCCAAGCTACATTTTAAATCAATCCTTCCATTTCTAATTCTTCTATAATTTGTAATCCTCGCGGATCGCCTACTCGTAAAAGTGAAGATTTGGCATCTTCTTTTACTCCCATATCTTGATCTTCTTCTAGGGCTTCTATTAACGCGTCGATCGCGCCGGCATAGACAACATTATTAGGAAGTTCGCGGCTTAATTGTCCCAAAGCCCAGGCGCAATTACTCCGAACCGCGGCAACGGGATCGCGTCGTAGGGCTTCGATTAAGGGCGGAATTGCCGCGATAATCACATCATAGCCCACTTTAGCAAGTTGACCCAGGGAACTAGCCGCCCATAATCTCACCGCGGAGATATCGGTTTTGAGCGCGTCGAGGAGGGGTACGAGGGAACGTCGATCGCGGCAATTTCCCAGAGCCCAAACCACCCCTTTGCGTACATAACCATTCCAATCATTCTGAAGTTGATTGATTAAAGGTTCAACCACATGGGGACTGGTATTTCTACCTAAAGCATAGGCCGCACTAACTCGGATCAGGGGACACGCGTCTCCCAATAGCCGAATCAGAAGGGGAATGGCGCGATCGTCTTGTATTTCGCAAAATGCCCTCGCGCCGATCATCCGTTGGGGCGCGTCTGACGATTCTAACAATGGTAACATTTCCTCTGGATCGGGTTTTGGCGGATCTTCCCATTGATCCAAAGGACTTTCCATGTCAGAGGTGGTACTCGTTACTTGTTTTTTGTCGTTTTTCTGCATATCGTTATTTTAAAGCAAGAAGGAAGAAGGAAGAAGGTTAACAGTTGACAGTTGACAGTTGACAGTTGACAGTTGAAAATCAGGGATTATCCATTGCCCATTACCCAATTACCCATTACCAATCCCGAATTCCCAATCCCCATTCCCCAATCCCCATTCCCCATTCCCTATTCCAAAGATTTAAGCATCCAGAGGGAGCGAGTTTCATAACCTAGTTTTTTATATAAATTGAGCGCGGGTGCATTAGCAAGAAAAACTTGTAAGCCTAATTGCTTATCCCCCCTTTTTCTTGCCCAATTTTCGGCATAAGTCACTAAGGCTTTACCCAGTCCTCTGCGTCGATGTTCCGGTACTATATATAGTAAAAATATATAGGCATGGCGATCGCCTGTTACTTGATCGATCGCGTTTCCTAACCATAAACAACCGACAATAGGAGAAGAATGCCGAAAAGAAGGGATAAAATTAACAGAATCATCCTTCATTTTATCACCTTCCTCCTGCCATTCAACCCACCAAAGGGGAGTTTGGGAAGAAAAATATTGATTAATGGTTTTTGCTAAATGTCCAAAGTCTTGTTCGGGGTAAAGTTCTTCATAAGTACGACACATAAAACGTACTAATTTAGGCTCATCAATTCCTGAACCCGGACGTAACAAATACCCCTTAATTAATTCCTCCCACACCGTTAAATAACCACTCCCCGTCCTTTCCAAATAAATGCTTGTTGATTAGGAGGAGTAAATTCTTCCACGGGCGCGGGGGCGGCTAAATCATTCGGTGAAAAAATGCGCGCACTGACGGCTACTAACGCGAATAAAAAGATAATGAGAGCCACTAAGGGCGCGATGTATTCACGGATAATCTTCATAGATTTTCAGATTTTCAGACTTAGGCATTTTTATTTTACGAGAAAATTTACCCAAGGGAACTTTTCTTTGTAATATTCGTCATTATAACACACTTCGTTCCCTTAAGCAATTCTTTTCTATTTCTCTAGGTTATTAAAGTTATGAGTGCATCCCCGGTAGATTATGAAATCTTGGCAAAATCTCTGGTTGATCAATACGATAAACCGGATTTACAGACACAAGTTTCTCAGATTCTCGAAAATACAGGCTATGAAGTCGATCGGGTATTTTCTAATCCCGAAATTGGTGTAGTTGCCTTGGGACTAATTAGCACAGGACGCGATCGACCTCCCGTTTTAGTATTTCGGGGAAAAAATTTCGGTAATGATGATTTTATGTTGGCCGATAACTCGGGTATTGGAATGTCTCTTTTTGAGCGAAATAAATTAGATATTCAAGATTGGTTAAGTAATATAGCTCAAGACGATAATCGTAATGTTAATCACTTATTACCTGATGTTATTGGCCATAGTTTAGGGGGGGCATTAGCACAAATTACAGCGGCGAACTTTACGGATAAAATTGGTGCTGTTACAACTTTTAGTTCCCCTGGTATTCCCACCACCGTGGCTAATTTATTTAAGAAAAATTTAAAAGGGCAGAATAAATCAGTTAATCATTATATCGTTAGTGGTGATCCCTTCAGTCTTTTTGGTGAAACTTTTTTACCAGGCAAAATTTTTGTAGAATCACTTACCCCCGCACCCGAAATTAATCCTTCTAATGTTCTCAATAAAAATGTTTTAGGAAATTTATTAACTCGTTCCGCACCGGATTTAGTTGAACGTTCTTTGGATATTAGTGTCTTTAATCGTCCAGATTTTACCTATAACAATGACACGGATTTTAAGACATTTCAAGCTGCTTTATATGCGGTAAACCCTGATTATATTAATATATTTAGTAGTCGGGAGAAGGCAGAAAATGTCCGTAAAAGTGATAATTTTTCCTATAGTAACTTATTAAGTACATTCCAAATTAGTTTAGCTCCAAGTCAACCCAATTATCTCTTGGGGGATGAGTATGATAATAAGGCAAATGGCGGTGATGGTAATGATACTATTATTGGCGATCGCGGTAATGATACCTTAAAAGGCGATCGCGGTGATGATTCTCTCCTGGGTGGTTTAGGCAATGATTGGTTAGCAGGGGGGCTTGATAATGACACTGTAATTGGTGATGATGGAAATGATACCCTAATCGGAGGTCGTGGAGATGATTCTTTGAATGGTGGAAACGGTAATGATTTGATGCGGGGAGATATAGGAAATGATACTTTAATAGGTGGAGAAGGAAGAGATACTTTTGTTTTAGGCGTTGGCAAAGGGCCCGATCAGATTTTAGATTTTAAACAGGGAGAAGATGTTATGGCTTTAACTGGTGGTTTAACCTTTGAAAAACTGACAATTTCACCTAATGCTTCTAATGCCACCATCTCTTTAGTCAGTACAGGAGAAGATATTGCCTTTCTCGCAAATGTTTCACCCTCATCTCTCTCTAAAAAGGATTTTATTTCCCTCTAAAATCTTTTGATCGCCTCCATTATTTACCCCTTTTTCAGTTGTTTCTCAAGCAAAATTTGGTTTACTAAGATAAAGATTGCCTCACGCACCTTGACAATTTGAACTAACAAGAGCTATCAAAGAAAAAGCGCGATCGTGGCTTTCTCCCCCTTTGTGCTTTTGTCGGAAAAATTGGCTCCTTTTGCCCAAAAAGCAAATAAACAGCCTAAAATTTAATTAACTAATGTAGTCAAGATTTCATTAAGGAAAGAAAAAATGAGTGCATCACCAGTAATTTATGAAGGATTAGCCAAAGAAGTTGCCTACGTTGATGATAAACCACAATATCAACAAGAAGTGCAAGGCTTATTAAATACATTGGGCTATCGTATAGATCGCACCTTTGACGATCCAAAAACCGGTTTTCATGCCATTGGTTTAGTTTCCTTAACACCCGATAAAGCACCCATTTTAGTATTTCGTGGAACTGATTCTATCAGCGATGATCCCTCATTAACCGATAAAAACGCGATCGGATTACCTCAATTTCAAGCCAATAAACAAGCCTTAGGAGATTGGTTAAATCAAGTTAGCCAAGATACCACAAAAAATCCTAATCGTTTACCCCCTGATATTATAGGACATAGTTTAGGAGGGGCTTTAGCTCAATTAGCCGCGGCCGAATTTACCCCCATTATCGGTGATACTGTCACCTTTAATTCCCCCGGAATATCCCAAGCCATTGTTGACTCCTTTAAACAAAAAGCAGGCGCAACCAAAAATGTCACCCATTTTGTAGTCAATGGTGATATTGTTAGTTTAAGTGGCGAAACTTTCTTACCGGGCAAAGTAATTTTAGAATCCTATACGACACCCATTCTTGATTCTACTTTGGTATTAGATAAACATCGTCCGGGTAACTTACTAACTTCACCCCCACCAGGCTTTACTACCCAAGAAATATCTGTCGAACAATTTAGCAATCCTAATTTCACTTATAATGATGCCGATTTTAACAAATTGAAAGTGGGCTTATCAGTCCCTTTGCCAACAATGTCCCAAGCCTTAAATGCCCGCGCTAACGTAGAAGCCATTCGCAAAAGTGATGGGTTTTCCTACTTAGGATTTATTCAGCAATTGAGAACAGTTTTATCACCCACAACAAACCAGCTTTTAGTGGGTGATAATCTTGATGATCAGGGTTCAGGATTTGCTGGCAATGATACTCTTTTTGGCTATGGGGGTAATGATAACCTCAATGGCAATGTCGGGAATGATCTAATTAATGGTGGCAAAGGTAACGATATTCTCTTGGGTGGAAAAGGTGATGATACTCTCATCGGTGGTACGGGAAATGATGTCCTTACGGGGGGAAGTGGAAAAGATGTTTTTGTCTTAGCTTCCGGTGGCAATGAGACAATTACAGATTTTCGTCAAGGAGAAGATGTTATTGGTTTATCAGGGGGTTTAACCTTTGATCAATTAAATATTACTCAAGGGAATAATGGCGCGGTAATTACTACCAAAAATGCTCCCAATATAATTTTGGGAACTGTGAATGGGGTACAGTCGAATACCCTTGTGGCTTCTGATTTTATTAGCTTTAAACTTCCATAGGGAATGAAAAATTAATAACGTAGTGCAGGCATCAGTAAGTACGCTCTAACTCGGTTTCTTTGGGTAGGTTGGGTTTTGTGCTAAAACCTAACCTACCTCGTGTGATGTAAAAAAAGAGCGATTCTTTTCCGAGCCAAAATCCAACATTCATCGACATCTGTGGTGATTGCCCCCAAGTTGGTAGTCACCTAGCTTAAGTTTTTGCTTAAGATCGAAAATGAATTACTATCAGAATCACCCCAAAATTATTGATGATAAAGCATTCCTTTGACGGGTTTACCCCCTTTTAAATGTCTTTCAATCACAACAGAAACTTCATCCCCTTGTACCCGACAATACCAAATTTCTTCGGGTAATACTAACACCATTGGTCCATTACCACATTTCCCTAAACAACCGGATGAAACCACCGTCACTCCTTCGATGGAATAGTGGTTAAAAGCCGCAAAAATTTGAGCAGAACCCTGTTTACGGCAGGTACGATTTTGACAAATTAAAACTTTTTTTTGTTCGGAAAAATCTCCCATTTTGATTTTGTTATTTTCCCCAAATTTTAGCAATTTACCGAATCAGGATGTCTTGACGAGTTTATTTCAAAAATTTAATCATATTTGAGTTTTCACTGTAAGATTGAGACTCCGCGTAAGCCAGAGGGGGAGCAATATCGGCCTTTTTCACTAACCAATGTTCCGTAGGAGGAAGTTCTGTAAAACTCACCATTACCACAAATTCCGTTTCAGGATTATAATAATCAACTACAGCATGAAGTTTGGCATAACTCCCCCCCGCGGCTTCCTTATTTTGTTTAGCTTTTTCCCAAAATTCCGAGCCTTTAAAATAATAATAACAGGGAATCGGTTCCCCTGGTTTTGCTTCTTTTTTCGGCATTAAAACCAGATAACCAAGCCCATGTTTTTCATAAAACTGCCAAGCGGTGGCCGCGATCATGAATTCATTCACTCGTATTAACTTAGTTGCTACTCTTTCCCGTTCTTGTTTCCAAGTGAGAATAGGCATTTTGGCAAATCCTTTAAATGATGTCATTTTTTTTCCTCTTTGTTCATTAAAATCCGTGAATCTCACCGGAAATCAGTAAGTTTGCTTTGTGACTATTAGAGAATGTTGACTTTGGGGGATTGACACCAATGATATCGTCACGAGTTTACTTATCTTATTTAATATTCACTATGGCATACTTGGGTAAAATTAGCAATAGGTCTGCCGATTTTTTGGGGTGGTAAGTGGCAGTTATATTTGTTCTAATTCTCTGGGTAAATTTTGCCCCATACTAATGATCTTAATTTCGCGAGTGTCATCGGGTTCATGGTTTAAACTAATTCGTAAATATTGCCCCGGAAGTTCTCTTAATTTTTCCGCCCATTCAATGGCAACTATTCCCAAAGGGGTTTCGATCCCTTCCCAATAGTCCTCTAAATGTAAGGCTTGCACTTCAGGGGGTTCTAACCGATATAAATCTAAATGATAAAGAGGGATTCTGCCCTCAAAATACTCATTAATGAGGGTAAAAGTAGGACTATCAATGGATTCTGGAATGCCTAATCCTTGTGCTATACCTTGGACTAATGTTGTTTTTCCTGCCCCTAAATCTCCTTCTAATAAAATGACGGTTCCTGGGGGGAGCGATCGCGCTAAGAGAACCCCTAACTCTTTAGTCGCCAAAGCATTTGGTAAAACTTTCTTCATTTTCCACCTCGACTAATCACCGACAAACATAAATGATACACTCATTTGACTATTACCATCTATAGCAATTCTAAATAGATTGTGATAGTTTTCACAGTGCCAGCATCTGGCTCCCTTGCGCCGAAACTATTCAAAAGGGAGACGCTCTGATGCTCCGCACAGGCTACGCCAACGCACTCCTCTTATTAACATTAAATCGGTTACAACTCCTGATGGATTGCTATATGAGGTGTTAGGTGTTAGGTGGTAAGTGAAAACCCCTATACCTATTCCCCAATCCATATTATCCATTATCCATTATCCATTACTCATTACCTATTACCCATTACCTATTCCCCAATTCCCATTGCCATTCTCATTATTATGAGCGCGACTATACCAGCGTAATAAAACCGTAGCCAAGCGATGAGAATTATGACGAATCAATCCAGTTACTTCATCTTCATCCATGACATTTGCGACAACAATCCGGCGGCCTAATTCTTTGATAGCTTCGCGATCTACAAATACAGGATGAGCATTCTGTTGGGCATAACGAATTAAGGTTTTTTCCGAAGGACTTTTTCCTTGAACTAAAACCGCGTCAAATAAAGCAATTCCACAGGCTTTATCAATAGCACGAATGTGTTCCGCGACGCTATAACCTTGAGTTTCCCCCTCTTGAGTCATGATATTACAAACATAAATGCGAGGGGCTTGACTTTGGGAGATCGCGATCGCGATGTCTGGGACTAACAAATTGGGAATAATACTGGTATAAAGACTTCCCGGACCAATAATAATATAATCAGCTTCTTGAATAGCTTCTAATGCTCTAGGTAACGCGGGAGGATTTTCAGGAGTACAACCAATTTTCACTATTTTTCCCTTAGCTTCTGTAATACTGGATTCACCTTCAATGCGCCGCCCATCAGTCAATTCTGCCCAAAGATTAACATCCGTGAGAGTAGCTGGGAGCACTTCACCTCGAATCGCCAGCACTCTCGAACTCGCCGCGATCGCTTGTTCTAAATCACCCGTAATATCACTCATCGCGGTGAGAAAAAGATTACCAAAACTGTGTCCCACTAAACCATCACCCGCGCTAAAACGATATTGAAATAACTCCGTTAATAACTTTTCCTCATCCGCGAACGCGGCCAAACAGTTACGAATATCCCCAGGGGGTAAAACCCCTATTTCCCGGCGCAAACGTCCCGATGAGCCCCCATCATCGGCCACCGTCACGATCGCGGTAATATTAGAACTATAATCCTTTAGACCGCGTAATAATGTGGAAAGACCAGTACCCCCACCGATCGCGACAATTTTCGGCCCACGATGTAAACGACGGCGTTGAAGGAGGCGATCGACCAATTCTTGATCACCTTCGGGCATAAACACTTCACTGATAGAATTAAAAGTGCGACTTTGGCCCCAAAAAATCAAGAGAAATCCCCCCGCGATCAGCAAGGGACCTGAGATATAATTAGGAATCGTTCCAGCAATCAATCCTAAAATACCCCTCATGAAGCGCAGGGTATAAAAAATAGGAGTCATTCCCGTAGAGATCGCGATACCCACAATAGCCAGGAGCAAGCCTCCTGCGCTAATCAATAACCAACGTTTTACCAACAATCCAGGGGCTAACCACTTAAACCACTGATACATTTGGTCCGTTGCAGCTTTTGGGGAATAGGGTTTAGGTGTTTTCACTGTAGTAAAGGAGCCTATAGTTTTATGAATGAATCAAAGGATTTGAGGATATAGATAAAATAAGACCATTTTGATTCTGGCAGTTATTTTAGCTATTGCCATATAAATATGGGGATAAAATATCCACTAACAAGACGCGAATCATCATGCACCTTTATGGCCGAACCGTTGATCGAGATTAGGGGAATTTCTAAATCTTTTGGGGATAATATCATTTTAGATAATGTAGATCTAACGATTTACCGGGGAGAGGCTCTCGCGATTATTGGGCCATCGGGTACGGGAAAATCAACTATCCTACGGATTATTGCAGGTTTACTACCTCCTGACACAGGTGATGTCTATGTGGAAGGAAAACGGCGCACAGGATGGGTGGATGATGTTTCTGATCCCATTGGCATTGGTATGGTGTTTCAGCAAGCGGCTTTATTTGATTCCTTGACGGTGGAAGAAAATGTGGGCTTTCTCCTTTATCAACACTCAAAACTTTCGCGACACCGTATTCAGGAATTGGTTGAGGAAAAATTGGAGATGGTGGGATTACCCGGAATTGGCGATCGCTATCCTTCTCAATTATCTGGGGGAATGCGAAAACGGGTAAGTTTTGCCCGTGCAATTATGGCTAACCCTGAAAAAATGAGTGAAACCCCCGAAGTCTTACTTTATGATGAACCTACCGCGGGATTAGATCCGATCGCGTCAACAGTTATTGAGGATTTAATTCGTCAATTACAAGCCTCCAAAGGCGGTTGTAGCACTTATGTTATGGTGACACATCAGGATAGTACAATTCGACGGACCGCGGATCGGGTGATTTTTCTTTATCGGGGTAAAATACAATGGCAAGGAAATATTTCTGATATAGAAACCACTCCTCACCCCATGATACGACAATTTTTAGGGGGTAGTGTTGATGGCCCTATTCAAGTTTTAGGTTAATGTTAAGGAAGAAGGAATAAGGAAGAAGGAGGAAACAAGAAGGAAGAAGGAAGAAGGAAGAAAAAAGAAGGAAGAAGGAAGAAGGAAGAAGGAAGAAGGAAGGAAGAGAGGTAATTTTTATACCGTTTCACGCAAATGATGATAGGAAAGGAAGTGTGCGCTTTGTCCACGGCTAGGAGGATCGCACTACTTCTGAGCAAATAAACCTATATATTTGTATCAACATTAAAGTCTAATGGTATTAGAGTTTTTACTATATTTACCCATCACCCAAAAATACCAAAGCTCAGGAGGAAAAAATGCGATCGCAACGGACAATAAGAGAAGGATCAGTTGGTTTTTTAGTCTTATTAGGATTCGGATTATTTATCGGTCTAGTTCTGTGGCTGCGTGATGTCAAACTTGGCAATCGTACCTATAAAATCATTGTCGAATTTGATACCGCCCAGGGATTAGATGACGGAAACCCAGTGAATTATCGTGGTGTTACTGTTGGTAAAATTGTGGCACTCAAACCCTCGTCTAATGGAGTTGATGTCACGATTGAAATTAATTCTCCTTCTCTGATTATGCCCCGTGATGTGGTTGTAGAAGCCAATAAATCGGGATTAATTGGAGAAGCTTCTGTCGCAATTATCCCACTGAAACCAGTTCCGTCAAATTTGCTTACGGCAAATCCCTTTGGTCCTGATTGTTCTCCCCTAATTATTTGTAATGATACTCGTTTAAAAGGTCAGGTTGGTACTAATTTAGATAGCTTGATTCGCACCACAACTAAAGTTGCTAATTTATACAGCGATCCTCAATTATTATCTAATTTAAAGTCGGTTTTACAAAAAACGGAAAAAGCTGCCGATGGCATTTACAAATTAACAGAAAATCTTTCTGGTTTAAGTCAGACATTGAAAACAGAAGTACCTGGTTTAGGTCGTTCTTTAAAGCAAGAATTAGGTGATTTAAACCAAGCTATGCAAGGCTCTGTCAGCGTTTTAAAAACCTCTGTCGAACAAAATTTTAGTAAAATATCTGATTCAGTTGAGCGTGCTTCCACATCGTTAGAAAAAGTGGTAGATACCGCGGATACAACAACGAAAGAGTTGAAAGAATCAGCACTAAAAACTACTAATTCAGCTACGGACGCGGCGCAGCAAATTAATATTACCGCGAAGAGAGTTGATGAATTAATTACAACGAATCGAGTTACTCTTGTCGCGACTCTCAATAATCTCAATCAAAGTTCCCAAGATTTACGGGTGACAATCCAAAGTTTAACCCCTATTATTACTCAAGTTCAACAGGGGAATTTAATCAAAAATTTAGAAGATTTAACAGCGAATACAGCCCAAACGACAGCTAATTTACGGGATTTATCGACGGCTGTTAATAATCCCACGAATGTATTACTTTTACAACAAACTTTAGAGTCAGCTCGTACTACTTTTGCGAATATACAAAAGATAACTTCAGATATTGATGATTTAACGGGTGATCCCAAACTTCGGAATAGTCTGCGTAATTTAATTAAATCTTTAGGTAATTTATTTGGAGCAACCCAACAATTGGAACAACAAACCGCGATCGCGCAACAATTAGCCCCTTTAGAAGCCGCGTTTAAAGATCCTCAAACAGTAAAGCAAATCTCGGAAAATCCCTCCCTTCAATGGGAAATATCAAACTCGATCCCAAAATTACAACCCTTGGTGCTTCCTTCCCCAGAAGAGTCAGCTTTATCAACGTCCCCTCCCTCAGAAGTTTTTTTTACTGAGCGCGATCGTTTTTGACTCTTGATTGGGTATTCTGAGATTAGGAGGTTCCTACTGTTTGGGACATGGCAAAAAAATCTATGGATTATATCGAAAAACAAAAGCTAGAAAAACAAAAGTTGGAGAGGGAGTATGGTACTATCCAAGTCCGTAAGATGGAGAAACGGAAACAGCTACAAAAAATAATGATCCTGCTTTCTGTGGTATCTTTGATGGGTTCTACTATATTTGGCTTAGGAAAAGTGTTTACGGGAGCTAATACTCAGCCCTCTCAACGGAAAACTCCCACGGCACAATCGACACTTACTTTAGCAGCACAAGAAAAGGGCTATCTGACGGTATTAGAGCGGGAACCTAATAATCAAACGGCTTTGGAGGGACTTGTTAATACTCGTGTCGAGATGAATAATTTACCAGGCGCGATCGAGCCTTTAGAAAAGCTGGTAAAATTATATCCGGCTCAAGCCGAATATAAGACTATTTTGGCAAAAATTAAAGAAGATGTCAAAGGGAAAAAATAAGGAAATTGTCGGCAAGTATTCCCATATATCGTCAACCTAAATTCAGGACAAAAAAATTTATCATGTTATTTTTACCAAGTTTAAAAAAAAGTGGTCATTTAGAAAAAGTAAATATTACAGTTGCTATTGTTGGTTCACGAAAAATAGAGACTCGTGATGATTACGCGAGTCAAGGTTGGGAGATATTTGCGCCGAATTTGACAATTTATGGATTTGATGCCGATGTAGAAGCTTGTCATCAAGCCAATGCTAACTTAGCAGCACGACAAGTTAATTGGACAGAAAAACATATTCCCCTAGCCCTCAGTAATAGAGAAGGAAACAGTACCCTTTATGTGACAAAATATCCGGGTTGTAGTTCATTATATCCCCCCAGTGAAGATTATATTAAACGTTTTTCGGGAAATTCAGAGCTAATCCAGCTTGAATCGACTATTGAGGTATCCACAACAACTTTGGACTTATTTTGTCAAGGAGAAGGGGTGACAGAAATAGACTTTCTGCACTTAGATATTCAAGGGGCTGAACTTAATGTGATCAAAGGTGCTTCCCAGATTTTAGAGAGTGTATTAGGATTAATTACAGAAGTAGAATTTACCGAAATATATTCAGAGCAGCCCCTCTTTAGTGATGTCGATATTTGTTTGAGAAAAAATGGTTTTTCCTTGTTTGACTTTTCGGAGATCAATCGCGATCGTCGCCGTGATATCCCCCTGTTTTCCCCAAATCATCCGGGTGTATTAATTGGGACTAATGCTTTCTATTTTCGTGACTTAATGCGTTCTGATTTGAGTCCTCATCTGCAAAAACCTGATCGACTGCTGAAATTAGCTTGTTTCGCGGACTTAATGGAATTTCCAGATTATGCACTAGAGATTCTGGAATATTTGACAGTGAATTATGGCAGAGATCCTCAATATAATTTCGCACAGAATATTATAGAATGTTTAAAAAATATTCCCGAGTTGGTCAAACTTGGTTTAGAATCTTTACCCATCGTGGAAAGACTGCGAGAGTATTTACCAAGTAATAGTGCAGGGGAAGATAATCGGGATTATTTGACAAATTTAGAGCCAGAATTGGTGACTAATTCTACGAGAAATTGGTCGCGCACTTTTCTTTATAAAGGAAAACCTCTTCCCTATAATCGTATCGGGTACAATAATGTGGGAGAAAGGGCTGTGGAAATTCCCATTGCTTTGAATTTTCTCGCCACCCTAGAGAAAAAAAATAAGATTTTGGAAGTGGGGAATACTCTCTCTCATTATGAAAATGTCTTAAGTGATTATCTCGGAATTGGCGATCGACAGATTGTGGATAAATTTGAAGTAGCTCCGGGTGTTGATAATATTGACTTAATGGAGCTGCCTACCCGTGAAAAATATGATGGGATTGTATCTATTTCTACTGTAGAACATATTGCTCAAGGAGTTGAGCCATCGGGGGCCTATGGTGAAAATATAAAAAAGGGTGATTTAGAAGGACCTCTCAAGGCGATCGCGAAAATTTATGACTTATTAGCTGTGGGGGGAAAAGCTTTAATTACTGTTCCCTTTGGCAAATTAATGGATTTTGAATGGTTTATTCAATTTAGCTATGAATATTTGCAAAATTTAACGGAAAAATACCAAATTCCACCGACGGGAATAACCACAGGATTTATGAGAATTTTAGACATGGAATTACCCCTAAGTAATCCCCGAGAAATATGGGTAGAAGAAACCGCAGAAAAATTGAATTATGTGGAATATAATTATCCCTATCCCTGTGCTAACGCGATCGCGATCATCGAATTAACCAAGCAGGAAACTCCCTTTCTCCTTAACCTAGAAGTTCCGACAACTGAGTTGACTTACCATAAACCAGTCTGCGAAAAAGATTCAATTTGTGCTGACTTAGTAACCGAGAAATTCTTAGCACTATTATCTCAGCTCAAGCCACTGAATTTAATCTTTTGCCCCGATTGGTTACAACCAGAAGAGTCTTTATGTACCGACTTAGAAAAAGTAATAAAAACCTGGATCAGTCATCCTGAACAAAATCAAATGACTTTACTGATTGAACGCGGGAATTTTGATGAAGAAGAAGCGAATTTAATTTTAGGAACTGTGACTATGAATATTCTCATGGCAGAAAATTTAGAAGTATGGGATGAACCCACGATTATTTTACTAGAGCAACTTAGTCTGGTTCAGTATTCGGCACTATTACCCCGCCTTCACTCTCAAATTGTTGTAGATTCTTCTGTCCCAAATTTACCACAATTTCCCGATGAATTTATCAATCTGTCTCAGCTTAAGTTAGAATCTTTTAGAGAGGGGCGGTTTCTGCCGCGATCGGATTTCTGATCCCCCGTTGTCCACATTTTCCAACTCCCTTGCCTAATCTTGAATAAAATTTCGAGCTCTCTTCAAATGAGAGTTTACCCAATCACCCTATTTTTTTAATAATTATGAAATGCAAAATTTGTCAAGCTCCATCAATTCCATTTAGTCAAGGTAGAGTTTTGGGAAAATATGATATTAATTATTTTCAGTGTTCCCATTGTGGCTTTGTGCAAACGGAAGAACCTTTTTGGTTAGAAGAAGCTTATTCAGACGCGATCGCGTCCAGTGATGTCGGTTTAGTATGGAGAAATAACCAATTTTCTCAGATATCAAATAATATCCTTTCCCAATTTTTTAATCCCCAGGCTAAATTTCTTGATTATGGTGCGGGTTATGGTTTATTTGTCAGATTAATGAGAGATTTAGGTTGGGATTTTTATTGGTATGATAAATATTGTCAAAATATATTTGCGAAAGGCTTTGAAGCCAAAACCGAAGAGAAACTTTATCAATTAGTAACCGCCTTTGAAGTGTTTGAACATTTTGTCAATCCTTTAGAGGAAATCGAAAAGGTATTAAAATTTGCCGATAATATTTTATTGAGTACAGAATTACTACCCATTGACAATCCTAAACCTGATCAATGGTGGTATTATGCACTCCAAGAAGGTCAACATATCGCGATTTATACAAAAAAAGCACTGTCTATTATAGCCGATAAATTTCACCTGAATTTATCCTCAAATGGGACATCTCTACATTTGCTTACTACCCAAAAAATCTCCCCGATTTTATTTGAAAATACCTTACGTTATGGGGGCAATATCAGCCAAAAAGAATCTTTATTAACCCAAGATTATTTAAAGGCGATAGGTAAACTTCCGCCTCCAGAAAATGATCGGTATATCATCGAAGATAATGAAAGTAATACGGAATATAGCACGATCATAAAAAACAGCAAAATTGCCATAGATGGTGTTTTTTTTCAATTGTATAGTACGGGAATTGCTCGAGTTTGGCGTTCATTATTAGAAGAATGGGCTATCAATGGTTTTGCTGAAAATATTATCGTACTCGATCGCGTAGGAAGTGCTCCCAAAATTGAGGGGATTAACTATGTAACTATCCCACCCTATGATTATGGCAATACGGATGCGGATCGAGAAATGCTACAACAAGTCTGTGATCAAGAGGGGGTTGATTTATTTATCTCAACTTACTACACGACTCCTTTATCAACACCTTCTGTATTTATGGCCTATGATATGATTCCAGAAGTTTTAGGGGGTAATTTGAATGAACCCATGTGGCAAGAAAAACATTATGGAATTCGTCATGCTTGTGCTTATATTTCTATTTCGGAAAATACCGCGAAGGATCTTGTTAAGTTTTTTCCTGAGATTTCCCCTGATTTAGTCACCGTTGCCCATTGTGGGGTTAACCCTATTTTTTCTCCCGCGTCTTCTGAAGAAGTTAATCAATTTAAAAATAAATACGGCATTACTAAACCTTATTTTATTTTAGTCGGTTCAGGAAGTAATTATAAAAATGCGCCCTTATTCTTTGAAGCCTTTGGAAAATTGCCAAGCCGACAAGGTTTTGAAATTATTTGTACGGGAAGTGGTGTCATATTAAATCCAGAATTTCGTACTTATACCGGGGGTTCGGTTATTCATCCTCTCATTCTTACTGATGAGGAATTGAGATTAGCTTATTGTGGCGCGATCGCGCTGGTTTATCCTTCCAAATATGAGGGTTTTGGTTTACCTGTTTTAGAAGCGATTTCCTGCGGTTGTCCTGTGATTACTTGTGCTAATGCTTCTATTCCTGAAGTCGCAGGAGACGCGGCATTATACATCAAGGATAATGATGTAGATGAACTAGCCGAAGCCCTTTGTGAAGTGCAAAAACCCAAAGTTTCTCAAGCTTTAATCACGGCAGGTTTATCACATTCTCAAAACTTTTCTTGGTCAAAAATGGCAAAGATTATGAGTTCGGCTTTGATAGACGCGACTCTCTTTAAATTAAATTTAAAGACATGGAATTTGATTATTTTTCCTGATTGGTATTGTGCCGAAGACTCTTTATTGTTAGAATTAGAAGAAGTGGTGAAGGCGATCGCGACGCATCCCCAAAAAGGTGAAATTACCCTGCTGGTTTACCTTGATAAGATTTCAGAAGAAGAGGCAACCCTCGCCCTATCCAGTGTGGCAATGAATCTATTGATGACAGAAGAATTGGACGTTTCAGAAGGCCCTGAGATCGCACTCATGGGAACCTTGAATAACCTCCAGTGGGAAAGTCTAAAACCCCGCCTCGTTGGTAGAATTATTTTAGAGCATGAAAATAAGGCGGTGATAGATTTCTTAAACCTATCCCAAATTCCTGGGTTTGATCTCAATAATTTTAATTCAATTAATTACCCTATCAATAAATAAAAGGTAATACTCATGGATGTACAAAGATTTCTGGAAACATTATCCTCTCTTTACGAAAACTGGAATCTTCCTTCTGTTAAACCCAAATCTGAAAAATTTACCACGGTATTACAACAAGTCGAGGGAATGACAACGGCTAATATTATGCAGTTGCTCAACTGGGCTGTAGAATGTTTGAAGCCTGGTGAAGTTTATTGTGAAGTCGGTTGCTGGCGCGGCGCGACTTTAATCGGCGCACTTGTGGATCATCCTGATTGTTTAGCCTACGCGATCGATGATTTTTCGGAATTTGATCACTCTGGGGAAACCTTAGACATTTTCCAACAAAATTTATCAAATTTTGGTTTAGATGAACAAGTATTTTTTGCCCAGGAAGATTTTACCCATTTTTTTCAAGAGCTAGAAACAATAGGTTTAGAAGAAAAAATTGGCGTTTATTTCTATGATGCCGCGTATAATTATCGTTCAATATTCTTAGCTTTACTTTTAGTAAAACCCTTTTTAGCAGAGCAAGCCATTCTCATTTTCACCAATACTAATTTTCCTGATACTCAACAGGCTATATTTGATTTTACAGCAACTCATTACCAAAGTCAAGTAGTTTTAGATTGGCAAACTCCCAAATATTTTGATGAAAGTTTTTGGAATGGTGTGTCTATTCTTACTTGGGATGTTAATAGATTAAATGGGGAATTGAATGTGGCGCGCCAACCCCATCAAAAATTTGTCAAATCTTTGAAAGATCATGAGATAAAACAGCATCAGGAAGCTCTCTCTAGTCTTTTTGCCGAAGCCGGAATTTTAACTCATGGAGGGCGTTTTAGAGAAGCAGAGCAAAAGTATAAAACTTTTTTAATGTATGACAATAATAATTCTCGCACCTTGATGAATTTAGGAATTTTATATTATTTGAGTGAAAGATATGAGGAGGCATTTGAGGCCATTTCCCAATCTCTACAAATCGAACCGGATAATGCTGCTTGTTATTATAACTTAGGATTAATCTTTGAGAAAACATCTAATCAAGAGTTAGCAATAAAAGCTTATCGACAGGCGATCGCGCTCAATCGAGAAAATATTGATGCTTATAACAATCTCGGTAATATTTTACTACAAACCGGACAATTAGAGGAAGCCGAAGCGATTTATCATCGAGCCATTGAAATCAAGCCTAAAGATTTTGGCAGTTATCAAAATTTAGGAAATACTCTGATGGCTTCTCAAAAATGGGATGAAGCCATTGAGACATATGAACAAGCATTAAACCTCAAACCCCGCGATCCAGATATTTTATATAATCTCTCCTTAGCTTATGATGGGAAAGGCGATCACGTGTCATCCCTTAATTATTTAGCATTTTCCTACTATCGTCAAGGAGATTTAACTGAAGCCATTAAATATTTTGAACAATTATTAGAAATAACCGAAAAAGTAGAACCTGATGATTATATTGCCTTTGCCACTTGTTTGACTCGATTAGATCGGGAAGAAGAAAGTATCAAAATTATTCAGCAAGGAATTAAGTTTAATCCTGACACTCCTCAATTAGATTCCGTATTAATTTCTATTTTCCATGAAAGTGGTCGCGATGAAGACGCGATCACGCTCCTGAATGAAGCCACACTCAAATATCCCGATAATTTATTTTTGGCTCTACGAAAAAAATTATTCGTACCCGTATTTTATCAAAACCATGAACAAATAAAAAATTACAGAGAACAAATAATTAAAGAGATAAATAACATTATTAACCAAACTCAACTAGACTGTGCTGAAGGCAGAATAAAAGCCCTAGATGCAGCGAATAAATTAAATAATTTTTATCTAGCTTTCACCGGCTATAATGATCGAGAAATTCTCCAAAAGTATGGAGAATTTATGCAAAAAATAGTAACAGCTAATTATCCAGCTTGGAGCAGAGCAAGAGTCATGCCCCCCCTAGGAAATAATGGCAAAATTCGGATAGGTTATGTATCTGATCAAATGATTAATTCCAGTGCCACAAAATGGATACTCGGCTGGCTTCAATATAGCAACCCAGAAAACTTTGAGATTTATTGCTACATGACGAGTTCCAAATTTGGGATGGATGCTACCACACAAAAAATCAGAACCTTATGTAATCATTTCTATTACATACCGGATAATTTAGAAGCACTGGCTCAACAAATAATCAAAGATGAATTACATATTCTCGTCTTTTTAGCCATTGGAATGTATCCGCCAACTACGATATTAGCCTCTTTGCGTTTAGCACCCATTCAATGTACGACTTGGGGACATCCCATGACATCTGGACTCCCCACCATTGATTACTTTTTATCCGGTGATTTACTTGAACCGGAAAATGCCCAAGATCACTATACAGAAACCCTTATTCGTTTGCCCAATCTGGGGATTTCTTATCCTATTCCCTTTATCTGTGAACCCACCAAAACACGAGCCGATTTTCAGATTAGTGAAGAGGCTGTTATTTATCTCTCTTGTCAATCTATTTTTAAATATTTACCCCAGCATGACTTTATCTTCGCGGAAATTGCGCGTCAAGTTCCCCAAGCTCAATTTGTTTTTGTCTTGCGATTTTTCTCGGATTATTTTAGGAAGCCCAGTCAAACTCTGGAAAAGATATTCCGTCAACGTTTAAAGAACGCGTTTGAGGCGGTTAATTTAAACAGCGAAGATTATTGTGTATTTTTACATGAACAAACTTGGAATGATTATACCAGTTTGCTCTGCCATTGCGATGTTTTTCTTGATACTTTAAGTTTTTCAGGAGGTCATACTAGCTTTGATGCTGTCGCGTGTCATTTACCTCTAGTAACTTGTGCGGGTGAATTGATGCGAGGTCGTCAATCCTATGGTATTCTCCAAATGTTAGGAGTAACGGATACTATTGCCTATAATGAAGCCGAATATATTGACATTGCTGTTAAGTTAGGATTAAAACCCCAATGGCGACGGGATATTTCAGAAAAAATGCGCGATCGCAAAGCAAATCTTTTTGATGATAAAACCTCGGTTCAATCCCTAGAACAATTCTATGAAGAAGTGGTAAAAGAGCGGTTAGAGAAACAAGAAAAATATCCCTTGATCTTGGCTAATTCTATATTATCGACCACTTCAAATCAAAAAAATGTCCTCCATGTTGGTTGTGGTGCTTACTATCGTGATAAGTTACCAGAAATCTTTCGCAGTGATGAATGGCAAGAAGTAAGACTTGATATTGACGCGGGGGTAATTCCAGATATTATTGGTTCGATTACAGATATGAGTGCTGTCCCTAATCAGTGGGTTGATGCTGTCTATTCATCCCATAACCTTGAACATATTTATCACCATGAAGTCCCCCAAGCTTTAGGAGAATTTATACGCGTATTAAAACCGGGTGGTTTTGCTTTAATTACTTTGCCGGATATGCAAAAGGTTGCTGAATTTGTCGCCCAAGGGAAATTAGAAGAAACGGTTTATGTTTCTGCCGCAGGCGCGATCGCGCCCATTGATATTATCTATGGATTTGGAGACGCGATCACGCAGGGAAATCATTACATGGCTCATCGTACCGGATTTACCGCCGAAAGTCTGCGTCAGAAAATGGAAAACGCGGGTTTTAACAATGTGACAATCCGTCAAGAGGGGCTCAATTTATGGGCGACGGGCTATAAAACTATTAAGAATGAGAATGACTTAAGAAACTAATCTCTAGGGGCTGATTCATTAATATATGCACAACTAATCATAGATACTGCTGAAGCAACCCTACTCAGATTAAGAATGAGAATTGAGATATTTTTGCCACATTTGCTCATAGGCATTTTCCATCTCACGCGTAAATTGTTTCCCATTCCAAAGAGGAGAAGTGTGGCGAGATTGTCGTAATTTCCAGGCGACATCTTTTCGTAATGCTTCATCTTTTCCGAAGCGCACTCCCCATTCAATATATTCTTCGGCACTCCAAGCAATACCCTCCGTTACCCCTACATTCATCATCATCGTGTAACTATTACGCGCGGCAAATTGTTCACCCACAAGAGTCACTAAAGGAATACCAACCCAAAGGGTTTCTAACGTCGTTGTGGCTCCATTATAGGGATAAGTATCTAATACCACATCAGCAATACTTAAATTAGCTCGGTGAATCCCTTCCGTTAAATCTTGAGGTAAAAAACGCAGACGATCACCGTTAACTCCCTCAGCTTCAGCCAATTGGATAAAGAAATTTTTATGAGAATCCTCTCCCGAACCCCCTTTAAGTAAGAAATAACTATTAGGGACTTGCGCGAGAATTTTCATTTGCCATCGTGTCGTCTCTGGATGACGTTTGTAGCCCACCTGAGAACTTAGATAAATAATAGCATCGGCGGGAATTTCCAAATTTTCCCGACGTAGAGTTGGTATTTCAACTTCAAAACCATCTACCGCGACATAAGTTTGAGGTAAACGCCAAATTTTTTCACTGTAATAGTCCTCGGCGGACTCTGGTAATACATAGGGATCGGCAATAAAATAATCAATGGCAGGAATTCCAGACGCGTCTAAACCTAACCAAGTCACTTGCACAGGAGCGGGTTTCAATGCCAATATTTCAGGAGTCAAATCCAAGGTAATACTATCAAGATCGATCAGAAGATCAACTTCATCATTATAAATCTCATCGGCCATTTCCCAAGTGGAAAAAGTCCCTTTATAAGCTTTATCAGCATTCTGCATATACCAATCTTCTAAGGGATCTTCGATCGCCTTTTTGCGATAACCCACAAAATAGGCATTAATTTCAAAACGATCGTGATCGTGATAATGAAAAAGCCATCGGGCTAACCAACCCACAGAATGTCGGCCCAAACAATGAGACAAATAACCGATTTTCAAACGAGTTTTAGGAGTTGCTGTTTTTTGGCGTAATAAATGTCCCTGCCGGTATCGCTCCACCTGAGTCTTCCCGTAAACTTCAATATTCGCCTGACATAGTTGCGCGATCTGATTTTGCAGTTCCCGATTCTGTTGTGCTCGATCCTCAAAATAGGGGAAAAAATAAGTAGTAGTAAGTAAACCTCGAATTTCTGATTGATCCAAAGAAAGAGGATATTGGGCAATTAATGATTGCAACTGACTTTTATGTAGCTCAATTACCGAACAAACCTCATCCCAATATCCCACAGCCCCCATTAAGCCACGCAACATCTTGTAATTAGCATAAACAATATCAATTAATTCTTCCGATAAAGAGAGACACAATTTTGCGAGTTCGATGCCTTGATCGTATCGACGAGAATTTTGGTAAAAACTGGCCAACAAATGCAAAAGAGTTAAGCGCTCGGACAAGTCAAATTGAGATTCCAAACGGCGAGCAATTTCTAGTAACTCCGCGGCTATTTGTGGTGAAGAATTTGAAATTTTGAGAGAAGCAACAACAATGATGGGCAGAAAAACGGAAGGCTGGGAAATATGGGCCACAGAAGCCGAGACTAATTCCAGAGAAGATGACTGAAAAGGAGCATACTCTAAAACACCGTTTAAAACCTCCATTAATAAATCAAAATTAACCTCATCATTTGGTGCTTCTAATTGCAGCAGTTCGAGAAGTCCTAAAGACGTTAATTCTTCTCCTGTATAAGTCTTCAGCAGAATTGATAACCCAATTAAATTTAAAATATTATTAATATCTTGGGGATTAATTTCGCGAATATGTTGACGAATTGCCCAAGCTAACGAATATTGGGCTAAATTTTCTTGACGTTGCGCTTCCCCTTGTAAGAGATCTAATAATTCCACAGTAGCGCGATCGACTTCTTCTTCCTCCCCCTCTGCCATCGCCAGCAGCCAAGTAGTCTGAGCTTCTGCTTCTTGGCCCTGCAAAAGCAGCATCAACCCCAACTCCCAGTACAGAGACTTCGTTTCTGGCTCCGCTTCAATAGCCTTTTCATAAAGATTAGCCGCCCCAAAATAATCACCTTGCAGCCAATATTTTTGGGCTTGTTGTTGAAAACGAGAAGACTCAGAGGACATAAAGTGTTAATGAGCGAAAAATTTTAGATATCTAAACAAATAGGGTAGCGTACAGAGACACTACCCCTACTTTGTGAAATTTCGGCTAGACAGGTACAAAACCTGAGCAAGCTAACAGTTTCTTACTTCTTAACTTCATCACTACCCGCGGCACAGGTGGGCGGGTTGGTTGTTACGCCTGCCAACTCAGTTGTTTGAGTAGCATTCGTGACACATAATACTGCCAAAGTCGTTGTTTCACTCGTTGAAGCAACTTGACCCACAACTACAGAACCAGTGTAAGCTCTCAGAGCACCAACGACAGGAGTCCCTTTATTAGCAACGTCTTTCGTCGCATCTGTGGCTGTAATTGTATATTTGAAATTAGTGGATTGAGTTTTGATGCCGATCCCTAACTTTTCAATATCTGTAACAAAAGTACCCGCTTCTGCAAATTTGGATTGTTGAGCACGGTTCATGGAACCTGTGTACTGCTTGGCTTCAGATTCTTTCGCCTTGTTAGCTTGGTTCAGGAACGAAGGTAACGCGATAGCAGACAAAATACCGATAATAATAATAACGACCAACAGCTCAATCAGGGTAAAGCCCTTTTCTTCTTGATTTCTTTGATTGAGGTATTGCAGGAATTTGGTTTTAAATTCGGTCTTCATAATAGTTCTCCTTCAGGGGGTGGGATGCTTGATTTCTAACTTATGAGAATAGCTTACCCAGTCTTGCACACTTTCATATCACTCTCGCCAATTTTTTTTTCCCAGGTCACGAGGATCTCTCCAAAAGTACATACAGCAAGGATTCCAGTCGCATTAAGAGGCTTTTAATATCCGAGGCGGCCATCTCATAACTGACAGATTCTAAGGTAATAGGGTCTAGGGGTCTTAACTTCAGCCACAGTTGGACTAAGGTACTCACCGACTGTACCCCATCCCAGAGAGGCAATAGACACGCGGCAAAGTCACTCTCTAGGAAGATCGGGACTGTAGTGGGTAAAGGAATATAACGACTAATGTCAAAAGGCTGATGGGAACTGATCGACTCCAGCAAGTCCCCTTTGACTTGGGGGGTTCTCAGTTGAGGATGCAGATGCACCTGTGCTTGTTCCCAGTCTCTATCTGTCCATTGGGCAATTGCCCTAAAGGATTCGCGATCGTCAGTATGTCCACACCAAAAGTCAAGTAAGCGATGAATGGGATGTAAGAGTTCAAATAGATGCAATTTTTCTTCTAAAGAAGTTTCCGGCAGACTCAACGCCAAAAACGTTGGTAAATCATCCGGGGTTTTAAACAAATCTGTCAGTTCCCAGTGACGCCAATTTAACATACTGATAAACTCTAAATCTGTTTGTTTTAAGGCCGCAAAGAGTTCTGGAATTGTATAACCCTTGTCCCCAACAAATAAATAATTCATTAATATTCTTTCATCATCTTGTTCTAAGTCTAAACTCCAAGCTCTTGTTTTTAATACGACATCATCTTTCAGGTTTCTCATCGTATCCCGTGCTATTTCAATTTCTAATTCCCCTGGGACTTCATCCATTAATCCCATTATTTTGAAAACTTTTTGCACCCGAAAATAAGAAGTTCGCTGAAGCTCACTATGCAAATTAGCTCGAAGAATGCCCTGGCGCTTTAACACTGACTTTAACGCGTTTAATCCTACTGTTATGTCTTCAAACAAATAAAGGACATCATCCACATTAATATAATCAAATTCTTGCCCTAACTGTCCTACTTCTTCAATGGATAAAACCTGAAACTCGGTCTGGTCAATTTCGTGATATTCTAAACGCTTTCTCGCCAGATCTATCGCTTCCTCTGATAAATCAATTCCGATAATTTTCGCCCCCGGATTTGCCAGTGCTAAAACTAAAGACCTGTAGCCAGTTCCGCAACCCGCATCCAAAATCACTTTTCCTTCTGTGCTAATCACTTTTTGATTTCTCAAATAATAGGGAGTGACAAGGCTATGAAGGTAGAGTGCTTCCCAATTGTTTTTAGGAGTAGTTTCTAAATCCACCCTCGGATAAGGTGCTGTCTTAAATTGCTGACGAATTTTTTCGAGTAACTCAGGGTTTTTCTTGTACATAATCAAAAATGATGAATGTGACTCAATCTCTTGTAATAAAGTGAAATTGTTAGGGAGCAAAAGTAGATACAAAAATGATTCTCATAATGAGATTGTTTTTACTTCCTTCTTTCATCGGTTTTTCTGAGGGAATTGGTAAGAGCTATTTTCTCTCGATCGCGACTTGATCGCGTCTTTCCTTTCCGATTCTCCCACACAAGGAGCTTCCCCCTTGCGATAATGGTCTTGAAAGACAGAGTTATGTTACCCCAAAACCAATGGAAATCGATCGCGAACTCGATAATACTATCTTAAGTTTTGCCGACATTCAAGCCGAACTCAACTTACGCCACGCGAAGGACACCCTACGCGACATTGTTACCCATTTGGACTTAACCCCCCAAGAAAGGGAGGGACTAGAACCCGCAATTAATGGCCTAGACCAAATGTTGGATAAACTAGAACGGGCTAGTGTCCAAATTGCTGTTTTTGGCATGGTGGGACGCGGTAAGTCCTCCCTACTTAATGCCCTTTTAGGTCAAGATATCTTTGAAACTGGTCCCATTCATGGCGTGACTCGCGCCACTACCATTGGCCAATGGGATGTTCAGTCCTCTGGAGATGAGGATATTTATCACGGTAAATCTCCTATTATTTATCGTCTTTCCCAAGTTGAATTAATTGATACTCCGGGTATTGATGAAGTGGATGGAGAAACACGGGAAGCTTTAGCCCGTCAAGTTGCGAAACAAGCGGATTTAATTTTATTTGTCGTTTCCGGTGATATTACGAAAGTTGAATATCAAGCACTTTCTCAATTGCGAGACGCGGGTAAACCGATGTTATTAGTCTTTAATAAAATCGACCAATATCCTGATACCGATCGCATGATAATTTATGAGAAAATCCGTGATGAACGAGTCAAAGAATTACTTTCTCCCGATGAAATTGTCATGGCCGCAGCCTCCCCTTTAGTTCCTGACGCGGTACGTCGTGCTGATGGTAGTATCGCGGTGAAAATTACCCGAGGACTTCCCCAAATTGATCAATTAAAATTAAAAATTTTGGAAATCTTAGATCGGGAGGGTAAATCTTTAGTCGCGCTCAATACTATGCTCTATGCAGGTGAAGTTAATGAACAGTTAGTTGAACGTAAAATGGCCATTCGAGAAGATAGTGCTAATCGTATTATTTGGAATGGTGTTATTACCAAATCTGTCGCGATCGCGCTTAACCCCATCACCGTTATTGATCTTTTTAGTGGAGCCGCGATCGATGTCACTCTCATTTTAATTTTATCCAAACTTTATGGCATTCCCATGACAGAATCCGGTGCGGTGGAATTATTACAAAAAATTGCCTTGAGTATGGGAGGAATTACCGCGAGTGAATTATTAGTCAATTTTGGCTTAAGTTCTTTAAAAGGAGTCTTCGGAATTGCTGCACCCGCGACAGGGGGATTATCTTTAATTCCTTATCTATCAGTCGCGATGACACAAGCAGGTATCGCGGGTTTATCTTCCTATGCTATTGGACAAATTACCAAAGCTTATTTAGCTAATGGTGCTTCTTGGGGAGATGATGGCCCTAAAGCTGTCGTTACTAAAATTTTAGAATCTTTGGATGAAGAGTCCATTTTAAATCGCATTAAGGATGAATTACGCGCTAAATTAGATTTTACTCAAAAGAGCGGTAATGGGTAATGGAGATTGGGGATTGGGGATTGGGTAATAGGGAAAAGATTCGAGAAGCGGAGTTAGTGTAACAAAAATAGTCATTGATTAGGCCGATCGCGCTCCTCGTTACCCGGTTTATGAGGTGGGATGAGGTCAGTATTGTACTGGATAAAATTCCCTCAAAAAAAAACGCGCTTATTTTCCCTAAATTCTTGAAAAAACAGCAATTAAATGGTATAATGAGAAGCGGCGTAAAATCATCTATTATGCCAATACCATCAGAAATAACCCAACTTGTCCAACGCGTGAACCAAGAACTCGATCAAATCGAGCAGGATGCAACGGAAGGACTGAGTCTCGCGAGGGCTATTCTCAATCAGTTTCCTGAAAATTTTATAGTGGTTCAACTACTTGTTTTTGCCTTTGGAGTTTTTGCAATGAGACAAAAAGAAATTGATGAAAAAGAATTGTTAGACATTCTGGAACTGGCCAAAGAAGCTGAACAAAAAACTAGAGAAATGTGTGAGTTAATTATGGCTAATTCCCAAAAGTAGCGACTGATAGCTGAGGCTAAATGTGCTGAAAATGCCGAAAAACAATATGAGCAAGTTTGAAGAAAAGAAAGCTTTTTTGTGATCGATGATCGCGTCTTTTATACTGTAGGGTACGCATCCTGCCTGCCCAATTGGCCCAAATAGTAGTGCAAGCCTCTGGCTCGCTAAATTTCCTTAACATCTGGTAGGGGAAATTACCTTAGAAATGGAAATTAAATAACTTGACTATTGGCTTAATCAGGGAGCATTTGAGATCGAAGGCACGGACAATGCCTGCACTACTTTATTGAATTTTAATTCCTTCGTGATCGCGACGCTTGCACTGCATAAAAAATAGCTTTTCACCTAATTGGGAGCTTTCCTTTCTTTCCTGAAAAATGGGGACACGGCAGTGCCATGTCCCTACTGATTTTATTCTCTTTCTAACAAAGGGAAAAAGTGACCGACTGGACCTTGTCCTTTCCCAATACTTAAGGCATATTTTAACGCGGTAGTGACATAACTTTTAGCCTCTTTCACCGCGTCAAATAACTCTTTCCCTAATGCTAAATTAGCCACGATCGCGGCAGATAAAGTACAACCCGTACCATGAGTATTAGTAGTGTCTACCCGTACCGTTTTTAACCGTTGGAGATGATTGCCATCAAACCAAACATCAATTCCCCGTAATTCCCCCTTCATACCACCCCCTTTAACTAAGACAGTTTTCGCCCCTAAACGATGAATTTTATACGCGGCAGCTTCCATATCATCCACGGAAAAAATCTCTAAATCACTTAAAATTTCAGCTTCATCACGATTCGGTGTGATAATCTTTGCTAAAGGGATTAATTCATGGCGTAAAATCCCGATCGCGTCTTCATCAATTAAACGTTCTCCCGTCCGCGATACCATCACCGGATCAAGGACAAAATTGGGTAAATCCCACTCTTTTATTTGTTTAGCAACCTCCTTCATAATGTCCTTATTTAATAACATTCCCGTCTTAAAGGCTTGCACACCAATATCTGTGACAATAGATTCAATTTGGGCCGTAACCGCGTCAGGGGGCATTGCATCTACCCGTGTTACCCCTAACGTATTTTGTGCAGTTATACAAGTCAAAGCACTGGCTCCATGTACACAATGAAAAGCAAAAGTCCGTAAGTCAGCTTGTATTCCTGCCCCACCTCCACTATCAGAACCCGCGATCGTTAATGCCACAGGAATTTGAGATTTTACCGAATTTGTCATTGGTTTTTTCCTCTTTTTTAACTTCGATATAGTGTTGATCTTTGAGAGGTAAAACTTGTGGCACAGGCATCTTGCCTGTGACGGGCTCACAGCCCTGCATTTACATCTCATTTAAAAATGCTATATACTAAATATTATTCTAATATTATCTGGGTTTCTCTGTCTTACCCCTTGACATTTTACCCTTTTTATGAATCAACAGGTCAAAGGGAAACGCGATCACGCCTTCCCAGAAAAAGGACAAACAAAAAAAGCTGAAATGACGCAATTACGTTAAGAAGCCCGGAGCGAGGATCAGCCCCGATCAATTTATCAAGGTAATATGTCGAGAGAGTACCCTCAAGCCTTAAAATAGAAAATTGCATATCAAATAGTTCCTAAATTTACTATCATTAACCGTGCGAAAAATCGTTCTTGCTGGCAACTGGAAAATGTTTAAAACCCAAGCGGAAGCTATGGAGTTTTTAAAGGGGTTTACACTCCAATTAACAGAGACTCCCGACGATCGGGAAGTCGTTCTCTGTGTACCTTTCACGGCTTTGGCAATATTGTCACAGACATTACATGGCAGTCGTATCCGCTTAGGTGCTCAAAATGTTCACTGGGAAAAATCCGGTGCTTATACTGGAGAAATTTCCGGGCAAATGTTAACCGAATTTGGCGTGCGTTATGTGGTGATAGGCCACAGTGAACGCCGTCAATATTTTGGAGAAACAGATGAAACCGTAAATAAACGTTTACTCGCGGCACAAGAAAATGGTTTAATCCCCATTCTTTGTGTAGGTGAAACCAAGGAACAACGAGATGCTAATCAAATCGAATCTCTGATTTTTTCCCAATTAGAAAAAGACTTAGTTGGAGTCGATCAAAACCAATTAGTAATTGCCTATGAACCGATCTGGGCTATTGGTACTGGAGAGACTTGCGAATCATCAGAAGCTAACCGTGTCATTGGTTTAATTCGTAGTAAATTAACCAATCCTGATGTACCCATTCAATATGGCGGTTCCGTGAAACCTGATAATATTGATGAGATTATGGCACAGCCAGAAATTGATGGTGTTCTCGTTGGCGGCGCGAGTTTAGAACCTAACAGTTTTGCTCGTATTGTCAATTACAAATAAGTTATGGGGAATGGGTAATGGGGAATAGGAAGAAGGAAGGAAGAAGGAAGGAAGAAGGAAGAAGGAAGAAGGTTAACTATTACCCATTCCCTATTACCGATTACCCATTCCCTATTACCGATTACCCATTCCCATTACCCATTATCTATTCCCTATTACCAATTCCCTAAATATGAGACAATTAATAATTAGAAATCACAGATTTGATTGGGGTTCTCGGACTTATTTAATGGGGATTTTGAATTTCACACCCGATAGTTTTAGTGATGGGGGTTTATTTAATTCCCTGGAAAGGGCTTTAAATCAAGCACAAAAAATGATAGAATCGGGAGCTGATATTATTGATATAGGCGGTCAATCAACTCGTCCAGGGGCGATAGAAATTTCTTTAGAAGAAGAACTCGATCGCGTGATTCCTATTATCACAAGAATGAGAAGTCGGCAAGATGGTTTTGGGACTATTCCCATTTCCATTGATACCACCCGATCAGAAGTAGCAAAAGCCGCGATCGAAGCCGGAGCCGATATTGTTAATGATATTTCCGGGGCAGTTTTTGACCCAAAAATGTTATCAACCGTTGCCAGTTTAGGAGTTCCTTTAATTTTAATGCACATTCGAGGAACGCCCCAAAATATGCAGCAATTCACCGATTATCAGGATTTAATCGGTGAAATTTATACCTTTTTAGAAGAACGAGTAAAAGCCGCGATCGATTCCGGTATTTCCCCCGAAAAAATTATCATTGATCCGGGGATAGGTTTTGCTAAAACCTCCGAACAAAACTTAGAAATTTTACGAGAAATTCCTCAATTTCAAAGGTTAAAATGTCCCATTTTAATCGGAGTCTCTCGAAAAAGTTTTATCGGTAATATTTTAGAGCAACCCGATCCTCAAAAAAGAGTTTGGGGAACCGCGGCCGCCTGCGTCAGCGCGATCGCTCATTATACCGATATTCTCCGAGTCCATGATGTCAAAGAAATGTCCGATGTCACCCGTGTCGCCGACGCGATCTGGAGAACAAAAAATTAAAGTTTCTTATCGCAGAAGGAAGAAGGAAGAAGGAAGAAGAAGGTTCTAACATCTGCTTGGACTGCTATACTATTTGGTTTCGGGTTTAATTTCGGGTTTAATTTCGGGTTTAATTTCGGGTTTAATTTCATGGCTTTTTTCCGGTTCGGATTCCGTTTTATCACCTAATAACTGATTTAAGGAACGATTTAAAGAATTAGGGTCCATAAATAACACCTTAGAATTTTGACTGGAACCTAATTTTTGATTAGCATCCACATACTTTTGGGCAATAACAAACTTCAAAAATTCCTGACTATTAGGCTCTAAATTTAATGCTTGTGCCAACACTTGCATCGCCTCCGCGGTTCCTTTCGCATCCAAGATCGCGGCACGTCGACGAATTTCCGCGGCTCGTTCCATTTCCATTGATTCTAATAAAGTTTTAGCCGGAGTAATTTGTTGAACTTCCACGCGAGTCACCTTAACTCCCCAACTATCTGTCGCCTCATCCAATTGTTGTAATAAAGCTTTATTAATAGACTTACGTGAAGAAAAAGTTTCATCCAAAGTCATGCGACCAATTTCTGAACGTACCGTCGTTACAACCAGAGTCTGAATAGCATTTTCGACATTCCGAATTTCATAATGACAACGCTTCAGATCACGAATTTGCCAATAGACAACCGCATCCGCGGTGAGAGAAACACTATCTCTAGTAATGACTTGTTGAGGTTTAATATCTAATACCTGTTCAGTCATCGGTCGTTCTAAAACAATTTTATCAATGAAAGGCCAAATAAAAGTTAAACCGGGTTTGAGAGTTTTCTTGTATTTACCTAAACGCTCAACGATCGCTTGATTCGGTTGAACAATCACTTTTACAGAACTTAAAAACAAAAAGAATATAATTGTGATCAGGAATAAAAAAAACGAGAATAACCACATAGGAAAAACCGGTAAGAGGTGAAAATTGCGCGGAAAAAAAAGCAGATCAGGTTTCGGCTCTCTTCCCCAGGGGGAGAAGAGTCCATATCTATCGATTGTCCCCATCTTAACGTGCAAATTTTCCCTAGAACAATCATTGACGAAAAGACCCGTTTTTTCTCAACAACTATGCTACAATTTTTCTTTAATCGTTCTACCCTCCGCCCTTGGCTATGGTTGACGCAACTCTATCCCATTTTGATTATTATGCCACCGAAAACCCCGAAAAATATATCCTCTGTAAGCTCACTGTTTACACTGAGTTTGTCTCTCGTGACGACAGTAAGCTTATTCCCTTTGATCATAACTCAACCGGTTTTAGCCCAACGTTCAGAGAATTCGGGTTCTAACACGACTCAACCACCTATAACCCCAGATCAAATATTTTATGAGGTGAAGGGAAGTGAATTAAAAGCTTGTCGAAAATTGGCTAAACCGACAAAGGATAAAGATAAGGAATGTGTGGAAGCGGGGAGGGGTTATACTACGATTTTAAGAACTGCAAATTCTCTTTATAGTGATGGTAATGTTGCTGATGCGGAAACTCTTTATCGTAAATTAATTGAGCGATATCCCAAGGAAGCTGAGGCTTATTATAAGTTGGGTTCTCTTCTTTTAACTCAACAAAAAAATAGTGACGCGATCGATCTATTAAAGAAAGCTATTTCTCTTAATGCGGATCATGCCAAGGCCCATAATGATTTAGGTATTGCCTTCGCAAATAATGGTGAAATGGATGGCGCGATCGCGGAATGGCGTACCGCGGTTAAAATTAATCCTGATTTCCCTGATGCTTTAACTAATTTAGGATTAGGTTTATTGCAACCAGGGCAGAATAAAAAAGACGAAGCGATCGCGAATCTCAAAAAAGCTAAAGAATTATTTATTAAACAGGGTAGAAACCAACAAGCTGATCGCGTAGAGCAAGTATTACAAGAAGTTTCAAAAGAGTCCAGTAAATCTTAATCATTTTGGAGGAGGTTGGGTTGAAGAAAAAACGTAATTTTTAGCTAGAGTTATGTCAGAAATTAAAATTTGATAAAGTAGAGCATCCTTAAGGCCTACTTTTACATCCCGAAAACACATACCCAATACTCAAGTTATTTAATTTTAATTCCGAAATCTGAACCCAACCTAGATATCACAAAAGAAGTCACGGACTATTTTTATATAAGTATTCGCGTCTTCCAACATCGGAAAATGACCTGTATTAGGGATCACAGAAAATTCGATTAAATCATTGAGTTTAGCCGCGTTTTCTCCTAAAGAAACAGGAATAATTTGATCGTAAGCACCCGCAATTAAGAGAGTAGGAATTTTAAGTTGAGAGAAAGCTAAGGGCATTTCTTCGGCAGTTTTTTTACTAACCGATGCAAAAATAGTTCCCTTAGCCGCATCATAGTCAGCCATTAAAAAATCTTCTAAAAACCCGCGATTTAGTTCTTTTGGCAAGGGACGATGTAAGAAACGTGCCATAAAAACTTGATCAACAAAAGGAATAGATGTTAACCAAGATGGACGAAACTTAACAACATAACCCCCAAATTGATAAAAGGCTTCAAAAGCTTTTTCATCGTATTCAAAAATACCACTACAAGTAAGAATTATACGGTGAACTCGTTGGGGATAAAGATTCACAAAAAGAGTCGTAATAGACGCGCCCATTGAGTGACCATTAATATAGACTTTATCTAATTGTAGAGCATCTAATAAGTCAGATAAATCCTGAGCATAAGTGTCTAATTCGTAATTAGATTCTGTTGATTTGTGTAGTAAACGAGAACGTCCAAACCCTTTTAAATCATAAAGTAAACAATCAAATTGTGCAGAAAGTGTAGAAGCCGTTGTTTGCCAATAACGAGAAGAGCCTCCCCATCCATGCAGAAAAACCATAACAGGTTTTTTGTGAGAAAGAGAGTTATCTGTCTGACGTATCCACTCATAATAATGATCAACGTCACGAATTTTGATATAAGGCATTTTCCCTGATGTTTTTGATTAAATTTTGTGGGCTAAAAAAAGCGTTTACTTCTCCAGTAAGTCACCGAGAGAAGAGTTAAATTTAAGAGAAATAGGGAATTATTGACCAAATTCTAAACGGGCTTGTTCAACGATATCAACTGTAACAATATCTTGATCAGCTTCACGAGTTAATTGTTCAATGCGTTGACGAGCTTTAGTACGAACAAAATAGGGAATATTTTTCAGTTTCTCCTTAGCTTCTGGAGTCCATTCTAGTTCATCAATGTATTCTGTCTCAGTCATAGTATTGGGGTGGATAAATAGGACTAATTTTATAATTATAGCATAATGGTCGAGAAATTCTCAAGTTAATTTTTTTGAAGGGGTAAATAGACACGATACTTGTTATGCCAAGGCTTCACAAAAATGACTCAATGGAATCAAACTTGCTTATGATGAGACTGGTTAGAATAACAAATTACAATGACAATGCTAATCAATGGCTATTTGGAAGTAAATAGGATGGGACTTTTTTATCCTCCAGATCACGTTTCCTTATCTAATACCAGTTAGGGACACGGCACTGCCGTGTCCCTACTTCGAGATTAAATCCCTAAAACTTCTTTGGCTTTTTCCAAAACTTCATCAGGATCAAAAGGCTTCGTCATATACAAATCTGCCCCCATTTCCTTCGCTTTCTCTCTCTCTAATTCCTGCCCTTTTGCCGTCAACATAATAATATATACCTCTAGCAGTTTCCAAACATTTTTCACTTCATTGCAAACATCAAAACCGTTTTTTTTCGGCATCATCACGTCCAAAAAAACCAAGTTTGGATTCTCTAATTTAATTTTTTCCAACGCATCCTCGCCATTTACGGCCGTCAGCAACTCGACACCCTCATCTTCCAATTCTTCGAGGGTTTGCTCTAAGAGCATCCTAATGTGAGGTTCGTCATCTACGATTAAAATTTTGGGAGCCATTGTTAGATGCCCATTGTTAATAGGTGATTGACCAGTGCTTTGCTAATTGCTAATTATTCCCTGGATTAGCCCTTAATCATTAGCCTCTAGCCATTGCTAATATATTACCTCGAAAACTGTCACACTCTTGCGTTTGCCCTTAACATTAATCATGCCTACTTCTCGATAGGTGAAACTGTCCTTCGCGGCTTCGTAAACGCTACTGCTGACGAGGATTTGCCCCCCCTGCGCGATGCTTTGGAGACGTGATGCCAAATTCACCTCATCGCCGATCGCGGTATAATCCATGTGTTGAGGCGAGCCGATATTGCCCACCACCACATCACCCGAACTAATGCCAATCCCGGTGAGGAAATTCTCCCGAATCCAAGTAACCGGAATCTCTCTGAGGCGTAACTGCATCGCGATCGCGGCGTTGATGGCGTGTTTTTCATTATCAATCAAATTCGCCGGAGCTCCAAACATTGCCACAATCATATCTCCAACAAACTTATTTACCGTTCCCTCGTGGCTAAAAATCACATCCACCATCTGAGTAAAATACTCGTTCAAATATCTCACAATCATCTCCGGCGGGAGTTCCTCACATTTAGTAGTAAAACTCCTAATATCTGAAAACAAAATAGTCATAGATTTCTTCGCGGGTGCAAAAGAAATATCTCCGTCTTTAGCTGCAATAATAGCATTCACCAATTGCATCGGTATATAGCGTTCTAGTTGATGTTTAATCCGATCTTCTCGTAGCTTCTCTTCGTGCAACAGAGCATTTTCAATCGCGGCCGCCGCCAGAGAAGCAAAACCCGTCGCCAACTTCAAATCTTGGGAAGTATAATTATAAGGCTCATTACAGCTAATATTAATCACTCCATTCGCTCCCTTCTCACCTTTTAAGGGGACACAAATTAAAGAATGAATAATATTATTCCCCGGTACAAATCTGGGGTCATTTTCCACATCATTGATAATTTCCCCAGTTTCCGAAAGCAATACACAACCCGCGATACCCTGCCCTGGATTGAAGACGTTTTTAGTAGGGCTTTCTTCCCCCAAAGCCGCGACAATTTCCAGTTTTTGATCGGAATTTAATAACATTAATGAAATGCTAGTCGAATGAATGATTTTGTGGGCTTCATCAATGACCAATTTGGCAATTTCTTCTCGGTTTAAACACGCGGTAAATTTGTCAGATAGAGCGTAGAGTAGGTGAATTTCTCGATACTTATCTAACACTTCCTTCGCGAGAGCTTTTTTTTCCAATTCTTGTGCAGCTAGATAGTTTAGTAAAGAGGCGATCGCGTCCCCTTTCTCATGGCCCCGCACCCAGCCAATCACTTCTCCGTTGGCCGCGATCGCGTATTCAGGCAGTTTGTCGCCGTGAGGGTTCCCCAATAACAACTTACCCTCTACTGTTTCAATCGCGATCGGGAGTTCAAAGGAGTTAATGAGAGTATCCATAAGAATAGATACCTCTTTATTTGCCACCAGGCGTTTCAAACTAATCTGACTCATTTTTTTTCGCATCTACCTGAGTCTTCTCTACCTTATTTTCTCCTAGCATCAGGAAAAAAGTATTTTCTAAGTCTTTTTCAAATCGCAGAGCTTGGAAAACCTCAGACTTCTGCCAAATATCCGCGTTGGCAATCACCATATCAGGTTTAAGTGACATCGCTTTTTGCCTAAACTCCTCTCCCGTCAGAGCCTCCGTAACATTATAACCTCTCACTTTGAGTGCTTCAGCTAAAGTCCGGGCATCCGATACATTTTCATCCACAATTAACACTTTCTTCTTAGAAGTACCTTGAGACAAAAGCAAGCTAATTTCCTTGAGCATGGGTTCGGAATCACTCGACTTGACAAAATAGCGATCGACCCCGATGCGATATCCCCGCTCTTTATCTTCCACCCCAGAATTAATCACAATGGGAATGCTCATTGTCGTGGGATTATTTTTCAGAATCGCGGCTACGTCAAACCCATTCATGTCTGGCATCATCACGTCTAAAATAATGAGATCAGGGATCTCCTGTTTGGCTAAATCAACAGCCTCCTTGCCATTACTTGCCTCTTTAACTGCATAACCTTCCCCCTCCAATTGTTGCCTCAATAGATGGCGGATACTTTCCTCATCATCCACAACCAAGATAGTTTTCTGTTGCTTTTCAGTCGCGTTTGGAGTCTGAGAAACGTGCTCTTTTAACTGCTTAAGGAAAGCATTCATATCCAACTGACTAATGCCCGTCTCTGCTGTGGCTACTACTTCTAAAGGAAGCGTAAATGAGAAGGTACTGCCCTTACCTAGCTCACTTTCTACCCAAATTTTACCACCATGATGTTCGATAATTTGTTTACAAATTGGCAGCCCTAAACCTGTTCCTTTAGGTTTATCCGTAAGGGTGTCACCCACTTGCTTGAATTTTTCAAAGACTTTGGGCTGATCCGCTTCGGCAATGCCAATCCCCGTATCAATGATGCTAATTTTAATTTCATTTTCCTCCCTCACAGCCTGACAGGTAATAGAACCCATATCCGTAAATTTGATAGAATTAGAAATTAAATTAATCATCACCTGAATCAATCGATCGCGATCGCCGACAAACTCAGGCAACCCGTCCTCAATATCTTTAATCGCGACTAAACCTTTTTGTTCAAATAAGGCAGAAGTAGCCGCGATTCCCCGGTTAATTAACTCCTCCACCCCCATCGGTTGCATCTTCCAATCAATTTTGCCCGCCTCCATTTTGGCAATATCGAGAAGTTCATTAATTAGAGTCGTTAAGCGTTGGCCTTCAGTGAGAATAATGTCGAGATTTTCCCCAACTTGCTTCACGGCTCGCTGCACTTTTTTCTCTTCTCTGGGTACGATGGGGAAAATATTCTCATCTAGTTTCTTATGGATTAGTTTAGCAAAACCCAGCACAGAAGTGAGGGGAGTCCGCAATTCGTGAGAAACCGTAGAAATGAAGTCAGTCTTCATTTGATCAATTTCTTTTTCTGCTGTAATATCACGGATCGATATGACAGAACCAATATAGATAGGCGCCTCATTCTCCGATGAATTTTTCTTAAGAATTGCCACCGCAGAGGCTTTGGCAACTCTTTTTCCTACCAGCCCTAATTCAATGGTAAAAATTTCATAGGGAGGGTGCATTGTATTCCAAATCAATTCCGATAACTCAAGGCCGAAAATGTCCTGAGCCAATTGGCCCGTCAGATCGAGTTCTGGCAAGCCGAACATCTTCACCAAGGCGGGATTAAATCTCGTAATTCTACCATCAGCATTTGTTACCAGTAAACCATCGGCAATAGTGTCAATAATAGAGGCAAGATAACTAAGGGTATCTTGGAGTTCGCTAGTAGCTCCTTTCACCCGATCTTCGAGAGTTTGACTATAATTAGAAAGTTCTTGATTGGAGAGTTTTAATTGGCTAGTCATCTGGTTAAATGCTTTTGCCAAAATGCCAATTTCATCCTCCGTCAAAACAGGAGCAGTAGCATTAAGATTGCCACTGGCTACCTCAATGGCTGTATCAGCAATATTGAGAATGGGCTGGGTAATACGGCGAGAAATGAGATATACTGCTGTTAAGAGGATGCCCGCGGAACTTAACCCAATAAGCAGAATTTCTCTGGAGAGGGTATTAGCAGGTTCAAAGGCTTCTGCTTGAGTCATTTCTGCCATGAGGGCGAGATTTTGATTAGTCAGCCAGCGATAACTACCAATGACAGGAATGCCTTTATAGTTGTTGTAAATTCCTTGGCCGCTATTCCTTGCCATTGCCGCGTCAATCCCATCACTTTGCACCCCTTCATCTTTATTTCCCGCCTCTGCTTCCCCAGAGATAAATACATTTTTTGTCGCGCCTCGCCCTACTAAATAGGTTTCCCCTGTTTTTCCTAGGCCAGTTTTTTCACGAATCAATTCATTTACTTCTTGTAAGTCTAAATTAACCACGATCGCGCCCATTCGCACACTTTTCCCATCTAATATGGGGGTGGCAAAGGTGATATTGGCTGTTCCCGTTTTGGGCGATCTATAAAAGTTAGGGACAACGGCATCAGCCCCTTGCGCGGTAAAATAAGTAGCCGGATCTCCTAGGGGTTTGACAGTTCCCTCAAGAGCTTTATCTTGTGAAGAAAATAGGACAAAACCGCCATTAGTCGTGATGACAACGCTTTCTAAATTGGGCTTAACTCGAAGAATATCAGTAAAATATTGGTTGAGGCTATTGTAAGCTTGACTATAGACAGGTGCAAATTTATTGCTTAAGCAATTAGAAGCTTTTTGATAATCTCCTTGAGATTGTTTCAGGCAGTCGGTAACATCTTGAGACGCGATCGTGTCGAGGGGAGATTTTTCCAGACAGTCAGAAGCTTTCTCAAAGTTTGTACCTGATTTGAGCAAACACTCGCGCACTTGTTGATAAGTGGGGGAGATTTCTGTTGTCAGTAATACTTCTATCAGAGTGCGAATTTCAGGTAATTGACTCATCAACAACACATCTTTTCTTTGGTTGTTAACCCACTGACTCAGTTGAAATTCTTTGAGGGAGGTGGCAACGGTGAGACGCTCTTCCACAGATAGCTGTAGAGAGTCCCTAGCACGAGTATAGGCTGCCCACGCGACAATGCTGACAGTCACGACTGACAGTAAAGAGAAATAGCTAACAAGTTGAGCTAAGAGACTACTCTTCCAGAAATTCATAGATCCTCACTTCCACTGGGAAAAAATTTGCTGAATTTGCGCGATCGCGTCCTCCTCCGCTTGCTCTGGGGAGACACCCTTCTCAATAATGCTGAGGACTGCTTTAGCCCAAATATTTTCCTTCATCACCTCACTGTAAGCCGGGTTAAATACCACAGGAAAGACTTGCATTTTCCCCGCGTATTGTCTCGCGGCGGCCGCCATGTGGGGATCTGCGGGACTATTCCAGAAAGAATCCTCTAAAAGTTTTGGCATCACTGGAAAAAGACGGCCCTTATTGGCCTCTTTGAGAAACTGATTCAAATTTTCCGGTTTCAGCAGGTAAGTCAGGAAACTCTTCGCGGCATCTTTATGTTGAGATGCTTCAAATATAATTGCCTGCTTCACGCTCGATATTGGTTCCATTGGCATTTTATCAGGTTTCAAAGGCCAAGTAGAAGTAACCATTTTCTTAAAGTAGATATCTGTGGAAAGTTGATTGTAGACATTTTGTTCCTGTCTCTGAGTAAATGGAATTGACATCGAACTGTTCATCGTCATCATAATTTGACCATTCAAGAAACTAGAATTATTGCCAGAATCCGTCCACGCGATCGCGTCATCAGGTACATATTTCTCTTTATAAAAGTCGGAGAACTCCCTTAAAGCATTAACAACTCCCCGACGGCTCTCAGGACTACCTAAAAGTAACTGACCATTTTCACCTACTATTTTTACATTATGGGCGAGGAGAAAATGTTCAAACTCCCAAGAAGTATCAGTGCCCTGAGCAGACATACACAAACCTATGCCGTAAATATCCTGTTGCCCAAGCTGTCGCAGCCGAGTTTGTGCTTGTTGCCAAAACTTCCAGAAAGCATCCCATTCTTGGGGAATTTCTTGTTCATTTAGTCCGACTTTTTCTAGCATATTTCGCCAGTAATGAATGTGGGCAGTCTGCTGTCCGAGGGGGATGGCATAGTAGCTGCGCTTCTGAGTTATTTTGTTCTGATAATAGGCAGATTGCAGCGCAGTCTGGCTGTAAGAATTTTTGACGGGTTCAATCAAGTCTGATACATCAGCTAATTGGTTTTTCCATGCCAGAAGGGGAAATAAATTTGTGTCTCCCCGTAGAGAAAATAAAACATCTGGCTGAGTTCCTTTTTCCAGGGCTTTTGCTGCTTCATCAAGGATATAATCATTGGGGATTAATCGCAATTCTGCCTTTAAGCCTGTCTCCTTTTCCCATTGGGATTTTATCTGGGCAATTACTTCATTTTCCTCTGGCAAGAAACCTTGGGACCACCAAATTCTAAATTCCGATTTCTGTTGTTGCGGTAATGGGCGATTGCTCACCAGAACCGTATTGTGAGTACAGGTACTTAGCCCCAAACACACCAGAAATAGTAGTAGAAACTGAAAAAATTTATGACGCATTTTTCCCTCACTTTTTATATTGAAATCAAATGATATTTCCTCCCTAGTTAGTCATTATTTGTATCGGTAATTTGCCATACCTATATAAAAACTTAGCCATCAATGACATGAATAAAGCTGTATTAATATCTTTGGCATAATTTCGCAATAAAAAATAATAAGAGTATGCCAAAGCTTTTTGATATTTTAGTTCGTATTTGCCAAATAAAATTAGAGTATTTTCTGCTTTATCTAATACCTGGCAAAAACTCTGCACTAGGAGTTTTTTATTAGCAGTAGAAACTGTAACGTTTCCATACCTTCGATAAACTGAATCAAAGCCACATTGATAAACAATCTTTGCACCGTTCAAGAGTAGAGAGATTAAAAAATCTCTATCTTGACCCGCCTTTAACGATTCATCCCATCCCCTACTCTTAAGGATAATTTCTCGCCGAAAAAGATAAGCAACTGGAGGCAAACACCCATAGACCAGCAACGATTCCAGAACATCTGCCTGCTCTCCAGAAATGCCAAAAAAGTTAGCCGGCTCTAAAACAATTTTACCATCAGGTAAATGATGTTGATAAGTGATATCCCCATAGACAATATCTGCCTTGGTTTCTTCTAAGCATTTCACTTGATTTTCAATTTTATTAGGAGCGAAGTAATCGTCAGCATCTAAGAATTGTATGTACTCGCCCTTAGACAGAGAAAACCCTCGGTTTCTCGCGTAGTTTCCACCTCTATTGGGTCCGGTTTCCCAAATAATCTTACTCTGATAGCTTTTGAGAATTTCCAAACTTCTATCAGTAGAGCCATCATCAATAACAATGATCTCTAGGCGGGGATAGGACTGTTTAAAGCAGCTTTCTATCGCTTCTTTTATCCACTTTTCCGCATTAAAACAAGGTATAATAATTGAAACCAGTTTTACCATAACCTTAACTTGAGATACACCTGATGTTACAACTAGCTATATGGCAACGATTCAACTTTTTTTAGTTGAGATAAACCTTGAGCATTTCATCAAAATACACCCATTGGCTATCATTGTCCAGGCTCAATTTTGCTCCTTCCACGATCGCGGTTGAGACTAAAGCATCACGAAATGTAGGGCGAATACCTTCAAAATAAGCTGGAGAATGATCACCTTGTGCCATTGATTCTACATCTTGTAAAAATTGAGTAATACTATCAATGCCATAGCCCTTATATTCAGTCAATTTGGTTTCGATATTCCTGTAAGGCTGGCAAAAATAAGGGTTAATATCTTGGATGCCTCCTCTATCACTAATGAGCTTAACTCCCCGATTAGTTTGGTCGCTTTCTAATCGCCCTTGAGTACCTATTACTTCGATTTTCTGTTGGGACATTGCCCCGTTACAGTTAGGATCGATCCAATTAGTCAGAATAGTAGAGGTAAAACCAGGGGACCATTCAATAAGTACCTCGATGGCATCGTAAGTAGGAATGCCTTGTTGAGAAAGCCACTTTTTTTGCCCTGTTGCTAACATTCTTCGAGGCAGGGCTTTGGTGACAAAATAGATCATGTCAGCATAATGCACTCCCAAATATTGGAAAATATTAGTGTCTGCTACCCAAGGGGAAAAGGTGTCACTGGGAATGCTTTTGCGCTGACTAAATTCAACGTGAAAGTATAGCGGATCGCCAATCACACCGCTCTCTAGTGTCTGACGCAGTTGCAAGTTAGCCCAGTCAAGGCGCTTGTGAAATTCTACTGCACCGTAAACGCCCGCGTTTTCAGCAGCTTGGATCAGTTGTTGAGCTTCGGCTACCGTAGGGCAAAGGGGTTTAACTACGAGGACGTGCTTGCCGGAGCTGATCGCGCTCAGAGCCATCTCCGCGTGCAAACTATCTGGCGTACTGATAATCACCGCGCCGGGATCGGGTAAAGACGCGATCGCGTCTTGATAACCATGAGTCTCTGTACCGGAGTTTTGTGCCCATGAGAGATAAGGCATCTCTATCCCCAATAACCCTTGCAAGTCCCTCAGCTTCTTATCAAAAGTTAAGAATGACTCAGCAGACTTACTGGCAACGATTACTTGGTTAATCCGTCCTGTGCGGTATCCCTGCATGACCGCGGGCAGTATCGTCCCGTACCCCTCAGTACCGCGCCCGCAAACATACATCCCTGTACCAATAATTAATACATTAATCTTGTGATAACTACTATTCACTATCCTCCAGAACATGAGTTTTTGTGCTTAACTATTTGATTTTAGAACAGATAAAAATGATTAATCCTCACTCACTCTCCCCAGGAGGTAAATTTTTATGAAGTTTTAAGATTTCTGACGGCGGATATCCCTTACTTGCTGAAATTGCTCGTGACAAGCTTGCCTTAATAATCCGTTTCTAATTCCCCCTGAAAAAGTCACGGTATCCCCGTGAGAATTATACTAGGAAGATGGCTAACTTGCTACAGTGATGACAGGAATGTACGAATGGTTACTTTTTTGATGAGATTTATCTCGAAAAAGCCTTACCAGTTCTACTCTTTTTCTTAATTTTTATCAAACAATGCTAACGTTAGAAAATCCTATTGTTCAACTCTATACCCGTTTAATCGGGGGAGTTTTAGCCGGATTCATTCTCGGTCGGGTTTTGCCCAAAGCGTCTTCTAGTTACTTAGGCAAATTTCTATTTTTTGTGGGAACACCCTTTAGCATTATCGCATTCATGCGCCGTGCTCAACTATCTGGCGCGATTTTTATTGCTCCCTTGACGGCATGGATCGCGATCTTAGTAGGTGCAGGTTTAGCTTGGATCTGGATTGACATCGGGGTAAGCGATGAGCGGCTCAAGGCAATTTCTCGCGGGATCAAATATGTCACTCAACTCGATCCCGGAGCCGCGATCGCCCATGATCGCCCAGAGTTAAAAACCTCTTGGAGCAAACGAACACAAGGCAGTTTTCTCTTGGCTATGATGGTTGGCAATACCGCGTTTTTGGGCATCCCTGTCATCTTGTCACTATTAGGTACTGAATACTTTGCTTGGGGGCTCTTCTACGAATTGCTAGGGACAGCAATGGGAGTCAATATATTAGGAATTGTCCTCGCGTCTCACTATGGCACTGTGAAAAAGCTCCAAGGGTGGTTTGGTCCAATTCAGGCGATCTTAAAAAATCCGGCTCTGTGGGCTTTTGCCGTGGGATTTTTCTCGCGGCACATTCCCCTCCCCACTCCCATAGAAGGATTTCTACAAACGGGAGCTTGGTGTGTGATTACTTTATCTCTGATGATGATTGGAATGCAGTTAAGCAAGTTAACATCTTTGCAAAACCTCAAACAAGGATTAACCTGTCTCGCGATTAAAATGTTATTAACTCCCTTAGTCGTTGGCACGGGACTCATGTTTTTTGGCATCACTGGTCCACCAAGACTATTACTCGTACTACAAATGGGAATGCCCCCTTCTTTTAGTACCACCTTATTAGCAGAAGCCTTCAACCTCGATCGCGAATTGGCGGTAACAACAGTAGCCATTGGCTGCGCGGCATTGCTCTTCACGATCCCAATTTGGATGTGGCTATTTGGTTTTTGATGGCAATTAAGGGAAGAGGGAAGAAGGAAGAGGGAAGAAGGAAGAAGGAAGAAGGAAGAAGGAAGAAGGTTTGTGCAATTAAGAACCTCAATATGTGTCACCTGTCGCACTATAATTTATTTCCCTGTGTAAGGCGCGATCGCGTTTTTTCCAGTTATCAATAAGCCGAAAAAAAGCCCCTGTCAAAAGACAGGAGCTCACAAAGCATAAACCCAAAATATTAATCGAGGTCTGGCATAGACAGAACCGCTTCCGTTTCCCGATCAATACCCTTCTCAAAGCCAGCCACAGCAGCACGAGCGCGACCCGCGTGCCATAAATGACCCACTAAGAAGAAGAAAGACAGGATAAAGTGAGAAGCAGCTAACCAAGCACGGGGGTTAACATAGTTAAACCCGTTAACTTCAGTAATCAAACCACCCACGGAGTTAATAGAACCGTTAGGAGCATGAGTCATGTACTCAGCAGCACGGCGAATTTGCCAAGGCTGCACGTCATTACGGATCTTATTCAGATCCAGACCATTCGTACCACGCAGGGGTTCTAACCAAGGACCTTGGAAATCCCAGAAGCGCATCGTTTCACCACCGAAGATAATTTCACCAGAGGGAGAACGCATGAGATATTTACCAAGACCAGTGGGACCCTGTGCAGAACCAATATTTGCACCTAAGCGTTGGTCACGCACCAGGAACGTAAAAGCTTGCGCTTGAGAAGATTCCGCGTTGGTAGGACCATAGAATTCGCTGGGATAAACAGTGTTGTTAAACCAGACAAAGCAAGTGGCAATAAAAGCCATCAAAGACAACGCACCTAAGCTGTAAGAAAGATAAGCTTCCCCAGACCAGATCAAAGCGCGACGAGCCCAACCAAAAGGCTTAGTCAAGATGTGCCAAACACCACCAGCAATACAGATCAGACCAATCCAAACATGACCACCGATCACGTCTTCCATGTTATTGACACCGATGATCCAGCCTTCGCCACCAAAAGGTGATTTAAGCAGATAGCCGAAGATCACCGCGGGGTTCAATGTCGGGTTAGAAATAATCCGCACATCACCACCACCCGGAGCCCAAGTGTCATAAACACCGCCAAAGAACATGGCCTTAAGCACCAACAGAAATGCACCTAAACCTAAGATGATCAGGTGATAACCGATGATGTTGGTCATCTGGTTCTTGTCCTTCCAGTCATAACCAAAGAAGTTGGAATACTGTTCCAAAATCTCAGGACCACGCACCGCGTGATAAATTCCGCCCAAACCGAGAACCGCGGAGGAAATCAGGTGGAGAACACCCACCACGAAAAAGGGGAAAATATCAGTAACTTCTCCACCTGGTCCGACACCCCAACCAATCGTCGCGACGTGGGGCATGAGAATAAAGCCCTGTTCGTACAGAGGCTTTTCGGGGATAAAGTGAGCCACCTCAAATAAGGTCATGGCTCCAGCCCAGAATACGATCAAGCCCGCGTGAGCAACGTGGGCTCCCAGCAGCTTACCGGAAAGATTAATCAGACGAGCGTTCCCAGACCACCAGGCAAACCCAGTGGATGCTTGGTCACGACCGCTTACATAGGAATTAGAGACCGTTACCACGCGGTATAACCTCCATCAATATGGATTTCTAAATGGGGATGAAGTTGGACTTAAGATGAATCATCTCAAATCCAGATTCCGAAAATATTACAGAGCATTACCACGAGACAGAACTTCTTCGGGGAAGATGAAGTTATCCTGGGGCTTGAAGTGACATCCAAACCCGGATGCCCTCCTTGAGCAGAATTTTCTTAGTATAGAACGTTTCCCACTCAGGATCTTCGCTCGCCTGTAATTCTTGGCTGACAAAGCAATGGCCTCGCGGCTTTTAGTCAACCAACGAGACTCCGAAACCTAGGTATTTCTACCTGAGTCTGGTAAACTAGGGCTTCTTTCGTGCCCCCGTTATTATCGGTACTCCGAGCAAACGGCGGTTGTTGACTCCCTTGAAATCCTCTTTTTGAAAAGACTGGGTTTCTCAGTAAGTTAACATAACTATATATTACATCTTAACAAAATTGGCAATTCACCCGCTTGAGCTAAAACACTGTCAAATTTTATGAGTCAACAAACCAAAACTACCCGCGATCGTGTGATTCGCCAGAATGTCTTAGGCTCTCGCCGCTTCAGTAACTACTGTTGGGCAGTGATTACCAGTATGGGCGGAGTCGGTTTCCTCTTATCGGGGCTATCGAGTTACTACAAAGTGAATCTTCTCCCCTTTGCTGATCCCACTCAATTAATTTTCTTCCCCCAAGGGATCGCGATGACTTTCTATGGGGTCGCGGGAACCCTTTTCGCCCTCTATCTCTGGCTCACCATTGGCTTAGATGTGGGAGGTGGCTATAACGAATTTAATGGGACAACTGGGGAGATTCTCCTTTTCCGTTGGGGTTTTCCGGGGAAAAACCGCAAAATTGAGATTCAGTCTCAAACCAAAGATGTCCAGTCTGTGCGTGTGGACATTAAGGAAGGTCTTAATCCCCGTCGTGTTATTTATCTGAAATTGAAGGATCGTCGCGAATATCCCCTCACACGAGTCGGACAGCCCCTCGATTTATCGGAAGTGGAAACCCAAGCCGCGGAATTAGCCCAATTTCTTCGCGTTCCTCTCGAAGGTCTTACTTAAAGATTTTTGATGTTAGATTTTTAGAGTGAGCTGTTCCCTGGCACAACCAGGGAATAATTGTTCAAATTCGCTTCTTCTCGACCACAATTGTGACCGCGATCGGCTTTAATTAAAAAGGCTGAATGATTCCAGACCTCAACCACAATGAAACGATTAAATTTACCACATTTGCTTTTCTCTTTCTTGGTCATTTCCTCATTACTTTTCACGGGTTGTAGTAGTAATTCTACGGCTAGTAACACCCTCGAAAGTCCTACTCCCAAATCTGAGTCTCTCTCCCCTTCTCCTCTAGTCCAAAATACACCTCAGTCATTAAAGAAGTTACCGCGTTTAGAAGGGAAAGCTACAGTTTTAATGATTATCAAGGGTTCTCCCGTTACTATCGAAGTTGATGGTACGAATGCTCCCATTACCGCGGGAAATTTTATTGACTTAGTACAACGTGGAGTTTATAACGGTTTACCTTTTCATCGGGTTGTGCGTGAACCTCAGCCCTTTGTTGTCCAAGGTGGTGATCCTAAAGGTAAGGATGAAAAAGTGCCTATGGCACAATTGGGCATGAGTGGTTTTATCGATCCCGCGACGGGTTCTGAGCGTCGTATTCCTTTAGAAATTAAACCGAAAGAAGGTAAAGAAATCCTCTATAGTCGCACTTTTGAAGAGGCCGGAATTAAAGATAAACCTACCTTACGTCATACTCGTGGGGCTGTCGCGATGGCTCGTGCTTATAATCCTGATTCCGCGTCTTCTCAATTTTATATTGCTTTGGCAGATTTACCTTTTTTAGATGGTAGTTATGCTGTTTTTGGAAATGTTAAAGATGGTATGGATACCGTTGATAAAATTCAACAGGGTGATCGGATTGAGTCTGCGAAAGTTACCGCGGGTTTAGAAAACTTAAAATAGGGAATATTGCTACTTATCGTTCAATCCCCGTAGGGACACGGCATTGCCGTGTCCCTACGGTGTTTGATAACAGTTGGCACTTTGGACATAAAATAGAGAGTCTGTGAAAATTAGAGAAATTTACCCCTTTGTGTCTTGGTGGTTTATTTTATTTCCCTATCAGTATGAGAATTGCTATACCACCCCCGTGGAAATCTACTGGAGTGACGATCGCGCCCTTAGTGACAGTCAAGGAAGAATAGGGCGCAAACTCTTGATTTGATCGTATCTTCCTTGTGCCTTCTTCCTTCTGCGATAGAGGAGCCACCGCATCAGAAGTTCCCTCGTCCTCAATCACTTAGTGGTAGGAGGAGTAAAACGAATTTGCCCATTTTCATCAATATCCATTTTCGCGCCTAACTTCAGCAATGCTTCCTTGGCTCGTTGACGCACTACTTTATCCCTAGATTCGTTAAAAACTTGACTCCAACTCAGAAAACGGATTTTTTCACTCTGAGGATCGCGGCGCAAAAAATCCGCAATTCCTCGGAAAATCGGTTGTAATGGGGCATCCGGTGTTCCTAAAGTCCATTCTGCGGCTTTTTCATGGGATGCAATGGCTCCGGGTACATCTCCTAATAATAATAATTGATCCAATCCTTTAAAGCGTGGTACTTGCCATGCTTTGGGATTAATCTGAGGAGAAAGTTTCTCTAATCCGCGATCGATTAACTTTATCGTTTTTTCCGGTTTAGCCAAATAATAGGAAATCGCGGTTGATGAGAATAAATAACTATCTACCCATCGTGGATCGTGACGAGTAATAATCTCAAAATAATCTTCACTAAGAGCATATCCCGTTACAGCACGTGCTTTATCATCGCCAAAATACTGCAAAAATTTTAAAAATGTCCAGTCAGCCATGAGGTTATCAAAGCCAAAAGTAGGAGTATTTTTCAGTAATTTCAGACGTAATGCTTCTTGTTGCGTTTCTTGTTTAAAAGTGGAGACGATCGCGCTGGAGGGGGTTTCATGGGTCGACGGTGTTTCATTGCTAGACTGATACTTGAGCCAAGGCTGCGATCGCGCCATCAAAATTATAGCACCTAAAGCCCCCAAAATCATAAGAATATTCAGAGATAACCCCCAAGGAAAAGGAGGTTTGAGATGGGTGTGCTTTTCCTGAGTCATATCACCTACACTTGTAGTAGTTATCTAAGAAAAAATTTCGCAAAAAGTTGGCGATTTTGATAGACGCTAGTTAAACTGGCATATAGGACGGTATTGATGCCTTCGACTTATCTCTATTGTGATTGTAGATTAGTGTTGAATCTAAAATCACAATTTTTAATCCTTCAATCGAGAGCAAACTTCGATGAAATTAGCCCCAAGACATTTTTCCTTATTACAAGCGGCTCTTTTTAGTGGCGCGCTGGCAACCACAGCTTCGATTTCCCTGTTAATGCCTGGTTTCAGTCAATCCGTCCGTGCTGCCTTGCAAGATAGTCCGAAGGTAGTCATTGATGAAGCATGGCAAATTGTGAACCGGGATTTTGTCGATCCTAAGTTTAATCGTGTGGATTGGAAAGCCACTCGTCAAGAGCTATTGGGCAAAAATTATACTTCTCGCGATGAAGCTTACGCGGCCCTACGTCAGGCCTTGGAAAAATTAGATGATCCTTATACTCGTTTCATGGACCCGAAACAGTATGAGGCCTTAACTAACCAAACTTCCGGGGAATTGACGGGGGTGGGTATGAGACTAGAATTGAATGAAAAAACGAAAACCATTACTGTCGCCGAGCCGATGGAAAATTCTCCCGCGATTAAGGGAGGAATTCAAGCTGGTGATCGCATTCTAGCTATTGATGATAAGTCAACGGAAGGTATGACTGTCGCGGACGCGGCTAAACTGATTCGTGGCCCCGAAGGTACGAAAGTACGTCTACGTTTAGGGCGTGAGAATCAACCCGACTTAACCCTGACTCTCACCAGAGCTCGTATTGAAGTCGCGGCTGTACGTTATAACTTGAGACAAGAAGGCCAACAACGTATCGGTTATATCCGCTTACAAGAGTTTAGTGCCCATGCAGGGGAACAAATGCAACGGGCTATTGTGAAACTCAAAGAACAAAAAGTAGATGGTTTTGTTTTAGATTTACGCGGCAACCCCGGTGGGCTATTACGAGTTAGTATTGATATTGCTCGAATGTGGATGGATACTGGCGCGATCGTGCGTACCGTCGATCGTCAAGGTGATGGCCAAGAAATGCGGGCTAATCGCACCGCGATTACTAATCTCCCTTTAGTCGTATTAGTAGATGATAATTCCGCGAGTGCTAGTGAGATTTTATCAGGCGCCCTTAAGGATAATAAGCGGGCAACGATTATGGGAACTCAAACCTTTGGAAAGGCTTTAGTGCAGTCGGTTCATTCCCTTTCCGATGGTTCCGGTTTAGCGGTGACGATCGCGCATTATTACACACCTAATGGTACAGATATTAGTCACAAAGGAGTAACACCGGATATTAAGGTGGAATTAACCGACGCGCAGAAACGCACATTAATGAATAAACCTTCTCTGATCGCGACCCCTGAAGATCCTTATTATTCGCGTGCTCTCTCTGTATTGAAAGGCAATGTCGGTAATCGTCCGGCCACAGTCAAAGAGTCGATGAACATTCTGAAATAGTCTGATCTCTTGTGTGTAAGAATTGATGAGGTGGGCAATCCCCACCTTTTTTGTTGTCTATGTTTTTCCGAGGTGATATACTTCCATATAAAAATTTTTTCTCTATTAGGGTAATGTATTATGACGACTGTCACCAACTCTCCTAGAATCGCCCCTTTACTGATTGAAGATTCCAATAAGCCCGGACAGCCCGTCAAATGGAATGTGAATCCTGGTGGCACAATCACTTATAGTTTTGTCACACCTGAAACCGCCTCCACTTATAAGGCTAATATGAGTGGCAAAACACCAGAAACGAATATTCAAGAGGTTAATGACAAAATTAAAGCCAATGTGCGTCAGATTTTTAAAGATGTTTATGGCACTGTTGTACCCTTGAATTTTCAAGAAGTACCCGACTCGGCCGCGAGTAATATTCGTATTATGTTTTCTGATGGAGTAGCTAATGGCAATGCTTATGGTTATTACCCAAATACCCCAGATCGGGGAGGAGCTATTCATCTTAACGCGAAGAATGAAAATGATCCTGGTACGGCCTATTCTAGTGGGCCAGGAAGTTATGGTTATTCTACCTTAATTCACGAAATCGGTCATACATTGGGCTTGAAACATCCTGGTAATTATAATGCGGGAAGTGACGATAACGAAGATCCGGGGGAAACTCCATTTTTACCTTTTCCTGAAGATAATAGCCGAAATACGCTTATGTCTTATAACCCAGGAAGTGCAACGGCCGGTGATCCGAATGCTGAAGAACCTCGCACGTTAATGCCCTATGATATTGAAGCATTACAGTTTCTCTATGGCAAGCCTCAGACTTCTAGTGGTAATAACACCTACAAATTTGATAGCAATAATTTTAACAATGTGGTGGCTACGATCTGGGATGCTAATGGGAATGATGGCTTAGATTTTTCGGCTTTACCCACGGATGATACTTATCATTTTGATATGAATCCGGGGGGAATTCTCACTAAAAAAAGTGCTTTAAATTCTTTACCCTATACTTTAGAAAAGTCACAAATTCCTGCGGGCGCTGATCCGAATCAAACTTACCCAACCAATAGTTTTGGTACTTATCTGGGCTTTGACACAAAAATTGAAAATTTGGTGGGTTCTAATGGTAATGATGATGTCATCGGGAATAGTTTACCCAATAATATTTCGGGAGGTTCAGGAGATGATACTCTTATCGGTGGTAAAGGGAGTGATACCCTTCAAGGGGGTGATGGAAATGATGAATTAATAGGAGCTAAAGGGCTTGATGTCTTAATCGGTGGCTTGGGTAATAATACTTTAACTGGTGGTAAGGGGCAAGATGTTTTTGTCTTAGGTCCGAATCAGGGCACGAATACTATTACCGATTTTCAAGACGGTGTGGATCAACTCGCATTGCAAGGGGGGTTGACTTTTAATGATCTCGCGATCGAGCCTCTCAATAATGGTACGGAGATCAAAGTATCAAATACCGGAGAAATTTTAGCCATTTTACCCGGAGTTTCTAACTCGCTCATGAGTGCGAAAGATTTTACGAATTTTGTGGCTTAATGAATTTTGGGTACTGCCGCAAGGGTAAGGGTGATTGGCGAGTAAAATGCTTGATTAAGCATTATCAAAACCCTGATCTTGCAGCACTAGCGGTTCATTTTTCCTAAGATAGCAGTGATTGAAACGGCTTTGGCAGAGAGGATTTAAAACCTACCTAATCCAGTAAGGAAAGCCACCAGCTATTTCTTTGTAGGTTGAGGCGGGGGGAAAGCAAAACCCAAGGCATTTTGGTTCTACCGAACTTAGTATTTAAGAAATCGCGAAAAAGCATAACCAGTAAGAGTTTGCCAAGAAATTTATCAAAATCGAACTATCAGAAAATCAAACCTTTGCTAACTCTCGCTTTTGGCTGTTTCGACTGTAGACCAAGCATACTTGTTCGGTAGAACCCGCATTTATTGGGTTTCGTGCCTCAACCCAACAACCATAAAAATCTTTCCCCTCAAAGCACAAAATTTGCTCAAGAAACCCGGTTAGAGCCTAAGTCTGATTCCTTAACCATCGTACTACCAAACAGTCGCGGAAACAACAGCCCACTCTGACTTTGATATTCGGCAAATTCAGGATAACGACTTAAAGACTTCTCTTTCTTCTGCATATTTGGGAAGAATAATAACCCGATAAAACCTGCTAAAATTAACCACGGTAGCCAATGTTCTGTTAAAAGGGCAAAGGCTGAATAAATCAATATTTCCCCTAAATAATTGGTATTACGACAACGCGCAAATAATCCTTCTGTTATTAACCCAGAATGATACTTTAATGTATAATATTTTTGCGCGTCACTGACGTAAGCCAGAAATACACCAACAATATTAAGCCCGATCGCGACTGCCACTAATGGCAATGGAGGGACAACACCACTACTAATTAAAAGAAAAGGCGCGATCCAGTAAAGATTAACAACCATAAACCCGAAAATCGCCATTCCTAAAGAAATTTCTTCCTCCCATTGTTTATCAGGATAAAGACGATCTTTTAATAACCATAAAAAACCATAAGTGCCATGCAACGCGAGATATACCCAAGGCCCTAACGTAAAATTTTGATAGGCAAACATCAGCCCCAAAACGACAAAAAAGGTACTTCCTTTATGCAAATTGACAACTTGCTTAACTTTCATAAATTTTCATCCAAAAAGGAGTTAACCACGAACCTTTATTATGTGAGAGCATTGTGAGGTTCGTAGTCGAAAAAGAGGCTAAGGAATTAAGATTTTTTCTACCCGATATTCACGGTAGCACGATTAAAATTTAGCTCCGACTCTTTAACATCCCAAACTTGACCATCTAAGGCCATTTGTTCAATTAAACTCGCCAGTCTCAAGGCTTTAAGTGCTTGTTCACCACCCACGGAAGGCATATTTCCACCGCGCACACAGTTGACAAAATGTTCTAATTCTGCATGGAGAGGTTCAATATTACTCGTATAAACTTTCTCAATTAAACCATCTTGACGGTACAACACTTGACCATAGTCTGTCACATAATGAGCCGTTGTTTTGCGATGGATTAAAATTTCATTATTGAGAAAATCCGCTTCCGTAAGAGAATTTTTACAATGGGCAACAATAGAACGCATTTTGCGGTGAGTCACTTTACTCGATGTTAAAGTGGCCACAATACCGTTCGCAAAATTTAATGTCGCGGTGACATAATCTAAATAACCCGATCCTGATGCACGACTGCCACTGGCGGTTAATCTCACCACCGGAGACGCGACTAATTCTAATAATAAGTCGATGTCATGGATCATTAAATCTAATACCACTGACACGTCATTAGCGCGATCGGAATAGGGACTCATACGGTGCGCTTCTAACGCGAGTAACTCTTCTGTTTTCAGGACTTTACTTAATTCCTGAAACGCGGGATTAAAACGCTCAATATGACCCACTTGTAAAATACAATGGGATTGAGCCGCGGCATTTACCAGGGACTCCGCTTCCGAGATACTAGCTGCAATCGGTTTTTCAATTAAGACATGAACCCCGGCTTGTAAACAAGTCATTCCTACGGAGTGATGCAAAAGGGTAGGAACCGCGATACAAACTGCATCAACATGGGTTAATAAATCTCGATAATCTTCAAAAAAGCGAACTCGATATTTACTGGCAAGATCGATTCCGCGCTCGACATTAACATCGGAAACGCCTACTAATTCAACATCCTTTAGGAAACTCAAGACTCGCGTGTGATGTTGACCCATATTACCAACACCAATGACCCCCATGCGGAGAGGTTCTGGTTGATTACGATGGGAATTGACATTGCTAGACTTATGAGACATCCGATTTGGCACTCCTGCACTTTTTTCTCACACCACGGGAATAGCTATCGCTACTCCTCATTAACCTTTTCAAACACCCAGATAGTAACATAACCGTATAAAATGTAAAGAATTTTAAAGTTTTCCGGGTGAGATGAGAGAACTCTTAGCCAAAGGTGGAGCCATTCCAGCCCCACATCGCGCCTTTGGCATCGGCAAATTCAATATAAATGCGGTTAACGGGGACTCCTAAGATTTGATTAATCTTTTGGCTAAAGCTTTGACTCATGGCTTTGGTTTCGTTGGGTTTCATCGTCCCAATATTTTTCACTTCCAGATAACAGACGGGATCGAAGGTTCCCCCAAATGTCATGGGGACGGCTGCTTCAAAGGCTGTCATTACATAGGATTCTGGTTTACTCACTTGTTTGGCTAACTCCGCGGATAGACTTTTGAGGAGTTGCTCCACAATGGCTTGATCCGGTTGCGCGATCGATGTTTTTACTTGAATTAAGGGCATATTTTTAAAGAAGAGGGAAGAGGGAAGAGGGAAGAAGGAAGAAGGAAGAAGGAAGAAGGAAGAAGGAAAATTTTTGATGTGGTATTAGACATCTCCAACAACTATTGTGGCCGAGGCATCTTGCCTGGGATTTGCCTAGGATTGAGGCATTAGCCTGCTAGGGACCTTATTTTTGGGAGATGTCTATTGGTGTCGCCAACACCCCAGGAGAATTTACCCGCCGTAATTCCAACCTGTACTTTCTAATAAAAGGGGATCGCCTTCTCGGTGGATCGCGCTCCCAATGACTTCTCCCACAAACACGGTATGATCGCCATGTTCAATAGCACCGACTACCTGACATTCCACATAACCAAGGGTATCGGAAATAATGGGACAACCAGTTTCGGGCCCTGTGTAAAATTCCACATCCTCAAATTTATTCTCGATGCGACGACGGGGTTGAAAGAATTTCTGTGCGAGCTCTTTTTGGCCCTCCTCCAGAAAACTGAGGGCAAAAACGCCACTGGCTTTAATCATCGCGTGGGATCTGGAATCTTGGCGCACACAGTTAACTACCAAAGGTGGTTTAAAGGATGACTGCATCACCCAACTGGCGGTAAACGCGTTGACTTCTTCACCTTCTTTGACTCCACAGATATAAAGTCCATGAGGGATCTTTCGTAGAAGAGTCTTTTTTGCTTGTTCGTCTAGCACGCGTACACCTCTGATCAATTAATAGATTTTTTCTACAGTGCTTTAGTTTAGCAAGGTCTTCGGGATAATCCAAGCGGTATTTCACACCTAACATCTTCATAAGCCATCTCCCAAAATTATGCTAGGGTAGGCATCCTGCCTGCCTTTTACGTTATTCCTGCCTTTCACCTTATTTTTGAAAGATGTCTATAGGGCAAACTACCCTAAAGGTAAATCTGAGATGCTCCCTTGGTAGTTTCTCCCATTGCCCCCAAAGCTGGTGGAAGCCGGCACTACATTAAATTTTTATTCCTTACAAATCATCAACAGTAATGGGAGTACATCATCACGCGACGGGAAGATTGGTGCTATCCTAGTCAGAATTTAGAACTAAGGCAGAAACCGGATTTCTTTTCGGATCACCCTCTGCCATGAATTTACTGCTATACCGATCGCGTTAACTAATATGTCTGACTTACCACCTTCTCCAGTTTCCCCCGAAACGACTGCCGATACCCCTACTACTAACGATCGCGACGCGAAAACTCGTCAATTATTAGGGATGAAAGGGGCTAACTCTGGGGAAACGTCTATCTGGAAAATTCGTTTGCAATTAATGAAGCCCATTACTTGGATTCCTTTAATGTGGGGGGTTCTCTGTGGCGCGGCTTCTTCGGGTCAATTTTCTTGGACTATAGAAAATGTCTTAATTTCCGCGGCTTGTATGTTAATGACTGGGCCCTTGATGACAGGTTATACACAAACCCTTAATGATTTTTACGATAAGGAAATTGATGCCATTAATGAACCCTATCGCCCAATCCCTTCTGGCGCGATTTCTATTCCTCAAGTTGTCACCCAAATTTTTGTCTTATTAGCCGCGGGACTGGCGATCGCGTATCTTTTAGATGTTTGGGCTGGCCATGAATTCCCCACAATGACAGTATTAACTTTATTAGGGACTTTTCTGGCTTATATCTATTCCGCGCCTCCATTAAAGTTAAAACAAAATGGCTGGTTAGGGAATTATGCCTTGGGCGCGAGTTATATCGCGTTGCCTTGGTGTGCCGGCCAAGCATTATTTGGTAAATTAGATGTCACTATTGTCATTTTGACTCTATTTTATAGTTTGTCGGGTTTAGGCATTGCCATTGTTAATGATTTTAAGAGTGTGGAGGGCGATCGACAATTAGGATTAAAGTCTTTACCTGTGATGTTTGGCGTTGATAAAGCCGCGTGGATTTGTGTTTTGATGATTGATGTCTTCCAAATCGCGATCGGGCTTTACCTGCTCACGATTCATCAAAACCTCTACGCGACAATCCTATTATTATTTGTGATCCCACAAATTACCTTTCAGGATATGTACTTCCTACGCAATCCTTTAGAAAATGATGTTAAATATCAAGCCAGTGCTCAACCTTTCCTTGTTCTTGGTATGCTTGTCGCAGCCTTAGCTTTAGGCCACGCGGGAGTATAAAAACAAGGAAGAAGGAAGAAGGAAGAGGGAAGAAGGAAGAAGGAAGAGGGAAGAAGGAA